>NZ_BAAAAU010000005.1:0-311297 GCF_054768115.1 Clostridium sp. CTA-6
GTACCATTAGTGATAGAGCTTACTTTAGTAATAGTACCATTTGTCAATGAACTTAATTGAGTAACATCAACAGTACCATTAGTGATAGAGCTTACTTTAGCGATAGTACCACTTGTCAATGAACTTAATTGAGTTACGTCAACAGTACCATTAGTGATAGAGCTTACTTTAGTAATAGTACCATTTGTCAATGAACTTAATTGAGTAACATCAACAGTACCATTAGTGATGGAACTTACTTTAGTAATAGTACCATTTGTCAATGAATTAACTTGAGTTACATTTACAGTACCACTTGTCAGTGAACTTAATTGAGTTACGTCAACAGTACCATTAGTGATGGAACTTACTTTAGCAATAGTACCATTTGTTAATGAACTTAGTTGAGTAACATCAACAGTACCATTAGTGATAGAGCTTACCTTAGTAATAGTACCATTTGTTAATGAATTCAACTGAGTAACATCAACAGTACCATTAGTGATGGAACTTACTTTAGTAATAGTACCATTTGTCAATGAATTAACCTGAGTTACATTTACAGTACCGCTAGTGATAGAATCTATTTTACTTATTGTTCCTACATTAATATCTAATTCACCATATTGATTTACTTTAAGAGGTAAATAATTACTGCCGTCATACCCAAAAACAGAGGTTTTTAGTTCCTCAGCTGAATTCGAGAAAACTATACTGTTAGCCATATAAAAATCACTTCCTCTATAAAAAATGAAGCCTTCAAAAGCTTCAATACATACTATGCAGTTTTCATAGTAAATGCTACAATAAAAAATAAAATTGTTTTAAAAAAATAGAGCTCAAGCTATTAAATAAAAATTTAAAGCCTAAACCCCATTTTTATAACTAAGAAAAATAATCTATTATATTTTTTTCAAAATCCTCTTCTGGTAATTTTAATTTTTTTAAATAGTATTCTAGTTTATAATTACAAGGAAAGTATTTAATAATAGGCTCTTCTACGGTTAATTCATATTTTAGATTGGTGTTGGATGTAATAATGTATAACATTTCCTTTAATTTGATTTTTTTTGAAGGTGTTAAATTTATAATTTCTTCCCCTGGAAAAACACTGATATTTTTAGCCGACTCAATCATAACTTTAGATATAAATTCAGCAGATAGTGGATTAAAATAATTATTATAGCCATTAACTTTTAAAACTTTATTTTCTTTAATACACCTGTCAATTAAGGACATTAATCTGTTATCTCTTTCAAACCTTCCATAACCATAGGTAAGTCTATATATAATCAATTTTTTATTCTTTACATCTTTCATTATATATTTTATAGCCATTTCAGCGTTATATTTACATATCCCATATAGACTATTAGGATATATATTTTGGTTTTCTTTAACACAGCCAAAGTTTCCGTCATATACAGCTGCACTAGAGAGAAATACAATATTACATTTTATTTTATCTTTCATTTCAAATATATAATTGGTGTCTTTTTTTATAAATTCATAGAAATTATTTGTATTAATATTCGTGTTGCTATTTCCACAAGTAACTATTAAAGTATCAATTTTATCCATAAGTTTTTCATTTTTTACAAAATTATCAAAACTTATTTTATTAAATCCCTGTAATATATTATTTGATTTATTAAAGTATATCATTAATATATCTTTATATTCTTCTTCATAGTTTTTACTTAAGATACTTTGAATATTTTGTCCTATAAATCCACTAGCTCCTAAAACTGCTATCATTTTATATTCTCTTCTTTAATTTGTTTATACCAATCAATCATTTGTTTTATACCTTCTTCAATACTTACTTTTGGAATAAATCCCAGATTTTGCAATTTATCTGCATTAAAATATTTGCTTTGAGATTTAAACTTGCCATTAAATGTTTGCTTTTTTATTAAACTAGGATCTGCAGATAATTCTTTTCTGATAAATTCTGCACTTTCTTCTATAGTTTTATATTCTTTGTTATTTCCTATATTATATGCATGATATTCATGACTATCAAAATTATGCTTTTTAATTATTAATAATATTCCTTCTATAAAATCATCTATATGACACCAAGAACGAACACAATTTTTATCAACATTAATTTCTTCGCCATTTAAAAGCTTCCATGTAAAAATATCCAAGGCAGATTTATATTTTGAAGAATATACTCCTGGTCCGTATACCATAAAAGGTCTTATACCGACTGCCTTTAATCCATAATTTTTAACATAATGTCTAACTAAACTTTCACCAAATAATTTACTTATAGCATAAACATTATTTAAAGTTAAAGGGCTTACATTTAGCATATCATCTTCCATAACTTCTTTATCGTCAAAAATATCTCCATAAACCTCTGAGGTGCTAAAATATACAAATTTAGCATCATACTCTAATGCAATATTTATTAAATTCAAAGTTCCTTTTACTGCAGAGTCAATCATTTTCCAAGGATGCTCTTCACCATTTATTCTACCAACCTCACTTGCAGCATGAATTATATATTTTATATTCCCATCTATTCTTTTTACATTAGTATAGATTTCACCGAAATCGGTAATGTCTGATCTTATATAATCATCATAATCTCTAATATATTGATCTAAAACAACTATTTTGTAATCCTTATATTCTAATTTTAATTTCTCAACTAATTTTTTACCTATAAAGCCTAATCCACCTGTAACTAAAATAACATCTTTCAATTCTTTACATCCCCTTTATAAGATTAATATTTTTATAAAATTCACTAAAGGATTCACTATCCATTAGTTCTATTGATTTTTCAAAAATATTTTGTAAATCTTTTTTATAAAATGTATTTTCCATTTTATATGCAAAATTATTTCCTATATCTTTAAGAGTATCTTTATTTAATTTAATTAGATGATAACTAAATATAGGACGTATATTTAAACAGCTATCGTTAAACCAATTAAATTCTTCTATAAATTTTAAAAAGTCTTTCATATTTCCATGTTTTTTTAATAAATTTAAAATTCTTAGTCTAGTTATATTTGAACCTACTATCATTTTTATTGTACTTTTAGAGGTTTGATTTGGATGAGAAGTGTTAAAAACAGTTTTATCATCGTGAATAAATTTCAGATTTAATAAAATAGCTTTGCTTAGTAAATCCCAATCACCATCCACACTAACTAAGCTTGTATCAAAACCTCCACATTTTTTATATGCTTTCTTTGAAAAAATAAGGCTACTTCCATTTATAGGATTACTGTATGATAAATATGCTAATTTTTTCATTGTATTATCTGATTGCATCAAGTTGAGAATATTATTATCCATATTATATAATGCTCCATTTGTAATATTAGTTCCAAGAATCATTTTATTTGAGAAAACAATATCATAATTTTTATTCTTTAATAGATATAGATCTTGTTCTAATTTATCTGCATCTACATATAAATCATCTACGCTTATCCATCCTATATAATTGGTTTCAGCCATATTAAACCCAAATTTAAGAGCATATATTGCTCGGGAATTTTTATCCAAAGAGTAAATTTTTATATTTCCTATTTTGTCTTTATTTTTTTCTGCTAAAGATACACACTTATTTAGGCTGTTATCTGTGGATTTATCATCTACTAATATCCATTCCACTTTATTTTTAATAGTTTGACTTCCTATACTATTAAAAATATTTTCTAGAAAAATTTCTCCATTATAAATAGGTGTAACTACAGTAATTTCTTTTTCTA
This sequence comes from Clostridium sp. CTA-6, assembly GCF_054768115.1. Lineage (NCBI taxonomy): Bacteria > Bacillati > Bacillota > Clostridia > Eubacteriales > Clostridiaceae > Clostridium > Clostridium sp. CTA-6. Next base: position 3,717 of record NZ_BAAAAU010000005.1, read on the forward strand.
TATTGCTATGACTGTATATTAGTTTTCCTTGAGTATTTATAATCTTATTATTATATAAAGATATTTCAGAATTAAGATTTATTAAATTATGGTTTTGTTGTGTTTTTGTGTCTTTTCCTTCTATAATTTCACTTATAATCTTATGGTTTGTATCCGATATTGAATAATTTTTTTCTATAAAATTTCTATATTCTATAGAGGAATATTCTTCATCAGAGAGCATATTTACGATATCATCTAAAGAGCTCCATACGTATTTTTCAGGATAAACTTCTTTAGCTCCTACAAAATTATGAATAAGGGGCCTGATTCCTTTTGACATAGCCTCCATAATCCCAAGGCCCTGGCTTTCTAAAACACTGGTACAAATAAGATAATTTTTATCCTCTAACCATTTATTTATATCTTTTTGCCAGCCATAAAATATAATATTTTTTTCTAATCCAAATTCCTTAATCATTTGATGAAAATATAATCTATATCGTTCTTCATCAAAAGTTCCAGCAATATGAAGTTTATATCTATTGTCTGTATCAAAAATCTTTTTAAAGGCATGCATAAGTAACATAGGTCCTTTTTTAAAATTTATATATCCAACATAGGCTATATTAAAACCTTTTTTTCTTTCTTTGTATTCCTGTTTACTTAAATCGATACCATTAGGAATAACATAGACTTTATGCTGAGGTATAAAAATCTTACTTAAAACAATTCTTTTTATATGCTCTGCTACAAATATAACTTTATCAACATTGCTCCAATTAACTTGATATATATAGTTAGTAAAAGCTTCATAACTATGGAGTCTACATATTATTTTTTTATCTTTTGCCATTTCAAGCTTACTTCCATAAGCGACAAGAGGGTCACACCATTCAAACCAACAAATATCTGCCTTTTTCATCTCTTCATCAATTTGATCATAGTGATTTACAATTACTTTTTTTGTATCATACTCTTGCGATAAATATTCAATAATATCATCAATAAAGTTATCCAATCCTGGTAAAATAAAGAATGCTATTTTTTTCTTAGCTTCCACCATATCAACTCCTTTTAAGCTATTAAAAAACATATAGGAAATTAATTTTTAATTTAAAATTAGACCCATATTTATATAATATGATTATGTTGTTGTAATGCTTTTAAAAGAAGATAAAAGTTAAAAAATAGTTTATTTTCAAAATGGAGAATGAGAAAATGTTAATAAATATTATTACGGTATTTATCATAAATTTAAACTTTATTTAAGTAGTGAAAATCCCATTAGTTTATATATCACCCAGATAAGTAAAATGAATACTATATAATTAGGCACATTTTTTAGACTACTAATGTATGTTGTAATTAAAGAATTAGGAATTTATAGTAGTAGGAAATGTAACTAATGAAATTGAGATATCTAAAGATCAGGTTTCAAAGTAATATGATATGAGTAGCTATTACTTATTAAAGTAGTCATTATTTAAAATAATTATAAGGAGTGAACATATATGGCAACAATATCAGGTAGAGTTGTATTCGACCGAGATAGAAGTGCTACGATTAATGCTGGAGATTCAGGTATAGCTAATGTACCCGTGGTATTACAAAATACCGCTTCAGGTCTTAGACTTGTAGTTCTTACAGATGTTAATGGAAATTATTCATTTATAAATGTACCAAATGGTGATTATAGAATTGTACAATCTTTTGGAACACCTGGAGGCGTTCCAACACCAGGAAATTTCAATAACGCAGTAGTTGGACCTGTTCCAGTCGGAACAAATCCTCCAATAAGCTTTGCGACAAACCCTCCACCAGGTTCAACTAATCTAGATTCTTTAACCCCAGATACACTTCTAGTAACTGTTACAGGAGGAGATTTAACAAATGAAAACTTCCTTGATGGTCCAGTTATATATACACCTATACAAAATATACTAGATCCATGTGTGTCAGTTTCAAATGTAAATCTTATTAATGTTGCTGATAATGGAACATTTGGTTTTTTCCCTCCGGGTACTCCCGCTAATACGGGTGCTCCAGTTGAACCTTACCCAGGTGTAACCCCAGATTTTACCTATGTATTACCGGATCCAACTAAGTTTACACCACTTGATGGTGAGTATACAGTACAAAACATTATGACTAATGCAATGAGTAATCAAATAGGTGCTTGGTGGCGTATTGCAGACCATACTACAGGTAATGAAACAGGAAGAATGATGGTGGTAAATGGTTTTAATCCAGGGGCTGTTTTTTTTAGAGATGTAGTTTCAGTACAGCCTAATACAAACTATTTATTTAGTTCTTGGATTTTAAATCTATTTAAAGTAACGGGATTCCCAAATCCTGAGCTTGGTGTACGAATACTTGGTTCAAATGGCGATGTACTATATAGTGCAACATTGGGAGCTCAGATTCCTGTTAATACAAATGCTCCAGAATGGAAACAAATAGGTACTGTAATAAATTCACAAAACAACACAAGCTTAACGGTAGAATTTTTAAGTGAAGGGCCAGCGGTTATTGGAAACGATTATGCTATAGATGATGTATCATTAAACGAAATTCAGATTCCTCTATTTATACCTGTAAAAACTGTTAGTACCCCTGTTGCAAATGTTGGGGAAACAGTAACCTATACAGTAACATTAGAAAATACTTGTACTAGTCCTTTAACAAATGTATTTTTTAAAGATAACGTACCGAATGGATTATCATTTGTGCCTGGCAGCGTAACAGTTAATGGAGTATCAGATATAACATTAGATCCTAATATTGGATTTACTATACCGGATATTCCAGGAGGTTCTACTGCTACTGTAACTTTTGATGCTATAGTTAAAACTGTTCCAACCCCTAATCCAACCCTTAATACAGCAACAATAAATTATTCTTATACACCTGTAGAAGGGGGAATAGAAAACAATTTTACTGTGAATTCTAATACTGTCCCACTTGAGGTAGGTGCTTTAGCAGATGTTTCAGTTGTAAAAACAGGAAGTCCAGACCCAGTAATACCAGGAGAAGTATTGACTTATACAATTGATGTAATGAATGCAGGACCATCAGATGCCCAAAATGTTGTTTTAGATGATGAAATTCAATCTACTATAATAGATCCAGAATTCTCAATAGATGGAGGAGTAACCTTTAATCCATGGCCAACGATTTATGATATAGGAACATTATTAGCGGGTGAAATAAGAACTATTTTAATAAGAGGAACAGTAGCATCATTCGCCACAGGGATTATAAGTAATATTGCAAATGTAATTTCATCAACACCAGATCCTGATCTAAATAACAATACATCAATAGTAAATACAGAAGTTAATGCATTAGCAGATATTTCAGTTGTAAAAACGGCAAGTCCAAACCCAGTAAATCAAGGAGAAATATTAACTTATACAATTGATGTAACAAATGCAGGACCAGCAGATGCCCAAAATGTTGTTTTAACGGATGCTATTCCACCTGAAATTATAGGAGCAGAATTCTCAACAGATGGAGGCGTAATCTTTAGTCCATGGCCAGGAAGTTTTGATATAGGAACATTATTAAATGGCGAAACAAGGACTGTTTTAATAAGAGGAACAGTGTCACCATCAGCAATAGGTACTATAAGGAATACTGCGGGGGTAATTTCATCAACACCTGACCCTGACTTGAATAACAATATGTCAACAGTAGATACCGAAATTAATACAGCAGATATTAGTGTTATAAAAACATCAGATTTAAATCCAGCATTCCCAGGAGAGATACTAACTTATACAATTAGAGTAACAAATGCAGGACCAGCAGATGCCCAAAATGTTGTTTTAACGGATACTATTCCACCTCAAATTGTAGGAGCGGAATTCTCAATAGATGGAGGGGTAACCTTTAATCCATGGCCAGGAAGTTTTAATATAGGAACATTATTAAATGGTGAAACAAGAACTATTTTAATAAGAGGGACAGTAGCGGCATCAGCTTCAGGAATTATATCTAATACTGCTGAGGTAACATCAACAACACCAGATCCTAATCCAGATAACAACACATCAACAGTAGATATAGAAGTTAATGCTTTAGCAGATATTTCAGTTATAAAAACAGGAAGTCCAAATCCAGTAATGTCAGGAGAGACTTTGACCTATACAATTGATGTATCAAACTTTGGGCCATCCCTTGCTGAAAATGTTACTTTAAGTGATGTTATTCCACCTGAAATAACAGGAGCAGAATTCTCAACAGATGGAGGAGTAACCTTTAATCCATGGACAGGAAGTCTTGATCTTGGAACATTATTAAATGCTGAAACAAGAACTATTTTAATAAGAGGAACAGTAGCTCCAGTAGCTCCAGGTTTCATAACTAATACTGCAGATGTAACATCAACAACACCAGATCCTAATCAAAGTAATAACACATCAACATCAGTTATAGAAGTTAATGAATCTACTCAAGTAGCAGATGTTGGAGTTTTTAAATCAGTAGAGATGAATCCGGTAACTCCAGAAGAGATGGTAGTTTATCCGATTAAAGTATCAAATTTTGGACCAGCAGATGCCCAAAATGTTATTTTAACGGATGCTATTCCGCCTGAAATAACAGGAGCAGAATTCTCAACAGACGGAGGAATAACCTTTAATCCATGGCCAGGAAGCTTTAATATAGGAACATTAACAGCTGGTGAAACAAGAAATATTTTAATAAGAGGAACAGTATCACCATCGGCTACAGGGATTATAAGTAATACTGCAGAGGTAAGTTCAACAACAGAAGATCCTAATCCAAGCAATAACACATCTACAGTAGATGTGGAAGTTGTACCATCAGCAGATGTTTCAGTTACAAAAACAGCAGCTCCCAATCCAGTAATACCAGGAGAAATATTGACTTATACAATTAATGTATCCAATGCAGGTCCATCAAATGCCCAGAATGTTGTTTTAACGGATGTCATTTCATCTGATATTATAGCGCCAGAATTTTCAATAGACGGAGGAGTAACCTTTAATCCATGGCCAGAAAGTTTTGATATAGGAACATTACTAAGTGGTGAAACAAGAACTATATTGATAAGAGGAACAGTGTCATCATCAGCTACAGGAACTATAACTAATACTGCAAATATAACTTCATCAATACCAGATCCTAATCTAGACAATAATGAATCTACAATAATTACAGAAGTTAATGCTTTAGCGGATATTTTAGTTGTAAAAACAGGAAGTCCAAACCCAATAGTAACAGGAGAAATATTAACTTATACAATTGTAGTATCCAATGCAGGACCATCAGATGCTAAAAATGTTATTTTGAATGATGAAATCTCATCTAATATTATAGCGCCAGAATTCTCAATAGATGGAGGAGTAACATTTAATCCATGGCCAACAATTTATGTTATAGGAACATTACCAGCTGGTGAAGCAAGAACTATATTGATAAGAGGAATAGTGTCACCATCAGCCACAGGAGTTATAAGTAATACTGCAAGTGTAATTTCATCAACACCAGATCCTAATCTAGACAATAATGAATCTACAACAATGATAGAAGTTAATCCAGCAGCAGATATTGGGGTTATAAAAACATCAAGTCTGAATCCAGTAATGCCAGGAGAAATATTAACTTATACAATTGATGTAACAAATGCAGGACCAGCAGATGCCCAAAATGTTGTTCTGGATGATGCAATTTCACCTGATATTATAGCGCCAGAATTTTCAATAGATGGAGGAGTAACATTTAATCCATGGCCAACAATTTATGTTATAGGAACATTACCAGCTGGAGAAACAAGAACTATTTTAATAAGAGGAACAGTGTCACCATCAGCTACAGGAGTTATAACCAATACTGCAGCTGTAACTTCATCAACACCAGATCCTAATCCAAACAATAATGAATCTACAGTAAATACAGAAGTTAGTGCTGTTGTATCAGCAGATATTTCAGTTGTAAAAACAGCAATCACAAAGCAAGTAAGGTCAGGAGATACGGTAGTTTATACAATTGTAGTATCCAATGCAGGACCATCAGATGCCCAAAATGTTTTTTTAACGGATACTATTCCACCTGAAATAATAGGAGCAGAATTTTCAACAGATGGAGGAGTAACCTTTAGTCCATGGCCAGGAAGTCTTAATATAGGAACATTACCAGCAGGGGCTTCAAGAACTATACTAATAAGAGGTAAGGTAGTATCATCAAATACAAAATGTAAATGCATAACTACTATAACTAATACCGCAAGAGTAACTTCAACAACACCAGATCAAAATCTAAATAATAACACATCAACTGCCACTATAAAGGTTTGCAGATGTTTTATAGTTTGTTTTAAATGTCGTTGCTGTAATAAGTGCAAACCTGATTGTAAGAATGAACATTAAAAATTATTAATATAAAATAAAGGGACTGTCTCACAAAGTATAAAAATACAATGTGAAAAGTCCCTTATCTGCTTTATAGCCAAATTGTATTTGAAAATTTAATCATTACAATATATTTGGGGTTATTTTAAAATATTTTTGTATAATAATTCAAACTGTACCCTTTATTGTTTTTTAGTAGATATAATCTTTAATCATTAATGGCTCTAATATTCCAATCTTCTTAAGAGTAAGAGTAGGGGGAAAATTAGAATTTTGTTTATTATTTTAAATATAAAAGATATTTGGAATAATTTAATGGATAGCGTCCTATGTATTAGTATAGAAGTATTAATAATGAAAGGAGATTAGAAAAATGAAAAAAGTGTTTAAAAGGATATTTCCAATCTCTTTAGTATTAGTTATGTTATTTTTGTTTATTCCTATAACTAATGTATTTGCTAGCTCAAATTCTTCTGACAAAATATTGGTGGGATATTGGCATAATTTTGACAATGGTACTGGAATTATTAGACTGAAGGATGTATCTACTAAGTGGGACGTAGTAAATGTAGCTTTTGGAGAATCTATAGGGGATAGAGCTACTATAGAATTTTCACCAGAAATAGGAACTGATCAGGAATTTAAAAAAGACATTGCATATCTTAATAGCATAGGAAAAAAAGTTGTTCTTTCTATTGGAGGGCAAAATGGGGTAGTATTATTACCTGATGAAGATGCAAAAAAGAATTTTATAGATTCTATGATATCTTTGATTGATAAGTATGGATTTAACGGCATAGATATTGATCTTGAATCTGGGATAAATTTAATAAATAATGATAAAGATTTTAAGAATCCTAAAACTCCACAAATTGTAAATCTTATATCTGCTGTTAGAGATATATGTAACCATTATGGTCCAGATTTTATATTAAGTATGGCGCCTGAAACAGCATATGTACAAGGTGGATATGTGGCTTATGCAGGAAATTGGGGAGCTTATTTACCAATAATACATGGATTAAGAGACAAACTTACTTATATTCATGTACAGCATTATAATGCAGGAGGAAATACAGCACTTGATGGAAACAATTATACACAGGGAACAGCAGATTATGAGGTGGCAATGGCAGAAATGTTATTACAAGGCTTTCCTGTAGCAGGGAATGCAGATAATATATTTCCACCATTAAAGCAAGAACAGGTGGTAATAGGTTTACCCGCTTGTCCGTCAGCTGCTCCAAGTGGAGGATATATTAAACCTAGCGAAATGAAAAAGGCTTTGGACTATCTTATGAAAGGAATTCCTTATGGAGGAAAGTATAAACTTGTAAATAGTAATGGATATCCAGCGTTTAAAGGATTAATGACATGGTCAATTAATTGGGATGCAAAAAGTAATTATGAATTTTCAACAAATTATAGAGAGTATTTTGATAATTTTAAGCAACCACCAGTAACTGAAAAACCATCTATACCAACAGGTTTAAAGGGAGAAGCTATAAGTAAGTCACAAATAAATATAACATGGAATTTAGCACTTGGAGCAACTAGCTATGATTTAAAGGTTGATGGAAACATAATAAGTAATGTGAATAATCCATACAAACATATTAATCTTAAACCAGGCTCTATGCATAGCTATGAGGTAAGGGCTGTGAATTCAGTAGGGAATAGCGAATGGAGTAAAGCTATATTAGTACAAACCAAATCTGAATCTGATGTGGAAAATTGGGGAGCGAATATTTTATATAAAGCTGGAGACATTGTAAGTTATGAAGGAATTAATTACAGATGCATACAGACACATACTTCTTTGATAGGATGGGAACCTATAAATGCTCCTACTCTTTGGAAAAAAATAGACTAGATATAATTGAATTTTAATTATATATATGTTTGAGATAATCATAAATAAAATTTAGCTATAAACGGAGAAGGGACTTCTCATAATGAATCTTTATGCATTATGAGACAGTCCTTTTATTTGTTTAAAAAGAATTTCAATTTCTAAGGGGTTGATTTATATTAGCAATTTATGAATAATCAGGCTTTTATAGTGAGAAACTATACAAAAATAACAAGAAGGAAGGGAACAGAGTGTTGCAAAATATAGGTGAAAAAACAAATAGATTAATTAAAGAAAAGTCCCCATATCTTCTTCAGCATGCTCATAACCCAGTGGATTGGTATCCTTGGGGGGAAGAAGCTTTTGAAAAAGCAAAGATAGAGGTTAAGCCTGTATTTTTAAGTATAGGTTACTCTACTTGTCATTGGTGCCACGTTATGGAAAGGGAGTCCTTTGAGGATGAAGATGTAGCAGAGATTTTAAATGAAAATTTTATTTCTATAAAGGTGGATAGAGAAGAAAGACCAGATATAGATAGTATATATATGAATTTTTGCCAAGCATATACAGGCAGTGGGGGATGGCCGTTAACTATACTTATGACTCCAGATAAAAAGCCTTTTTTTGCAGGGACTTATTTCCCAAAATGGGGGAAACATAATATACCTGGAATTATGGATATTTTAAAATCCATAAATAAGCTTTGGCGTGAAGATAAAAATAAAGTATTAGAATCTAGTAATAGAATATTAGAACAAATAGAAAGATTTCAAGATAATCATGGAGAAGATGAACTTGAAGAATATATTATTGAAGAAGCCGCTCAAACTTTACTAGATAATTTTGATAGCAAATATGGTGGCTTTGGTACAAAACCTAAATTTCCTACAGCTCATTATATATTATTTTTATTAAGATACTATTATTTTAAAAAGGATAAAAAAGTATTAGATGTTATAAATAAAACCTTAACTAGTATGTATAAAGGTGGCATATTTGATCATATAGGTTTTGGATTTTCAAGATATTCTACAGATAATAAGTGGCTTGTACCTCACTTTGAAAAAATGCTTTATGATAATGCGCTCTTATCTATGGCTTATACAGAAGCTTATGAAGCTACAAAGAATCCTTTATATAAAGTTGTAACAGAAAAAATATTAAACTATGTAAAAAAATCTATGACTAGTGAAGAGGGAGGATTTTATTCTGCAGAAGATGCGGATTCTGAAGGAGTAGAAGGAAAATTTTATTTATGGACTAAAAAAGAAATAATGGATATTTTAGGAGAAGAGGATGGAGCGTTTTACTGTAAACTTTATGATATAACATCTAGAGGAAATTTTGAAAAGAAAAATATAGCTAATCTTATACAGACTGACTTAAAAGATGTTGATAATAATAAAGATAAATTAGAAAGAATTAGAGAAAAATTATTTGAGTATAGAGAAAAAAGAATACATCCTCATAAGGATGACAAAATATTAACTTCATGGAATGCTTTAATGATAATAGCTTTTTGTAGAGCAGGTAGAAGTTTTAAAAATGATAATTATATAGACATAGCAAAACAATCAGCAGATTTTATAATAAAAAACTTAATGGATGAAAAGGGTACATTATATGCAAGAATTAGAGAGGAAGAAAGAGGGAATGAAGGATTTATAGATGATTATGCTTTCTTTTTATGGGCACTTATAGAGTTATACGAAGCAAGCTTTGATATTTATTATTTAGAAAAATCTATAGAAGTTGCTGATAGTATGATAGATTTATTCTGGCATAAAGAAAAGGGCGGATTTTACTTATACAGCAAGAATAGTGAAAAGCTCATAGTAAGACCGAAGGAAATTTATGATGGGGCTATGCCCTCAGGAAATGCTGTAGCATCTTTAGCATTGAGTTTACTTTATTATATTACAGGAGAAGATAAGTATAAAAATCTAGTGGATAAACAATTTAAGTTTTTTGCAGCAAATATAAAAAGTGGGCCAATGTATCACTTATTTTCTGTAATAGCTTATATGTATAATATATCACCTGTACAGGAAATAACATTAGCTTATAGTGAAAAAGATGAAGCTTTTTATGAATTTATAAATGAATTGAATAATAGATATATACCTTTTTCAATAATAACCTTAAATGATAAAAGTAATAAAATAGAAAAAATAAATAAAAATTTAAAAGATAAAACTCCTATAAAAGATAAAACCACAGTTTATATATGCCAAGACTATGCTTGTAAAGAACCTATAATGGATTTAGAAAAATTTAAATCTGCATTATCTACTGATTCTTAGGGATAGTAAAGAAATATTTAATATAAGCCTTCGTTATAGTTTCATAGCGAAGGCTTAAAAAATTTAAGAGTAATTAATAAAATTATTATTTTTTAATTTTGGTATTTATAATATAATAAACTAAATGATAGTTATTTTCACATATTTAAGAGTTAATTAATAAATAAAAGGAGTAAATATGAAATATGAAGTTTATTGGTTATAGGACATTAAAGACAGCAGTTGGAGCTACAATTGCTATGAGTATTGCAGGAGCTTTGGGATTAAAGTATTCAGTATCTGCAGGGGTAATTACTATTTTAAGTATTCAAAATACAAAAAGAAAATCATTAAATGTAGCCATCCAAAGGATGATAGCTTGTATATTAGCTTTAGCTATATCCTCAATTTTGTTTACCCTGTTAGGTCATAATGCTATAGTTTTTGGATTATTTTTACTTGTATTTATACCTTTAGCAGTTAAATTTAATTTACAGGAAGGAATTGTAGTAAACTCTGTATTAGCGACCCATATATTAGCAGAAAAATATGTAAGTATAAATTTATTTTTAAATGAAATTCTATTAATGTTTATAGGAGCAGGAATTGCTTTATTACTTAATTTATATATGCCAAGTATAGAGAAAGAAATAAGGGAAGATCAATTATATATAGAAGAAAAGATGAAAGAAATACTTATTCAAATGTCCATAGCATTAAGAGAACTGTCTGTTTCACTTAAGGAAGATGAAATATTTAAGGATTTAGAAGAAAGACTTTTTAAGGCAAAAAAAAGAGCATATATTAATTTAAATAACTATTTTCTTTTAGATGTAAGTTATTATGCAACTTATATGGAAATGAGAATACAACAATTCGAAACTTTGAAAAAAATGAGACAGCACTTTCAAAAATTCTTTATGACCTATGAGCAGACAGAAATGATAGCAGATTTTACAAAAAAAGTAGCAGATTCTCTGCATGAAGAAAATACAGGAGAGGATTTACTTTTAGATTTAGAGGATTTAAGAGAAAGTTTTAAAAATATGAATTTGCCAAGCACAAGAGAAGAATTTGAAAATAGAGCTTTGCTTTTTCAATTTTTAAATGATATGGAACAATTTTTAATTACTAAAAATGAATTTAAAAAGACCATAGACAAATTAGATTACAAAATGAAGGATTATGAAATCAAAAATTAAACTTATTATTTATATTAAAGGAACTTAAAAATATTAGATTAAAGTAGTTTTTAAATTTATAAATAATGATACAGTAGTGCTAAAGGACAAAGAGGAACTTTAAGCACTATTTTGTTTTATGCTCATATAATAGCTATGAAGAGATTAATATATAAGAGGGAGTTATGGAAAAACAAGAATATTATATAGAACTGAATAATAAAGCAGAAAGGATGCTTAGAAAAGGAGAGTTTTTAGGTAGTGGTCATAACGGTATAGTATATCTATTACCAGATAAAAAAGCAATCAAAATTTTTAAAGAAAAAAAGGTATGTAAAAAAGAAAGAGAAATTTTACAAAAAACTAATACTAGCAAATATTTTCCGAAAGTATATGATTATGGAGACTATTTTATACTAAGGGAGTACATAAGGGGAGAAAGATTGGATCACTATATAAAACAAAATGGAATTAACAAAAGATTAACTCACAATATAATTAAACTTATAAAAGAGTTTGAAAGATTAAAATTTAAAAAATTAGATATAAGATGCAAAGATATTTATGTAGATAAGAAATGCAAACTAAGAATAATAGACCCTAAAAATAATTATTCTAAAACTGTTATATATCCAAGACATTTAATGAAAGGATTAAATAAACTTAAAGTATTAGATGATTTTTTACTTCAAGTTGAAAAGGAAGATCCTAAATATCACAATTTATGGAATACTAGAATGAAAGAGTATCTAGAAAAAGGAATAAAATAAGGAAATTACGACTTAAAAAGAAGTTATACTACCTGTACTTTAAAAAAGGGATATGTGGCGAGATCGGCAACTCACTTCAATAAGAGATTCTAATTTGTTTTTTCTTAAAATATATGGTTCCAAATCAAACTTAATGAACGCTCGGACAATAATTTGGAACATACATATATTTTGAAAAAACAGGCCAGAATCTCTAATCTTGTTGAAATGCCTTTTACACCACATAGCCCTATTTTTTAAACCAAGGGAAGCTAGCATAACTCTTTAAATCAATAAATTTAGTTAATACCTTACAAATTACAGTTGTTATAAATCAAAATATTCCAAATAAAATAAATCCTATTACATTAATTGCAAAGTTAGCAAACATATGTACCATCCAGGAGGAGTATATATCTTCATTTTTCTCATTTAAAAAGTTAAATATAATTCCACCTACTACTAGTCCCATCATTACCAACACAAAGGTAACTATAGAGAACCATCCAATCATCATTGCAATGTGATATAAGGCAAAAGATATGGAACTGATACTGTATGCCAAAGATCGTGAGGTAAATTTTTTCAGCGACAAAAAAGCGAAACCACGAAAAAAGAATTCTTCAAGGAGCGAATTAATAAAGGAGATATATAAGGAGACAAACACGAAGTTATTTTTACTAACACCTATATTACTTTGTAGAGCAATTGTAATTCCAGACAAATCCAATACATTTCTTAAGGAAAAATATGTACCCATTATAACAATAAAAACTCCCATGCCAAGGAACAATGACATAAAAAAGCTTTGTTTTTTAAAACAAAACAATTTTTTTAAAGATAACTGCTTGGTCAGATGAGAATATACCAAGGGACACCCTAAAAATAAAATGATTTTAATTGCAGATTTCACAGCATAGCTGGGTTTAATTATAGCATCCACGATACCCATAATGATACAGCACATCAGGACAATAGAAGTAATTATAATTAATTGTACAGATTTGTTTTTTATTATTGGTATATCTATATTCATACCATTTTATCCTCCATAAAATATAAACAATTTCTATTTTATTATATCTCCAATTAAGAGGTAAGATCCATTTCTTCCTTTGTTTCAGCTGCTTTTTTTAATTGATATCATGATATTACCAATTCAGTTCTAATCCTACTCCAACTTCTTTTACGGGCAAAGTTTTATGTATTTCTGCTCTAACAGAAAATGAAGTACAATGGCAAGGATATAATTCTTTTACGTTGTTCTGTCTTAAATAATCTATAGTTTTATTAACTTGTTCATTCACCTCAAATAAATGAAATCCTCCTATAATTCCTAATACTCTAGTATCTTTACATACTTTTTTTGCATATTCTATTATATTGCATATCCCACTATGAGAACATCCTGTAATAATATAAATGCCATTTTTACTTTTATATACAAGAGCTGTATCATCTATTACGTAATCATCAATTGAATTTTCACCAATAATCTGTTTACCAATAGGCTTTCTATTTTCAAAGTCATTTAATTCAGGTATTTCTCCTAAAAAAGTTATATGTTTGCTAATTTTTTTAGGTTCTTTAGAAAGAATTAGATTACATTTTTCTTTTAGTTCTTTCTCCAAAATAGGAGAGCAAATTTTTAAATTGCCTATCATTTTTTCTTTAAATGCATTGGGATGAGCAATGATAGAAATATTTTCTTTATAATTTTGTTCAAAATAGTATTTTAATCCTCTTGTGTGATCATCATGACCATGTGAAATAACAATAGAACTTATATTTTGTAAATCTATCCCTAGTGCATTTGAGTTTCTAATAAATAAATCAGAATACCCTACATCAAATAGAAAACTAGTATCTTCATCTTCAATGTAGTATGAAACAGCAGGTTCACCACAATAATATTGGTCAATGTATGTATTATTATCTACTAAGACTTTTAATTTCATATTTTTAACTCCTTTATGTAATGCAAATAAATTCTCCCATAAATTATAAACTTATACTAAATCATAGTCTAATTGTATACATTACTAATATTAATTTCAACATAATGTATACAGCAACTGATGGAAATTATCTTTAAAAAGTATGCTATTTTCCCGTGGTTTAAAAATAAGGATATGTGCTGTAAAAGGCATTTGAATAAGATTAGAGATTCTTAGTTGTTTTTTTATATAACAATTATTAAAATAGTTTTTACAGTTATTAAAATAAGAAATAATTTTAGAGAAAATAGATATCTAGAAAAATAATTAGAATACTTTATTTGTGAGCTAATATTTAAGCGTAAAGTAAACAGGACGTTTACTTAGCTCTGTTGCCACAGGACGTGGAATTAGAGCGCTAGCTTAAATATTAGAGAACAAATATTAGTATTCTTTATTTTTATAGCTATCTATTGAACAAAATTATTTTTTATTTTAATTCTCTAACTATAAAGTTTTTTTATTTTCCTCTATTTCCTGTGCTAGATTTTCTAAGTATTCTTGTCTTTCCATTTTAAATAATAGTTCTTCCTCAACTTTATCCTTCTCCTTTAAAAGATCTTCAAGTCTCATAAAGTCAGAGGCATTTATTTCTACTTCCTCTTCTAGATTGGATAATTTTTTTTCAAGTTTTTCTATTTCCTTATCTATATTTTCATATTCAAGTTTTTCTTTATAAGAGAACTTTAATTTTGGTGTTTTTTCCTTTTGGTTATTAGTTTCCTTTGAAGCTTTATTTGTTTTTTCTTCCTTTGAAGTTATATTTGAGATTTCTTTTTTCTTATCTATAAAGTCTGAATAGTTTCCAATATATTCAGAAATTTTTCCATTACCTTCAAAGTGAAATATTTTATTACAGGTTCTATCCAAAAAGTATCTATCATGGGATACAGATATAACGGGACCATTAAATTCATCAATATAGTTTTCTAAAACTTTTAATGTATCAATATCTAGGTCATTAGTTGGTTCATCTAGTATAAGTACGTTAGGAGCAGTCATTAAGATTTTTAAAAGATATAGTCTTCTTTTTTCTCCACCAGATAGTTTTGAAATATAGCACCATTGCATATAATCTGTGAAAAGAAATCTTTCCATCATTTGGGAGGCGCTTATTTTAGTTCCATCTGCTGTGGTTATAAATTCTGCTGTTTCTCTTATATATTCTATAGCTCTTAAATTTGGATTCATATCCTCTGAATGCTGCGAGAAATATGCAATATTTACTGTAGTACCTATATCAATGGAACCACTATCTGGATTTATTTTATTTGTAATAATATTTAAAAGGGTAGATTTACCCATACCGTTGTTTCCTACTATACCAATACGATCATTTCTAAGTAAAATATAACTAAAATCTTTTATTAAAGTTTTCTTTTCAAATTTTTTAGTTAAGTGTTCTATGTTAATTATTTTTTTGCCTAATCTTGAATGAGCTACAGATATGTCTATATCATCACTATTATGACTGTAGTTACTTTCTCCTAGTTCTTCAAATCTTTTTATTCTTGCCTTTTGTTTGGTTCCTCTTGCTTGAACTCCAGCTCTAATCCATTCTAATTCTTTTTTATAAAGACTTTGTCTTTTTTCTTCTAAGGAATTTTCTAATGCTATTCTTTCAGCTTTCTTTTCCACAAACTGTGAATAATTGCAATTATAAGTGTACATAGTTCCATAATCTAGTTCTAAAGTTTTATTAACAACTCTATCTAAAAAATATCTATCATGGGTTACCATTAAAAGGGCACCTTTTCTAGTTTGAAGATAATTTTCAAGCCAATCTATAGTGTCATTATCCATGTGGTTTGTTGGTTCATCTAATATAAGTAAGTCACAAGGAGATATTAAAGAGGAGCATAGGGCAACTCTTTTCTTTTGGCCACCAGAGAGTTCTTTTATTTTTTTATCAAAGTCTGTTACATTAAGTTTTGTAAGAACGGTTTTAATTTTGCTTTCAAGATCCCAAGCATCTAAAGAATCCATTTCACTAGTTAATGTTAACAAATGATTTTGGAGTTTTTCATCCTCAGGATTTTTAGAAATTAGGTCTAAAGTCTTTTCATATTCACCTATTACAGACATTACTTTAGAATTACTTTTAAATACTTGTTCTAGTATTGTAGCATTAGGATCTAAATCTGGATTTTGATCTAAATATTCAATGGTAGCTCCCTTAGGAATAGTAATGGTACCACCATCAGGGCTATCTTCACCGGTAACAATTTTTAAAAGAGAAGACTTTCCTGTACCGTTAACTCCTATTAAACCTATTTTATCTTCATCACTTATGGTAAAAGAAACATCTTTAAATAAAGTTTTTTCACCATAACTTTTACATATATTTTCAACAGTTACTATAATCATTAAAATCATCCTTTTGTTAATTTAATTTATACTCTATGATGTATATTCTATTATAAAAAGCATTTATAGTAAAACATAAATATTACAAAATAGATTGTATAAATATTTATGGATTTATTTTATTTCATTTAAAGAAAGTAAACTTGCAAAATTTTTATAATTTAATTTTTTTTATTTAAATAGTTTGATAAACTACTTTAAGGTGTAAAAGTAATTGTATAAAAAATAACAAAATCATAAAAGAAATAATAAAGATATTTTTTTGAAAACATATAAAATATAGACTTGAAAAGGACTATATTTTATACAACTATATCTATTATTTGATTTATATAAATAATTTGTAAAATTATGAATTATGTGTTAATATATATGTGTGGAAAATTTAGCTAAAAATAGTTAAAACTTTATCATATTTATATTAAGCTCAGTACATATATAATACAAAATATTATCTAAATTTTCTAAAAATTGAAACTTATCTTTAAAAACAGATTTTATGTTAAAATATAAAAAACTACTATGTAAGTTAACTGTTTTATTTAAAACTGATTAATATACTTAAAAAATTTATAAAAATACTTAAATTTTTATAAAAATTTAAATTTTATATAAAATCTAGGAGGGACGATTTTATGTCAGATTCAAATACTATAACAGAACAAGAAATTGAAATTAAGGAGGTGGAAAAGAAAAATCTTAGACCTGTAATAGGAAAAGAAGGATTTATATGTTTAGCTTTGTTCTTAGGATTCTTCATTATTTTAGGTACTAAAATGGGAACAGTAAACATGTTTAATACATTAATGAAAACAGGATATCAACTACTTATGGAAACAGTTTTTTATATTATGGCTATAGCTGTTTTAGCTGGAGCTATATCAGGATTGTTATCTGAATTTGGAGTTATTTCTTTAATAAATAAAGCTTTGTCTCCATTAATGAAACCTTTATACAAGTTGCCAGGGGCTTCAGCATTAGGAGTAGTTACAACTTATTTATCAGACAACCCTGCAATTATAAGTTTGGCTAAGGATAAAGGATTTTTAAAGTATTTTAAAAAATATCAAGTACCAGCATTAACTAACTTAGGAACTTCTTTTGGAATGGGATTAATTCTAACCACATTCATGATTGCACAAAAATCTCCGGCAGGGGAAAATTTTGTGACAGCCGCTATAATAGGCGATATAGGTGCTGTTATTGGTAGTATTGTAAGTGTTAGATTAATGGTTAGACATACTAGAAAATTCTATGGAGAACATGCAGATGATATGGTTTATGAAAATGATGATGATGGTTATGATTCCTTAAAATATAGGGAGGTTAGAGAAGGCGGCGTAGGTGCAAGATTACTTGAATCTTTACTAGAAGGCGGTAAAACAGGTGTTGAACTTGGACTAGCTATAATTCCAGGGGTAGTTATAATTTGTACTTTAGTATTAATGTTAACTAATGGGCCATCACCAAAGGGATATACTGGAGCTGCATATGAAGGTATATCATTCTTCCCTTGGGTAGGAGAAAAATTAAGTTTTATTTTAAATCCATTATTTGGGTTTAAACATCCAGAAGCAATAGCATTTCCAATAACCTCCTTAGGAGCAGTTGGTGCAGCTATGAGTTTAGTTCCTCAATTTTTATCAAAAAATTTGATTGGTGCTAATGAAATAGCAGTATTTACTGCTATGGGTATGTGCTGGAGTGGATACTTAAGTACTCATATAGCTATGATGGATAGCCTAAACTGTAGAAAATTAACAGGTAAAGCTATACTAAGCCATACTTTTGGAGGATTAGTAGCAGGAATATCAGCTCATATCATTTATATGTTAGTCAGTGTATTTTAGTGATATAATAAAGAATGTAAAAATAGAGATATAGAATTTTAAAATTCTATATCTCTATTTTTATTGAAAAGTAAAAGATAAGTTTAAAATATTACTTATATAAATTTAGCTTATATAGCCAGACATATTACGCTGTGTTTAATCATATTAAATATTGTTTATATATCATTATGTATAACTTAAAGATTAAAGTTATAAAGTCTATGATAATTCTAATATATAGTAGTTCTAACAAATAAAAATATAAAATTATATTATGAAGATATATTAAAATTGTTTATAATGGTGTATGTATAAAATAAGCAAATATGAGCTGTGTATCATATGATATAGTAGATATTTAAAGGAGATAAGTAAAAATGAACATTCAAATATTTGGAATAAAAAAATGTTTTGATACAAAAAAAGCTGAGAGATATTTTAAAGAGAGAAAAATAAAGTACCAATTTATAGATTTAAATATAAAGGGATTAAGTAAGGGGGAACTTCAAAGCATAAAATCTGCGATAGGATTAAATGAGTTAATAAATAAAGATAGTAGGGAATATAAAAAAACTAATATAGGAAGTATTAGAACAGACAGTGTAAAAGAAGATTTGCTTTTAAATAATCCTAAATTATATAAAACTCCTATAGTACGTAATGGAAAAAAAGCAACAGTAGGATATGAACCTGAAATTTGGAAAGAATGGGATTAAGTGATTTTTAGCAAGGGTAGCAATAGGAGAAGTTTGTATTTTTTATAGATAGCATGTATTATAAGTGGTAGTTCAAATGTATCAAGTAAATTTTAAGTTTTCGGGAAGCTTGATTAGAATGATTAGTTTTTCATATGAATATTAGTAACAATAATAGTAATAAAATAAAGTATATAAGATTGGAGTATAAATTAGTGAAAAGATTTAAAAAATTTTATATTGAGATTACAAATGTATGTAATCTTGCCTGTGATTTTTGTCCTGAGACAAAAAGGAAAGCACAATTTATGTCAATAGAAATCTTTGATAAAATATTAGATCAAATAAAACCTTATACAGATTATATATATTTTCATGTAAAGGGAGAGCCTCTTCTTCACCCAGATATAGATAAATTCTTAGATTTAAGCTACAAAAAAGGTTTTAAGGTTAATATAACTACAAACGGAACTTTAATAAATAAGGCTAAAGATAAAATTATAATGAAGAAAGCACTAAGACAGGTTAACTTTTCTCTACATAGCTTTGATGGAAATGAAGAATCTAAAAACAAGGATAAATATATTAATGATATTCTTTCCTTTATAAGAGATACAATTGAAAATAATAATATTTTTATATCTTTAAGGTTATGGAATCTAGATAAGGATAATATAACAAATCTTAAGAAGAAGAGAAATGCTGAGTTGCTCCAGATAATAGAGAAGGAATTTAAATTACCTTATAAGATTGAAGAAAAAATAACTCCAGGTAAAGGGATCAAAGTCTACAATAGAATATATATAAATCAGGATCATGAATTTGAGTGGCCAGATTTAAAAGCAGAAGAGGATGATGGAAAAGGCTTTTGTTATGGACTTAGAAATCAAGTAGCTATATTAGTAGATGGAACAGTAGTACCTTGTTGTTTAGATGGGGAAGGCGTAATTAATCTTGGAAATATAAATGAGATTGATTTTTCTAGGATAATAGATAGTGAAAGAGCTAGCAATATTTTAGATGGCTTTTCAAGGAGAGAAGCAGTAGAAGAATTGTGTAGAAAATGTGGATATAGGAAGAAATTTAGTATTTAAATAATAATATATACAGTAATTATTGTTAAAAAATTAATTATATAAAAAAAACTTGAAAATTTGAAAACGATATGATATTATATAAGTGTAATTTAATTATAAAATTTAATTATTTCAGGCAGAGATATTGAGAGCCTTAATTTAAAATGGGATTATTATACCCATTTTAAATTAAGGCTCTTTTGATTTATAAGGAGGAGTAAGTAATATGTTTGATGTTACAATTATAGGTTCAGGGGTTACAGGAGCTGCTGTGGCTAGAGAGTTATCTAAATATAATTTAAAAACTTGTGTAGTGGAAAAAGCGATAGATGTAGCTAGTGGTACAAGTAAAGCTAATAGTGGTATTGTACATGCTGGTGAAGACCCAATTCCAGGAACTCTAAAGGCTAAGATGAATGTTAGAGGAAATGAAATGTTCGACAAATTACAAGAAGAAATAGATTTCCCATTTAAAAGAAATGAATCCTTTGTTTTATGCTTTGATGAAAAAGATATTGAAAAGCTAGAAGAACTAAGACAAAGAGGGTTAAAAAATGGTCTTCCAGACACAATGGAAATACTAAATAGAGAAGAAGCTTTAAAGTTAGAACCTAATTTATCAGAATATGTAGTGGCTGCTCTTAGACTTCCTACAGGAGGAATAGTATCTCCTTATGAATTTAATATAGCTCTTGCAGAATCAGCAGCTATGAATGGTGTAGAGTTTAAACTTGAAACAGAAATAATTGATATAGAGAAAAAACAAGATGGATATATATTAAAAACTAATAAAGGCGACATAGAAACTAAAGTTGTAGTAAATGCAGCTGGAGTTTTTGGAGATAAAATAAACAACATGGTAAGTGAAAAAAAATACCATATAACTGCAAGAAAAGGTGAATATTTATTATTTGATAAAACTGTAGGTGATATGGTTCAAAGAACAATATTCCAACTTCCAACAAAGATGGGTAAAGGGGTATTAGTTACTCCAACAGCAGATGGAAACTTACTTTTAGGACCAACTTCTGTAGATGTAGAAGAAAAAGATGATTTTGAAACTACAAGAGAAGGTCTAGATAATGTAGCAGAGAAAGCTAAATTAAGTATAAAAGAAATACCAATGAGACAGGTTATAACATCCTTTGCAGGACTTAGAGCTCATGAAGAAAATAGTGATTTTATAATAGGAGAGGCAGAAGATGCTGAAAACTTCATAAATGCTATAGGAATAGAATCACCTGGTTTAACTAGTGCACCAGCTATAGGTGAGTATATAAGAGAGATGATAGTTGAAAAATTAAAACCAGAAGAAAATAAAGAGTTTAATCCAATTAGAAAAGATATACCTAAATTTAGAGAAATGACAAATGAAGAAAGAAAAGAAATGATAAAAGAAAATTCTGCTTACGGAAAAATAGTCTGTAGATGTGAAGTAGTAACTGAAGGAGAAATAAGAGATGCTATAAGAAGACCTTTAGGTGCTAAAACTGTAGATGGAATAAAAAGAAGAACAAGAGCAGGTATGGGAAGATGCCAATCAGGGTTCTGTTCAAACAGAATAGTTGAAATATTAGCAGAAGAGTTAGGTATAAAAAGAAATGAAGTTACTAAGTTTGGCGGAAATTCAAAAATATTATATTAGAAAACTAATTTAAATTAATGAGGTAATTTAAAGCAAATGCATTGGAGGGCGTAGTATGCAACAATATGATGTAGTTATAATTGGTGGAGGCCCAGCAGGTCTTGCCGCTGCTATAAAAGCTAAAGAAGAAGGCGTAGACAGTATATTAATATTAGAGAGAGATAAAAGATTAGGTGGAATATTAAATCAATGTATTCATAATGGATTCGGACTTCATACTTTTAAAGAAGAACTTACAGGACCAGAATATGCTCAAAGATTTGTGGATAAAGTAGAAGAAATGAAAATACCATACAAATTAAATACTATGGTAATTGATATGAACAAAGATAAGGTAATAACAGCAGTTAATGAAGAAGACGGATTGATAGAAGTGCAAGCTAAATCTATAGTACTAGCTATGGGTTGTAGAGAAAGATCAAGAGGAGCTATAAATATTCCAGGCACAAGATGTTCAGGGATATATTCAGCAGGAACAGCACAAAAATTTGTAAATATAGAGGGTGAAATGCCAGGAAAGGAAGTAGTTATTTTAGGTTCTGGAGATATAGGACTTATAATGGCTAGAAGAATGACTTTAGAAGGAGCTAAAGTAAAGGCAGTAGTAGAACTTATGCCTTATTCTGGAGGATTAAAAAGAAATATAGTTCAATGTTTGGATGACTTCGGTATTCCTTTAAAATTAGCTCATACTATAACTAAAATAGAAGGAAAAGAAAGATTAGAAGCTGTTACTATAGCAAAGGTAGATGAAAAATTAAAACCTATAAAAGGAACAGAAGAATATATAAAATGTGATACATTACTTTTATCAGTTGGATTGCTTCCAGAAAACGACCTATCAAGAAAAGCAGATGTTAAGTTAGGCGTAACTGGCGGTCCAGAAGTAGATGAAACAATGCAAACTAATATAGATGGAGTATTTGCTTGTGGTAATGTTCTTCACGTACATGATTTAGTAGACTTTGTAACAGAGGAAAGTTATAATGCAGGTAAAAATGCTGCAGATTATGTAAAGGGTAAAAAAGTAGAAGGTGAAAAAATAGATTTAGTTGCAGAAAATGGTGTAGGATACACTGTACCAAAATCAATACACAAAAACAATATAGGAAATACAGTGGATGTTAGATTTAGAGTAAGAAATGTGTTTAAAGATAGTTTCATATCTGTATATTTTGATGATGAAAGAGTAGTTCACAGAAAGAAAAAAGTTATAGCTCCAGGTGAGATGGAAACAGTAAAATTAACTAAAGATATGTTTGAAAAACATTTAGATTGCAAAAAAATTACTGTTAAAGTGGAAGGTGAATAATTATGGCTATAAGAGAATTAATATGTATAGGATGTCCATTAGGATGTAATCTAGAAGTAGAAATTGAAGATAAAGAAGTAAAATCAGTTAAGGGAAATACTTGCCCTAGAGGTAAAATATATGCAGAAAAAGAATGCACAAATCCTACAAGAATATTAACTATATCTGTTAATGTGAAAAATGGAGAAGAAGATGTGGTTTGTGTTAAAACAGAAAAAGATATTCCAAAGGAAAAACTAATGGAATGTGTAAAAATATTAAAGGATACAACTGTACAAGCACCTCTAAAAATAGGTGATGTAATAGTAGAAAATATAGCAGATACAGGAGTAAATGTTATAGCTACAAAATGCCTAAATGCTAAAAATTAAAGATCAATGAGGATAGCTAATTTAATATTAGCTATCCTTTAAGAGATTTAATAAATATTCATAATAAAAGAAAAGAGGAATGACATAATGTTAAAAGACTTATTTAAACCGGCTCCTCATATAGAAAGGTTGCCAAAGGAAAAAATTGATTCAGCTTACAGGCGATATCGTATACAGGTATTTATAAGTATTTATATAGGATATTTAACTTATTATTTTGTAAGAAGTAATTTTTCCTTGGCAAAGGTTTACTTGATCCAAGAAGGTTTTACTAAGACTCAGTTAGGTTTTGTAGCTTCAGCTCTTGGTCTTGCTTATGGAGTAAGTAAATTTATAATGGGAAATTTATCAGATAGATCTAATCCTAGATATTTTTTAGCGGCAGGATTAATTCTATCTGGTATTGTAAACCTATTCTTTCCTATAACTAAAAGTATCACAGCAATGTTTGCATTAATGCTTTTAAATGGATGGTTCCAAGGTATGGGCTGGCCACCTTGTGGAAGAACTATGACCCATTGGTTTTCAGACAAGGAACGTGGAGTAAAAATGTCTATATGGAATACTGCCCATAATGTAGGTGGTGGTTTTATTGCCACAGTAGTTTTAATTGGTGTATCTGTGTTTGGAAGTTGGAAGGGAGCTTTTTATCTACCAGCTGTAATAGCCATTGTAGTAGGAATTTTATTTATAGTATTTGCAAAGGATACACCTCAATCAGTGGGACTTCCACCAATAGAGGAATACAAAAATGATTATCCAGAAATACAAGTAGAGGATAGAGAAAAGGAATTATCAGGAAAAGAAATATTATTCAAATATGTTTTAAATAATAAATATTTATGGTACATAGCTATTGCAAATATTTTTGTATATCTTGTTAGATATGGAGTTATAAATTGGGTTCCTACCTATTTGAAAGAAGTTAAAAATTTTAATCCTAAGGATTCATCTTTAGCCTTTGCTTTGTTTGAATATGCAGCAATACCAGGAACTATATTTGTTGGATGGTTAAGTGATAAGGTGTTTAATGGTAGACGTGCACCTGTTGGTGTATTTTGTATGATAGGTGTAACTATAGCAACTTATGTATATTGGAAAAGTAATAGTATACTAGCAATAAACTGTGCACTATCTTCTATAGGAGCTTTAATATATGGACCAGTTATGTTAATAGGTGTTAGTGCCTTAGATTTAGTTCCTAAAAAAGCAGCAGGTACAGCAGCAGGCTTTACAGGATTATTTGGATATATGGGAGGACAAGTATTAGCAGAAGTAGCAATGGGAGCAGTTGTTGATAAATTTAGTTGGAATGGAGGATTTATTTTATTAATGATATCTTCTGTATTAGCTATAGTGTTCTTATCTTTCACTTGGAATATTCATGATAGATCAGAAAAAGAGACGTCTTAGGTAGTAGGTTAAAAATAGAATATATTTTTAGAACTTGACAAAAATAATAAATAAGACATATAATAGATTATAATTTTAAAGTAAAATATTTATATTCATTGATGAGAAGAGTACTTTTTAATAGGGTTTAAAGCGAGCGGGGTTGGTGTGAGCCTGTAACTAGTTAAAAGGGAAGAGAGTCTCGGAGAAGCTTACTAAGAAAGGCATATTTATATAAAATAAAAATATATTCCATAAGTAAGCCGTTAACTGCGTTAAAGTTTTAAGAGGACTTAATAGTATCAATATATCATAGCTAATATAATTAGAAGTGGAATTTAAAGAGAATTCTTTACAATCATATTAAAGATATTTGTATTATTATTTAGTCAACTAGAGTGGTACCGCGGATAATCCGTCTCTGTTTTTACAGAGGCGGTTTTTTATATACAATAACTAATAATTATAATTTAAGATATATTCTATAAATTAGAGTAAATAACTATATAGAAGCTTAAAAATATTATTAAATAAAAAATTAATTTTAAATATTAAAATCCTATAATAAAACTTAAATATAAAAACTTGGAGGTAGATTAAATCATGGATTACAAAAATATAGTAGCTGAAAGAATAAAAGAAAATACAGAATTAGAAGTTGATTTAATAGAAAAACTTATAGAGATTCCACCAAAGAAAGAAATGGGAGATTATGCTTTCCCATGCTTCCAATTAGCTAAAACTTTTAGAAAAGCACCAAATTTAATAGCAGAAGAATTAAAAGAAAAAATAAATAAAGAAGGTTTTGAAAAGGTAGTGACCGTAGGACCTTACGTGAATTTCTTTGTAGATAAAACTGTATTAATAAAAGACGTATTAGAAAAAGTTTTAAGTGAAAAAGAAAAATACGGTTCTTCTAAGGTAGGAGAAGGAAAGAATATAGTAGTTGAGTATTCATCACCCAATATTGCAAAACCCTTTCATATAGGTCATTTATTTACTACAGCTATAGGTAATGCACTATATAAAATATTATCCTTTGAAGGTTATAATTGTATAGGAATCAATCATCTAGGAGATTGGGGAACACAATTTGGTAAACTTATTTCTGCATATAGAAGATGGGTAGATGAAGAAGCACTAGAAAAGGATGCTATAGGAGAACTTTTAAGAATATATGTTAAATTCCATGAGGAAGCAGAAAAAGACCCTGAACTTGAAAAAGAAGCTAGATTAAACTTTAAAAATCTAGAAGATGGTTCAGAGGAAGAAACTGAGTTATGGAATAGATTTAAAGATTTAAGCTTAAAAGAATTCAACAAGGTTTATGACATGTTAGGAATAAAATTTGATTCTCTTGCAGGAGAAAGTTTCTATAGTGATAAAATGGATGCAGTAGTTCAAGAAATAGATGATAAAGGATTATTAGTAGATAGTAATGGTGCAAAGGTAGTTATGCTTGATGAATACAATATACCACCTTGCATGATTAAAAAATCTGATGGAGCAACTATTTATGCTACTCGTGATTTAGCAGCAGCTATATACAGAAAGAAAACTTATGATTTCCACAAATGTATATATGTAGTTGGAACTCCTCAAGCCCTACATTTTAAACAAGTATTTACTACTTTAAAACTTATGG
The DNA here is from genome assembly GCF_054768115.1 of Clostridium sp. CTA-6. Lineage (NCBI taxonomy): Bacteria > Bacillati > Bacillota > Clostridia > Eubacteriales > Clostridiaceae > Clostridium > Clostridium sp. CTA-6. Next base: position 30,469 of record NZ_BAAAAU010000005.1, read on the forward strand.
GACATGATTGGGCAGATGATTGTAAACATGTAGGCTTTGGTCTTGTTAAATTAGCAAATAAAAAGCTATCTACAAGAAATGGAGATGTTGTATTCTTAGAGGATTTATTAAACCAATCTGTAGAAGAAACATTAAAAATTATAAATGAAAAGAATCCTAATTTGAAAAACAAAGAAGATACAGCTAAAAAACTTGGTATAGGTGCAGTTGTATTCACATATCTAAAAAATAATAGAGAAAGAGATATTGTATTTGACTGGAAGGAAATACTATCCTTTGATGGAGAAACAGGTCCTTATGTAGAATATAGCTATGCAAGAGGAAAAAGCGTATTAAGAAAGGCAGGAGAATTAACTGGAGAAGTAGATTATTCTAAATTAGAATCTAAAGAAGAGTTTGAATTAGCGAAACTTCTTGGAGGATTTAATGATGCCATAATGAACGCTATAAATAAATTAGAACCAGCTATGGTAACTAGATATGTAATTGAAGTAGCAAAAGCTTTCAATAAATTTTATAATGCTCATGGTATATTAAATGCAGAAGATAATGATGTAAAATTAGCAAGAGTAAAACTTGTAGAAGCTACTTGTCAAGTAATAAAAAATGCTCTTAACCTATTAGGTATAGATGTAGTTGAAGAAATGTAAAAAATAAAGTAAATAATTTTATTCATTGAAGAGGGTGTCTTAAAAATAGAATAGATTTAATTTTAACACCGCAAAGATAAAAAATACACTTATAAATCAATTCATTTCGCTAAGAAGTTCTAAATCTTACTACATTAAAAATTTCCTACCCGGTAGAGGCGCCTTCCTTGGCTTCACTCCCGGCTCCTCACGTCCTGTGAGGAATTACGTAAATTTTTAATTGCGTCAGATTAAGAACTACTAAAGCTTATTTATATGTTTATTACATGTATTTTTTATCTTTGCTATATTAAAATTAAATCTATTTCTAAGACACCCTCTTATAAATTAGTTAATATAAATGGATATACAAAATTGCTGGATTTATTAGATTATAAATAAGAGATTTCAAGTAATTTTAAGTTAGATGATAAATTATAGAATACGTTTATATATATAATTTATGTGTAAATGATCATTACAAGGGGGCTAGTATACCTTGTAAACTATATATTGGGGAAAGGAAGATGTTAAATGAAAATTAAAACCTTTAAAGTAGAGCAGTGGATGAATCAATATGAGAATGATGCAATATATAATTTGGCAGAAACTTGTATAGATTCATTAACATTGAGAGAATTATTAAATTTAGCTGGAAAGAATTTTGAAGAGTACATGGTGAGTCTTGGGGATATTCGTATGACATATAGCCATATCTACGGATCTCCTAATCTTTTAAAAGGAATAGCTTCTCTTTTTCAGGATGTGAAGGCAGAACAAATTATACCAACCCATGGAGCTATCGGTGCTAATTACCAGGTGCTTATAACTCTTTTAGAGCCAGGAGATAGCATGGTATCTGTAGCCCCTACATATCAGCAACATTATTCTATTCCAGAGTCTATGGGTACAGAGGTTAATATTCTTAAGCTTTTACCTGAAAATAATTTTTTACCAGACTTACAAGAGCTAAAGAAAATGGTGAATTCAAATACAAAGCTTATTACAATCAATAATCCTAATAACCCATCGGGATCTTTAATTCCTGTAGAGCTTATTAAACAAATCGTTGATATTGCAAAGAGTGTAGATGCTTATGTGCTTAGTGATGAGGTCTATAGGGGTATTAGTGAGGATGGAAGTTATATGCCTTCAATTGTAGATCTCTATGAAAAAGGTATTAGTGTAGGAAGCATGTCTAAGACATTTTCTCTTGCAGGACTACGTCTTGGGTGGATCGTTTCAAAAGACGAGAAAATAATTAATTTGTGCAGGGAAAGAAGAGATTATGATACTATAAGTTGTGGTGTATTGGATGATATTTTTGCTTCTTTGGCCTTAGAAAATAAGGAAGCAATTTTAGAAAGAAACCGAAAAATTGTTATGACAAATAGAGAATTACTCCATCAGTGGGTGAGCTCAGAACCACGAGTATCATATGTAAAGCCAGTTGCCGGTAATACAGCATTAATTTATTACGATGCGGACATGCATTCCTATGAATTTTGTGAGAAGCTTTTAAAGGAAACGGGAGTATTTTATACTCCAGGAGAATGTTTTGACTTAGATTATTGTTTCCGTATTGGCTATGCTTTTGACTCTAAAACCTTAATGGAAGGTTTAGAGAAAACTAGTAAATTCATATCTAATCTTCCGAGAAGATAATAGGAAGAAATAATCAATAAAAAATTTACAAGTGAGTTATTGTTACTTTAAACAATATTATCTGGTAAGCTGTATTCATATTTCAAAGGATTGAAATAAATTATACTTCAATCAATAAAAATATTAAGTAGTGGATATTTTCATAGATAATTCCCCGGGAGAAAATTTTATACCCATATAATTTTAAATATATAATATATATCAAATATGTGTTATCATTAAACTATGATCATTAATTATAGAATTTTCACAAAACTATTTTTATATGTAAATATATGATTTCATGGAGGAGATTAATATGGTTTGTGATATTATGAATACACATGTTATTGTTCTTAATCCTAAAGATAGTATAAAAAAAGCATTAAATCTTATGAGTGAAAACAATATAAATGGAGCACCTGTAGCTAATGAAGAGGGCAATTTAATAGGAATGATAGTAAAGGCGGATATTTATAGATTTTTGATGGAAGAAGGACATTATGATACTTGTCCTGTAGAGTGGGTTATGACCAAAGAAGTTTTTACTGCCTCAGAGGAGGAGGATGTTATATCTATAGCTAAGAAAATTTTAGACAAAGATATAATAGCAATGCCAATAGTAGATTCTTCAAAAAAACTTTTAGGAATAGTATCCATTGAGGATATATTAAAAAGTTTAATATATAAATTAAAGTAAATAAAGGGTCAGTTATAACATACTAAAATAAATATTCTTATAAATATAATGAACGTTTAAATAATTAAAGAAAGAAAAGCTATGAATTTAGAAATTATATTCTAAATTCATAGCTTTTAAATTTAAAAATTAAACTTGTATTTTATAAAGTTTAATGCATAGTTATTCTTATTTATCTTAAACTTTGTTTTTATTCATTTGTTCTTTTTCTTTTTTACTGCTACAAGAACAACCTGTTGGACACGATGAACAATCACATTGTCCAGAGGTTTTCTTTTTAATATTTTTAGCTAGTATATATATGGCTAAAAGTATTATAACTATAGCTATAATTATTTCCATGGTATTTAATCACCTTCTTTTTAAATTATATGATTAAAGCACCTACGTTGTATATTAAGAAAGATATAATCCATGCTAATATAATCTGATAAGTAACAGAAAATAAAGCCATTTTAGAGCCATATTCTTTTCTCATAGTAGCTACTACAGATACACAAGGAGTATATAATAAAACAAAAACTAAGAAAGAATAAGCAGATAATGGACTAAAATGATTTAAAAGAGTAACTTTTAAATCTCCACCATATATAACGCCCATAGTTCCAACAATAACTTCTTTAGCCATAAGACCTGTTAACAAGGAGACAGAAGTTTGCCATCCTGAAAAACCTAATGGTTTAAAGATAGGTGATAAAACTCTACCTAGGGAGGCTAAAAAGCTTTCATTTATGTCTACCATTCCAGAAAAATTAAAATTAGAAAGTAACCAAACAATAACTGAAATTGAGAATATTATAGTTCCAGCTTTTTTCAAAAATCCTTTACCCTTATCCCATGTATGAAGCATTAAATTTTTAAATTCAGGCATTTTATATTCAGGAAGTTCTATTATAAAAGGTTCTTCATCTTTTTTAAATAAAGTGTTTTTAAATAGAAGTCCTATTATAAATGCTAATAGTATTCCCAAAATATATAAAGAAAAAACTATAGAAGTTTCATGGCCTGAAAAAAATACAGAAGCAAATAGAGCATAAACAGGCAATCTAGCATTACAGGACATTAAAGGAACCAATAATGCGGTAAGTTTTCTATCTCTTTCACTTTCTAAGGTTCTAGCAGACATTATTCCAGGTACAGAACAACCAAAACCAACTACCATAGGTATAAAAGCTTTACCGGAAAGTCCCATTTTTCTCATTAGCTTGTCCATTATAAAGGCTGCCCTTGCCATATAGCCACTATCTTCTAAAAAGGATATACCCAAAAACAAAGTAAGGATTACAGGTAGAAATACTATTACAGAGCCAACCCCAGCTACTATACCATCTAATAATAAAGATTTAAACCAAGGAGCTGTGCTTGCTAATAAAGTACCTAGGTAAGGTATTAAACTATCATTTAATAAGGCATCTATATAGTCCGCTAAAGGTGTACCTACCCAGTTAAAGGTGAACTTAAATATAATATATAATATTCCTAAAAATAAGGGATAGGCAAGTACTGGATTAAGGACTATTTTATCAATTTTATCCGTATTAGAAATAGTCTTTTTTTCTTCTAAAGTAACTGCTTTTTCGAAAATATTACCAATGAATTTATAAGCATCTCTTTCACTTTCAAAATTATAATCATTGTTATCTTTGTAACTTAAAAAAGTTTTATTTTCTAAAGTTTCTATTAGTTTATCAATTCCTATACCCTTTGAGGCTATTATAGGAATAACTTTAACATTAAGTTCTTTAGATAAAATATCATAATTTATTTTTATGCCTTTATTTTCCGCTACATCTATCATGTTAAGCACTAAAATAATAGGTTTATTAAATTGTTTTAATTGGGTAGTTAAGTATAGATTTCTATCCAAATTTGAAGCATCTACAATATCAATTATTACATCAACATTTCCATTGATGAGAAAATTCTTAGATACTTTTTCCTCATTAGAAAAGGTATCCATGGCATATATGCCAGGTAAATCCACAATTTTAATAGAATCATTAACCAAACCTTCCTTTTTTTCTACTGTTACACCCGCCCAGTTTCCAACATATTGATTAGAGCCGGTAAGTTGATTAAAAAGGGAGGTTTTACCTACATTAGGATTACCAAGTAATGCGGTTGTTATCATATTTGTCCTCCAGTCTATTTATCTACAGATATAAATTTAGCATCTTTTTTTCTTATAGCTAAATCAAATCCTCTTAAATTTATTAGTATGGGGTCTCCTAAAGGGGCCCTTTTTTTTAAGGATATTTCTGTGCCTTCGATACAGCCTAATGCCATTAGTCTTTTGACTAATTTTTCGTTGCCAGAAATACTAGAAATCTTAGCAGTTTGGCCAGGTAATAATTCACAGATACTCATAATATTCACTCCTTGTTGAAAATAGTTATCAATATTTATAATAATATTTTAGCATCAAGAATAATGAAAGTCAATTTAATTTATAACAATAATATTAGGTTTTGAGTAGAATAAATATTGGAGATTTATAGGGAAAATATTAAATTATAATATGAAAATAAAATTTACATTTGATTTTTATAAAAACTGAAAATTCTGTAAAAAACAACAAATAGATGTTTGGTTTTATTAAATGATATAATAATTATATAATATGTCTAATATAATTTTAATTATTTAAGCTGTATGGTAAAGTTTAAGGGGCTAAATTATAGAGGTGAAATAAGTTGAGAAAAAAACAAAATATATATAAAAGCAGTGAATATATTTATATAAAAGACGATGAAAAGAGAAAAGCTAAAAGAAAAGAATGCAATATATATATATACTATCCTAGAGTAAATAATAAAAGTATATATGAGAATTATGGTGAAGATTTAGCCAAAATGGAAGTTGTAGATATATCTAAATTTGGAGTTAGATTAAAAACTAAAATGGAGCTAAAGGAAGATGATTTTATAAACTTTTCTTTAAGGTTATCAGAAAAACCTTCCTTTTGGTGTATGGCTATAGTAAGAAGGATAGAAACCTATGAAGGTTATTTTATAGTAGGATGTGAGTTTTTATCTTTAACATTAGAACAAATGAGAGACATAGAAAAATATGTATTGTCTATCAAGTAATTCTTAGATTAAGGTAAAGTTTCATTAAAAGAATTGCGTTGTTGTAACTAATAGTTTTATTATTGTAAGTAATTGGATGAGCTAATTTAAATAAAAGAAAAAGGCTTAATCCCTTTTTCTTTTTTTATATAAAGCATATAATAGATAAAAACTAATAATTAGATTCAACAATATTTAAAGTGAATTTTTATTGAGCATTAAGTAATTAAGGAGGTTTATTATGAACATTGCAGCATTTTTTGATATTGATGGAACTTTATACAGAGAAGGACTTATAACAGAGGTTTTTAAAAAATTAGTAAAATATGAGGTTATAGAGCCAGAAAGATGGTATAACGAAGTAAGACCAGAATATATTAAATGGGATAAAAGACAGGGTAATTATGATAATTATCTTTTAAAAATGGCAGATATATATATAGAAGCTATTAAAGGATTGCATAAATCCCAAATAGAATTTATTGCAAAGAAAGTAGTAGAACAAAAGGGTGATAGAGTATATACCTTTACTAGAGATAGTATTAAATGGCATAAGCAGCAAGGACATAAAATAATAACTATATCAGGAAGTCCCTATGAACTAGTAAAAGAAATGGCATCTAAGTATGGATTTGATGATTTTAGAGGAGCTCAATATGTACTTAATAAAGAAAGTATTTATACAGGGGATGTTATTCCTATGTGGGATAGTGACAGTAAGAGAAAGGCTATAAATGAATTGGTAGAAAAATACGATATAGATTTGAAGAAAAGTTATGCTTATGGAGATACTTCTGGAGATTTTTCTATGTTTAAAATGGTAGAAAATCCTGTTTGTGTTAATCCTACAAAGGAATTAATTCAGAAGGTAGTAGAGGATGAAAATGTAAAAGAAAAGACGAAAATAATAGTAGAAAGAAAAGATATGGTATATAAATTAACACCAGAATCTATTAATTTATGGTAATAAAGAACAGTTAACTTGACAAATAAATTTTAAATTTTTTGAAATAAAAATATATATGAAGTTTTATATATTTAGAGGGATTAGTTAATTTTAAAATTGACTAATCTCTATTTTTTAGATTTATAGTAAAGCGTGTTTTCATTATAATTTTGGATAATTTTTATTAAAAATGATGTCTAAAATTAAAGATTAACTTTAGGATGACAAAATAAATATTATAAATTATTTTATTAACGTTTATGTTTCTATTTACATAATATATAATAATTGGGCAGAATTATTATTTTTAAAGTAAGAGTTATTTATATTAACTAATTTTATAAAAAAAATTTTATTTTATCTTTAAGATAGTAGAGATATCGTTAATTGATAACATAAAAGAAAATTAGCACTAAGTTTATTTTAAAAATAATTATAAAATGTATTAAGGTTTGTGTATTTTTTAACGAGGTAAATTATGTAATATAAATATTAATTAGCTAATTGTAAAACTAACAGGTTAGAAAACATTTATTCCAATATAGATGCTAGTTGTACCACTTACATTGAAAAATTGTATAATCATATGATATGATTCTAAAAAAGTTAAAATAAATTTAAAAAAAATTAAGTATTATATTTGAGTATAGTCAGTTCTAGTAGAAAATAGACTTTATATTATCAAATAAATATGCATGGAATTCAATAATTAGAAAATCTAAATATTTTTATTAAATTTTAGGTTAGCATTTTAAAATTTATGTGAATTAATGCGTTCATAAGTAAGAAGGCATTAAAAATAAATTTATTAGGTGGTAAGTACACATAAAGAAATTTATCATTAGTGTGTTAATGGGAACTACGATACTTTCAACTGTTAGTTCCGTATCAACTTATGAAAAATCAAAAAAATATTAATAATATGGGGGTAGATACAATGAAATCACGAAAAATTACTGCAATTATTTTATCCGTATTGGTAGCTTCAGGAGCCACTGTATCAGTTTTTACAGGGAAAAATGTAGTACAGGCTAAAGAGGTAGGAATCAACAGTGTACAATCTAAAATAGCTACTAATATAGGAGTGGGACAAGAATATTGGGGATCTACTGTTTTCGCTCCTTATGTAGATGCTTGTTCATATCCTGTGTTTTCACTTACTGAATATGCAAAGACTACAGGAACTAAACATTTTATATTAGGATTTGTAGTTGATAAAAATGGACAACCTTCCTGGGGAACTTATTATGATATGGAAGAAGGACCTACAGATTATCAAGGAGGAGGATTATTAAAAGAAATTAAAGCTTTAAGACAAATGGGTGGAGATGTAATGGTTTCCTTTGGAGGAGAAGCTAATACCCCATTAGCAGCATCAATTAAAGATGTTAATAAATTAAAAGATGCATATAAGAAAATAATTAAAGATTATGGATTAACTCATGTAGATTTTGACATTGAAGGAGCTTGGACAGCTGATACCGCTTCTATAGAAAGGCGCTCACAGGCTATTGCGTTACTTCAAAAGGAACTTAAAGCTGAAAATCATCCACTTGAAATATGGTATACATTACCTGTATTGCCTTCAGGGATGACTAATGGTGTGGATGTAGTAAAGAGTGCTGTTAAAAATGGTGTCCAGCTAAGCGGAGTAAATGTAATGACTATGTGTTTTGGACAGAAGGCTCCAGATGGAACTATGGGAGATTTAGTTATTGAATCAGCTAAAAGCGTTCATAAACAATTAAAGAATATATACACACAAGCTAATATACAAAAGTCTGATAAAGAAATTTGGAAAATGATAGGAGTAACTCCTATGAATGGTTTAGATTATAGTGGAAGTATACTTGATCAAAATGAAGCAAGAGAGGTTGTGAGCTTTGGTAAAACTGTAGGAATGAGATTAATAGGTATGTGGTCTGTCAACAGAGATTATCAAAATCCTAAAGGCGCAACAGATTATGTATCTATAACTGATAGTTCTATAGTACAAGAAAAATTTGAATTTGGTAAAATACTTTCAAAATATGATTCAAATGATGGTACAGAAATAATAGAAGAGCCAGGTACAACTGACCCAGAAGAACCAGGCGATGGTGAAGATGGAGGAGAAGTAGAAGGTGTTCCTGCATATAAGCCACAACAAGAATATTGGGCAGGAGATAAAGTTAGCTATAAAGGAAAGGTTTATCAAGCTAAATGGTGGACAAAAGGCTTTGCACCAGATACAGCAGTACAAAATTCCTGGGATACACCATGGGAACTAATAGGAGATTCAGATAATGGTACAGAAATACCAGAAAAACCAGGTACAACTAATCCAGTAGATCCAGAGGATGGTAAAGATGGGGAGCAGACAGGAGAAATCGCTGCATATACTCCTAACAAAGAATATTATGAAGGAGATAAAGTTAGCTATAAAGGAAAGATTTATATAGCAAAATGGTGGACAAAAGGTTTTGCTCCAGATACAAAAGTAGAAAATTCATGGGATACTCCTTGGAAACTAGCAGAATAAGATAAAGTATTGATAAACTTAAATATATAAATTATTAAAATATATTGAGTTAGAGGTGTATTTTTCTCTAACTCAATATTTTATTTTAAGAAATAAAAAAAACACTTTATATAAGGATTTTAGCGGAAAAATTATAAAAATGAGTAAATATATTTTAAAATTACTATTGACAAGTTGTCAAATATGGTTTATCATGCTAAATAATAAGTTAATAAAACTGAATATATTCGTTCTTATCAAGAGCGGTGGAGGGACTGGCCCTATGAAACCCGGCAACCAGTATATATTTTATACATGGTGCTAAATCCTGCAGATTTAACTGGAAGATGAGAAAATTTCGCTTATTAAAGCTAGAGATTTTTCTCTAGCTTATTTTTTTTATTTTATTCTATTTGGCCAAATAGATATAGATATGTAATTTTACTGGAGGGATAAAAATTGATAGAGGTTTCTAATTTAAAGAAAATAATAAAAGACAAAGTAATATTAGAAGATATAAGTTTATCTATAAAAGAAGGAGAAGTTTTTGGGATAGTAGGGCATAGTGGTGCTGGAAAATCTACATTGTTAAGATGCCTAAATGGATTAGAATCCTATGAGGAAGGGAGCATAAAAATAAATGATGAAAAAATAGATGAATTAAGTAAAAAACAATTAAGAATTCTAAGAAAAGATTTAGGTATGATTTTTCAAAGCTTTAACTTATTAAAAAGAAAAAATGTTTTTCAAAATATTGCATTACCTTTAGAAATATGGGGAATGAGCAAAAATGAAATAAACAATAGGGTTAAGGAGCTTTTAAAACTTGTAGATCTTGAGGACAAGGCCTATGTAAAGCCTCATAATTTAAGTGGTGGACAAAAGCAAAGAGTAGCTATAGCTAGAGCATTAGCTTTAGAACCTAAAATACTTTTATGTGATGAAGCTACATCTGCTCTAGATCCTAAAACAACTAAAGATATACTAAATTTATTAAAAGATATAAATCAAAAGTTAAGTATAACAATAGTTATAGTAACTCATCAAATGGAAGTTATAAAAGAAATATGTGAAAGAGTAGTCATTATGGATAAAGGAAAAATAAAAAGTTTAGGATTTTCAGAGGAATTGTTTTTAAGCCCCGACAAACATCTAAAAAAATTATTAGGAGAAAACGAAGTATTGCCTAAAGAAGGGGTAAATATAAAAATATTTTTTACAAAGGAATTAAGCAATGAAAGTATTATTACTACTATGGCAAGAGAATTAGATATAGACATATCTATAGTTTGGGGTAAGCTAGAAAAGTTTAGAGAAAATGTTCTTGGAAATTTAGTAATTAATGTATCAAAGGAAAATAAAGAAAAAATTTGTGATTATTTATCTTTAAAATCTATAGTTTGGGAGGTGCAATAAAATGTTGCAAGATATGTTATTTAAGGCTCTAAAGGAAACTCTATATATGGTTTCTATATCTACTATTTTATCTATATTATTAGGATTTATACCATCTATAATTCTTATAATTACAGACGAAAAAGGACTAAAACCTAATAAAGTAATATATAAATCTTTAGACTTTGTTGTTAATTTATTAAGATCCTTTCCTTTTATAATTCTTATGGTAGCCATACTTCCCTTTACAAAAGCTATAGTAGGGAAAACCATTGGAACTACAGCAGCTATAGTGCCTCTTACAATAGCCGCAATACCTTTTGCAACTAGAGTATTGGAATCTGCAATGAAGGAAGTAGATGAAGGAGTAATTGAAGCAGCTAAGTCTTTGGGAGCTAGTGATATTCAAATAATATTGAAAGTAATAATAAAAGAATCTATGCCTTCTATGATTGTGGCTATAACTTTAACTATAATTTCAGTGGTAGCATATTCAGCTATGGCAGGAGCCATAGGTGGAGGTGGACTAGGAGATGTAGCTATTAAGTACGGATACTATAGATTTAAAACAGATATTATGATATATACAGTAGTTATATTAATAATTTTGGTTCAGGTAATACAAAGTTTAGGGAATGTATTTTACAAAAGATTAAATAAATAAGCATCATATAGAAATTTAAAAAATTATTTTAAATTTTAGGAGGAACTAATTATGAATAAAAAAAGATTATTAGGAATAGTATTATCAGTTTTCTTAACATTAGGAGTGGTAGGTTGCTCTTCAAAAGAAAGTAAAGAAACAGTTAATGATAAAAAAACTATTATAGTTGGTGCAACTCCAGTACCAGCAGGAGAAATTTTAAAAGAAGCTAAACCTGTATTAGAAAAGAAGGGTTATAAATTAGAAATAAAAGAATTTACTGATTATGTTACTCCAAATACTGCCTTAAATGATGGCGAAATAGATGCAAACTTTTTTCAACATATACCTTATTTAGAAAAGTTTAATGCAGAAAAGAAAACAGAGTTAGTGCCTGTAGCAAAGATTTTTATAGCTCCTTTAGCAGTATATTCTAAAAAAATAAAGAATATAGAGGAATTAAAAAATGGATCTACTATAGCCTTGCCTAACGATCCTACTAATGAAACAAGGGCGTTAAAATTATTAGAAAAGGCAGGCCTTATAAAGCTTAAACAGGGAGATACTTTGACTAAGACTGATATAACTGAAAATAAAAAGAATATAAAAATAGAAGAAATAGATGCACCACAAATACCAAGAGTATTAAATGATATAGATGCTGCAGTAATAAATACAAATTATGCTATAGAGGCAGATTTAAATCCTACAAAGGACTCCATATTAATTGAGGATAAAAATTCTCCATATGTAAATGTAATAGCTGTGAGAAAAGAAGATAAAGATAAAGATTATATAAAAGCACTTTCAGAAGCTTTACAATCTAAAGAAGTAAAAAATTATATAAATAAAAAGTATAAAGGAATTTTAATACCAACATTTTAGTATTTAATTGTATTAAGACCTTTTAAAGTATCTAAGAAAAATTTTAGTTTAATTATTCTATATTACTAGCGTTCAGTTATTAGAAAATATTTTATATTGACATTTAAAAAATATTAGTCTATTAAGAAATATTGCAATTGCAAATGTAGGATTAATATTGACAGAACTTATAAAATAATAAGGGGGAATTATTAATGAAAAAGAAAATATTATCTATTGCTATAGCAACAACTTTAATTTTAGGATTAGTAGCATTAACAGGGTGTGGAAGTAGTAAAGAAGAGGCAAAAGAAAAGAAAACAATTGTAGTTGGAGCAACGCCGGAACCTCATGCAGAAATTTTAAAAAAAGTTAAACCTATTTTAGAGAAAAAGGGATACACTTTAGAAATAAAAGAGTTTACGGATTATGTTACTCCAAACACTGCATTGCAAGATGGTGAAATAGATGCTAACTTTTATCAACATATACCATATTTAGAAGAGTTTAATAAAGAGAAGAAAACTGATTTATCATACACAGTTAAAGTTCATTTAGAACCTATGGGTGTATATTCTAAGACTATAAAGGATTTAAAAGAGCTAAAAAATGGAGCAACTATATCAATACCAAGTGATCCAACTAACGGATCAAGGGCATTAAAATTATTAGAAAAAGAAGGCATTATTAAACTAAAAGAAGGAGAACTTGTATCAAAGATGGATATTACAAAAAACCCTAAAAATATAAAAGTAGAAGAATTAGATGCAGCCCAACTTCCAAGAACTTTAGGTGATGTGGATGCAGCAGTTATAAATACTAATTATGCTGTTCCAGCAAATTTAAATCCATTAAAAGACGCTCTTGCTATTGAATCAAAGGATTCACCATATGCCAATGTTATTGTAGTTAAGACTGAAAATAAAAATGCAGAGTATATAAAAGCTTTAGACGAGGCTATTAATTCAGAAGAAATAAAAAAATATATTGAAGAACAATATAAAGGAGCTATACTTCCAGCTTTTTAAAAATTAGATTATAAAACATAAATAATAACTTGAGCAAATTGCATAATTAATAAGTTTCAAATTCACATACAACATTGTGTTTTAAAAAATATATTAGAGCAATATATTGATTAATTATATTTCAAAATGAATTATGCAATTTTCTCACTTAAATGAATAAAGTTTTTATAATAAAATAAGTCTACTTAGCTATAAGCTACATAAGACATATATAATAGGTGATAATTATGGATATTGTAAATAAAATAGCAGATGAATATGAGAATTATGTAATAGATTTAAGAAGGTATTTTCATTCTTATCCAGAATGCAGTTGGGATGAAAAGAATACTTCTAAAAAGATTAAGAGTGAATTAAATAAATTTGGTATTCCTTTTGAGAGTATAGTCAGTACAGGTATTTTAGTAAACATAAAAGGAAAAGAGCCAGGAAAAACTATTTTATTAAGAGCAGATATGGATGCTATTCAAGTTAATGAATGTAATAATTTTGATTATGTATCTAAAAATAAGGGGATAATGCATGCTTGTGGTCATGATGGCCACATGGCAATGCTTTTAGGAGCTGCAATAGTTTTAAATAGTATAAAAGATAAGGTAAAAGGAAATATAAAATTATTATTTCAACCAGCAGAAGAAGTTGGAGAAGGAGCAGCAGCTTGTATAAAAGCAGGTGTATTAGATTCAGTAGATAATGCTTTTGCTATTCATCTTTGGAGTAATGTTCCCTATGGTATGGTAGCTATTGAAGAGGGGCCGATTATGTCTTCTGCGGATGTGTTTAAAATAAAAATAAAAGGTAAGGGTGGTCATGGGGCAATGCCTCATGAGACCATAGATTCTGTATTAGCTGCTTCTTCTTTTGTGATGAATTTGCAAAGTATAGTAAGTAGAGAAGTAAACCCCCTAGAACCTTTAGTAATTTCTATAGGTAAATTACAGGCAGGGAGTAGATTTAATGTGATAGCTAATGAAGCTATTATTGAAGGAACATCTAGATGTTTTAATATGTCGCTTAGAGAAAAACTACCTAATATAATTGAAAGAATATTAAAAAATTCTACAGGGATTTATAATGCTAGGGGGGAATTAAGTTATAAATTTGCAACGCCTGTAACTATAAATGATGAAAAATCTGTTTATAGAACAAAACAGGTTATAAATAAAATTTTAGGGAAAGATAAAATATATAAAATGAATAAAAATATGGTTACAGAAGATTTTGGATATTATCTAGAAAAAGTACCTGGAGCCTTAGCATTTTTAGGCGTAGAAAATGAAACTTTAGGTGCTAATTATCCTCAGCATCATGAAAAATATAACATAGATGAAAGGGCCTTAAAAATAGGGGTAAAACTTTATTGTGAATATGCGTTAGATTTTTTAAATTGTTAGTTATATTAAAAATCAAGTAATTTTAATAAAGCATAATAGAATAGAGTTCAAAATAGGTTTAATTTTAATATAGAGAATATAAAAAATACATGTAATAAACATAGGAATAAGCTTTAGGAGTTCTTAATCTTTGAAATTAAAAATTTTCACAACTTCTTACAGGACCTAAGGAAAGTAGTGTTGAATTTAAGTATGTTACTTTTCTAGAATAGAAAATTTTTAATGAAAGTAAGTTTAGAACTTCTTAGCGAAATGACTTGATTTATGAAGTGTATTTTTTTATATTTGTGCTTTTAAAATTAAATTCATCTAAAGAATATTTTCATATGTGCAAAATAGCTTTTAAAAAAATAACAAAAGATAAGATAATTTAATAAGAAAGATGTTATAATTGAATGAGAATAATATATTAAAGGAAAATAAAAAAATATTATAATTAGTATACTTATTTTTAAAGCAAGTATATAAATTATTAAAACTTCATAAATGACAGATAAAGTTTATGGAAATAATATATACTAATTTACGCTGAATAGAAAGAGTGATAAGGTGATAACACGACGAAATGAAATGAAGTTATGTAACTTTTCAGATGAGAATGAATTAATTTTTAATGAAAACAAAGAATTGTATAAAAAAGCTATATTTTTTGATTTAGAGCACTATGTATATAGAAAACCAGTATGTGTAGGTGTTTTTGGCTGTTGTTACTATGATAGTATAAAAAATGCTATAGAGGTTACCCAGTATATGATAGAAGGAAAAAAGGATGTAAAAAACATATTAGAATTAGCCAAAAAATATTTTCAAAATGCATATAGAACTGGAGAAAAAAAATATATAATTACTTTTTCAGGAAATAATGATTTTACAGTTATAAATTATCTTTTTGAAAAGTATGATATAGATTTTGATATAAAGGAATATTTTCAATCTATAGATCTGCAAAGAGAATACGAAAAAGAGAAAAAATCTTCAATAGGCCTTAAAAATTTAGAAAAAGAATTCAATATAATAAGAGAAGAAAAGGAACTAATAAGTGGCCAGAATTTAGCTAAAACCTTCAGTAAAATAATAAAAGATGATGACTATATAAATAGAATGCCGGAATATAAAAAGAAAAAAATATTGTTGTATAATGAACAGGATGTAGTAAGTTTATTTCATATATACACAACATGGAACAAATTTATAAACTAAGGAAAATGTAGAGTCCTTTCCTTAGTTTATAAATTTAGAAGCAAATATAACTCCTCAAAGGATATATATTTGCTTTGGTTTAAACAGACAAAATTATATATTATAAATTGGGCTAATTTATTAGAATCCAGTGGATTTACTATAGTACCTCTTTGTTTTTCATAGTCTATAAGTTTGCTTATTTCACTATATATTTTAGGATGATTAGATGGTCCACTCCCTTTTTTAAATGACAAAACGTAAAATGTAGATATATATTTATTTATAAATTTATCAAGTTCAATATATAAATTATAAATCTTTTCTTTTAAAGTAGCATCAGACAATCTTATTTTTTCAATAATTTTAATAGATCTTTCCCAATCTGATGCAAAGATTTCACGAACTAAATGATCTTTACTTGAAAAATAATTATAGAATGTACCTATAGCAATATTACAGTTTTTACATACATCTCTTATATTTAATTCCTCATAGTTTTTTTCTAATAAAATTTTTCTACCCTCTATCAGTAGTTTTTCTCTAATATTTTTTAATATTTTAGGCATAATATAAATCCCTCCTAAATGTCATGATTATATTATAAGGTTCATTATATTTAAAATCCACAATTTTTATTTCCTTTTTCATATGTTGTAAATAATGTGGTATACTAAAGTTATATATTTAACTATATAATTTTTATAAAGAAAGGGATTATATAATGTTTATACCAATAAAAAATGCTAAAGTATATGAGCAAGTAATAGAACAAATAAAAACAATGATTATATCTGGGAACTTACAAAAAGGAGATAAGCTACCTTCTGAAAGAGAACTAGTGGATCAACTAAAGGTTAGTAGAACATCTATAAGAGAGGCTTTAAGAGCTTTAGAAATAGTTGGACTAATTAAGTGTAAGCAGGGAGAAGGAAATTTTATTAGGGACAATTTTGATAACAGCTTATTTGAACCTTTGTCTTTAGTTTTTATGCTAGAAAGGAGCAATAAAGAGGACATAATTGAGGTAAGAAGAATAATAGAAGTTGAGGCAGCAGCATTAGCAGCTAAAAGAATTACTAAAGACCAGTTAAAAAGGTTAGAATACATAATATATGAATTTAAAAATAGTGAAGATGAAAAGATTCTTGTAAATTTAGATAAGAATTTTCACTATGAAATAGCCCAAGCATCTAATAATTTTATACTTTTAAATATAATCAATTCTTGTTCAACTCTTATAGATTCTTTAATAAAAAATGCTAGGTATAAAATTATGAAAAATGTTGAAAACAAAAAAGAACTAGTAGATCAACATGAAAAAATATATTTAGCTTTAAAAGAAAAGGATAGTGAATTAGCTTCCAAATTAATGAAAGAACATTTGGAGTTTAGTGGCAAATTTTTGGAAATATAGAAAATAAAATTATATAAAATATAGGAGAAGTTAATATTAGTTTTTAAGTTTAAAATAAAATTGATATTAACTTTTTATAAGTTATTATTAATATGGGTTAATTAAGTTAATTATTACTGACATAATAATTTTAAAAATATAAATGGTATGGTGCATAGTATTTATATTAAAAAACGTAGTTACCATAAAGCATATACAATAAAATAAATCTTTAATATATGAGAGCAGGAGGAGTAAAATTATGGGCTTTAAAGCATTAAATAAATATATTATTAAAGATATAGTAATGGTTATTATAGGATCACTCATAGCAGCTTTAGGTATTAATATGTTTCTAATTCATGCTAATTTATTAAGTGGTGGACTTTCAGGTATAACTTTAATTATTCAATATGTTACAGGTTTTCCTGCGGCTTACTCACTTTTAATTTTAAATATACCTTTATTCTTTTTAAGTTATAAGAAAGTAAATAAAAAATTCACATTTTTATCCTTAATTGGAACTATAGCTCTTTCAGTAGGACTTATACTAACGGAACCTTTAAAGAATACAATACAAGTAAATGATATACTTTTGTTGGGATTATATGGAGGTGTTTTAAATGGTATAGGTGTTGGAATTGTATTTAGCAATCATGGTTCTACTGGCGGTTTAGATATAGTATCTGCACTTATAAAAAAGAAATACGGAAATTTCGATATAGGAACTATAACGTTTATAGTTAACTTTATAATAGTTTCTATATCTGCATGTATATTTGGCTTAACTAGCGCATTGTATACTTTGGTATCTATGTATATAGCTTCTTATTTAGTAGATAAAGTTATAAAGGGATTTAATAGACAAAAGCTTATACTTATAATAACTGAAAAAGAAGAGGATGTAAGTAAAGTTTTAATGAATGAATTAAATAGAGGAGTAACTTTTTTATATGCTAAGGGAGCTTACACAAAAAAGGATAAAAAGGTCCTATATTGTGTAGTATCTTTATCTCAATTACCAAAATTAAAACTAATAGTTAAAGATATAGATGAAGGTGCCTTTATATCTATATTAGATGCTTCAGAAGTAGAGGGTAGAGGATTTAAAAAAGTTTCCTTATAATATTTTGAAATATCTGGATTAAATTATATTATTTTCTTATTATAATTGAATTAATGTTATCAATAACCAAAGAAAACCTTAACTATTAATACACATATATTGATTAAAAGTTAATAGTTAATTACGAGTACAATTTTTAACTAGCTTTCACCTAGTTACATAATATAATATGTTTTAAAAGAGCCATAATAAACTTAAGAGGTGATATTATGAGCTCACTAAAACTTATAAGTTCATTTTTAATAACTATTATGTTATTAATACCATTTACTAATAAATGTTTAAATGAAAATAAAATAGTTAAAAATAAAAGTAATTTAGTATTAATAGAAGAAAAAGAAGATGGCTCAAACAAAATTAAAAAAAGAGTAAAATTAAGACCAGAAAAAGAAGTTAATAATATATATATAAACAAAATTTAAAAAGAAAGATTTTTTAATATTATATAGTATTTCAAATTTAGATATATATAAACAAAATTTCAAAAATAATATTCTTAATATTATATAGTATTTCAAATTTAAATTTAAATATTTATAAAAAATGAAAAAAATATAAAAAAGTAAAATCTCAGCTATAATTAGCTGAGATTTTTCTTAATGTATTTATTACAATTTTTAAATATAAAACATAATTTTATTGTAAAGCTTTAAGCTTTTCTATTCCTATTTTTATTCTTTTTATAGTTTCTTCTTTACCTAATATATCAGCTATTTCAAAAGCTCCACCAGGAGTGAATTGTTTTCCAGAAACTGCTGTTCTTATAGGCCATAAAACTACACCATTTTTAACTTCAAGTTCTTTAACTAAATCCATACATACTTCTTTAATATTTTCAAAAGTCCAGTCTTCTAAGCTTTCTAATTTAGGAAGAACTTCTTCTAAGCTTTTTAATGAATTTTCATAAGTTGTTTTCATTTTTTTATGAATATACATTTCTTCTGAGTATTCAAGAAGATCATTAAAGAAATCTAGTTGTTCAGGAATTTCATTTAAAACCTCCACTCTAGTGTGTAAAAGTTCACTTATTTTTTTAGTATCTAAGTCTTTAGTTAAAGCTTCTTTATAATAAGGAAGAGCCATTTCATGGAATTTATCTAAAGATAAAGCTCTTATATATTCTCCGTTCATCCATTTTAATTTTTTTGTATCAAAAACTGCGGGAGCTTTATTTATATTTCTGTAATTAAAGGCTTCTATTAATTCTTCCATAGAAAAGACTTCTTTTTCTCCACCTGGGTTCCATCCAAGTAAAGCTATATAGTTTAAGATAGCTTCTTTTAAGTAACCTTTAGCCATTAGATCTTCGAAAGAAGCATCGCCATTTCTCTTACTTAATTTATGATGTTCATCTTTCATTATTGGTGGGCAATGAACGTATATTGGAACATCCCAACCAAAAGCTTCATATAGTCTATTATATTTAGGAGAAGATGATAAATATTCACTTCCACGTACTACGTGAGTTATTCCCATAAGATGGTCATCTACTACATTAGCGAAATTATATGTTGGAAGTCCATCGGATTTTATTAAAATCATATCATCTAATTCAGAATTATCTACGGAAATATCTCCATAAATTTCATCATGGAAAGAAGTTGATCCAGTAGTTGGATTTTTTTGTCTTATAACATATGGAATACCTTCAGCTATTTTTTTATCAATTTCTTCTTTAGAAAGATCTATGCAGTGTTTGTCATATCTGAAAGGTCTTTTTAAAGCTTCTGAATTAGCTCTTAGCATATCTAATCTGTCTTTTGAACAGAAACAGTAGTATGCTTCTCCTTTCTCTATTAGCTTTTCAGCATATTCTATGTATATATTTCTTCTTTCACTTTGAACATATGGACCAACAGGGCCGCCAATATCTGGACCTTCATCGTGGCTAAGACCAGTAATTTCTAGAGTATTATATATAACATCTAAAGCACCCTCTACTAATCTTTCTTGATCTGTATCCTCAATCCTTAATATAAAATCACCATTATCGTGCTTTGCTATTAAATAAGCATATAAAGCAGTTCTTAAGTTACCAACATGCATATAACCTGTTGGACTTGGTGCGAATCTTGTTCTGACTTTGTTTGTCATTGCTTTCACTCCTATTTAAAAAATATTTATAAATAAAACCTTTCATCACTAGGACGAAAGGTAAAAATTCATTTTATAAGTAAATTTTATAACAAGGCCTATTTAATGTCAAGAATTATGTACATTATATATAGTTATGAAAGGACATATTTATAGGATTTATAAAAAATAAAGAAAAATAAAGAAAAAAAGAGATATTATAAAATATATCAAGGATACATTGTATAGGTTTTCATATTAATGTGTTGACTTATATCTATAAAATTGTTATAAATAATATAGCACATATAATTAAATAGTACATACAAATAATATATGATAAGAAATTATACAACATATATATTGGTTTAATGAATTATAAATAAAGTATTTTAAAGATTATTTAAATAATATATTAATAGGGGGAAAAAACAATGGGTATAAAAGTTGGACTAAATGGTTTTGGAAGAATAGGAAGAGCAGTATTAAGAATAGCACAGGACAAATTCCCAGAAGATGTAGAAATAGTAGCATTAAATGCAAGAGCAACTACTGAAACATTAGTACATCTATTTAAATACGACTCCTGCTACGGAAGATTTAATGGAGAAGTAGAAATAATTTCTAATGATAAAATGAAAGTAAATGGAAAAGAAATAAAAATATTTAGAGAAAATGATCCCGAAAATTTACCTTGGAAAGAACTTGGAGTAGATATAGTTATAGAATCTACAGGAATATTTAAAGATAGGGAAAAAGCTATGAAGCATATAGAAGCTGGAGCTAAAAAAGTTATAATCACAGCACCAGGGAAAAATGAAGATATAACTATAGTTTTAGGAGTAAATGAAAATGAATATAATCCAGAAGAGCATAATATAATTTCAAATGCATCTTGTACTACAAATTGTTTAGCTCCTTTTGCTAAAGTACTTGACGATAATTTTGGTATAGTTAGAGGTTTAATGACAACAGTACATTCTTATACAAATGACCAAAGAATATTAGATAAAACTCATAAAGATTTAAGAAGAGCAAGAGCTGCAGCAGAATCAATAATACCAACTACTACAGGAGCTGCAAAGGCAGTAGCTAAAGTTTTACCGAGTCTTAAAGGTAAATTAAATGGATTTGCTTTAAGAGTTCCAACACCAACAGTATCTTTAACAGATTTAGTTTGTGAATTAAAAACTAAAGTAACTGCTGAAGAGATTAATGCAGCATTTAAAAAAGCAGCAGAGGGTGAAATGAAGGGCGTTTTAGGATATTCAGAAGAACCACTAGTTTCAGTAGACTACAAAGGAGATCCTAGATCTTCTATAGTAGATGGATTATCTACTATGGTTTTAGAAGACGACATGGTTAAAGTTGTGTCTTGGTATGATAATGAATGGGGATATTCCTGTAGAACTGTAGATTTAGTTAATTATGTAGCTAAATTTATGAAATAAAAATAACTAATTAGCTTATATAAATTAATTTTTTATATATAAGTACCTCTTTTATAAAGTAATTATTTATATTTATAATAACATTATGTTATTTAACTTCTTATATTTATATAATGTAAAATAAGATTAAAGGAGACTATCTCAAAATAAATTTAAATTTATTTTGAGACAGCCTCTTTCTTTTTAATATTTTTTAATATATAGGTAGTTTTAAAATTTAATGGATATAATGGTTTTGTTTTTAATATATTTCTTTTTAATATATTTCTTTTTTAATCAAGTTTAATAAATCTTCTTTATTTAATGAGTCTATATCTTCTATAGAAGATAATAAATTAGTTATTTTATTTTTAATCTCACTTTTCCTTTGACCTTTAAATTCGCTTGAATATATATCACCTATATTAGGACAAAAAGTATTGTAGTTTTTTTCAATTAATAGATTTCTAAAGTAGTCTCTTGAATCTTTTTCACCATGGATTAGTATAACTTCCTTAGGTTTTTCTCTAAAGCTTTCTAACCAATTTAATAGACCGTTTTTGTCAGCATGACCAGATAATGATGGTAGATTATATATTTCAGCATTTACAGCAATTTCTTCACCAAATAATTTTACTTTTTTAGCGCCACTTAATATTTTTTGTCCTAAAGTCCCCTCAGCTTGATAGCCTACAAATACTATAGAACACTCTTTTCTCCAAAGATTATGTTTGAGATGATGACGAATTCTACCAGCTTCACACATACCACTAGCAGATATTATAATAGCACCGGTTTTTATTTTATTTAATTCCATAGATTCTTGAGGAGAATTAGTAAAGTAAAGACCATTAAATTCTAGAGGATTATCACCTTTGTTTAATAATTTTTGAGCATCTTCATCAAAGTCAATGGTGTATTCATTAAATATCTTAGTAGCTTCTGAAGCTAAAGGGCTATCTACGTAGACTTTGATATTTTTTAATATATTACTTTCCACATATTTATTTAATGCGTATATTACCTCTTGAGTTCTACCCACAGCAAAGGAAGGAATAATAACATTACCTCCTCTTTTAAAGGTATCCTTTATAATATGAATTAATTGCTTTAATTGAGAATTTATGTTATCATGAACTCTATTTCCATAGGTTGTTTCCATTAGCAGATAATCTGCATAATCTACTTGAACAGGATCTTTTAGTATAGGTAAATTTGTATTGCCTAGATCACCGGAATAAACAATTTTAAATTCCTTATCATTTTCAGTTATATATAATTCAGTTATAGCAGAGCCTAAAAGATGACCAGAATCTAAAAATCTTATTTTAAGGTTAGGGAATATTTCTATATATTCATTGTAATTGTAACCTTCAAAAAGAGATGTACTCATTTGAGCTATTTTTAAAGTATATAAAGGTTCTATAGGGTCTAGACCACTACGAATTCTTTTTCTGTTTTTCCATTCAACTTCTGATTCTAATATATGGCCGCTGTCAGGAAGCATAATGGAACATAGGTCTGCAGTAGCTTTAGTAGAGATAACTTTCCCTCTATAGCCTAGTTTATATAAAAGAGGAATTCGGCCACTGTGATCTATATGAGCATGAGAGAGTATTACACAGTCTATATCTTTAACATCGAATTTAAAAGAATAATTTCTATCTCCGACCTCGTCTTTGCCTTGATAAGTACCACAATCTAAAAGAATATTTTTATCCTTTATTTTTAATAAGTGGCAGGAACCTGTTACACAACAAGCTGCTCCTAAAAATTTTATTTCCATATAACCCCTCCTGTTCTAATGATTAATTAATACTTGTAAGAATATTTTAAGAATATTTTAATACTATTTTATTGAAAAATATATATGTATTTAAAAATAATATAAATAATTATTCATATTATTTTATTTCATAGCATATATATATTGGGTTAAAGAAAAATTTTTAATATAAAAAATTTTTTTATTTAATACTATCTTTATATAAACATAACAATAATAAAATTCTTATCCAGAAAATAAATATTTTTAACTGATTTGCTTATGATTAATATACCTCTTCAATTCTTTTTTTATAAAGTATTTTAAGAGTATTAGAATAGCGATTTGTTGGATAAAATATATGTTTTTACAGATAGTAAAATATATAGGGTTTAAGGGAGTGATTAATATGTTTCAATTTATAAAATATAAATTGAGGAAGGCTTTAGATGAAAAATTTGTTTTAAGTGCCTACCTGTTAACTATAGTATTTTTATTTATAATTAGTTTAGTCTATGATTTAGGGAAAAAAATAGGGGGATTTATAATGGTACTTTAAATAAATTAAATGAATGTATTATAAAATATAAGGGGAAAATAGTTAATGTAATTTAAAATAAAAGTTATAAATTAATTAACAGGATATAAGTTTAAATCTTAATGAAAACTTAAAGAATAAGTGCAGGTATAGGAGGACTTTATGAATACTAGAGATGAAATTAATAAAGATATACAGAAGGTATTTAAAGATATAGATGAGCATATTTTAAGGGATGAAAAACCTTCTGATTATATAAATAAATTATATGAAGAAGGAAAATTAGAAGGATATCCTTTTGATATGCTTACAACCTTAAAAAAAATAGATCAGTCACCTAAGTATCATCCGGAGGGAAGTGTTTGGAATCATATTATGATGGTTTTAGATAATGGAGCTAAGGAAAGGGAAAAAAGTGAAGATAAAAGGATATTTATGTGGGCGTGTCTTCTACATGATATAGGCAAAGGAACTACTACAAGGATAAGAAAGGGGAGAATAACTTCCTATAACCATGATAAGGAAGGGGAAGGATTAAGTATAAAATTTTTAAAATGTTTCACAAAAGATGAGGAGTTTATAAGGGGAGTTTCTAAACTAGTAAGATGGCATATGCAACCTCTTTTTGTTAATAAGAATTTGCCTTTTAAAGATATAGAAACTATGGTAAAAGAAGTTTCTATTAAAGAAATAGCTCTAATTTCTTTATGTGATAGATTAGGAAGAGGAGGTATGTCAGAAGGAAAAAGAGAAGAGGAAATTAAAGCAATAGATTTATTTATAGAGAAATGTTCCAATTATATGTAATAATATTTCCATTTGCATTATAATAGTATATATAATGTAAAGAGGGGAAATAGATATGGAAAGTATAAGAGATATGTTGAAAAAACAGAAGAGTTTTTTTGAGAAGGGATATACAAAGGATATAAATTTTAGAATAGAGGCTTTAAAAAAATTAAAACATAATATAAAGATGAATGAAACCAATATCTTTAAAGCTTTAAAGATAGATTTAAATAAATCAGAATTTGAAACATTTATAACAGAAATAGGTATTGTGTATGATGAAATAAATGGAGCAATTAAAAATATAAAAAAATGGTCAAAATCTAAAAAAGTAAAAACCTCAATTACTAATTTTCTAGCTAGTAGTTATATATATAATGAGCCTTACGGTGTAGCTTTAATAATGGCTCCCTGGAATTACCCATTTCAACTTATTATGGCTCCTTTAGTGGGAGCTATAAGTGCTGGTAATTGTGTTTTGTTAAAGCCTTCTGAACTAGCAGTAGAAACAGAAAAAATAATAGTTAAAATAATAAAAGAAACATTTTCTGATGAATATATAGGGGTTGTTACTGGTGGGGTAAAGGAAAGTGAAGCTTTGCTTAAAGAAAAATTCGACTATATATTTTATACAGGTGGAATAAATGTAGGTAAAATAGTTATGAGGGCAGCGGCAGAACATTTAACACCTATGACCTTAGAATTAGGAGGGAAAAGTCCCTGCATTGTTGATAAGGATACTAACATAGATTTGGCAGCTAGAAGGATAGCTTGGGGGAAATTTTTAAATGCTGGACAAACTTGTGTAGCACCAGATTATTTAGTTGTGCATAGAAACATAAAAGAAAAATTAATAAGTTCAATAGAAAATTATATAATTGAGTTTTTTGGTGAAAATGCTTTTGAAAGTGAAGAGTATCCTAGAATAATAAATGAAAGACATTTTAAAAGATTAGAAGGGTATTTAAAGGAAGGAAAGATAATTTCTGGAGGAAAAACAGACATAAGTAATTTATATATAGAACCAACTATTATAGAAGGAATAAATTTTAAAAATAGAATAATGGAAGAAGAAATATTTGGTCCTATTTTCCCAGTTATAGAATTTGAAGGCATGGATGAAGTTATAGACATAATAAAAAATAATCCTAAACCACTGGCACTATATTATTTTTCTGAAGATAAAGAAAAACAGGAATTTATTATTAAAAACATATCTTTTGGTGGAGGATGTATAAATGATACTATAATGCATTTGTCTACTTCTACATTACCCTTTGGTGGTGTAGGAAGTAGTGGAATGGGAAGCTACCATGGGCGAACTAGTTTTGAAACCTTTTCTCATAAAAAAAGTATACTTAAGAAGAGTAATTTAGTAGAT
The DNA here is from genome assembly GCF_054768115.1 of Clostridium sp. CTA-6. Lineage (NCBI taxonomy): Bacteria > Bacillati > Bacillota > Clostridia > Eubacteriales > Clostridiaceae > Clostridium > Clostridium sp. CTA-6. Next base: position 56,957 of record NZ_BAAAAU010000005.1, read on the forward strand.
ATAAAAATAAGATATGCACCTTTTAAAGGAAAAATAAATTTAGCGAGAAAATTATTTAAGTAAAAAATAACATAAATAAATAAGAGGGGCTCTCAAAATAAAATCTATTTTGAGAGCCCCTCATTTGTTATTTAGCAAGCTTTTTCATTATTTTTATTATTCATTTTTTTTCCTGCTGGTGGATAATATTTTGGATCAGAGAAGAATGCTATTTTTAATTCTTTAACTTCTTTTCTCATAGCAAGTACACCAATCATGTTTGGTATAATAACTAGAGCTAAAAGAATATCAAGAATTGCAAATAAATTTTCTAGATTTCCAAAAGATCCATATATTATAGCACCTAGACAAATAAATCTTATTATTTTACTGAAAGTTGGGTTAAATAAAGCTTCTGCTTGTTTTTCACAGTAGAAAACTATAACTATTATAGTTGATAAAACAAATAACAATAAACTGAAAGAAACTATTGCACCACCAACACTTTTGCCAAATACTGATTGGAATGCTAATGCAGGCATAGAAGCTGCTTGGGATGCAGGTAGTTTTTGCCATATTCCAGTAGTTAAAATAACAAGAGCTGTCATAGTACAAATTAATATAGTATCAACTATAACTTCAAATACTCCCCAGAAACCTTGACGAACAGGGTGATCTGTAACTGCAGCTGAGTGAGCTATAGGAGCGCTTCCCATACCAGCTTCATTTGAGTAAGCACCTCTTGCGATACCACGGCTAATACTTTGTGCAATAACAGAACCACCAAAACCACCGGCGGCTGCCATAGGAGTAAAGGCTCCTTTAAATATTAATGCAAAAGCATATGGTAATTGTTTTATATTAATAAATACTATTGCAAGAGAGCAGCATATAAATGCTAAAGCCATTAAAGGAACTAATTTTTCAGTAACTTGTCCTATTCTTTGAATACCACCATATACAACTAGAGCTACAAGAATTGTAACTATAATACCAGTTGCTAATTTTGGTATTCCTATAGTTTCGGCAGATTCACATAGAGAAAGGGATTGTGTTGCAATTGAAGGAATAATTTCTAACATAAATGCGAAGGAGCACATAGTAGCTAGAAAAGGAGATTTTAAACCTTTTTTTAAGTAATAAACAGGTCCTCCAACGAATTCTCCATTTTCATTTTTTTCTCTATACTTTATTCCTAACACTATTTCAGAGAATTTAGTAGCTTGTCCTATAATTGCTGTTACCCACATCCAGAATATAGCGCCTGGGCCACCAAAGGCAATAGCAACAGGAACACCTATGATGTTAGCAGCACCAACTGATGAAGCTAGAGCGGAGCTAACAGCTTGGAAAGGTGTTATTGTACCTTCACCTTCAGGTTTATCAAATATTCTACCAAAGGTCTGTTTTAATATGAAAGGTAAGTATCTAAATTGAACAAAACCTAATGTTAAAGTTAGTATGATTCCGCCACCTACAAGTAAAATCATCATAGGCGGGCCCCAGATCCAACCAGAGATCTTTGAGATAATGTCTAAAAACGTTTGCATGATTAACCTCCTTAAAATATAAGTAGTTAGTTTTATGTTATAATTATGAATTTTATGTATATTTAAACGATAACATAAAAAAAAATGTTTTTCAATAGAAGATGGTTAATTTATTATTTAAAATGATATTAAAAACAGCATTAAAAAATTAAAAATATTGTTTTTTGTATAGAAAAAAATACATAAAAAGATATGATAAATTATATATAGGAATAAACATTATCTTTTATTATCTTAATAATTTAATGTTTTACTCCTTTTTAAGGATATGTGTAATTTAATGTAATATTATGTATAAAATTTAATAAAAACCACATTAAAACAAAGATATCAGCATAAAATTTAATAAATCTTTGTTAAATAATAAATATTTATAGTTTTTATACATTAATTAATATAAATATATATGTTTATTTGTTTATTAATAAGGAATATATATATTATTATTAATGAATTGCAAAAAAACATAAAAAATTCTCTTTAGAGAATTTTTTATGTTTAGATTTAAGAAACCCCTATGCAGATACATAGGGGTTATATTATTAAGAATCAGATTTTGAAGTTTTTGCTCCTGGGTAATATTTTGGGTCTGAGAAAAATTCTTCTTTCAATTCTTTTATTTCATTTCTCATAGCTATTAAACCAATCATGTTTGGTATAACAACTAGAGCTAAAAGAATATCAAGTAATGCGAATAAGAATTCTAATTTACCAACGGCGCCGTATATTATAGCCGCTAGACAAACAACTCTTATAATTTTTGAGAATGCGAGTCCAAATAAAGCTTCGGCTTGTTTTTCGCAGTAGTAAACTATAACTATAATAGTTGATAGAACAAATAATAATAAGCTGATTGATACTATAGCACCACCAAAAGCTTTACCAAATACATTTTGGAAAGCCATTGAAGGCATAGAAGCTGCTTGAGAACCTGGAACAGTATTCCACATTCCTGTAGTTATAACAACAAGAGCTGTTAAAGTACAAATTATTATTGTATCTACCATTATTTCAAATATACCCCAGAAAGCTTGGCGAACAGGGTGATCTGTAACTGCAGCAGAGTGAGCTATAGGAGCACTTCCCATACCTGCTTCATTTGAGTAAGTACCTCTAGCAGTACCCCATCTTAATGCTTGAGCAAGTGTAGCTCCACCAAATCCACCCACAGCAGCTTGAGGTGTAAAAGCACCTTTAAATATCAATGCAAAAGCATTTGGTAATTTTGTAATATTAAATAATAATATTATTATTGAGCAAATAATGAATATTAAAGCCATTATAGGAACCATTTTTTCAGTAACTTGTCCTATCCTTTGAATACCGCCATAAACAACTAGAGCAACTAAAACGGTTACAATTATAGCAGTAACTATTTTAGGTAATCCTATGGTTTCCGCAGTTTGGCAGACTGATAATGATTGAGTAGAAATAGATGGTATGATTTCAATCATAAAGCAGAAAGAACACATTGTAGCAAGGAAAGGTGATTTTAAACCTTTTTTTAAGTAGTAAACAGGTCCTCCTACATAGTTTCCCTCTTCGTTCTTTTCTCTGTACTTTATACCAAGAATTATTTCGGAAAATTTAGTAGCTTGTCCTAAAATTGCAACTATCCACATCCAGAAAACAGCACCAGGACCTCCAAAAGCTATTGCAACAGGAACTCCTATAATGTTTGCAGCTCCTACAGTGGATGCTAATGCTGAACAAGCAGCTTGAAAGGGTGTAATTGTACCTTCCCCTTCAGCAGGTTTGCTGAACATTTTACCAAAAGTTTCTTTCATTATATAAGGAAAATATTTAATTTGAAAAAATTTTAATGTAAAAGTTAAAATAATTCCTCCACCAACTAATAATATTAACATAGGTGGACCCCATATCCAGTTGGAGATTTTACTAATAAAACTCATAAATGTTTCCATTATACCCCTCCTAATATATTAATAAAAACAAGATTTATGTTAAAATTATATCATTTATTGTCAAAACTTTCAACCTATAAAAATAAATATATAATATTATTAAAATAACAATAAATATATAGTGAAAAGCTTGAAAAATAAAGGCTTTTCTTAAGAAAAAGATAGCGAGGGTATATGTATATTTTATCAAATAATTTGCATAAATAATGATATATTATTTTTAAAAAAGGTATTACCAACTATTTTAAAAGTTAATATATAACTTTTATCGTTATATATTTAACAATGTTTTATGATATAAAAATATAAATTTAAGGTTATTTGTTAATTTTAAAAGAGATAAAGGAAAATATTTGAACAATAGTTGCAAATACAACTAATTTGTGATATATTAAGTTGTATTTGCAACTATTATAAATTTAATGGAGGAGTATAAAATTGGGTAAAAACACGCAGTGCGTAGGTAGGCATATATCTATGCTATATAGAGCAGGCAATTGTTATATAAATAAGGAGCTTTGTAAATATGGGATAGGTAGTGGACAATATATTTTTTTATTATATCTATCTAATAATGATGGATGTAATCAAGAAGAAATAAGTAGTGCTTTAAATATAGACAAAGGGACTACAGCTAGAGCATTACAAAAATTGGAGAAAGAAGGCTATATAAATAAAGAAATTGATAAAAATGATAGAAGAATTAATCATATAATAGTTACTAAAAAGGGTTTTGAAATAAAACATATTATAATAAAAATTTTAAATGCTTGGGATAAAATGTTGTATTCAGATTTTACGGAAAAAGAAAAAAAGGAACTTTTGAAATTATTGGAAAAAGCTTCTTTAAATTGTCACAATCATAAAGTTAAATAATAGATTGGAGGAATAAAATGGATAGACAAAAACAATTAGGAGAAGAAAGTGTAAAAAAATTATTGTTAAAATTTTCTGCGCCAGCCATTATGGGAATGATAGTTAATGCTTTATATAATATTATAGATAGAATGTATATAGGACATATAAAGGATGTAGGATCCTTAGCAATTACAGGAGTAGGCTTAACATTACCTATAATGACTGTGTTAATGGCCTTTAGTATGTTAATAGGTATAGGTTCAGCCTCTATTATATCTATAAGATTAGGACAGCAAAGAAAAGATGATGCAGAAAAAATATTAGGAAATGCTTTTACTTTACTCTGTATTATTATGATTTCTATAACTATAATAGGACTAATATTTATAGATCCTCTTTTAAATATATTTGGAGCTAGCACTAAGACATTTTATTATGCCAAAGAATATGTGGTTATTATTTTAATAGGTTCTATAACCAATGCTTTGGGATTCGGTTTAAATAATTCAATTAGAGCCGAAGGAAATCCTAAAATGGCGATGGTAACTATGCTTTTAGGAGCTGTATTAAACTTAATTTTAGATCCTATATTTATATTTGGATTTAATATGGGGATAAAGGGAGCAGCTATAGCTACCGTTATATCACAGACGGCTAATACTATATGGGTACTTAGATATTTTACTGGTAAAAAAAGTACTTTAAAGCTCAAAAAAGAAAATTTTAAAGTTGAAAAAACTATATTTTTAGAAATAATATCTATAGGTATGGCTCCTTTCGCATTACAATTGGCAGCTAGTATAATAACAGTTATTTCAAATAATGCATTAAAAAATACAGGGGGAGATTTAGCAATAGGGGCAATGACTGTTGTAAATAGTGTATCTTTAATGGTTTTAATGCCTATATTCGGTATAAACCAAGGTGCTCAACCTATAATAGGTTATAATTATGGAGCAGAGCAATATAAAAGAGTTAAAGACACTTTAAAAATAGCAATATTTTCTGCAACTATAGTGGTTACAGTAGGGTTTTTACTTGTACAGATATTCCCACAATATATTATAAAAATATTTAATAATGATGCTAAACTTATGGAAATAGGAATTAGTGGTTTAAGGATAGTTTTATGTATGTTACCTGTAATTGGATTTCAAATTGTTAGTTCAAATTACTTCCAAGCTATAGGAAAAGCTAAAATATCTGTATTTTTAAGTTTATTAAGACAAGTAATAATTTTAATACCATTACTTTTAATACTGCCAAAGCATTTTGGACTTACAGGAGTTTGGATGTGTGCACCTATATCAGATGGAATTTCTTCTGTAGTTACAGCTATATTTATTTACAGGGAAATGAGTAATTTAGGTAGAGAAAAATCTTATAAGATTAAGTGTTCTTATAAATAAAGTTAAATTTAATTAACAATTGCTTCATATTAAGGTTATATATTTTTATAACTTATAATTAAAGCTTAGAAATAATTTTATTTAGTTATTTCTAAGCTTTTTATAAATTTAAAGGGAATATATACTAAGAAGAATTTTAGATAGCATCAACAAATTTATTTAGAACTGTAGTATAATTAAAATGTGTATATTTTGTAAATATATTTTGACCATATATATGGAGGTAAATAATGAATTTTAATAAGAAAAAATATTTTGTAATATTTTTTATTTTAGGATTAGTTTTGATGACTGTATCATTCATTAGTTATAATTATGGTAAAAATGTTGTAATAAACAATCTTATTAAATCAGGACATGTATATATAAATAAGAAAGAATATACTAAAGCTATAGCAATATATGAGGAAGTAGTAAAATATGATAAAAATGATACTAATAAAAACATGTTAAAACTAGCAATGTCTATGCAGAATTCTAGAAAATCCTATCGTGATGGAATGATATACTATAATAGAAAGCAATACTTAAAGGCTTTAAAATGTTTTAGACAAGTTATGGAAAATGATACTATAACCTTTAATAAAGCACAGGAAAAAATTAAAGAATGTACAGAAAAATATATAGAAGACAATTTAAAAAATGCAGAAAATTCTATACATAATTCAAAATATAAGGAGGCTAACGAATATTTAAATAATATTTTTAAATTAGATAAAGATAATGAAGAAGGCAAAAAATTAAAAAGCATATTAAATAAAAAATATTTTAATTAAAGTAAATAAAATATTTTCTAAAGGATAAGAATAATAAGTAAAAGCTATGGTAGAAATCATAGCTTTTACAAATTTACATTAAATGAGGTATTGATATTATGAGCAAACCTATTATAGATACATATATAAATAGATTCGAAAATAAAGAAAAAATATTTAGATATAATTTGGATTTGTATCAATGTAAAAGTATAAATAAGCTATATTATTATACTAGTATAAGTACTTTAGAAAATATAATAAGTAAGGAAAATATTTGGCTATCTAATAGTAAGTATCTTAATGATAGTACAGAAATAAATTACACTAACAATTTGATTTATGATATATGTGAAAAATATCTAAATGAGAATGAAGAATTTGATGAATTTTTCAAAGAAAATATAGAAATTTTGTTGCATACCATAGATATGGAATTAGGGGATACTTACATATTGTCTCTTACAGAAAATAAAGATTCTTTAGCTCTTTGGTCTAATTATTCTAATTATGATGGATATAATTTAGCATTTAATTGTGATTATTTTCAAAATATATTTACAGGAAAAAATTACAGGTTTATAGATAAAAATAAAAATTCTATCTTTTTAAATGAGGGAGAAGATTTTGTATGGTATTTTGGAGAGGTTATATATAATAAGAAACATCAGCAAAATATAATAAAGGAAAGAGTAGAATTTTTATATAATTTATATAAAAATTTTTATGAATTTAAAGAAGACGATGATTTTAAATCTTTAATAGTATATGTGCTTTATAATATAGCTTATATAGCTACCTTTTTTAAAGATGAGAGTTTTAAAGAGGAACAGGAGCATAGGTTAGTGTTTAGAGTTATTAATAAAAATATAAAAAAGAAAATAGTAAAACATAGAATTTCAAATAGAGTTTTTATTCCTTATATAGAATTAGGTCTTAATCCAAATACAAAAGAAGGAAATTTACCTATAGAAAAAATAACTATAGGTCCTAAAAACAATTTAGATATTGCAGAAATGGGATTGAGGTCTTTTTTAGAAAGTGAAGGATATTACAAAATAATTATAAAGAAATCTAAGATACCTTTAAGATATTAAAATATATAAAAAAGTGTGGGATAAGATCTAGGTAAATATAAGCTAGAAATGGAAATATAATAAGTGTAGTATTATAAGCTTGAAGTTATAAATGGTAGTCTGTAATGGATAAGTAAACTCATAAAAAATAAATAGATTAAAAGTAAATAGCTGATTTAAATTATAATAATTTAAATCAGCTATTTAAGTAGATTTTAAAAGAAATGAATTTTCATCTAATTGAATTATTTGAATTTTTTCATCCTCCTTTCATTTATAATTAAGAATTAATTTTAGTAAAGAATATTCTGTAACCAAATTTAAATAATTTTGATTCAGAATCTATCCTTACTAAAAAAATAGCATATAATAGATTTTTACTAAAGTCCCAATAACAAAGTTAGTTATTAAGGTACCTTGTATAGAGGGGAGTAAATTCACCATTAAGCTATAATATCTAATTTAGAGATATTATAGCTGCTCATTAATTATATGGTGTTTATACCTCTCTTTATATGATCTATTATGATTAAATTATACAATATTCAGATAATTTTGTCAAATGTAATTTTTAGAATATTATATATTTCATTAGTATGTTAAATATCGTTAAAGTTAGATTGCTATAAGTAGCCTTATATATAATTTATAGAATATTGTATATATTATCTTCAATATTAGGTGGTTTGTTATAAATCATAATATGCAAGAAGCTAAAAATATAATATGAAATATTAAAGAAGAGCAGTAGGGGTTTATAAACTTTGAATAGGTAAATTTATGGGAGAATAAGGGTAAATATGCTATAATGTGTATTGGTATATATAGTTATTTTTAAAAGGAGGATAAAAATGAAAAAATTTATAAGTATTATAATTACTTTTACAATGGTTTTTTCTTTAGTAGCTTGTGGTAATAAAAAAGAAAGTAAAAATGAAGCAGATTTAAAGAATAAAGATTGGAATTCTATAGTTGAAAAAAGTAAAGGAACTACTGTAACATTTTACGGATGGGGTGGTAGTGAACTTACAAACAAATGGATAGATGACCATCTAGCAAAGAAATTAAAAGAAAAATATAATATAACATTAAAAAGAGTACCAATGGATATTGACGATATATTAAATAAAATGCTTGGTGAAAAGCAAGCAGGAAATGATAAAGGAACAATAGATGTAGTTTGGATAAATGGAGAAAATTTTTATACAGCAAAGAAAAATAATCTTCTTTATGGACCGTTTTCAGAGAACCTTCCTAATTATAAAAAATACATAGATAAGGATTCAAATGACGTAAAATACGATTTTGGAAAGTCAGTAGAGGCTTTTGAAGCTCCTTATGGAAAAGCACAATTTGTTATGGTATATGATGAAGAAAAGGTAACAAAAGTGCCAAAAGATCATAAAGAACTATTAGAATTTGTAAAAGCTAATCCAGGGAAATTTACATATGCTGCACCACCAGATTTTACTGGAAGTGCTTTTGTAAGAAATATAATATACGATATAGTAGGCTTTGAAAAACTTATAAAAATAAAACCAGAAAAAGAATTAGTAGAAAAAGAAATAAAACCAGCTATAGATTACTTAAAAGAAATAAAACCTTATCTTTGGAATAAGGGTAAAACTTATCCTGCTAATATAGCTATGCTAGATAACATGTATGCGGATAAACAAGTTATAAATACTATGAGCTATAATCCAAACTCAGTAACAGAGAAAATAGATAATGGGACATTTCCTAAAAAAACACAAGTGTCATTATTTAAAAATGGAACTATAGGAAACACACATTTTGTAGCAATACCATTTAACTCACCTAATAAAGAGGGTGCTATGGTTACTATTAATAGCATATTAAGTTTTGAAATGCAAAAATCTAAATATGATCCTAAAGTATGGGGAGATTTACCTGTATTTGATAATAAAAAATTAAGTGAAGAGGAAAAGAAAGAAATAGAAAAAATCAAAGTAGGTTCTGGTTCCCTTCCACAAAGTGAATTATTACCACATAGGCTACCAGAGCTGCCAGCAGAATTAGTACCAATTATAGAAAAAATATGGCAAGAAAATATACCAGGAGATAAATAAAGTGAAAGAAAAAATGAAACCTTATATATTATTATTGCCAGTTATAATAATAATAGTTTCTATATTAGGAGTAGGAATAATAAATAGCCTAAGTCAAAGCTTAGGCTATTTTCCTACAGTGGGCTTAAATGAAATTACACTTAAATACTATAAAGAAGTATTAATTTCTAAGGAATTTATAGAATCTTTAAAATTTAGTTTGTTTACTTGTACTATATCTTCTTTAATAGCTGAATTTATTGGGGTTAGTTTAGCTTATATTATATTTATGCATAAGAAGAGGAGTAAAATTTTAGATGTTATATATAAGATGCCTATAATAATACCTCATACTGTTGCAGTTTTACTTATCATCAATATGTTATCCCAAAATGGAATATTGGCTAGAATATTATACAATTTAGGGCTAATAAGTTCTAGAAATGTTTTTCCTGCGCTTATAATGGATAGATTAGGTATAGGTATAATCATAACTTATGTATGGAAGGAGATACCTTTTATTATACTGGTTATCTATGCTGTGTTAACTAATATAGATGAAAAAATGTGGCATCTTTCAAGAACACTGGGGGCTAGCAAAACGCAAACTTTTTTTTATGTCATATTTCCTATGCTTGTGCCCTCTATTTTATCTTCTTTTATAATAATTTTTGCTTTTTCTTTTGGAGCTTTTGAGGTGCCTTATTTGTTAGGACCAACTACTCCAAAATCACTTTCAGTTAAGGCATATATAGAATATTCTAATCCAGATTTAACCAATAGGCCTTATGCTATGGTAATAAATACTATACTTATAGTTATATCAACCTTCTTAATAATTTTGTATAGAAAATCTTTGGATATTTTAAAAAAAAGAAATCTAAATAATAAATAGGAAAGGAAAATATTATAGATGAAAAATAAAAAAATAATTTCTAATATAATAATATATAGCTTCGCATTTTTCTTCCTATTTCCTATAATAATATTATGTCTATGGAGTTTTGCAAAAAATTGGAGTTGGCCACTAGTTATACCAAAGGAATTTGGATTAAGAGGATTAAAATATGCATTAGATCCTAAATCTCAAAATTTAAGTATTTTATTTAAAAGTATAGGAATATCAACAATAGTAACTTTTGTAACTATAATTATAAGTATTCCAGCAGCTAAGGCTTTAGGAATATATAATTTTAAAGGTAAGAATTTTATAAAGATATTAATATTCTCCCCTATAATAGTACCTGGTGTTTCTGTGGCATTAGGAATTCATGTATCCTTTTTAAAATTAGGTCTAGGTAACACTATATTAGGGGTAATAATAATACATTTGATGCCTTGTATCCCCTATTCAGTGTTTATGCTTACAGATATTTTTGAAATAATTGGAGATAAAATGGAGAAGCAAGCTAAGGTTTTAGGAGCCAATAGATATCAATGCTTTTTTTATGTAACATTACCATTGATTTCTTCAGGGATAATGTCCACTGTATTTATGACTTTTATAATATCCTTTAGTCAATATTTTTTAACTTTTTTGATAGGGGGAGGACAGGTCATTACATATCCTATAGTAATGTTTCCCTTTATAAAAAGTGGGGATAGAACTATAGCTTCTAGTTTTAGTCTTATTTTTATTATTACATCTTTAATTTATTTATTAATTATAAATAAATGTATTAAGTCTTATTACAAAATAGATAAATTTTTAAATGTATAGAGGTATATATAATGAAGGAAATAGAAGTAAAAGGAATAAAGAAAATATTTAATAATAAAAATGTATTGGATAGTATAAGTTTTTCAGTGGAAAAGGGAGAATTAATGTGTCTTTTAGGACCTTCTGGTTGTGGTAAAAGCACTACATTAAATATAATAGCAGGATTGTTGCAAGAAGATGGAGGAGAAATCTTAATAAGTGGTAAAAATATAAAAAATACACCTGTAGAAAAAAGAGAAATAGTAATAGTTTTTCAAGAATATATGTTATTTCCACATCTAAATGTATATAATAATATAGCCTTTGGACTTAATATGAGGAAAGAAAATAAAAACAGAATAAAAGAAAAAGTAAATAAGATATTAGAAATGCTAAGTTTACAAGGATTGGAACATAAATATCCAAAGGAGCTTTCAGGGGGGCAAAAGCAAAGAGTAGCTATAGGAAGAGCACTAGCAATAGAGCCCAAAGTTTTGCTTTTAGATGAACCCTTTACCAGTTTGGATATTAATATTAGAAATTCAATAAGGGAATTAGTTTTAAAAATACAAAAAAAATTAGGAATAACTACCATATTAGTTACTCATGATAAGGAAGAAGCTTTAATGATGTCGGATCATATATCTTTAATGATTGATGGTAAAATAATGCAACAGGGAACTCCAAAGGAAATATATGAAACCCCCAATTCTAAAGAAGTGGCTAATTTTTTTGGAGAAAGAAACTATTTCAAAGGAAAAATTATTGAAAATAAGTTTTATTGTGATTTTGGAGAATTTGAAGTAAAGGATAAAAAACAAGGTGATTCAGAAATAATGATAAACCCAGAAAATATAAAAATATATAAGGATTTAGAGAATAAAAATTGTATAGGAGAAGTAGTGTCCTCTAAGTACGCTGGAGATAGAATTTATTATGTTGTAAAATATAATGATAAAGATATAAAAATAATAGATTATAGTAATAATTTATTACAAATGGGAGAAAAGGTATCCTTTAGTATTGATTTTTCGAAAGGGGTATTAATTTAGTTGTTATATTAACATTATTTGATTTTAAGCATAAAATTTATTATAATTAAAAAATATTATTTATCCTATGACTACCATCCGTAATACTATTATCATTTTTAGGTGGAAGATGACGGTTGATATGCCCCTGGATAAGTTTTTCTAAGACTTAGATGGAAAGGGGTATTTCTCACAAGCAAACTCCATTTGAGCACAAGAATCACTTGATTCTACAATTTATAACTTAGTTAAAAGTAAAGATTTCATCTGAATTGAGTTTTACTTTGGATTACCTAATCTTTAAAAGAATATAAATTCATATAGATAAGGTTGCAAAAAATTAGTAATGAAAGTATAATATAAATAGATAACCCTTCTTATTCAATAATAAATATTCGAAGGGTTATTTTTTTAATATTAAAGTAGAGTAAGTTACTAGGAAATAAATATATTATTAAAAGAGGGGATAGTGTGTTAAATTTTAAAAGATTAACTATTAATGATAAAAAATTATTTGAAAGCTATATAAAACCATATGATTTTTTAAATTGCGAGTATTCTTTTACAACTTTATATATTTGGAGAAAGGCTTTAGATATAAAGTATGCTATATATAAAGAAACTCTTATTATTAAAAAGAAGGATTTTAATGATGAATATCATTTTATGCAACCTTTAGGATATAAAAAAGAAAATCTAAAGGATATAATAGAAACTTTAATGAATTATAAAAAAGAAAAATGCATTAAATATCTCTTTAAAGATTTAAGATATGATTTTGTTAAAGAATTAAAAAATCTATACAAAGATGAAGAAATTTATAGTAATATAATGGTAGAAGAGGATAGAGATAACTTTGATTATTTATATGAGAATAAAAAACTTATAACTTTATCAGGTAAAAAGCTTCATGGCAAGAAGAATCACTATAACTATTTTATAAAAAATTATAACTATGATATAAAGGATTTTACAGAAGAAGGAGTTATAGAAGATAGTTTAAGAATTGCTGAGTTATGGTATGAAAAAAATGATACAAAGGATAAACATTTACTTTATGAGCTTCAAAGCATAAGAGATATGTGCTGTAACATGGATGTTTTAGGATTAGAAGGCATGGCTTTATATATAGACGAAGAAATTGCAGGGTTTAGTATAGGAGAAAAATTTAGTGATAATATGGCTATTATACACATAGAAAAAGCTAATAAGGATCTTAGAGGGGCTTATACCTTTGTAAATAAAGCTTTCGTTGAAAATTATTTTAGTGATATACCTATAATAAATAGGGAACAAGATTTAGGAATAGAAGGACTAAGAAAAGCTAAATTGTCCTATTCACCCCTAGATTTTGAAAAAAAATATATGGTGGATATATGCTGTAACTGTGGATGTAGTGGTAGGGAAGAAAGAGAAAGACAGATTATATAAAGGTAGATACTACATTTTATTTGTAGGTAGTGTATTTATAAAATATTTAAAAGAAAACTGTGCATAATGTAATATACAAAATATTAAGGAAAGGAATGAGATTTATGTCTATAGATTCTCTTTTAGTAGGAAAAAATTTAAAGCTTACGGCTGTTGAAAAAGACGATATAGAAACTATAGCTTCCTGGTATAGAGATGTAAATTTTTTAAGACATTACGATATAATATCAGCATTCCCTAAAAATAAAGAGCAAGTAGAGGAAATTATAAATAGTTCCTATAAATCACAGTATGGTTATGTATTTGCTATAAGAAATATAAAAGATAACAAGATTATAGGTCTAACAGGTCTTGAAGATATAGTATGGAATAATGGAACAGCTATCTTTTATATAGGTTTTGGAGAGGAAGAAGCTAGAGGAAAAGGTTATGGAACCCAGGTTACAGAATTAGTTTTAAACTTTGCATTTAAAGAGCTAAATCTTCACAGAATTCATTTAACAGTGTTAGAATATAATCATAGAGCTATAAAACTTTATGAAAAAGTAGGGTTTAAAAAGGAAGGAACCTATAGAGAATTTATTCATAGAGATGGAAAAAGATATGATCTTTATATGTATGGCATTTTAAGAAGAGAATGGGAAAGCTTGAGGTAGCAGATTATTATGGAGGAAATAAAGAATATAGATTATGTAGAAAATATAATAAAACACAATTCTATGGTGTTAATATATTTTTCATCAAATGAAAAATGTAATGTCTGTACTATCCTTAAAGATAAAATAAATGTTATTGGAGAAAAATATAATATAAAAGTTTTCAATGTAAATATAGATAATTTTAAGGAGACATCCGGAAGATATAATATATTTACGGTTCCAACTACCTTATTTTATATAGAGGGGAAAGAAATATTAAGAGAAGGTAGATATATAAGTCTTATAGAATTTGAAGAAAAAATAAAAAGATATTGTGATTTATATGGGGATGTTTCAAAATAAAATATATTTTGAGATATTCCCTTATAGGGGGTATTTTATGTGGGCTATATTATTGTTTTTATTTTTAGGAATGTTAATAGGATACTTTAAAGAGTTTTCTAAAAAGGGTAAAAAGATAAATGGAATTTTACAGCAAATAGGGGTATTTGCGTTATTATTTTTTATGGGAGCCTCCATAGGAGCTAATAAATCTGTAGTAAAAGATATAAAAAATATAGGACAGGTTTCTATAGTATTTGCAATAACTACAACTATATTTAGTATAATAATACTTTATATAGTTTCTAAGAGATTTTTGCAAAAGGGGGAGGAATAATTGACTTTATTTATGTTTTTATCTGTATTGCTAGGTGCTTTATGCGGATATTTTTTTATTCCAGAAACCCTTATTCCTAATATAGAATTTATAAGCACTATAGCTTTAAACTTACTTATTCTGTTTGTAGGTATCGATGTGGGAAGTAACAAAAATCTAATAAAGGACTTAAAAAGGAATGGATTAAAAGTACTTTTAATACCACTATCAATAATAATAGGCAGTCTTACTGGGGGAATAATAACTGCAATGTTTTTTAAATTATCTATAAAATCAGCTTTGTCTATAGCTGCTGGTTTTGGATGGTATAGTTTATCTGCAGTTATGCTTACTAGTCTTGAAAGTGCCCAAATAGGTACCATAGCATTTTTAACAAATGTATTTAGAGAAATAATAGCAGTAATTACAATACCATTTCTAGCAAAAAAATTAAATCATTTTACAGCCATAGCTCCAGCAGGAGCCACATCTATGGACACCACATTACCTATAATATCAAAAAACACATCCCCAGAGGTAGCTATAGCATCCTTTATAAATGGGGTAATACTAAGTTCCTTAGTACCAATACTGATATCCTTCATATACACAATATAAGGAAATTGCTACCTAACAACCTTTAAAGAGTGAGAATTAAAACAAGAAATACTTTTAGTCAATAGATAGCTATAAAAATAAAGAATACTAATATTTGTGCCCTAATATTTAAGCTAACGCTCTAATGCCACGTCCTGTTTACTTCACGCTTAAATATTAGTTCACAAATAAAGCATTCTAATTATTTTTTTAGATATCTATTTTCTTTAAAAGTATTTCTTGTTTTAATACCTTTAAAAGTTGTTATAATAATTTCCTGCTGAAATAAAAACCTACAAAAGGATGATTTTGTTTCGCTCCTTTACACAAAATTTTTAATTATAATTATTCCACTAAGTTAATCATTAATTTAAAGACTGTAAGATTAAATTTGTTTGCTACCGTAAATGGTTTAAATTGTAAGTTCATGCATTATAAATCTTATGAAAAATATAGTCTCTTGACATGCTACCGCATTAATTTTCTATCGAAAATTTTTTTGAAGCCTTTACTGAAAAGAATATAAATAATTAAAAATTTTTTATGTGCGTACAATGATATAAATATCTTCAAAAAGTTATTCTAACTTCCCTTGGTTTAAAAAGATAGGGATATGTGGTGTAAAAGGTATTTGAACAAGATTAGAATCTCTTATTGAAGTGAGTTGCCCTTGTAACCACATATCCCTTTTTTAAACCAAGGGTAGCATTACCCTTATATGTATCCATTCATTCCTCTTACAGATATTTCTCCAGAGATTAGTGGTTTTATTTCTTCATTTTCAAATTGAACTAAAAGTTCACCATTAGAATTTAAACCCACAGCTTTTCCCAAACGTTCTTTATTTCTGTTTATTATTCTAACTTCTTTGCCAATTAGTATAGAATTTTTTTTGCATATTTCTATAGAAGTATCTATATTGTTATATTCTATAAGTTCTGTATATAGTTTTTCAAAATTATTTAATATGTCTGCAACTAAAATATTTCTTTTAAATTCTTTATTATCTTCTATTTTTAAAGATGTTGCCTTTGAAATTAAATCCTTTGGTATATCTTCTTCTTCACAATTTACATTTATGCCCATACCCACTACTACATAATTTACTTTGTTTATCTCTCCGCTCATTTCCGTTAGAATACCACATACCTTTTTATTGTTTACTATAATATCATTAGGCCATTTTATATAAGCTTTAATATTATTATTAAGTAAAGTTGTTATTACAGCAGCAGCGGCTACTTGAGTTATTTTAGGTACATCCATAGTGTTTATATCAGGTTTTAGTATGATGGACATATAGACACCTTTAAATTTAGAGGAGGACCAAGTTCTACCTAATCGACCCTTTCCTAGAGTTTGTTCCTCAGATATTATTACTGTACCGTCATTTTCAGAAGAGGCTATTTTTTTCGCTTTGTCATTAGTAGAATTAATAGAATCAAAATGAATAATATTTTGACCCAAAAATTTAGTTTTTAATAAACTTACAATTTCTTCAAAGGTTAAAATATCAGGACAAGAAATCAATCTATATCCTTTTTTGGATGCAGATTCGATATTATAACCTTCTTTTTTTAGCCCATTTATATATTTCCAAATGGCTGTTCTTGAAACACCTAATTTATCACTAATATATTGTCCAGATATAAATGTATGAGAACTATTTTTTAATATATTTATTATGGCTTCTTTCAAACTATTTGCCTCCTTAGTTTATAGCTAAAAGTTTCTTTACTATATTATACTACATAAAAATATTTATAATATAATATTTTAAACTTAAATTGTTTTATTATAAATATTTTCAATGATAAAGAAAATAATAAACATATAGAATCAAAAAGAAAGGGGAATTTTTATGAATAATTTACATTTAAATGTATCAGGAATGGCAAATAATGAAAGTAAAACTAGATTATTAAATGCTTTAGACAGGGTTAAGGGTGTTCAAGAAGTTGCTATAGATTTAGCTAGAGGTACTGTGGAGGTAGGCTATAATAAGCCTACAAATGAAATGGATATAAAAAATTGTATAGAACATACTGGATATAAAATAATATAGAGGAGATTGTCCTAAAATTAAATATATTTTAAGATATAGATACTCAAAATTATATGTTATATAATAAAGGTAAAATATTAAGTTACTATAATTTAGCACGAAGTATATAAATGTAAATGATAAATATATATTTATTAAATTTTAATGAATATAATATTATCATATAGGATTTTTTTATTTTATATAGAAATATATATAATGGTTTTATTTTTACAAGTTTAAAGGGGGGAATATATTTCTTATATAAAACTAAATTATAGGAAGGAATATATATGAATATAGCGTTTTTTCTTACACCTAAGTTAGAAGTGATTTATGAAAATGAAAATAGTACAATGAGGCAGGCACTAGAGAGAATGGAATATCATAGGTATACAGCTATTCCACTTATAGATGATAATGGTAAATATGTAGGCACTTTAACTGAAGGAGATATGTTATGGAAAATTAAAAATACTCCATATATAAGTTTTAATGACACAAATAAAATAAGTTTAAAGGATGTTCCAAGGCATACATATAATAAGCCTGTTCATATTAATGCTGAAATAGAGGATTTAATATCTTTATCAATAAATCAAAATTTTGTTCCTGTGGTAGATGATAATCATATATTCATAGGAATAATAAAAAGAAGTCAAATTATAAATTATTGCTATGATTGCATTAAAGAAAAAAAGGATATTATAATAAAAGAAGGCAAGAGCTAAAGTGCTCTTGCCTTTCTTTTTTTAGATAATAAATAAATTAGAAACAAAATGTTAATTTATTTTAAATTTTAAAACCAATAAAAGGAAAATAATAGAAATAGTTGAATTATTTATATATAATGTAAAAATATGCATATATTAAAAGGGGAGTGGGGAAATGGAAAATATAAGTACTGTAATTATTAAAGAACAACAGGAAGTTATAAAGAAATTTTTACCCATAAGATTTATATTAATTAACGTGGTAATTGTTTTTATTTATGTAAGTCATGTTAAATCAGATTTAGAATCTTTTTGTATTTTTAATATTGCAATGGTAGAGGGAATAATAGCTAATAATATATTGTATGGATTTTCTAATAGAGATATGAAAAATTTTAAAAATAAATTTAACAGTAAGTATAATAATAAAACAAAAATATATAAAAATTTTATTAATAATATTATTTCGCCTATAATAATATTAAAAGATGAAAAAATTTATTTTATGAATGATGAAGCTAAAAAATTTATAAAAATTAAAAAGAACATAAATTTTAATAATATAAATATATATGATTATTTAGAAGAGAAATTTTATAAAGAAGGATTATTAAAGATAAATAATATAAAAAATTCTACAGGTGTTACTTATTTAAATGAAAAAATTATTTTAAAAGATGGAGAAATATTGAAGGTAGATTTAAGATGCTTTGTTTTAAACTTAAATGACGAAGAATTTGTAAGTATATCTATTAAGAATAATATCTTATTACAAGAAAATAAAAAATTATATGAAGAGTTAGAAAAAAACAAAGTAGAACATAGACAAAGAGCTGAATTTTATGCTAATATATCCCATGATTTAAAGACACCTATAAATATTATATATTCTGCTATTCAGGTTATGAATATGGCTTTAGACAATAAAAAAATAGATACTATTGAAAAATATATTGGAGTAATAAAACAAAATTGTTACAGACTTTTAAGACTTGTAAATAATATAGTTAATACCAATAAAATCGAATCTGGATGTTGCAAAATTAAATTAAATAATAATAATATAGTTAGTTTAGTTGAAGATATAGTTACATCTGTTTCTACATATGTTGAGAATAATGATATGGATATAATATTTGATACAGATACAGAAGAAAAAATTATAGCTTGTGATAAGGATATGATAGAAAGAGTTGTATTAAATCTTATATCAAACTCTGTTAAATATAAACAAAGTGGAAGAGGCTGTATACAAGTCACTGTACAAGATAAAGAAGATAGAGTTATTATTTCTGTTAAAGATAATGGTATAGGCATAGCTAAAAATATGCAAAAGAATGTGTTTAATAGATTTGTACAATCTAATAGAAAAGAATATGATTTAACAACTTGTAGTAGTGGTATAGGTCTTGCTTTAGTTAAATCTATAATTGATATGCATGAAGGAAATATTCATATAAATAGTAAAGAAAATAAAGGTACAGAAATAATATTTGATCTTCCTTCTAGAAGAGTTAAAGAAGCTGATAAATGTAAGGAAATATATACTAAAAATATAGGTCAGAATGTAAAAATTGAATTCCCAGAAATATATGATAGCGCTATTTGAATAAAAACCTTTATATTTGTCTTTAGTAATAAAGAGGGCGTTTCAAAATTAAATATATTTTGAAACACCTCCCTTTTATTATTTTATTAGGCAAATTGATTTTAAAAATTTATTTGTTTTTATTCTTATTTTTATTAGTTATTTTATTTTTTCCTTCTTCTGAAATTATAGGGGTCTGATAATTACACTTTTCCATTCTAGCTTTTTTATTATCAGGTTGACTATCTTTAGGCATGAAACATCTCTCCTTATTGTAAATTATTAAGTTCTTTTAGAATCAGAGTTATTTTATTAAAAAGTATTTTTAGCTTTTTTAATATTGAAAGAACTTATATATGTGATAAACTTATTTTTTACATAAAGACTGTTTTATATTACTTAAAATATTAAAATTTTGTACGAAAAAGTATATGAACGAATATAATATATCTTTAGAGTGTAATAATAAAAATTAATTTATCTATTGATTTTTATAGGAGGATAAAAATGGTGAAAAAGAATAATAGATTTAATGTTATATTTTTAATTATGAGCTTAATTATAGTGTTTTTTACTATGTTAAAAGTACATATAAATATAAAATAAAACTATACAATTGAAACAAGGTCTGTCTCTAAAAAAGTTTAAATCTATTTTATTTACAGATAGACCTTGTTAATGTTAAAAGATAAACATAAAATAATAAAAATTTATTAATATTTAAATGAATATTAAGATAAATAAGATATAATTAAGCTAAATGATGTTATTTTTATAACAATTTTTGTTTTTATATTTTAAAATTTGTGGTAATATATATTTATGGATTATTTATCTAAAGGTTTACAATGAAGGATAGTATAAATTTAGAGGTGGATTATATGGAAAAAGATTTTGCAATAGCTTTTATAGGAAATAATATTTTTTATCATTTAGGTGTAGTTAAAGCTATAGAAGAATATAATATGTATAATAAATTTAAGGCAGTATCAGGAAATGGGTTAGGATCATTAAGTGCTATAATGTTTGGGAAAAAAGATTGTAATTCATTTAAATATATATGTACTTTAATGAATAATATAAAAAGAATACATATTAAAGAAGATGAAATTTATCAAATTTTGAATATGCATACTATAAATAAGAGTTTAAATGAAAAAATACATATATGGAGTAGAAAGATTTCTGAGGAAGGCATGATAAGTTGGAGCGATATGCTAAAAATTATAAATAATAAATATACAAATGTAGGAAAGAATGATTTTAACATGGATTGTTATTTAGGGTGCTATGAGTTGCCTTTTATGAGAAAATCAGTATTTAAATTAAACAATTATGATAGTAATTATATGGAGAAAGTTATATTAAATTCAGTGGCAGAACCTAGTATATTTAATAATAGAGTTAAGAGTAAATCTTTTATTACAGGAGATATAAATTGTGAATTGCCTATAGAAATATTAAAAGATAATAATTATAAAAATATACTAATAGTTGATTCAAATAATATGAAAATAAAATATAAATATAAAGGGTTAGAAAAATTTAATGGAAAAGATTTAGAGAATAAGATTAAATATGATGAACCAGAAAAATACATAGAAAAAGCATATGAGGACACAATAAATATTATAAAAAACAGTTTAAAAAATATAGCTTAAATAAAAATTTTATTAGGTTTAAGAAAAGTTGCTGATGATTATTAAAGTATCTTTAGCAACTTTTTTATTTATAGATACTGTTAACCAAAATATAAATGTAGCATAAGAATAAATTAAGGGAGTTTTATTATATTTAAAATAAAAATATTCTTAAATTATAGAATATAAGATTTTTTGTGTTATAATGTATGAGTTAAAGAAATAAGTGTTAGGCGAATAATATTTTGATAAGAAAGGTTGGTGGTAGTTGTGGAATCTGGACCTTATGAACCCAAATCGGAACTTAATACAATAAATAGCAAGTACCACAGTTACAAAGCCTTTCTATTTAGTTTAGGCCTAAATTTCATAAGTAAACTATAAATTCATGTATAAATATTATATTTATATTTGAAAAGTTGATTTAGTTATATAATGCTTATTAATGAAGACTGTACTCTAGAAACTAAAATTAATTTAATATAAAAGGTTTTGTTTGTGGTGCCTAAAGGAGGAACCACAATGGAAAAAATACTAGAACTTATAAACGGGAAAAAATATTCAGAAGCTAGAGAAGAACTTTTGAAACTAAATAGTGTAGATATAGCTACTTTATTAGAAGAAGTAGATAATAAAAAAAATATGCTAGTTTTGTTTAGATTATTACCTAAAGATATAGAAATAGATGTATTTTCCTATATGTCCAATGATATGCAACAATATATAATACAATCTATAACCCATGAGGAAATGACTACTATAATAGATCAATTATATTTTGATGATGTTATTGATTTATTAGAAGAAATGCCTGCTAATATAGTTAAAAAGATCTTACTAAATACAGATGATAAAAAAAGAAAGCTTATAAACCAGTTCTTAAAATATGAAGAAGATTCAGCTGGAAGCATAATGACTATAGAGTTTGTAGACTTGAAAAAAGAAATGACTGTAGAACAGGCTATAGAACGTATAAGAAAAACTGGTGTGGATAAGCAAACTATAAATACTTGTTATGTTATTGATAAAAACAGAAAATTAGAGGGGATTACTTCTATAAGAAGACTTATATTAAGCAATAAAGACGTATTAATAAAAGATATTATGAAAGAAAATTATGTTTCTATAAATACCTTTGATGATCAGGAATATGTTGCTAATCAATTTAAAAAATATGATTTAGTTTCTATGCCAGTAGTTGATAAAGAACATAGATTAGTTGGTATCATAACTATAGATGATATAGTTGATATAATAGATCAAGAAAACACAGAGGATTTTCATAAGATGGCAGCTATGGAGCCTTCAGAAGAGGAGTATTTAAAAACAGGAGTTTTTGAATTAGCAAAACATAGGATAATTTGGCTTTTAGTACTTATGATATCAGCCACATTTACAGGAAATATTATTAGAAAATCTGAAGATGTACTTCAATCTGTAGTTATACTTGCATCCTTCATACCAATGTTAATGGATACCGGTGGAAACTCAGGTTCACAATCTTCAACTTTAGTTATAAGAGGTTTAGCATTAGGAGAAATAAAGCTTAAAGATATATTTAAAGTTATGTGGAAAGAGTTTAGGGTGAGTGTAGTTGTAGGTATAGCTTTATCAGTAGTTAATTTTTTAAGAGTATACTTTATAGAAAAGGTAAGTTTTATGGTATCTATGACAGTTTGCATAAGTTTATTTTTCACAGTAGTATTGGCAAAAGTTGTAGGTGGAATATTACCTATAGTTGCTAAGAAATTAAAGTTAGATCCAGCTATAATGGCTAGCCCATTAATTACAACTATAGTAGATGCAGTAGCACTTTTAATTTACTTTGGTATAGCTAAAATATTACTTGGAATATAATAAAAGAAATTAATAATAATTTTACTAAAAAGTAATTATATAATAAATATTAGAAGAAGTGAGCATAGGTATATTTAAGGCACTTAAACATACCTATGCTTATTTAAATATATTTTTAATAATAATTTATAATTTATGTAGAAGTTTTATAAAATTTTTTCTGTAAAGGCATATAATATTTTAAAATTCAGTAATAAAGATGTTACTTAAAGGTAATAAGGGCTTAGGTAAGTGAATTGGTATTTGTAGCAGGATATGATTTTGTTATTTAAGAATAATTTTATATAGTATACTATATAAAATTATAATATATTATGGATTTATAAAATTTTATAAAAAATTATAAAATCTTATCGTTGACAGTTCATAAAATAAAATTTATAATAGAGAAAAATGAAGGTTTAACACATTTAAAAATTCATATTAGCCCATGATGAGAATAGTAGCTTAAATATAGGTTAAAGAGAGTCAGTGGTTGGTGAAAACTGATACTGTTATTTTAGTGAATCCACCTCGGAGGTAATTGCGATGAGCAATACGGTTAAAACCGTTATATTTTTGAGAGAATCATATAATCTTTTATATGATTAATAAGGGTGGCAACGCGAGTCAATCGTCCCTACCAAGGGACGGTAGACTCTTTTTGTATTCTCAAAAAAGATTTCTATATATTTTTCTTAGGATTTCACTTTAATAATGCATAACTTTAAAATAAAATATAAAAAACAAATTAAGTAGTATGAAGTATATTATTGAATAAGTACTTTAATAGTAAAAGAAAAATATACTATAAATTCATAGTTCAGAATATTGAAAAAACATTCAAAAATATAGTTCAAATTAAGAGGAGGATATTTATTATGCATAAAAGATTATTTATTCCAGGACCGGTAGAAGTAGAAAGAGATGTATTAGAAAAAATGAGTATGGCTATGATAGGTCATAGAACAAAGGAAGCTTCAGTTCTTCAGAAAGACATTAGTGATAAATTAAGAAAAGTTTTTAATACAAAAGAGGAGATTTTACTATCTACATCTTCTGGTAGTGGACTTATGGAAGGTGCTATAAGATGTACTACAGTTAAAAGGGCAGCGGTATTTGCTATAGGTGCCTTTGGTAAGAGATGGTATGAAATGGCTGTAGCAAATAATGTACCAGCAGATTTATATGAAGTGCCATGGGGAGAAGCTGTAAAACCAGAATTAGTAGATGAGGTGTTAGCTACAGGAAAATATGATTCTATTTTTATAACTCATAATGAAACCTCTACAGGCATTATGAATCCAGTAGAAGAAATAAGCAAAGTAATAAAAAAATATCCAGAAGTAATATGGTCATTAGATTGTGTTAGCTCTATGGCAGGAACAAAAATAGAAGTAGATAAGCTAGGGGTAGATGTATGTATAACCTCTACTCAAAAGGCATTAGCATTACCACCAGGAATGGCTATCTGCTCATTCTCTCAAAGGGCTGTAGAAAGAGCAGAAAAAGTTACTAACAGAGGATATTATTTAGATTTACTTTCTCTTTATAAATATATACAAAAGAAAAACTATCAATATCCATCTACACCTTCTTTATCTCATATGTTTGCTATGGATTATAGACTAGATAAAATATTGGAAGAAGGCCTTGAAAATAGATACGAAAGACATATAGAAATGGCAGAGTATGTAAGAGCTTGGGCTAGAAAATACTTTAAAATCTATGGAGATGAAAAATATTTATCAAATACCCTAACTAATATAGAAAATACAAGAAATATAGATATTAAAAAATTAAATGAAGAATTAGGGAAAAGAAGTTTTCAAATATCTAATGGTTATGGAAAATTAAAAGATAAAGGATTTAGAATAGCTCACATGGGACAATGTACACTAAAAGATATAAAAGAATTATTAGAAAATATAAATGATATCTTAGGATTAGAATAGAGTTATAATTTCTAATTTAAAAAATAATAAAATTATAATTATATATATAAGGAATTAAAATAAGTTATTGATTTATAAGTTAAATAATAATGAAGTTATACTTCAAAATATGAAGAATTATAAAATGAATTAATTATATTTATAAAATAAGAAAAATAAAAAGATTAATGGGATTACCCATATATATTTGAGAGGATGAAATTTATGATAAAAATATTAGTTTCTGATGGAATGGAGCAGAATGCTTTAAATAAATTAAATGAGCAAGGATTTGTAGTATTAGATAAACATTTTGAAAAAGAGGAGCTTAAAGATAAAATAAAAGATTTTGATGCTATTATAATAAGATCAGCTACTAAAGTAGACAAGGAAATAATAGATGCAGGAATAAAACGAAATCTAAAATTGGTCGTAAGAGCAGGTGTTGGACTTGATAATGTAGATTTAGAATATGCTAAAGAAAAAGGGGTTATTGTTTTTAATACACCTAAAGCTAGTAGTGTATCTGTAGCAGAATTAACTATAGGACACATGCTTTGCATAAGCAGATTTATAAATACAGCAAATGTTACTATGCTTGAAGGGAAATGGGAAAAGAAAAAGTATAAAGGAACAGAAATATATGGAAAAACCTTAGGCTTAATAGGATTTGGAAGAATAGCTAGAGAAGTTGCTAAAAGAGCTAATGCTTTAGGGATGAATGTAATTTATTATGATATAGCAGGCAAGTGTGAAGAATATGAAGAATTTAAATGCTGTACTTTAGAGTATTTATTAAAGAATTCAGATTTTATATCTGTTCATATACCTTTCAATAAAGATAGAGGAGCTTTATTAAAGGAAGAAGAATTTAATATAATGAAAGATGGAGTTTATATAATAAATTGTGCTAGAGGTGGAGTAATAGAAGAAGAAGCTCTTTTAAAAGCTCTTAATAACGGAAAAGTAACAGCAGCAGCTTTAGATGTATTTGAAAATGAGCCAAAACCAAAAAAAGAACTTATAAATCATGAAAGAGTAAGTGTAACACCTCATATAGGAGCATCTACTAAAGAAGCTCAGATGAGAATAGGAGAAGAAATAGTAGATATATTAGATAATTTTTTTAATATAGGAGGAGAAGGATATGACCATATTAAAGTCATTTAGAGCAATAAGACCGAATAAAGGATTTGAATATAAAATAGCAGCATTACCTTATGATGTAGTAAATACTGAGGAAGCTAAGGAAATAGGGGACAAAAACCCCTATTCTTTCCTACATATAGATAGAGCAGAAATAGATCTAAATAAAGATATTAATCCTTATGACCAAAAAGTTTATGATAAGGCAAGAGAAAATTTAAATAACATGATAAATAAAGAACTATTTATAAAAGAAGAAAAACCAATGTTATATATTTATAGCCTTAATATGAATGGAAATGTGCAAACAGGTATAGTAGGTTGTTTATCTATTAATGATTATATGAATAATGTAATAAAAAAACATGAGCACACTAGAGAAGAAAAAGAGCTAGATAGGATAAAACATGTAGATACGTGCAGTGCTCATACAGGACCTATATTTTTAACTTATAAATATGAAGAAAAATTGAATACTATAATAGAAAACTGTACTAAAAATAAGGCTTTATATGATTTTGTAGCAGAGGATGGGGTTAGACATACAGTATGGCAAATAGATGATGAAAATACTACAAAAGAAATATGCCATATATTTAAAACTATCCCTTCAGTCTATATAGCAGATGGCCATCATAGAGCAGCTTCAGCAGTAAAAGTAGGGTTAAAAAGAAGGGAAGAAAATAAAAACTACACAGGAGAAGAAGAATTCAATTATTTTTTAGGTGTACTTTTCCCACATAAGGAATTAAAAATAATGGATTATAATAGAGTGGTAAAGGATACATTATACTATACAGAGGAAGAATTTATAAATAAAATAGAAGAAAAATTTATAGTAAGAGAGTACAACCCTAAATTAGAAAATAAAAAAACTATAAAAAATTGTGAAGTAGAGCATGAGTTGCAAAGTGAACAACTAGAAAAAATATCTTCAGAAGATTTACAATATAGACCTAAAGAAAAATATAATTTTGGTATGTATTATAAAAATAAATGGTATGTGTTAGCCGCAAAACCAAATACATTTAATGCTCAGGATGAAGTAGAATCACTAGATGCTGCTATATTACAAAATAATTTATTAGAACCAATACTTAAAATAAAAGATCCAAGAAAGGACAATAGAATAGCTTTTGTAGGTGGTATAAGAGGATTAAAAATATTAGAAGAATTAGTGGATAAAACAGAAAATGGGGTAGCCTTTTCCATGTATCCTACAGCCATAGAAGAAATAATAAAAATAGCAGACAATAATAAAGTTATGCCACCAAAATCCACCTGGTTTGAACCAAAATTAAGAAGCGGATTATTTATACATGAAATATAATGAAGTGATAAAGGTAAAGTAATAGGATGTTGAAAATATAAATATCAGGGGTAGTTTATTATCAAACATCAAATTTTTAAATAAGAATAAAAAGCATTGAAGAAGTTAGAGAAGAAGTAGTAGAAAAGGTAAGGTAAAATTAAAGTGAAACAATAAAAAAGTGAGCATTAAATATAGAAAAAATAGGGTAGAAGGAATAAGGTGAAGTATTAATTTTCAAAGCTTGAAAAAGTATTGAAGAAAAATATTGAAAAACCTTATTCTTTTTTAATTTCCTCATTTATATGATTTTATTCTTATATCCATCTAGTGTATTTATTCTGATTTTTTTATCCAATATTTTTATACTTGTTCAAGTAATAATTCTAAATACTCTTGGTATTTTCATATTTCCCATGATGTATGTTTAGATGAAGCTTAATAATTTTAATAAATAAGTCTAATACAAAAATTAATTTTTAAATGATATAAATAGTTTTTTTAGACGCAATAAGGATATACTAACTATATTGTTCTATATAGTTTCTAAGGATGTTTGTAAAAAAATTGAGGTAACATATAAAAAATTAGTAGAGTTAGAACAAGATATATTTAAATATATAAACCTTAAAAATAATATATTATTTAAAAATATACAATCAGGGAGGACAATGATTATGGCATTTAAAATCAATGATATGGTTACTTGGGTTGGAAAAATAGATTGGGAATTAAGAAGTTTCCATGGTGAAGAATATTCTACATATAAAGGATCATCTTATAATTCATATTTAATAAAAGATGAAAAAAATGTACTTATAGATACTGTTTGGCAACCATTTGCAAAGGAATTTGTTTCTAACTTAAAAAAGGAAATAGATTTGGATAAAATTGATTATATTATTGTAAATCATTCAGAAATTGATCATAGTGGAGCATTACCTGAACTCATGAAAGAAATTCCAAAGACTCCTATATATTGTACTAAAAATGGAGCAAAGTTATTGAAAGCTCATTATCATGAAGATTGGAATTTTGTTGAGGTTAAAACAGGGGATACTTTAGAAATAGGAAAAAATAAGTTGACATTTATTGAAGCAAGAATGCTTCATTGGCCAGATAGTATGTTTACTTATTTAAGCGGTAAAAACATGTTGTTTAGTAATGATGCTTTCGGACAGCATTATGCATCAGAACTTATGTACAATGATAAAGTTGATAGTTCAGAATTATTACAAGAGGCAATAAAATATTATGCAAATATTTTAACACCTTTTAGTCCATTAGTAATAAAGAAAATAGAGGAAATATTAAGTTTTAATCTACCAGTTGATATGATTTGCCCTAGTCATGGTGTCATTTGGAGAGAAAAGCCTCTTCAAATTGTAGATAAATATATAAAATGGGCTAAAAATTATAGAGAAAATCAAGTTACTATAATTTATGATACCATGTGGAATAGTACAAGAAGAATGGCAGAGACTATAGCAGAAGGCATAAAGAAAATAAATAAAGATGTTGCAATAAAAATTTTTAATTCCTCAAAAAATGATAAAAATGATATTATAACAGAAGTATTTAAATCAAAAGTAACCCTTGTTGGATCTTCAACAATAAACAGGGGTATGTTATCATCCACAGCATCAATATTAGAAATGATAAAAGGACTTGGATTTAAAGAAAAAAAAGCTGCAGCATTTGGAAGCTATGGATGGGGTGGAGAATCTGTTAAACTCATTACAGAAGAATTAAATAAAGCAGGATTTGAAATAATAAATGATGGAATAAGAGAAATGTGGAATCCTGATGACGAGGCATTAGATAGATGTAGAAG
Source organism: Clostridium sp. CTA-6 (assembly GCF_054768115.1). Classification (NCBI taxonomy): domain Bacteria; kingdom Bacillati; phylum Bacillota; class Clostridia; order Eubacteriales; family Clostridiaceae; genus Clostridium; species Clostridium sp. CTA-6. The sequence goes on from NZ_BAAAAU010000005.1 coordinate 86,676, forward strand.
TTTTGGAGAGAACATAGGAAAAGTATTAAATAATATATAAGTATCTATAAAAAGGAGTAGGTTAGGATTAAATATTTATGACCTCTCTTTTTTATGCTTTAAAATAAGTATATTATGCCTTAAAAAGGGAAGAATTACAAAATAGTGTTTACATATTAATTATGATAATAATAATTGGTATCGAGGTGAAAAGTTTATGAAAGAAATATTACATTTAGGAATTGATATAGGGTCGACCACTATTAAGCTTGTATTATTAGATATGAAAAACAACATTATTTATAGTAAATATGAAAGACATTACTCTAATATAAAGGAAGCTGTAGTTGTCTTTATAAAAGAAGTTTTTAAGAAATATAAAGATTATAATATTACAGTAATGATAACAGGATCTAGTGGATTATCATTGTCAAAGCTTTTAGGAGTATCTTTTATTCAAGAAGTTATTGCTTGTACAGAAGCGGTTGAAACCTTTATGAATAATACGGATGTAGCAATAGAATTAGGTGGAGAGGATGCAAAAATAACATATTTTGAAGATAGTTTAGAGCAACGTATGAATGGAGTATGTGCTGGTGGCACAGGGGCTTTTATAGATCAAATGGCTACATTACTTGAAACAGATGCTAAAGGATTAAATGAATTAGCCCAAAATTATAAAATAATCTATCCAATTGCTGCAAGGTGTGGAGTTTTTGCAAAAACTGATATACAATCTCTTATAAATGAAGGAGCTGCCAAGGAAGATATAGCTGCATCTATATTTCAGGCTGTTGTAAACCAGACTATAAGTGGGCTTGCTTGTGGAAAGCCAATAAAAGGAAAGGTCGCATTTTTAGGAGGGCCTTTATACTTTTTATCAGAGCTTAGGGAAAGGTTTATTGATACTTTGAAATTAAAGGAGGAAGAAATATTATTTCCACAAAATCCTCAACTATTTGTAGCTATTGGCGCAGCTATTGAATCTAAAAAAGAGAAAGTTATAACATTTGAAGGATTGTTAAAAGCTATTGATAGCTTAGATAACAGTGATAATATAGCTACTTCATATACATTAGAACCATTATTTGAAAATGAGAAGGAATTACACAATTTTAGACAAAGGCATTATGGCTGCAAAGCCAAGAAGAGAGATATAACTACATATGAAGGAGAAGCTTTTTTAGGTATAGATGCTGGTTCTACAACTACTAAAGCTATACTAATAGATAATGAAGGGGCTATTTTGTATTCTTTTTATGGTAGTAATAAAGGTAATCCTATGGAAATTACTATAAACATATTAAAGGATATATATAGTAAAATCAATGAAAAAATAAAAATTGCTAAAGTCACTGTTACTGGATATGGGGAAGCACTTATAAAGTCAGCTTTAAATATTGATATTGGAGAAGTTGAAACTGTTGCACACTATAGAGCAGCAAAGCATTTTTTAAAAGATGTAGACTTTATTCTTGATATAGGAGGTCAAGATATGAAGTGCATCAAGATAAAAGATGGAGCAATAAACTCTATTCAATTAAATGAGGCATGTTCATCAGGTTGTGGTTCTTTTCTCGATATGTTTGCACAATTTCTAAATATGAACATTGAAGATTTTTCAAAAAAGGGTTTGTTATCAAAAAATCCAGTGGATTTAGGATCAAGATGTACTGTGTTTATGAATTCTAAAGTTAAGCAAGTCCAAAAGGAAGGCGCTGATATTGGAGCTATATCTTCTGGATTATCCTACTCTGTTATAAAAAATGCCCTTTACAAAGTTATAAAAATAAAAAGACCAGAGGATCTTGGAGAAAAAATTATAGTTCAAGGAGGAACTTTTTATAATGAATCTGTTTTAAGAGCCTTTGAAAAAATTACTGGTAAAGAAGTTATAAGACCTGATATTGCGGGTCTCATGGGAGCCTTTGGAGCTGCTCTTATTGCAAAAGATAAATACAATGAAAATGAGATTTCTAATGTTTTAGGAGAATCTGAGCTTAAGAATTTTAAAATGTCAAATGAATTTAGACATTGTGGATTATGTAGTAATAATTGTTTACTTACTGTAAGCAAATTTTCTGATGGCAGAAAGTTTATTTCTGGCAATAGATGTGAAAGATGTACAGGATCTAATAAGAATGGGAAAAAAGCACCAAATTTATTTGATTACAAATATAAAAGAATTTTTGGATACCAACCTCTTTCAATAGAAAAAGCAACAAGAGGGGAAGTAGGTATACCAAGAGTTTTAAATATGTATGAAAATTATCCTTTTTGGTATACTTTTTTTACAGAACTAGGCTTTAGGGTAGTATTATCTCCTAATTCTACAAAGAAAATTTATAATGAGGGTATTGATACTATACCATCAGAATCTATTTGTTATCCTGCCAAAATTGCTCATGGGCATATAGCAAGTCTTATAAAAAAAGGCTTGAAATTTATATTTTATCCATGTATTTCTTATGAGAGATTAGAGGATAAGAGGGCAGATAATCATTATAATTGTGCTATAGTAATTTCTTATCCAGAGGTTGTTAAAAATAATATTATATCTTTGAGAAGTAAAGATATAATATATAAAAACCCATTCTTAAATTTTAATGATATAAAATCAATGAAGAAAAACTTATATGAGGAGCTAAAAGTATTTGATATAAGTCAAAAGGAAATAAGTTTTGCAATTGATAAAGCCTATGAAGAAATTGATAAGGTTAAAGAGGATATAAAAAATAAAGCATTAGAAATATTAGAGGATTTAGATAAAAATAATGGAAAAGGTATTGTACTAAGTGGCAGACCCTATCACTTAGATTTAGAAATAAATCATGGGATAGCAAATATGATATCAGAAGAAGGATTGGCAGTCTTTACAGAGGATTCTGTAGCGGATTTAGTTGAAATTCCAAGACCATTAAGAGTATTAGATCAATGGACCTATCATTCAAGAGCATATAGAGCAGCGCAGTTTGTAGGTACTAGAAAAAACTTAGAGTTAATTCAATTAAATTCTTTTGGATGTGGACTAGATGCCATTGCTACAGATCAAGTACAAGAAATATTGGAGACCTTTGGTAAAATATATACACTTTTAAAAATAGATGAGGTTAATAATTTAGGCGCAGCTAGAATTAGAATTCGTTCTCTTAAAGCTGCCATGGATAATATAAATAAATCCCTAATTTCCAATTCAAAAAATATTAAATCAATTAAACCCTATGATAAAACTATATTTACAAAAGAAATGAAAGAAAAACATACAATACTTTGTCCTCAATTTTCACCAATACATTTTGAACTGTTGGAAGTTGCTTTTAAAAGCTCCGGATATAATTTGAAAGTATTACCTACAGTTAATCCACATATTATAGAAGAAGGATTAAAATATGTAAACAATGATACGTGCTATCCTGGAATTGTAGTAGTAGGTCAAATTATAAGTGCACTTAAGTCCGGGAAGTATGATTTAAATAATAGTTCTGTAGTGATTTCTCAAACAGGAGGTACTTGTAGAGCATCTAACTATATTGCTCTTATAAGAAAAGCATTAAAAGATGCGGGATATGAAAAAATACCAGTTATATCCATAAGTGCTCAAGGAATAGAAAATAATCCGGGATTCAAAATAACATTACCAATGATTAATAGAGCATTAATGGCATTATGTTATGGAGATATGCTTTTAAAAATGACAAATAGAGTAAGACCCTATGAAAAAATAAAAAATTCAACAAAATTACTTTATTTGAAGTGGTTATATAGATGTAAAAATAATGTATGTAATGGAAGTTTTAAGGAGTTCAAAAATATTACAAAAGAAATGATAAATGATTTTGATAGTTTGGAAATTAAAAATGTAATTAAGCCAAAGGTAGCAGTAGTTGGAGAAATCTTCTTGAAGTATAATAGTTTAGCAAATAACAATATTATAGGAATATTAGAAAAAGAGGGAGCAGAAGTAATAATACCAGATTTAATGTATTTTCTATTATATTGCTCCTATAATCAGAAATTTAAATATGAGAAGCTAGGCGGAAACTTAAAAGATTTCTTAGGGGGCAGATTGGCTATCAAATATATAAAACTTTATTCAATAGAAATGAAGAGAGCACTAAGGAATAGTAAAAGATTTATGGCACCACAAGGAATTGAAAAATTAGCTAAAGGAACGGATGATATTTTATCTCTTGGGAATCAGGCTGGAGAAGGATGGTTATTAACAGCAGAGATTGTTAAATTATTAGAATCTGGAGTTAATAATATGATTTGCATACAACCTTTTGCATGTTTACCAAACCATGTAATAGGCAAAGGCATGATTAGGGAAATTAAAAGAAGATATTCTTATCTAAATATTACCCCAATAGATTATGATCCTGGGGCTAGTGAAGTAAATCAATTAAATAGGATAAAACTTATGCTTTCCACTGCGATTAAAAATCTAGAAAAATTAGAAAAGAACAAAAAAGATAAAGTGGAAATAAAAAATAAGAGATTTAGCTAATAAAATTTTAAATAAGGAAATTAAATAGTAAGGAAGGACATTAACATAAAAGAAACCTCCCTTACTATTATTAATTATATTACCTTTTCAATTTTTTTATTATTGGAAAGAGAAGGTGCTTTTATAAATTCAGTTTTTAAACTTTTCCTTAGAGATATCATTGCAATTATCATTATAAAAGCAAAGGGAAAGGCTGCTATTACAGAAACTGTTTGAATCATGTCTAACCCTCCAGCTATTAGAAAAACAACAGTTAAAGAAGCCTGAAGTATTCCCCAAATGAACTTTTTAGAGGTTTTAGGATTTAAGTCTCCATTAGAGGAAAGCATACCTAATACAAAAGTTGCAGAGTCCGCTGAAGTTACAAAGAAAGTTCCTAAAAGCATTATAGCTATTAAGGAAATGATATATCCAAAATGATATTCATTCATAACAACAAAAAAAGCTGTTTCGGCTCTTTTAATTGCAGTAAGTGCAACAGCGTGACTTACATTAAAGCCCATAGTTCCAAATACGGCAAACCATATAAAGCATATTATTGATGGAACAAATAATACTCCTAGTAAAAACTCTTTTATAGTCCTTCCTTTAGAAATTCTAGCTATAAATATTCCTACAGGAGGAGCCCAAGCTATCCACCAGCCCCAATAGAATATAGTCCATTTTTTATACCAATCACCAGTAACAAATATATTATTATTATCTATTAGTAGTTCTTTTGCATAAACTCCTAAGCCTTTAAATAAATTTTTATTTATATCTAAAGTAGGACCTATTAGTATTACGGATATTAATAAAATTGCTGCTAATAACATATTTAAGTTAGATAAGGCTTGAATCCCTTTATTAAGACCTGAAGATGCAGAAGCTATAAAGCATATAGTAACTAAAATTATTATGATAAGTTGAACCATAATGTTTTCAGGAATATTAAATAAATAGTTTAAACCTGCATTAATTTGAAGTGCACCAAGTCCAAGAGAAGTAATTACTCCTGCTACAGTTGCAAATATAGTAAAAATATCTATTGTATTTCCAATCCATCCGGAAGCTTTTTTTTCACCAATCAGAGGTATTAATAAACTACTCATTAGAGCTGGCTTATCTTTTCTAAATTGAAAATAAGTTAATGCTAGGGCTAGAATAGCATAACAAGACCAAGCTGAAATCCCCCAATGTAGAAATGATTTTGTCATAGCAAAGGTTTTTGCTTCTTCTGTAAATCCTTGCAAATTAAATGGATGAATATAATGATTTAAAGGTTCTGCAACTCCCCAAAAGATTAAGCCTATGCCCATACCAGCACTAAAAAGCATTGTAAACCAAGAAATTAAACTATATTCTGGTTTTTCATTATCCTTTCCTAATTTTAATTTTCCATATTTACTAAAGGCTGCCCACATGCAAAAAATAAAAAAAGATAGCATAACCAGTATATAAAACCAAGAAAACCTATCCAATAAGAAATTTAATATATTTTTAGTGGATTTTGCAAAAGCATCAATATTAAAAAAAGCCAATGACAATAGAAGTAATAAGCTTATAATTGATACATAAAAAACCTTTTCTTTTTTTAATTTTTGAATCATATAAATCCTCCTATAACTGACAACTTATAAAATATGCAAGTATGTCAGATTGTGATTCCCATTATAGCATACAAGCTTAAAATTGTAAAATTTACTAAATTTATTTTTAAAATCTTTAAAATTTTGAGTTTATATGAAATCAATGTATAATTATAGTATTATCTGTTATTTAATTGGCTTTAGCTGGAGTTTTTTAGGAAACTAAATTACTTCTGATGAAGGTTAGAAGAACTCAGCCAGGATCATGCTTACTTTTATTCTATCTTATAGAGGATGGAGCTTATAGATAGCAGGTGAATTTTTTAATATAATTTAAATAATAGGAACATAAGGAGAAGGATTATGGAAAATACAGATACTCCCAAATATATGAAAATAGCAATAGATATAGCTCAAAAGATTTATAATAATGAATTTAAGGTAGGGGAAAAAGTTAGAGGAAGATCCACACTTTCGAGCAAATATAATGTATCTCCAGAAACTATAAGAAGAGCTGTTTCATTGCTTAAAGATATGCAGGTAGTAGAGGTTACAGAAAAGAGTGGCATATATATTAAATCTGTTGAAAATGCATATTTATTTATACATAGATTTAATGCTAAAAACAATGTTAAAGAACTTAGACAAAAAATAAAATCTCTCAAAAAGGAAAAAAATAAACTTGAAAGAGAAATAGATAAATATATGGACTTAATTTTGGAAAATTCTATTCAATTTGAAAATATAAATTTAGAAGATGCTTATGAAATAGTTATATATTCAAATTCTTATATAGTAAATAAAACTATTTCTGATACAGAGTTTTGGAAACATACTAATGGAACTATAATATCTGTAAAAAGAAAGGATAAAATGTATATATCTCCAGGACCTTATTTTAGATTTGAAGCAGGGGATATTGCAAGAATCATATGTAGCGAAGATGATTTAAATAGAGCCAAAAATTATATACAGCAGGGAATAAACTAAGACTATTTTTAAGTATTCAATTTGACTTTAAAGTATAAATTGGGTTTATAGTGATATATAATATAAAATAGTAAGTAAAAAATATTTATAGGATTCTAGGAGGTATATTATGTCAGTAAATTTTACATTAAATTTAGAAGAATCTATGGAGCATTTACATAAAAAAGGTGCTTTTTTAACAGGTAGTGTAAATGGTAAAGTAAATACAATGACTATATCTTGGGGAAACATAGGATTTCAGTGGAGAAAACCTGTTTTTATAGCTTTAGTTAGAGAAAGTAGATATACTAAAGAATTTATAGACAAAAGTAATGAATTTACAGTAACAATCCCCTTTGATGATACTATGAAGGAAGCATTAGCTTTTTGTGGATCAAAGTCAGGAAAAGAATTTGATAAGATAAAGGAATGTAATTTAAAATTAAGAGATGGCGATAAAGTAGATACTCCAGTTATACAAGGTAATGGGATGCACTATGAATGTAAGGTTATCTATAAACAACCATTAGATTTAAAAGCTATGGATAAAGAATTAGTAGATACATTTTATAATGATGGAAATAATCATGTTTTATACTATGGCGAAATTTTAAATTGCTATAAATTATAATATATTATTTTTCTTAAGCTGTTGATAAACATATTTTATCAATGGCTTTTGTTTTTTATTTAAAGAGTTAAAAATAATTTTATACTATACAATAGAATATATTGAAATTTTTAAATTTTGGTTAATTTATATATATAGTATTTAAATAGGTATAATAATAATTATATAATTATTATTGATTAGCATATATTCTTAAGAATTCATTAAAGTATAAGAATTCTATAATATTTTAAAGATAATTATATGAAAATTAAAATTTTAGTTAAAGAAAGGGAATAGTTATGTTTAAATCAATACTTATAATAGACTGCCAAAATGATTTCATATCAGGTTCACTGGCTTGTGATAATGGAGAGCTAGCTGTTAAAAACATTATAAATTTATTAAATATAAATAAAGATTTAAAAGTATTTTACTCTTTAGATTGGCATAGTGAAAATAATAAATCTTTTAAAATAAATGGTGGTATATGGCCAGTACATTGTGTAGCTGATAGATTTGGTGCTAAATTAGAGAAGAGTTTTTATAAAGAATTACAACATAAAAATCATTCACCTAATAATAAAAAAATATTGTTTTCAAAAGGAAAAAATGATTATATAGAAGAATATTCAGCCTATGAAGGAGAAAATATTTTAGGTAATAAGATCAATGAAGTATTAGATAAGGATGTAATTGTATGTGGTATAGCTTCTGAGTTTTGTGTTAAAGAAACGGTAGAGGACTTAATTAGAAATGGATTTAATGTAGAATTATATGTAGATGGGGTAGGTTATGTAAATAAAAAAGAGCATGAAAAAACTTTAAATAATTTAAGAAAGCAGGGAGCTAAATTTATTTAAAGTATAATTTTTAAAACTTAGGTTAAAAATTTGACTAAGAGGATATTATAAAAGTATCATTAATATTTATAGAGCTTTCCCCAATTTAATTTAAATTAATATAATAGCAATATATAAATACAAAAAATAATACTATAGAAAGAAGATGAATCTTAAATGTATATTAATACAATAACATCAGAAGAAGCTAAGAAAATGATAGATGAAAGAGAAGATATAACAATTTTAGATGTAAGAGGCGAAAGTGAATATAGAGAAGGACATATAAAAGGTAGTAAATTAATACCACTAGAATTTTTAGAAGCAAATGTTGAAGATGAAGTACCAGATAAAAATTCTACAATTTTTATATATTGTAGAAGTGGAAAAAAAGCTAAAATTGGATGTGAATATTTAAAGGAGTTAGGTTATGACAATGTATATGATATGGGTGGAATAATGGATTGGCCCTATGAAATAGAAAATTAGTTTTTTAGATTTATTTATAATGAGTAGTGGGTATATACAAAAATATATACTAAAGTTTAGGGAGGACATAATTTAATGGCATACACAATAATAGATATAATAGATAATTTAATAGATATTGAGAAAAAAGGCTTTAGTATATTTAGAGAAATAAGTAATAACTGTAAGGATCCTAGAGTTTCAATAGTTTCTAAAACTATTTCTAATCAAGAAAAGAAGCACACACAATATTATGAAAATCTTAAAAAAGATATAGATGCATTAGATAAAGAAGATATAGATTTTTCTGTATATGATAAAATATCCTCTAGAATGCAACAATTTAAAACATCCAGGACTGTACCTGTAGTAACAGATATAAAAGAGTTAATAAATTTCGCTAGAGATTTTTCAAAAGAAAATTTAGCATTATTGGTAGATATACAAGGACAATTAATAAGAAAAGAAATAGATACTAATATGCTAGCTTATAATATTATAGGAAAAATAATAAAAGAACAAGAAAAACATTTAGAATTACCAAAGCCATTTTATAAGTAGTTTTAAAATACAAATGTGGTATAATATTGTTTATATATTTTAATTTAAATATATGTTATAAACGATAGATAGTAATTAAAAAAGGAAGCCCCCTAAAAGTAGGATAATTATTTTTGAACCTATGATTAGGAGGCTATTTTTTATAATATAGCAACTAACTTATCAACAATGTTTATAAATATCAGAAAGAATGTTTAATATTAATAACAATAGCCATAATTATTAATAAATAGTTTTTAAAATTTATTAGAAAAGATAGCATAGGAGGAGTTTGTTTATGATTATTGATAAAGACCAAATAAAGAATATGAATCCATACATATTACTTAGTTTAGTGAATACTAAATTAAGAGATGAATTTGAAAATTTAAAAGATTTTTGTAAAACCTATGATCTTAAAGAAGATGAAATTATAACTAAAATGAAAACTATAGACTATAAGTATGATAGTGAAATAAATCAGTTTACAAGCATTTAAAATAAAAAATGAAATTTTAATATCTTATTTTTTATAAGTTTATTGAGAGATTAAAATAAAATTTTTAGCTTTTATTAAATTTTTTACAGTTTATAAAGTCATATAAGATCTAATATTATTAGGATTTTTTGATTTTATATATTTCATATTATAAAATATAGTTAACGTATGCTTTAGAAGGAGTAAAAATATGCAACTATACAAAATAAATAATTACAAAGTAATAGCTAAAAATTTTTATAGAGAAAGAAATATAGTTAAAACTTTAGAATTCTATAATAAAGCTTATAATACTCCAATGGGTTCAAAAGATATAGAACTATTATTGGATATGGCTCTAGTATATGATGAATTAGAGGAATATGAAGAAGCTGAAAAAAAGTATAAAGAAATATTAAAAGTTGATCCAAAAGATTCTAGAGCTTTCTATGGATTAGCTATAATCTATGATAATAAAGAAGAATATAAGAAAGCGATAAAACTATATGAGAAGGCTATAGAATATGATAAAAATTATAATAGGGCCTACTTTTTCTTAGCAGGAGCTTATGATAATATAGGAGAAAAAGAAAAGGCTATAGAATGTTATGAAAAAGTAATATCTTTGGATGAAAAGGATTTTTGGAGTTATGTAAATTTAAGCTCTATATACGAAGAAATAGGTTCCTTAGAAAAAGCTTTATATATGGCGGATAAAGCTTTGGAATTGTATCCTAATCATTATATGCCTTTATTTAATAAGGGCGTTGTGTATAAAAAACTAAATAAATTAGAAGAATCTATATCAAATTATAAATTATCTATAGAAGATAATGAAAATTACTCTTATAGCTATTTGAATTTAGCTGTTATATATAAAGAATTAAAGGATTATAAAAAAGCTATAGATATAATAAGTAAAGGGATATTAAACAATACAGAGGAAGGATTTCTATACTATAATAGAGCTTGTTATTATACTTATTTAGAACAATATGAAAAAGCCATAAAGGACTTATACAAGTCAGTAGAATTGTATCCTGGATTTGTTAAATATATAAAAGAGGATGAAGAATTACATATACTAAAAGATAGAAAAGACTTTATGAATTTAATTAAATAAAATTAACTTACTAAGGCTTAATTAAAAATTGGCAAATATAAAGAAAGCACTTATATAAATTTAAGTAAGAAGAATTTAAGATATTATGATTGTAATTACAATAGTATAATAATTATATTTAATACAGTATATTTTATGTAGAAAGGGAAGGAATAAATATTTATGAAATTACTAGAAGATAAAATATTAAAAGAGGGCACATTATTAGAGGAAAATATACTTAAAGTAGATAGTTTTTTAAATCATCAAATGGATGTAAAATTATTTAATGAAATAGGGAAGGAATTTAAAAGAAGGTTTGAAGGATATAATATAAATAAAATATTAACTATTGAGGCCTCAGGAATAGGTATTGCTACTATAGTGTCTCAATATTTTGATTTTTGTCCTGTGGTTTTTGCTAAAAAGGTAGATGCAGCAAATATGGACAAAGATACCTATGAATCAAAGGTACATTCTTTTACTAAAAATAAAACTTATAATGTAAGAGTATCTAAAAAATACATAAATGAAGGAGATAAAATACTTCTAATAGATGATTTTTTAGCCAATGGTTGTGCGGCTTTAGGATTGATAGATATAATAAAGCAAGGAGGAGCAGAACTTGCAGGAGTAGGAATTGTTATAGAAAAAGGATTTCAAAAGGGTAGAAAAGAACTAGAAAAGGTGGGGGCTAAAGTGGAATCTTTAGCTATATTAGATAAAATAGAAAATGGTAAGGTATATTTTAAATAAATATTAACTTATTATATCATAAAAATCATATTTAAATATATGTTAAAAATAAATATGATTTTTGATTAATATGTTAAGAAAATGATAAATATGCTCTAATATTATTTAATATAAGCTTTATTAGTGATAGAATATATTTATATGTATATATTATTATAGTAAGCTAAGAAAAGTTAAAGTTATAATTATTATTAAATAATTATAACTTTAAATTTAAATTGAGAATTAGTATAAAATCTAAGTTAAAAGCTGAAATCTTAAAATAAATGTAATTTATATATTCTAGAAAGGAAGAAAAAAATGAGTGAAATTATAAATTTTAATGATTTAAAAAATAAAGCAACAGACAAAGATCTAGATAAATTTGAGCAGTATATGTATAGTTTGTATAGTTCAGTAGTACAAGGCACATTAACTATGTCTGACTTTATGGAAAAAATACAAGAATATATGGGAAAAAACAATATATCTCAAGAAAAGTTCGTAAACATACAAAAAAAATTAATGGAAAAATATACTGAAGCCTATGGCATAAATTTTAAAGACGTAGAAAAACAGATGAAAGATCTAGGCGTAGATGTAAAAGGCTTAGGATTAAATGTAGAAAATTTTAGCTATGATAATGTTAAAAAAAATATAAGCTTTCATGAAAAATACAATGCAAAACCAGTAATGAAACAAGTTACAGAATATCATATTAAAAATGATAAAAATGATGTTAAAGTAGAATTAATAGGAGAAAATGTATTTCTTAAAAGTAGTAAAAAAATAGATTTAAAGGATACTGAATTAAATGAATTTTTATGTTCTTACAAAAAACTTTTTCATGATAAACAATTATTTATAACTGTTTGTGAAAGTATAACTAGTTATAATTATTAGTATAAAAAACGTATTATTATTTTGGTATAATAATAGGTAGATAAGTAATAAATGGAAAACCAATAGTTTTATAATATTAAAAACAAGTTTAATAATATAAAAGTAACACTATGAATTTCATTGATTTTGATGAATTTTCATAGTGTTTTTAATTAAATAAATTAAGATATATTTCAGCTTATAAGTTTTAGTTATAGTTGGAAATCTAACTATAATTATTTTTTATTTTAAAATATAAATTAAATATCGTAAAATGTAAAATATAATAAATACAGAATTCAAAACTATAAATGAAAAAGGGGTGTAAAAGTGAAAAAAAATTTTAAAGGAATAGTGTTATTGCTATTCGGTATTATGATGTTTACATTAATAGGTTGTACTAGTAATCAAAAAACAGAGAAGAAGGAAGAGAGTACTTCTTTAGTAAAGGAAATTAAAACAGATGAATTAAAGAAAAATATAACATCCAAGGAATGGGTAGTATTAGATACTAGATCTAATGATGCTTTTAATGGCTGGAAATTAGATGGAGTAAAAAGAGGTGGACATATAAAAGGTGCTACTGATTTTTCAGCAAATTGGCTAAAAGTAGAAGATACTGAAAAGAATAAAGAAAAAAGATTAGAAGAGTCTTTAAAAAATAAAGGTATCACAAAGGATAAAAATGTAGTTTTATATGATGCTAATGGAAAAGATGCAGAAGAAGTAGCAAAATATTTAAATAAAAAAGGAATAACTAAATTATATAAATATGATGTTAAAGAATGGGCAGAAAATGATAAACTTGCAATGGAAAGTTATCCTAATTATCAAATGTTAGTACCAGCTAGTTGGGTTAATGATTTAATAAATAATAAAAAACCAGAAACTTTTAAAGGAGATAAATATAAGGTTTTTGAAGTGAGCTGGGGAGATGAATCTAAAGCAGAAGATTACAAAAAAGGACATATTAAAAGTGCTGTACATATAAATACAGATGAAGTTGAAAAAGGACCAGTATGGAATCGTCTACCAGATAAGGATTTAGAAAAGTTTGCTAAAAATAATGGTATTACAGCAGATACAACAGTAGTGTTATATGGAGCAGATTCTATGCCTTCATTTAGAGTAGCAGCAATATTAAAATATATGGGCGTTAAAGATGTAAGAGTTTTAAATGGTGGTACAGCTGCTTGGACTAGTGCTGGATATGAGCTAGATACAAAATCAAATAAGAAAACACCAGTAGATTCTTTTGGAGCAGCAGTACCTCTAAATAAAGGCTATATAGTAGATTTACCTGAAGCTAAAGAAATATTAAAGGATAAAGAAGGAAGTAAACTTGTTGATATAAGAAGTTGGGATGAGTTCATTGGAAAAACTTCAGGCTATGATTATATAAAAGCAAAGGGTCGTCCAGCTGGAGCCGTATGGGGACACGCAGGATCAGATAGTTCACATTTAGAAGATTTTAGAAATGTAGATAATACTATGAGAAATCCATCAGAAATATTAGCCATGTGGGAAAAAGAAGGCATAAAACCAGATCAAAAATTATCTTTCTATTGTGGAACTGGTTGGAGAGCAGCCGAAGTTTTAATATACGCTGATGTTATGGGATTAAAAAATATATCTTTATATGATGGTGGATGGAATGAATGGAGCGCAAATAAAAATAATCCAATAGAGGTAGGAGAACCATCTAAAAAATAGTAACTATGTATCTATAATAATTTTAATTAATAAAAGAGTGTGTCTTAGAATAAATAGAGATTTAATTTTTATGAAATATATTTTATTAGAGCGGTTTATTTTGTTACTAATCTTTAAACCTAGCTCAATTAAAATTAAATCTACTTTAGACACTCTCTTTTGTTATATTTATAAAATATAAAGCAGGAGACATAAAGAATGAAGAAAAAATACAATATTTTCAACCTAATTTTAAGTATAATTCAAATTATATTTATTTTACCAGCTTTAATTTTAGAAAACTTATCTAAAAAGAAAATGGGGGTTATAAGATATCTTGTTTTTAAAAAAGAAGAGTTTTCAGCAGGAATTTTTAATGCAAATAATTTAATAATATATAAATGGATATTATTGTTTATTTCAATAATTATAATTATAATTTTTATAGTAAATATGAAAAAGAAATTAAAATATAAAATGAATTTTTTTATAATAATATTGCTTAGTATAAGTTTATTTTTATTTGTAAGTTATGAAGAGATATTTAAGTTAGAAGCATATCATTTTTTTATAATAGAAATATTTATAATAATGATTATAGAATATATTAAACTTTTTATAAATATCTTTACCAATAGATAGATGTATTTATGAAGATGTTAATAATTTAATGAATAAGCCAATAGACTTTTTTACTATTGGCTTATTTATTTTATAAGATTTATTTAAGTTAATTATTTAAAATTATTTTTAAAATATTTTATTATAGTAAATAACGCTATTAATAGTATTATTTGTGTTAAAATAAAGTTAAACATATAAATAGTAGAAAAGTCATTCTAATAATAGAACAATTAAGCTAGTCTATATTAGATTTCTCTATAATACCATGATTAACAAAAAGTTTATAAACATAAATATAAAACCATGATAAAATTTAATATATTGTAATGAGCGATAATTATTTTAGTATATTTAGGAGGCAAAATAATTGATTAAAGATAAAAAAATTAAGTATCTAGATATAATAATACCTATAGTTTCTTCTTTAGTAATATCTTTTATATTAATTCAAATATTAAAAAATTATAATAATGTTTTTTCAGGAATAGGAAAAGTTTTTAAAATATTATCTCCATTCATTATTGCTTTTATAATAGCCTACATATTAAATCCATTAGTTAAGTTTTTTGAAAGAAGGTTTAAAATTAAAAGAAGCTTAAGTATACTCATATGTTATGTTATAACTTTGGGGATTGTAGCTTTAGTTTTAAGTATGATTGTACCTAAAGTTTTTCAAAGTATAATGGACATATTTCAAAATATCCCTTACTTTACAAATAAGGGATATGAAATGGTAAATAATTTATTGGCTAATGAGGAGATTTCTAATATAATAAATTCTTCTAATGTTTTTAAAGGGAATTATAAGGATTTAATAGACAAAATTGCTGGTTTTACTAGTGTGGGATTAAACACTATTTTAAATCAAACTATATCCTTTACTACCTTCATGGTTAATTTAGTTTTTGGGTTAATTATAGCTATATATGTTTTAAATGATAGAGAAAAATTTGAATATAATGGTAAAAGGGTTGTTTTTTTAATATTCAGAGAAAAGTATGGAGAAAAAATCATAGAGTTTTTTAGAACTGTAAATTCAATGATAAAGTTATATATAGGTATCAAAGCTTTAGATTCTTTAATAATAGGGCTTTTAGCTTTAATAGGGTTAATAATATTAAAATCACCTTATGCTCTTTTAATAGCTTTAATAGTTTGTGTAACAAATATGATACCTTACTTCGGACCATTCATAGGAATGATTCCAGCGGTGGTAATAAATTTATTTTATGTACCAGTTAAGGCTTTATGGGTACTAATATTTTTATTTTTACTGCAACAATTTGATGCATGGTATTTAGAACCCAAATTAGTTGGAGATAAGGTAGGATTAAGTCCATTTTTAATAATTTTAGGAATAACCATAGGTGGAAGTTTATTTGGTGTATGGGGAATGCTTTTGGCATCACCAGCTATGGCAGTAATTAAAATATATACTACAAAATTAGCAGAAAAATATAATATATAGTGTATATTATTGAAATAATTATTAATTGGGGGTGGAGTTATTATGAATAGGAAGACTACTATAAAGGATAAGTTAACCAAAAATATGATGGTTATAGTTTTCTGTGTATTTTTAATAATAGCTGCATGTACTTACATATTTATTAGCAAAGCTATAAAAAATATAGCAGTAAGCGCGGGGCCAGGACTTTCTACCATAGTATCTCGTGAGTTGGAGGGGAAGGATTTAACGGAGTTAGTAAGGGAAAAGGAAAATAGTGAAATATATAAGAAAATAGATGAAGCTATGACAGTTCTTATGTCCAAGGCTCAAGGAATAATAGATGATGCAGCTTTATTAATAAATACAAATGAAGATAAATGGTATTATGTTATAGATAAAAATAAGGACAACCAATCTAAATTAGGCGGTGAGTATTCAGATAAAGAAAAACTAGAAGGGATTAAAAAAGCACTAGAACTTAATACTACACAAGTTAATAATTCAAGTACAGATTTAGAAATATTTATACCTGTTAAAGCTAACAATGGAATAAATTTAGCTATATGTATAGGTGTAAACAATTCTGTTATAGCAAAAGCAAAATATATATTGTTAGGTATTTTGTTAATAATTATGGTAGTTTCATTAATAATTGTAAGACTTATAATAGGTGGTATAACTAGAAAACAAACAAAATCCATAACAGTACTTGTAAATAAAATGAAAGAGATGTCTAAATTAGAAGGGGATTTAACTAAGAGAATAGATATTGAAAGTAATGATGAAATTGGAGAATTGGCACAGTATACAAATGAAATGTTAGATACTATTCAACAAATATTAATAGATGTAAAGGATGTATCAGATAGATTAACTAGTGATAATAAAGAATTTAATAATGCCTTTAATAGATCAGCAGAGCAATTTCAAGATACTACAATGCTCACTAAAAATATAAATGAAAAAATATACAATCAAAGTCTATGGTTGGGGGACATATCTAACAGTGTAATAAAGTTCAATGATACTGTAAAAGGTGTGACCCTTAGTACAAAGGAAGTAGCGGTACAATCTGTAAATACTACTAATAGTGCCAATGAAGGAAATGAGTATATAAAAAAATTAGAGGCTCATTCCAATGATATTTCAAAGGTTGTAAATAAAACTTCAACTTTAGTTAATAGTTTAGGAAACAAATCAGAACAAATAAATGGTATAGCAGATACTATAGGGGCCATAGCAGACCAAACTAATCTTTTAGCTCTTAATGCTTCTATAGAAGCTATGCATGCAGGAGAGAGAGGCAAAGGGTTTGCAGTAGTTGCAGAGGAAGTTGGTAAATTAGCTTTTGAATCTTCAAAATCCTCAGAAGAAATATTTAATTTAATTCAGGAAGTAAGACAGGGTATAAAAAGTGCAGAAATTTCAATGCAAGAAGTTTCTAAAAAAACAATAGAGCAGGAAGATTTTATAAAAAATGTATCAGATAAATTTAAAGATATAGTGTATTCTATAGATAAGGTTTCAAAAAAAGTGGAGGAAGTATCTGAGGCCTCTGATAATATGGCTCTTAATTTATCAGATATAAAAAATCAAATAGAAAATTTAACTGGAGTATCAGAGGAAAATAGTAAATCTACTAACCAAATTGCATTAAATATAGAAGAACAAATTTCATCAATAAAACAATTATCAAATAGAACAGAGGAATTAGATACTGTATCTAGGGTATTAATGGACAAACTGGAAAAATTGAAACTAAATTAAAAATAAAATATAAGGTCAATAAAAAATATGTCCTGGGAAATATAATTAATTGCTAGGATATATTTTTTTATTAGTTAATATTATAATTTAGCATTTATATAAAAAAATTATGTTATTATGTTATGGCAGTAGAATTTAAATTTATGGAGGTAGTTATATGAATTTTAAAGATTATGAAAAAGAAATCAAAAGAACCGCAGGAGAATTTATAAAATTAGATAGAAATGGACTGAGTTTAGGGGCTATGGGGATATCTGGAGAAGCAGGAGAGGTAACTGACTATATTAAAAAGGTCTTATTTCATGGACATGAATTATGTGAGGATAAATTAATAGAAGAATTGGGAGATGTGCTTTGGTATATTACATATTTATCTAAGGTTATAGGGTCAGATTTAGAAACTATAGCAAATAAAAATATTGAAAAACTAAAAAAAAGATATCCAGAAGGATGGGATCCAGATAGAAGTATACATAGAGAATAATAATTAAAAATTTTATAAACTTTTTTGCAAAATGAATAATAAATCCTATATAAATTTCAAAAAAATATGATATAATAGAACTTAATTATATAAAATGCAAGAAAACTTAAATTCATGTTGCATATTTGGAGGTAGTAGAATGAAAAAAGAATTTTCTCTAAGTACAGGAAAGGCTATGATAAATTTTACAGCAAAATATTGTGATACTGCAGAAGCTTTGTTTAATAGCTATGGTTTTAAAAGGGTTTTACAAGCTTATATGAAAAAAATAAAAAAAAGAGAAACTAATGTATATAAGTACATAGAAAGTACTATGAATATAGATGATAGTGATATATTTTCAGAGGATGTTACTAATATATTTAAATTACTTATGGTTTTAAAAGCAGAAGAAATAAGAAAGTTAGAAGATAAATATGAAAAAGTGCTAGAAGATAAAGATAAATTTATTTTATTTGTAGAAGACCTTTATAATTTTTGGAGAAAACTTGAAAGATATACTATAGTTCAAAATAGCAAAATTGGAGATGGGCTTCAAAATGTTAGCTTTATAGATGCAAACAATAATTTTTCTAATCTTATATTAAAAACTTATAGAAAAATTGAAGAAAATGTTTTAGGAGAAAAGCCAAGAATATACAGACAATTGCCAGCAGGGGGCAATGCGGGCTTAATACTAAATAATTCTAGCTGGGATATGCCTAAAAATTATGAAATTTTAAAAGATATACCTTTTATAGAGTCTATATTATTAGACCCACCTTTTATAACTTATCCTAAAAAGAATACAAGAGATGGTATGTTTGAAGAAACTTTTCAAAATCCATTAAAAAATTGCAGAATAAATTTAGACCATTGGTTTTGCTATCCTGCAAAGGTAGGAACACTTTTAGCATATATATATTTCCATAGAGACTATATGGCTCATGGAGTAACTTTATGTAACTTATTTGAAATAGCTACAGAAGAGGAATATAGAGGGAAAAAACCAGATATAGTGTATGTTCTTGGAGCAAGGGATGACAATGAAAAAATACAAACAGTTTTCTATGATGACAAAGAAAATGATATTATGTTAGGGTATGTAAATTATAATGAAGCTATAGATTACTTTGGTTATATGAAAAAAATGACATTAACTCTTCATAATTTAATAATGATAAAAAGAGGATACTTACCAATACACGGTGCCATGGTTAATATAGTAACTAAAAATGACAAAACTGCTAATGTAATAATAATGGGAGATAGTGGAGCAGGAAAGTCTGAAAGTTTAGAAGCCTTTAGGGAACTAAGCGAAGATTATATAAGTGATATGACTATAATATTTGATGATATGGGTGTAGTTAAACTAAATAGGGATGAAAAACCAGTAGGTTCAGGAACGGAGATAGGAGCCTTTGTAAGATTAGACGATTTAGATACTGGATATGCCTTTAAACAAATAGATAGAAGTATATTTATGAATCCAGATAAGGTAAATGCTAGATTAGTTATACCTGTGGCAAGTTATAAAGAAATAACTACAGAATATCCAATAGATTTATTCTTATATGCTAATAACTATGAAGCAGATGGAGAAAATTTAGAATTCTTTAAAGATGTAAATGTGGCATTAGACACCTTTAGAGATGGTGCAAGAATGGCTAAAGGAACCACTACTGAAAAGGGATTAGTAAAAACTTATTTTGCAAATCCTTTTGGACCAGCACAAAAAATGGAAGATACAGAAAAATTATTAGTAGAATACTTCAATAAATTCTTCCAATCAGGAGTGAAAGTTGGACAATTAAGAACTAGATTGGGTATAAGCGGTATGGAAAAGGACGGACCTAAAAAAGCGGCTATAAGTTTACTAGAAGAAATAAAAAATATATAGTTTGTTAATTATAACAAACTAAAGATAAAAAACATTAATGAACCATTCATGTTTTTAACAAGTTTTAAATTTTATTTATTAAAAGTTTTCTATCCAGGAGAGGAATCATTTTTAAAATTCACTCCTGGATTTTTACGTTCTAGGGTGGTGAACTAGGTGAATTTTTAATTCTGCCACATTAAGAATTACTAAAGATTATTCATATGGTTTATTACATATATATATTACTGCTATTAATATATAAATTTTGAAAGTGAGTTGCAAGGATGATATTTTTAAATTTTAGTAAATACCTACCAATTTAAGTTTAAATACTTAATAATTTTTTATATATAGGTTTGAGGGGATATTAAAACATATTCTAAAGTAAAAATACCCTAAAATAAAAAGAAAAGGATACTTAATAATAAAAGTATATAAAAAGAGAAAAGTTAAAAACTATAAGTAGAATATAAAAAGAGGAGGAAAAAATTCATGAAAGATGGATCATCAGCAAAGGCAAGAGCAAAGGAATTGCTTTTAGAAGGAAAAAGTAAAGAGTTTATAATGGATGAAACTAAATTAAGATTAAAAGATGTTAAAAGAATAGAAAGAGAAATAACAGAAAAGCTTTAAAATAAAAATAAACATTCATAACACTATGCTTAGTTATGGATGTTTATTTTTATTTTATTATATATTAATAATAAGTTAAGTTAATATTTAAATTTATTTAATTTATTAGTTTTAAAATAAAGTTATATTCAAATAAATAAATGTCTATCAAAATATTATAAATTTGAAAGGAATAGATTTAATGGATATACTTCGATTAATAAATGAGGTAAATAATAAAAGTAACGAAAAGAATGATAAAATAGCTCCCGTAGAAATATTAAAACAATTTAAATCTGGAAGATCTAAAGCATTAGTGTTTTTAGTAGAATATGGAGAAGACAATAAAGTAGGAATTATGAAATTTACTGATTGTAAAGAAGCCAAAGTATTTAATGAAGCCTATAAGGTAGCTACCAATAATAATATGCAAAAGTATATAGCAGAATTAATATGTAGCTATAACATAACCTATAATAATAAATTGATAAGTGCTAATTTATATGACTTAGCTGGTGATAATATATATAATATTGAAACTTTTTTAGATAAGGTTTTAAGTGAACAAGAATTAAAGAAAAATGTTATATCAAAAATAGGTAAGTTTTGTTTTACTTGGAATAAGGAGCATAAGAAAAAATATTTAACTCCTATGGAAATAGTAAAAAATGAGATGGCTTATAGGTATATGGATAAAAAGTATAAAGAAGCTTTTAAGAGTATAGGTGTTTCAAAGGATATTCAATGGGTATCCATAGATGGTACTGAAGAAATATTACCTAATCCCTATTATTATTTTAATGATGAAAATTTTTGGGGAGATTTAAAAATAACCTGTTTAACTTCCTATGCGCATGGAGATTTTCAAGGAGATAACGTAATAATAACAGAAGAAAAACCTATTATAATAGATTTTTCTGATTTGCTTAAGGATTGTAATGTATTTCATGATTTAAGATGTTTAGAAGCTATAACATTAGGAGACTATCTAGACATATATGAAGTAAAACATAGACAGCAATGGCTTAAAGTATGTAAAAGTGTAAGCCAAGATATATTAAAAGTAGATATACCAGACGGAAAAGGAATGAGTCTTTTAAGAGAGCTTATTCCACTTTTAAGGGAAAATTTAAAAATAATAGTTTCAGATATGCGTAATGTGTCTTATAATCCTAGTTTTTTTGTTGCAGGAGTTGCAGCAGGGCTAATAAACATGAGAAAGTTTATGGATATAGATAAGAAAAGAGCAGCCTTTATTTATGCAGCTTATAATTTAAAAAGTATGCTAAAGGATAAAATGGTTAATATGTATAATCCATCCCTAGATTCCTGTATGGTATTTAATTGGGTAAAGGAAAATCAAGCCAATAAATTAATAAATTTAAAAGAATTAATTGCATAATGAAGTGAAGTCAATATGTGGTTATATTTGTTTGGCAAAGAATATATTATTTCATATAAAACTTATAGGAGTTTATTTAAGAAATAATTATCAAAATAAAATAAATTTATAAAAAAGATTGTTGCACTTTGTGTAGCAGTCTTTTTTTCTACTTATGTTCACTAAGGTTATAATATATTAATTGGTTAAAGCTGGTCAGTTTAACAGATTATAAATATTAATTATAGTTGAAGCTATACTGATAAAATAATGCAATAACCTGTCAATATTAAGCGTGATATAATAATTTTTGAAGACGTTAATCAAATAATGAAAACATATAGAGAAAAATGTAAAATACGTTAATGTAACTATTTATTTTTGAAGTATTTAATTTAAGAGGAGGGGGAAAATGAAAAAATTAAGATCAATAGTTTCTGTATTTCTAATAGGAATTTTGACATTAGGATTAGTTGCCTGTGGTTCAAAAAAAGAAGAAACTAAAAATACAGAGGAGAAAAAAGATTTAAAAGGCAGCACTATAAAAATCATTGCTACATCAGAAGACTATAAGCCAGTATTTGAAAAATTCACAAAAGAAACTGGCATAAAAGTTGAGTTTTTATCTATGTCTTCAGGAGAAGTTATATCAAGAACTAAGGCTGAAGGTGGAAAGCCTATGGCTGATGTATGGTTTGGTGGTGGATTGGATGCATTTATGGATGCGAAAGATTCAGGATTATTAGAAAAATACATACCAGAAGAATCTAAAGATATAAAAGAAGAATACAAAGATAAAGAAGGATATTGGATGGGAAAAGGTTTAACAATAGTAGGTTTTTTAGTTAATAAAGATGTACTTAAAGAAAAAAATCTACAGGTACCTAAAAATTGGGATGATTTAGTTAAACCAGAATATAAAAATGAGATACTAATGTCTAATCCAGCAGTATCTGGTACAAATTATGCAGTAGTAAATGCTTTATTACAACAAAAAGGAAAAGATGAAGGTTGGAAGTACTTTGAAAATTTAAATAAAAATATATCTTACTACTCTAAAAGAGGTAAGGATCCAAAACTAAAGACTACAGCAGGAGAGGTAGCTATAGGCATAACTTATATAGATAATTCTATAGTAAAATTAGAAAAAGAAAAAAACATGCAAGTTATATATCCAGAGGATGGAATACCATGGGTTGTAGAAGGAATGGCTATATTTAAAAATGCCAGCAATCTAGAAGGTGCTAAGATATTTGAAAACTGGGTATTAGAGAAAGAAACCCAAGAAGAACTAGCTAAAATAGATGGAAAAGATGGAGCTATGCTTGTTAAACCAGGAGTTAAAGGCATAGATTTAAAAGTACCAAAGGATAAATTAATGAAAGAGGATTTATCTTCTTTTGGAAAAGACAGAAAAGAAATACTTGATAAGTGGAAAGCCATGATAGGTAACAAGTAATATGAATAGGAAAAAATTAAGGGTATCTAATAAGCTAGATACCCAATTTTATAATATTTTAGATAAATTTCTAATAATACTAATAATATTATTAGTACTTTTATTTATATTTTGGCCAATTATTTGTGTCATAAAAGAAAGTTTTTTAAGAGATGGTAATTTTACCTTGAATTTATATAAAGATGTATTTAAAAATAATAAAAAACTTATATATAATAGTGTGTTTATAGCGTTAGTGTGTACAATATTTACTACTTTAATTTCTATATCTATTGCTCTTTATGCTAGTTTTTCATCAGGTAGGATAAGGAAAATTATCACAGTTACTTTAATGCTTACAATGATATCACCACCCTTTGTGTCATCACTAGCATACATAAATTTATTTGGAAGAAGAGGTTTTATAACTCATGGAATTTTAAAATTAACTCTTAATACATATGGTTGGCAGGGCATTGTTATAATGGAAACCTTAGGTTTGGTATCTATGTCGTCCTTATTATTAATAGGTATAATAAGGGGAGTAGATAAAAATTTCATAGATGCTTCTTTAGATTTAGGAGGAGGTCTTAATTATACTTTAATAAGAATAGTTTTACCAATTATAAAACCAGGTATAATAGTTGTTGCTCTGTTAGCTTTTGTAAGAAGTTTATCAGATTTTGGAACACCAATGATTATAGGAGGTTCCTTTCAAGTTTTATCTACAGAAGTTTATATGAATATAATAGCTAATGGAAACTTCGCTATGGCTGCAGCAATGAGTGTACTTATATTAATACCCTCTTTAATAGCTTTTTTAATATATAGATTTTACATAAATAAATTTGAAGTGTTTTCTAAAGATAGTAAAAAACTTTTTTCTGAAGGATATGAATATAAATTAAAGGGAACTTTCGCTATTATTTTAAAAATAATCACTTGTTTATTTTTATTAGTAATGGCATTGCAATATACATCAATATTTTTAAGTGCTATAACAAAATATAAATTTAATAAAATGCATTTTACTTTAGATAGTATAAAAAGGGTTTATGAATATAATTTAAGTAGCTTTGGAAGAAGCATAATATATTCATTAATTACTGGATTAATAGGTAGTCTATTAGGGATTTTTATATGTTATTATGTGGATAGAAGAAAGGTTATAGGTGGAGAATTTATAGATTTTATATCTACATTACCCTATATAATTCCTGGAACATTTTTTGGAATAGGATATATATTTGCATTTAATAAATATCCTTTGGAATTTACAGGCACAGCTTTCATAGTAATTGCAAATTGTATATTTAAACAAATTCCTATGACTACTAAGGTATCTTCAGCAGTTTTATCTGGAATAGATTCACAAATAGAAGAAGCGGGAAAAGATTTAGGAGCATCTAATATATTTATAATTAAGGATATAATATTGCCTATGCTAAAACCAGCTTTTTTAGTTGGTTTTATAAATAATTTTACATCTACTATGACCACTATAGGAGCAATAATATTTTTAATATATCCAGGGCAAAAGGTAGCTACAGTGGAAATGTTTGATGCTATACAAAGTGGTGAGTATGGTGTAGGCTCTGTTATGGCATCATTAATAATTATAATTACGGTTATTACGAATATATTGTTTACAAAGTTTATTATAGGAGGAAAAGATGTATCTAAAGATAAAAAATTTAGTTAAAGCTTTTAATAATATAAAAGTAGTGGATAATATTAATTTAGAATTGGAAAAGGGTAAATTATTATGCCTTTTAGGTCCAAGTGGTTGTGGTAAAACTACTACCCTTAAAATGATAGGTGGATTTTTAAAACAGGATAAGGGTAGTATCATAATAGAAAATGAGGATATCTCAAAGGTTTCACCAGAAGTTAGACCTGTTTCTACAGTTTTTCAATCCTATGCTCTTTTCCCTCATATGAATGTAATGGAAAATATAATTTATGGATTAAAATTTAAAGGATATAGTAAAAAAGAAGCTTTAAAAAAAGGAGAAGAATATTTAAAAATAATAGGATTATCTGAATTTAAAAATAAAAAAATATCTCAATTAAGTGGAGGACAGCAACAAAGAGTAGCATTAGCAAGATCATTAATACTTAATCCTAAAGTGCTCTTATTAGATGAACCTTTAAGTAATTTAGACGCTAAGCTTAGGGTGAAAATGAGAAAGGAAATAAAGGAAATTCAAAGTAAGTTTAATATGACTATGATATTTGTAACTCATGATCAGGAAGAAGCTTTAAGTATTGCTGATTATTTAGCAGTAATGAATAAAGGAGAATTAATTCAGGTAGGAACTCCAGAGGAAATATATAATAATCCTAAGAATGAATTTGTAGCATCTTTTATAGGAAATATAAATAAAGTTAATATAAATAATAAAATAGAACTTATAAGACCAGAACAAATAACAATTAATAAGAGTCGGGGAGATAAAAAAGGTAGGATTAAATATAAACAATTTTTAGGATCTTATGTAAATTATTTTGTAGAAACTAAAGATGAAACTATAGTAGTACAAGATTCTAATAGTAAAAATGGAATTTTAAAAGAAGGAGAAAATGTATATCTTAATTTTTTCAATAGTTAAAAAGGATTTATTGCTAAGTGATGTTTTTATACTTAGCAGTAAATCCTTTGTTTTAATATGAACTTTAAAAAATATTATTTTTTATAGCCATAAGATAGTATTCTACTATGGATTTAAATACAAAATAATAGGATAAGTTCATAGCTACTATATAAGAAAATGAGAATATGTAAGGAGTTTTAGAGTTATCTTCCATTATATTTTTAAAGCCATTATATAATACAACTATAACAAGTATATGACCTAAAGAATATACAAACATAGAAAGTATGGAACTTAAAAATGCTACTATAACTGCCAATACTGTAAAAGTTGAATATATTACAAGAGATATTAAAGAAACCTTTAAATAACTTTCAAACTTAATTTGTTTTTTCATTATTAAAGTAACTATTACATACATAGTTAACATTATTAATCCGTAGAATAGTACAATACCTAAAACATACCAAAATAATAGTTTTGAAACAGGTATCATTTTGGATATCATTGCTTGAATTTCTGTAGATAGTGCTGCTCGCTCATGAAAGGATAAAGCGTTATCTATAAAACTTGAAAAGAAAGTTATGAATCCAGATATAAACTTCTTTATTGAAAAAGAGGTTATAAGTCCAGATATTAATGTAAGAATTACAAAGTACAAAGAAGTTATAGAAAGATTCATATTTTTTATAGATTCATTAAATTTATTTACAGGATTTTTTAAAGAATTAATAAAAAAATTTAAAAAATTAGTAAATTCATTTTTAGCTTTCCCATCTTTAAAATTTGTTGGTTTATTACCTGCTACAGGAGAACCACAGTTTGTACAAAACTGAGCATCCTCTGGAAGTTTATTTCCACAATTAGAACAAAACATAAAATCACCTCTTTAGTATTAATAGTATTAAAAAAAAGTTAACAAATAATGCTACTAAATTATAACATAAAGGATAATCTTTTAAAATAAAATGTATAAAATAATGGGATATGTATGAGTTTATGATATAATATGCATATAATTTTTAAAAAATAGAAATAAATTATGAACAAGTTATAAGCTAAAAAAGGAGGAGATGCATAAAGTTTTGTCCTAAATGTGGTTTAAGATTAGATGGTAAAGATATATATATGAAGCTAATATTACATAAGATTTTTTAGTACTAGAAATACTAAGCTTTATCTTCGATACTAATGAAGGTACAGTTGTAACTAAAGAAATATATGATATAACTAAAGGACATGGCAATACTAGTACAAAGGATTTTAAAAATACTTATAAATTTATAAGAAAACCAGATGGGCAATTAATGCTAACAGTAATAGTAAAGTAAAATGGAGGGGAATATGAGTTACTGTGAAAAGTGTGGAACAAAGTTAGAGGACAAAGATAAGTTTTGCAAAAAGTGTGGTACAAAGGTAATTAAAGAACATCCAAAGGAAAAAACCTTAGAAGAAACAACTTTGGAAAAAGAAAATACATCTGAAGAAGAAATGGACAAACTAAAAGATAAAAATAATATAGATGAGTCTACTATATTAATTAATTCAGAGGATGTTCACAATGAATTAGAAAAAACTTATAAAACTATGGTTAAAGAGAGAAACAGAGAAAGTTTTTCTAAAGAAGACTATGATGAAATGGAAAATGATGATTTTGAAGAAGATGATGATGAAGACTATGGTAATAAAAATAAGAAGATTTTAGTTTTTACATCCATTTTTGTTATAGTGATATGCTTTATAACAGCATTTCTATTTAAAGATAATATAATGTGTAATCACTATATAAAAAAGGCAGACAAGGAAATGTCCGAAATAGAAAAAATACGTAATTATAATAAAGCATTAGGCTATAAATACAAAGATGAAATAATAAATGAAATTTATGAAACTGTTAAAAATACAGAGGATTTTGAAGAAAAATTATCTGGAGTTTATAAATTAAAAGAAGAAGATAAAAAGAAAGTACTTAATAAAATATTTAGTTATAAAGCTAATGATAGTTTTCAAAAAGAAAACTATGAAGAATGTGCTAAGTTATTAGAAAAAGCAAAGAAAAATGGCTACAATATTAAAGAGTTTGCCAAATATAATGAATTATTAACTAAACTTAATACAGAAGACAAAAAACAGTTTGAAGACAATTCTTCAAGCCAATATACTTATAAAAATTCAAATCCTACAATAGGAGAAAGTCATGTAAATAGTCTAGGCGATGTTTATTATAAGAATCATAATGAATATAATAATCTTCAAGGATATATTGTCCCTCAAAGTAATCAAAGATACTTAACAGAGGATGAATTAAAAAATTATGATAAATATACATTGGATCTAATTAGAAATGAAATATATGCAAGATACGGATATGCCTTTAAGGAAGAACCTTTTAAAAGCTATTTTAGTAATAAAAATTGGTATGTTAAAGATGAAAGCTTTAAAGGTGCAGATTCAGAATTAAATAATTATGAGTTGAAAAATATTAAACTTTTACTAGAGTTGTCTAGTAAAAAATAATATAAGTATTATAATCATTTAAATATAAAAGATTTAGTGAAATAATTAAAAGTATAGTCATTTTATTTATTAATTTGACTATACTTTTTTATTTTAGATAAAAATCACATATAATTTTTACCCATAAGGAAGATTATATCACTTTAAGATTTAATGTGTTGAAGAAAGATGAAGGAACTTGGTTAAGGAATGATTTAAATGATTATAAAGAGAGGTAATATTGGTATAAGAGCTTTAATTATTGTATAGAACTAGATTATTTAATTATTTACTAAAATGTACGTTTAAAGCATATACTATTTTTATATATGTATATGCTTTAAATTATGGTAAAATTATATTAATTGTATTAGTATAAAAAGAAAAGTAAGGGGTTGTTTTTTTATGTCAGAAGAAATAACAATGAAGGATATGATGGAAGAAATAAATTCTTCAATGAAAAGAATTCATAAAGGAGAACTATTAAAAGGAAAAGTAATTTCAGTTTCAGATAAAGAAGCCGTATTAAATATAGGATACATATCTGATGGAATATTGCCTAAAAAAGAAGTTGTAGATAATGAAGATGTAAATCTTAAAGACATAATAAGTAAAGATGATATAATTTCTATTTGTGTATTAGAAGTAAATGATGGTGAAGGAAATGTACTTTTATCTAAGAAAAAAGCAGAAATTATAGAAGCATGGTCAAATTTAGAAAAAGCCTTTAAAAAGGAAGAAATACTAGAAATCAAAATAGAAGAGATAATAAAAGGTGGAGCTATAGGACATATAGAAAGTATAAGAGTATTTGTACCGGCTTCTCAAATAGATAATAAATATGTTAAAGATTTAAACGTATTTAAAGATGAAACAGTAAAGGGAAGATTAATAGAATTAGATAAACAAAAGGGAAAAGTAGTTTTATCTAGTAGGATAGTAAAAGAAGAAGAAGATGCCAAAAGAAAAGAAGAATTATGGAATAGTTTAGAAAAGGGACAAAAGATAGATGGGGTTGTAAGAAGACTAGAAAAATTTGGAGCCTTTGTAGATATAGGTGGAATGGATGGATTAGTTCATAATTCTCAGCTATCCTGGGGAAGAGTAAACCATCCTTCAGAAGTAGTATCTATAGGAGACAAAGTAGAGGTTTATGTTTTAGATTTTGATAAGGATACTAAAAAAATAGCTCTATCTTTAAAAGATGTTAAAAATGATCCATGGAATACAGCAAAGGATAAATATGCTGTGGGTAGTGTAGTAGAAGGAACAGTAATTAAATTATTGAACTTTGGAGCCTTTGTAGAAGTGGAAAAGGGTATAGAAGGGTTAGTTCATATATCAGAAATAACTGACGAAAATATAGCTAAACCATCAGAAAATTTAAATATAGGTGATAGAGTTAAAGTAAAAGTATTAGAATTAAACTCAGATGAAAAGAGAATGTCACTAAGTATAAAAGAAGCAATAGACAAACCAAAGGAAGATTTTTCAAAGTATGATGATTCTAGAGAAGATGATGTAACTTTAGGAGATTTATTTGGAGATAAGTTTAAAGATTTATTTTAATATATAAATAAATTATCACTTCAACTTAAGAAATACGCATTACTAGAACATCTACATGATAGGTTTTAGTAATGCTATTTATATAATGAATTACTAAAGGAGAATAATATGTATATTAATAGAACAGAAACAACAGTTAGATATGTAGAAACAGATCAAATGCGGGTAGTACATCATTCTAATTATTATCCATGGTTTGAAATAGGAAGAACAGAATTTACAAAGGCTACAGGTATGAAATATACAGACATAGAAAACATAGGAGTTATGATGCCTTTAACAGAGAGTTATTGTAAATATATGAAACCAGCAAAATATGAGGATGAGATTATTATAGAAACTTCTATAGAAAAATTAACCCCAGTAAAGATCATATTTAGTTATAAAATTATAAAAAAAGAAAACAATGAATTATTAGCGAAGGGTAGCACTACTCAAGCTTTTGTAGATAAGAATAATTTTAGAGTAATAAATTTAAAACAATGTAATGAAGAATTATGGAATAAATTTATGGAACTATATAAATAAATTATCATTAAAAAATGATCTATGATAAATTTTATTTTGAAAATGTATTGATAATGGTATAATTTATGTACATAATATAGTTAAATTACAATTTTATATTCTTATAGAAATTATCTAAAAATTTACCTAATTAATATAATAAAAACTAAAATTTATATAAAAATCCTATAATAGGGGGTATTATTTTGAAAATACAAAGTGAAAAAGTAGCTAAGGCTTCAGTTAAAATGGCAATTTCTTCAAGAGAGGAAGAAAAGATATTAATAGAAAAATTTAAGGCAAAAGATATCTTAGCTACAGCAGTGGATGTAGGTGGTAATATAAATTCATCTATGACCAAAATAATAGAAAGAGCATTAGTAGCATCCAAGAGATGTGGACTTATAAAAGATTGTCATGTAGATGATGGAGCCGTAGTTGGAGCTACAAGAGAAGCTTTACTTCAAATTATGGAAAAGGCTAATGGATTAAATGTAGGTGGCAAAATAGGAATAGCAAGGTCAGAAGAACATATAAGTGTATGTATATTTATGAGCATAGGTCTTTTACATTTAAATGAGGTAGTTATAGGATTAGGGCATAGATCAATTCCTAACATTTAATATGACTTCAAATGTTTTTTAGATAATTTATGAATAAATATATAACTATAATAGTATAAAATAATTAAATAATTTTACAGTTTAATAAAAATAATTCATATCTATAGACTTATTTTAAAAATTTGGGATAGTATATTTTAAAATATAAATAAGTGCACTATTAGAGGTTTTTATCTATTGGAAAAATTGTTTGATTAAAAATACACTATTATGGTTTATATATAAATATTGACAAGTGTATATTATTTATGTTATTATTCTTAACTATAAGATTAAAGCACCATAAATCTTTAATCTATAATATTTAAATTGGTAAACAATAAAAATTAAAAAATATGATTATATTATTAAATATATTATATTTTAAAACTTAAAAGTATATAGACTAATATTATAAAGAGTTATAAGGTTAGTCATAGTTAAGTAGTATGGTAGAAGTAGGATTATTAAATATAAGATTTATTAAAATAAGCTTATATTTCTAGGAAGTATTAGTAGAGTAGTGTAGTATGTTAGATTAAAAATAATATATAGATTTTTAACTTAATAAGTAGATTATAGAAATAAATTAAGTGAATTTTAATATGACAATATAAAAATTAATATAGAAAATGGCATTTAATTAATAAAAAAATAATATATAAAGTAGTATGGAAGTAATAAAAAGTATTGTTATGTAACAATATAATTTAAAAACAGTAGTATGGTAGTTTACGGTAGGAGATATTGTAGTCTTTAAATTAAAGGCTTTATTTGAGTACTCTTCTGCTGGAAGGGTTTTTTTATTTATGCAAATAAAATCTTTGCTCCTTATTGTTTTTCATTATATTTTGCAAAATAAAAATATATAAATTAAAATTTTGGAGGATGGTAGTATGGTAGTAAAAAGAAAAATTTCAATTCTATTGGCACTGATTCTTTCAGTTGCTATCTTTGGAGGTTGCTCAAAAATCTCCAGTTCAAAAACACTAAAGGATAAAAAGGTTATAAACATAGGTATAGCTCAAATTATAGAGCATCCAGCTTTGGATTTAACTAAAAAAGGATTTGTAGATAGGTTAGCAGAAAAAGGATTTAAAGATGGAGAAAATATAAAAATAGATTTTCAAAATGCTCAGGGGGATATGGCTACAATTCAAACTATAACTCAAAATTTTGTAGCTCAAAAAAATGACATTATATATGCAATAGCAACTCCTTCAGTACAGGCAGCCTTTAATGCCACTAAAAAAATACCTATAGTTATGACAGCTATTACAGATCCTGTAGAATCAGGAGTTGTAAAATCCTTAGACAAATCAGGTACTAATGTGGCTGGAACTTCAGATAAAATATCCATAGAGGAAAATTTTAAGTTAATAAAAGATATATTACCTGGGAAAAAGACCATAGGAATATTATATAATACTAGCGAAAAAAATTCTGAAATACAGGTTAAAGAGGCAGAAGAAAAGGCTAAAAAATTTGGATTTAAAATTGTTAAAAAAGGTATAACCAATGTTAATGATATTCATCAATCCTTAGCTTCTATATTAAATGAAATTGATATTATGTTCATTCCTACAGATAATACAGTGGCTTCCTCTATGCCATTTATAAGTAATGAATGCGATAAGAAGAATATCCCAATAATAGGATCAGAAAAAGCCCATGTAGAAGGGGGTGCATTAGCTACATCAGGTATAGATTACTACAAATTAGGAAAAGAATCCGCAGATGTGGCTATAGAAATTATAAATGGAAAAAATCCTAAAGATATGAAAGTGAAATTTATGAAAGAAACTAAATTGTCAATAAACCCAGATGTGGCTAAAAAGTTAAATATAAAAATACCAAAGGATATAGAAGATAAAGCTGAGAAGGTCAAAGGAGGGAAAAAATAATGGATATTTTATTAGCAGTATTAGAGCAAGGATTTATATTTTCCATTGTTTGTTTTGGAGTATATATAACATATAAAATATTAGATTTCCCAGACCTTTCTGTAGACGGAACCTTTCCTTTAGGAGCAGCTGTTGCAGCAGCTTTTCTAGTAAAGGGATATAGTCCAGTTTTAAGTTCTTTAATAGCTTTAATAGCAGGGGCTATAGCAGGGGGAATAACAGGTATATTACATGTTAAGTTAAAAATAACTAATTTACTTTCAGGAATTTTAGTTATGGTTGGATTATATTCTGTTAATTTAAGAATAATGGGAAAATCAAATATACCTTTATTTAATCAAACACACTTATTTTCAGATACTATGAACCCTATAATTATAATTACAGTGTTTCTTTTAATATGTAAAATCGCTTTAGATTTATTTTTAAAAACAAAGACAGGATTTATATTAAAGGCTACAGGAGATAATGAACAGTTAGTACTTTCTCTTGGTGTAAATAAGGATTTAATAAAAATAATGGGGTTAATGATATCTAATGCATTAGTGGCATTAGGAGGAGCTTTAATGGCTCAATATCAAGGATTTTCAGATGTAGGAATGGGTACAGGTATAGTAGTTATGGGCCTTGCATCTGTAATAATAGGGGAATCTTTATTTGGAAGAATAAAAGCTTTAAATGCCACTACAAGAGTATTATTGGGGGCTTTAGTATATAAGTTAGCGGTGTCAATGGCATTAACTGTAGGGTTAGCTCCTACAGATTTAAAACTTGTAACAGCAGTAATTGTGGTAATAGCTTTAAGTTTAAACAAGAATCCTTTCAAAACAATAAAAAAACAAAAAACTAAAGAGGGAGGGATTTTAAATGCTTCAAATACAAAATCTGCACAAAGTGTTCAATAAAAACACTGTAAATGAAAATAATTTATTTAATGATCTAAATTTAGATGTAAAAGAAGGAGATTTTATAACTATAATAGGAAGTAATGGAGCAGGAAAATCTACTCTTTTAAATATGATATCAGGAAGTATAAAACCAGATCAGGGCAAAATAAACTTAGAAGATAAAGATATAACTTTTAGTAAGGAATATGAAGTTTCAAAATATATAGGTAGAGTATTTCAAGATCCATCTAAAGGAACGGCACCTTCTATGACCATATTAGAAAATATGTCTATGGCAGAAAACAAAGGAAAAAGATTTGGTCTTACCTTAGGGATAAATAAAAAGAAAACCTCTAATTTTATAGATATGTTAAAGGAACTAAATTTAGGATTAGAGGATAAATTAAATGTGACTGTAGGATCATTATCAGGAGGTCAAAGGCAGGCACTATCATTAATTATGACAGCTATGAATAAACCTAAAGTGTTGCTTTTAGATGAACATACAGCAGCACTAGATCCTAAAACTTCTAAAAGAATAATAGAAATAACAGAAAAAATAATAGAAGAAGAAAAAATTACAGCTTTAATGGTAACTCATGATTTAAATCAAGCTATAAATGTAGGAAATAGATTAATAATGATGCATAAAGGTAAGGTAGTTCTGGATATAAAAGGGGAAGAAAAAAAATCTTTAACTAAAGAAAAATTGCTAAAATGCTTTGAAAATCTTAATATAGAAGATGGATTAAGTGATAGGACTTTATTTTCATAGTTATAACTTTAATGTAATACTGAATAAAATAAAAATGAGAATTTAATACACCAATTTATTAATTTATAATATGCAGCTCTTAGGGGCTGCTTTATTATTACTAAATTTAAAAAGCTTTTATATAAGTTTTGCAACCCATGATTTTTACTTTTGAGATATAAAAGTACTATTAGTTTATGAAATAATCATATAAATCTTTTATATATGAATACCTAGTATATAATTTTAATAAAAGTGAAAAATCATTTTAAAGATTATACTTATGTTTCCAATTTGATGATATAATTAATGTAGCTAATAATCTAATTATCGTTAGGGAGGATTGGCATGCTTAGATTAATATACATAACTGTTTATGGGGGAATGTGCTTATTTATGCTATATTGTGCATATAGTTCTATAGTAAAAAAGAAAATAAAAATTTATGTTGGAGAACATAGGAAGATAACAGATAAAGAGAAGCTTTCTAAGGCTTTAGGAATAAATTATTTATTTCTTTCTATATGCTTTTTTATTTATGCTGTACTATTATTTTTAAATAAAACACCTAAATATCCTATATTCACCATGGCGTTTATAGTTCTTTTTATGACACCTTTTATATTAGTAAACAAATATACTAAAAATTAAAAATATAATTTATATTAAAAGTGCTGATTTATGTAAATAAACCAGCACTTTTAAGTTTTTACAAATTTACCACATTAATAAGACATTTCAATAATTTCTTTATTAAATAACATAATTAACCTATAAAGTTTGTTTTTCTATAACATTAAATTAATTTATTTTTATAATTTAATAATTAATAATAATTTACATGCTTTGACATAGAAATTTGCCATAATTATAATTATATGTAATGAAGTTATAATTTCTTTGTAGATATTTCATTGCAATAAATAATTTATATAACAGATAATTTATACAATAATCTTTATTACAATATATTACTAGTATATGTTTTTCATAAGAATAGTTTTTATAACATTGGATAACATAATTTAATAAAAGACTTTTATTGTAATTGGCAGTTGTATTTGTAGAGGGAGGAATTTTTTAATGGATAATCCTAATATTCAACGTATAGAATTAGAACATATTTATGGTAAAATTAGCCCTTTTGAGCTTAAAGATAGATTAATTAGTCTTGCTAAAGAAAGTCAGATAGAAAAAAGTGCCCATGCTCTTTTAGATGCAGGAAGAGGAAATCCAAATTGGACAGCAGCAGCTCCTAGAGAGGCATTTTTTGCTTTTGGTCAATTTGCAGTAGAAGAAACCCGTAGAGTATGGAGCGATGGTGCTTTAGCAGGCATGCCAAAAAAAGAAGGCATTTATAAAAGATTTAAAGAATACATAGAGAAACATAAAGGGGAGCCAGGAATAGAACTTTTAAATAATATAATTCATTATGGTATAGATTTTAAAGGATTTGATAAAGATTGTTTTGTATATGAACTAGCGGATGGAATTATTGGAGACAACTATCCAGTTCCAGATAGAATGTTAATTCATATTGAAAAATTAGTACAGGACTATCTTATGCAAGAAATGTGTTATAATAAACCCTTAAAAGGTAAATTTAATTTGTTTGCAGTAGAAGGAGCTACTGCGGCTATGTGTTATATATTCGATTCTTTAATTGCTAATGAGTTGTTACAAAGAGGAGATAGAATAGCTCTTATGACACCAATATTTACTCCTTATCTTGAAATACCACTAATACCTCGTTATAATTTTGAAGTAGTTAAAATTAGTGCAACAGAGACAAAGGAAGATGGAACCCATACTTGGCAATATCCTGATGAGGAATTAGAAAAATTAAGAGATTCAAGTATTAAGGCACTATTTGTAGTTAATCCTAGCAATCCACCTTCTGTAGCCATAGAATCAGATTCTATAAATAAAATAATTCAAATCGTTAATGAGAGCAATCCAAATTTAATGATAATTTCTGATGATGTATATGGAACTTTTGTAGACGAATTTCGTTCTTTAGTAGCGGATTTAGCTTTTAATACTATAGGCGTTTATTCTTTTTCAAAATATTTTGGAGTAACAGGATGGAGACTTGGAACCATTGCGCTTTATGAAGAAAATGTATTTGATAAATTAATAAGAGAATTACCAGAGGATAAAAAAGAAGCCTTGAGAAAGAGATATGGAGCTCTTTCTACTAACCCAGAAGAAATTCTTTTTATTGATAGGATAGTGGCAGACAGTCGTCAAGTAGCTCTTAATCATACAGCAGGATTATCTACTCCACAACAAGTTCAAATGGCCTTTTTTTCCGTGTTTGCAATATTAGATAAGGAAAGTAAATATAAACAATTGACACAGCAAATATGTAGACATCGTCAAAAATTATTATACGAGGGCTTAGGCATAAAATTTGAGAGAGAAGAAAATGATGCTTCTTATTACACAGAGTTTGATTTGCTTCAGTGGGCACACTGCAATTATGGAGAGGATTTTAGTGCTTATTTAGAAAAAAATTATAAACCTGTAGACATACTATTACGCTTAGCAGAAAAATCTTCTATAGTATTATTAGGTGGAGGAGGATTTCACGGACCAGAGTGGTCCATTAGAATATCCCTTGCCAATTTAAATGATGAGGCTTACTCTAAAATAGGTAAAGTTCTTCATAATGTATTAGATGAGTATGTTAAGGAATGGAAATGTTATAGAGATTTACAAAAATAAATTATTATTTTAAATATAAATCTTAGTATAAAAGATATCAAAATAGATTTAATTTTAAGAACCCAAATTACTGAACACTAGTGATTTGCCATATTAAAATTAAATCTATTTTATTTTAATAGGCCTTTTACTAATATATGATTTTGTTTTGTTAATTAGATTTTTGACATATATAAACTCCTGCAACTATTAAAGCTGTTGATAAAATTGTTATTATAGTTATTTTTTCACCTAATATTATAGCTGATAGAACTATAGAAGATATAGGGACTAAATTTACAAAAATAGAGGTTTTGGAAGGCCCTATTTGTTTTATGGATATTTGTTGAACTAAATAGCCTATAACAGAAGCAAAGATGCTCATGTATAAAATTGCTATATATGAATAATAGGGAACCTTATTTATTAAAGATAAAGGTTTCTCATATATGACAAAAGGAATTAAAAATAAAGTACAAAATAAAAAACTGTAAAAGGTTAAAGTCATTGGAGAATATTTTGGCATTACCTTTTTGCTAAAAACCCCATAAGAAGCCCAACATAATACAGCTATTATCATTAAAATGTCACCCTTATTAAAATTAATATTAAAAATATTAGCTATAGCACCATTAGTTATGGTTAAGAGAACTCCAGTAAAGGAAAGAATAATTCCTATAATTCCTTTTGAACTTAGTTTATCTTTAAGAAATATAACACTTAATATGCAGGTTATAATAGGGTTAGATGCAGCTATTAAAGATGAATTTGTAGCTGTAGTGTATGTAGAAGCCTTAAAAAAGAAAATATGATAGCCAACCATTCCTACTATTCCTGTAAATAAAAATACTGGAATATCTTTTTTCTTTAGTTTATATATGTTTTTTTCTTTAATAATAATTATGAAAAAGAGCACTAATGTAGCTATTAAAAATCTTAAAAAGGTCAATGTGAAAGGTGGAATAAAAGGTGCAGAAAGTTTTGCAGCAATAAAAGCTCCACCCCAAAATAAAGTAGATAAAATCATTAAAAAATATACTTTAGAATCCTTCATAAGTAATCCCCCTTATTATAAAATACTATGATAGTTTTTATTAAAAATTATTTTTTAATTATAAGGTAAATTTATAGTTATTTAGTATTAGTATAAATATTATAGTGTTGATATCCAATACTAATAAATATTATATAAATATGAATTTTTAAGCACATAGTTTAAATTATACTAAAAAATATGGTAATTATATAGTCTATAAATCTATTTTAAAGTTTAATATAGGTTTTTTAGTGGATTCTTAGAAATATTTATTTGGTATAAAAGTATTTAATAATAAAATATAAGTGAGAAAAAATAAATATTGAAAAGATAAAAAAGATATGATATCATTTACTTAAACAAATGCTTATCTTATAAGCTTTTGTTTAAGTAAACGGTTTTTGAGGGGATAAATATGACAAATAGAGAAAAAGAAATTTTAGAATTAATAAAGGAAAATCCAATGATATCCCAAAAGGACTTAGCAGAGAAACTAGGCATAACAAGATCTTCTACAGCAGTGCATATAACTAATCTTTTGAAAAAAGGATATCTTTTAGGGAAAGGTTATATAGTTTCAAAGGATGAAGAGTATGTTTCTATAATTGGTGGAGCAAATATGGATATACAAGGTTTCCCTAATGATAAATTAATATACAAAGATTCTAATCCAGGGAAGAGTAAAATATCCTTAGGGGGAGTAGGTAGAAACATAGGAGAGAATTTAACTAAATTAGGTATAAATACAAAACTTATAACTGCTTTAGGAGAAGATATATATGGAAACAAAATATTAGAAGAAGCAAAAACTATAGGTATGGATATGGAACATTCTATAATAATGCGGGAAAATACAACTTCTACCTATCTTTCAATTTTAGATGAAACAGGGGATATGATGGTTGCTATAGCTCACATGGATATATTTGATAAAATGCCTCTAGATTTTATTAAAAGTAAAAAAACTGTTATAGAAAACTCAGGTGTATGTATAATTGATACTAATATACCACAGGAGATTATAGAATATATAGTTAACGATCATCAAAATGTAAAATTCTTTTTAGATACAGTATCTACTACTAAGGCTAAAAAGATAAAAAATATTATAGGAAAGTTCCATACTATTAAATTAAATAGGATTGAGGCAGAGATATTGTCTGGAATTCCTATAAAAAAGGAAGATGATTTAGAAAAATCAGCTGAGTTTTTCTTAGAAAAGGGAGTTAAAAGAGTGTTTATAACTTTAGGTGAAGAAGGGGTTTATTACAATGATGGAAAAAACAAAGGTAAAATACCTACTCCTAAAGTTAGAGTTATAAATGCAACAGGAGCAGGGGATGCTTTTATGGCAGCTATGGTCTATTGTTATTTAAAAGATTTTTCTGTAGAAGAAACTATTAAGTTTTCAATGACAGCTTCCATACTAGCCTTATCCCATGAAGATACTATAAATCCAAATATGTCAGTTTGGAGTATAAATAATAAGATGAAGGAGATAGGAATATGTTAGAGAAATATTTAGAAATTAGTAAAGAAGTATCAGAAGCTTTAAAGGAAAATAAACCTGTAGTAGCTTTAGAATCTACTATAATATCTCATGGGATGCCATATCCTAAAAATGCAGAGACTGCATTAAATGTAGAAAAAATAATAAGAGATAAAGGGGCAATACCTGCTACTATAGCCATATTAAATGGTAAATTAAAAGTTGGTTTAACAAAGGATGAAATAGAATACTTAGGTAAAAAAGGAAAAGAAGTAGTTAAAACTAGTAGAAGGGACATACCATTTATATTGGCCAAAAAACTCGATGGAGCAACTACAGTAGCATCTACTATGATTGTAGCTAACTTGGCAGGAATAAAAGTCTTTGGAACTGGTGGAATAGGTGGAGTTCATAGAGGAGCACAAGAAAGCTTTGATATATCAGCAGACCTTCAAGAATTAGCTAATACTAATGTAGCAGTAGTTTGTGCTGGAGCTAAATCTATATTAGATATAGGCTTAACATTAGAATATTTAGAAACTCAAGGGGTACCAGTAGTAGGATTTGGTACAGAAGAGCTACCAGCATTTTATACAAGAAAAAGTGGATTTAAAGTAGATTATAGAGTAGATACAGCAAAAGAGTTAGCAGAAGCTCTAAAAGCTAAGTGGGATTTAGGATTAAAAGGTGGAATGGTAGTAGGAAATCCAATACCAGAAGAATACCAAATGGATTACGATACCATAACAAAGGCTATAAATGATGCAGTTAAAGAGGCAGAAGAAAAAGGCATAAAAGGAAAAGAAAGCACACCATTTTTATTAGCTAAGGTAAAGGATATAACTAAAGGTAAAAGTTTAGAAGCTAATATACAATTAGTTTATAATAATGTAGCTGTAGCTTCAGATTTAGCTATAGAACTAAGTAAGCTTAATAAATAAATTTAAATAGTTTTTGGATAGTATTTCAAAATAAGATAGATTTAATTTTAATACCTTAAATATAAAAATATACTTATAAACTAATTTATTTACTTAAGAAGTTTTAAACTTTCTTCATTAAAAATTTTTAATTTCGTAAGATTAAGAACTTCTAGAGTTTAT
The DNA here is from genome assembly GCF_054768115.1 of Clostridium sp. CTA-6. Taxonomy (NCBI): domain Bacteria; kingdom Bacillati; phylum Bacillota; class Clostridia; order Eubacteriales; family Clostridiaceae; genus Clostridium; species Clostridium sp. CTA-6. The sequence continues at coordinate 128,312 of NZ_BAAAAU010000005.1, forward strand.
TTATATGTTTATTACGTGTATTTTTACATTTGCTAATTAAAATTAAATCTATTTTAGGATACCTTCTAAAGTATATTTTTAAATAATCAAGTTATATTTTATATAAAGTAATTATAAATTTTAAAAAATTAGGCCTATGTTAGTAAGGGCCTAATTTTTTATGTTTTTATTACCATATAGTGATATAATTTATAAAAAGATTAAAATTTTAACCTAAGGTATAGTTTGTTTAGCATAATTATTTTTACTCATTTCAGTAATATTAATGGGAGAATGGTATAAGAGTATTACGAATGAGATAAAAAATTAATAAATTTGGGGGAGAGAATATGAAAATTGCTATAGTAGGTTCTGGAGCTATGGGATCCTTATATGGGGCTTATTTACATAAAAGTGGAGAGGAAGTTTATTTAATTAATAAATGGGAAGAACATATAAATACTATAAATAAAGAAGGATTAGTAATAGATACAGGAGATAAAAAATTAAAGTTTTATCCAAAGGCTGTTACAAATTCTAAGGATATAGGTATAGTAGATTTAGCAATAGTATTTGTAAAATCCACAAAAACAGAGGAAGCAATTTTAGAAAATAAAAATATAATAGGAGAAAACACTTATGTTTTAACTCTTCAAAATGGATATGGTAATGGAGAAAAAATAGAAAAATATATAAATAAGAATAGAATAATAGTAGGAACTACTGGTGAAGGATGTACTACTATAAAGGCAGGGTATATAAAACATGCAGGTTCAGGGGATACTTATATAGGTATGTTTTCTGGAAAAGAAGATAATATTTTAAAAACGTTAGAAAATATTTTGAATCATAGTGGTTTTAATGCATATATATGTAAAGATCCTAGAGAACTTATCTGGAATAAACTTATTATAAATGTTGGAATTAATGCTATAACAGCTATTTTAGGTATAAGAAATGGTGAAATTTTAAAAGAAAAAGCTACAAAAAAAATTATGAAAGATGCAGTTATAGAGGCAGTAAAGGTGGCTAATGCTAAGGGCTTTAATTTTAATGAGGAAGAAATGATAAAAAAAGTAGAAAATGTAGCCTTAAAAACAGCAGAGAATAGATCTTCTATGTTACAAGATGTTTTAAATAATAAAAAAACAGAAATAGAAACTATAAATGGCTCTATTGTAAAAGAAGGAAGTAAATTTAATATAGAGACACCTATAAATGAAACTCTGACAAACTTAATAATTTCCTTAGAAAAGAAATAAGATTCTAGCACCGCAAAGATAAAGAATACGCTCATAAACCAATTCATTTCCTTAATAAGTTTTAAATCTGACTTCATTAAAATTATATTAAAGTTAAATTTATTTTGAGCTAATTTTATATATAAATCTTAGAAAATGAAAAGTAGTTAAATATAAATTTTTCAATATTAATAAAACCTTAAATCCTATAATAATATAATATAAAAATAATGTATAATATATATTAGTATTATAAGAAGTGTAATTAATTTAATATAGCATTTAGTATTTGCTATAATAAGAATAAATTAATAAGGTAGGTGGATTTTTATGTTAGATAAAAGTTGTAAAGAATTTATAGATATTTTATCCTCTAAAGAACCTGTACCAGGTGGAGGCGGTGCTTGTGCTTATGTGGGTGCTTTGGGCATGGCCTTAGGTAATATGGTAGCAAATCTTACTATAGGAAAGAAAAAATATAAAGATGTAGAAGAGGATGTAAAGGAAATATTAAAAGAAGGGGAAGTCTTAATAGAAAAATTAGAAGCATTAGTAAATAAAGATGCTGAGGTATTTTATCCATTATCTAAAGCTTATGGATTACCTAAAAATACAGAAGAAGAAAAAGCTTATAAAGATAAAATTATGGAAGAGGCTTTATATAAAGCTAGTTTAGTACCATTAGAAATAGCTAAATGTGCAGCAGAGACCATAGATCTTCATTATAAATTAGCTAAAAAGGGAACTAGAATTGCTATAAGTGATGTAGGTGTAGGAGTTTTGTTTTGCAAAACAGCATTAGAAGCTTCTAAGCTAAATGTATATATAAATACTGGTATGATGAAAAATAATGATATAAAAAATTCTTTAGAAGAAGAAATAAACACATTAGTTTCTAAATATTCAACTAAAGCAGATAAAGTTTATAGTTATGTAGAAAATTTAATAAGGGGAAATGAATGATGACTAAAATATTATATGGAAATGAAGTAGCTTTAAAAATAAGGGAAGATTTAAAATTAAGAATAGATAAATTAAAAGAAAAAAATATAATACCTAAGTTAGCAATTTTACGTATGGGAAATAAACAGGATGATATAGCTTATGAAAGAAGTATAATAAAGAGTTGTGAGAAATTAAATATAGAAACTAAGGTAGAAGAATTGAAGGAAGATATATTAGAGGAAGATTTTTTAAAACTAATGGAAAGATTAAATAATGAAAAGGATATTCATGGTATATTAGTATTTAGACCTTATCCTAAACATTTAAATGAAAATGTAATAAACTCTTCTATAGCATTAAATAAAGATGTGGATTGTATGCATCCTTTAAATTTAGAAAGGATATTTGAAGGAGATTTAGATGGATTTATGCCTTGTACTCCAGAAGCTGTAATAGAAATATTAAAATATTATGATATAGATTTAAAAGGAAAGAATATAGTTATTATAAACAGAAGTATGGTAGTGGGTAAACCATTAAGTATGATGGCCTTATCTCATAATGCTACAGTTACTATATGTCATTCAAAAACTATAGATTTACCATCCATAACTAAAAAAGCAGATATAGTAGTGACAGCTATAGGAAAAGCTAAATTAATAGAAGAAGAATATTTTAATGAAAATTCCATAGTTATAGATGTAAGTATTAATGTAGATGAAAATGGAAAACTATGTGGAGATGTAGATTTTGAAAATGTAAAAGAAAAAGTAGGAGCTATAACCCCAGTTCCAAAAGGAGTGGGAAGTGTTACAACAACTCTGTTATTAAAACATATAGTAGAAGCAGCAGAAAAAAATAGCTAAATATAAACAGAGTTCTTGGCTTCAGAGGGAGTTTTTACTCCCTCTGAAGCTTAGAAATCGTTATCCAGGGACGTATCCGTTCTTTACTCCCACTTTGAAGAAGATGGGAGTATTAGAGCGGGTAGTCATCGGATAAAAATTAAGAAGTAAAGCCTGTATCCTATGTTAATTTATATAAGATACAGGTTTATTTTTCTTATAATAAATAATACATAAGATTTTATAGACTCTATTTTATTATTTTTACTTTTATTGAGGTTTCTTTATTTATATGTATTATTAGTTAGAGTTTCATACTTATTAATTTACAATATGAAAGTATATAAGCTTTAATTAAACAAATATTTTAGTTGTGATATAATAGGGAAGTAGAAAAAACATATTTTTAAAATATAGAAATCATATGGGATTTTCAAATATAAAATTACCATAAAACACAGGAGGAAAAAGATGATAAAATTTATAGCGACAGATTTAGATGGAACATTAGTAAATAGTGAAGGAAAAATATATAATAAGGTGTTTAATTTAATAAACGATTTACATAAAAATGGTGTAAGGTTTGCAGCAGCTAGTGGAAGGTTCTATTCTCAATTAAATGAAAATTTCAATAGTGTAAAGGAAGATATGATACTTATAGCTCATAATGGAGCTCTTATAAAATATAGTAAAAACGGACAAACTCTTTATGCTAATTATATAGACAAAGAGTATATAAAATCAGTAGAAAAATTAAAAAGAAATTTTGGAGAAGAATTAATTTTAGGAGGAGAAAATGAAGCTTTTGTTGTAAATCCTTCTGAAAGTATTAAAAAAGAGTTTAGTTTTTATAATGTACCTTATATAGAATATAAATCCTTTGATGAAGTAGACAAGCCTGTTCAAAAGATAAGTTATTATGTTAAAGATGGTATTAAGGCACCTATGCTAGATTATTTAAAAGAAAATTTAAATAAGAATCTTCAATTTGTTGCTTCAGGAGATAAATGGATAGATATGATGAATAAAGAAGTAAGTAAAGGACATGCTATAAAAATACTTCAGAAAAAATTTAATATAGAAAAAGATAATACTATGGTTTTTGGAGATTATTATAATGATATAACCATGTTTAAGCAAGCTTATTATAGTTATGCTATGGAAAATGCTCCAGAGGATGTAAAAGAAAAGGCTAATTTCATTGCTGGTAACAATAACGAAAATGCAGTTTATAAAACTATAAGTAAACATATGGGTTTTATTTAATATAAAAAACTGTTTTAAAATATATTTTTGTCATAGGAAAATTTACTGATAAAATTTAATAACTATGAAAAACACTATCAAAATTTATTAGAAATGATAGTGTTTTTTATTTTAATCTAATTTTTAATATTCTTTTTTAAGATTAAACTTTAGATATAGGTTAAAAATTATATGCTATCTTAAATGTGTTTGCAATATAATTATATAATTTTTTATATAAACTATAAACTTAATTTATATAACAATTCGTAATTTATTCCTTCATAAATTTCGGAATAAACATCTTCATAAAGTTTTTTGTTTATCCATATTTTTTCCCCTGTATATTTAAAGCCTAAAGATTCGTAAAGTTTTTTTGCTCTTATATTTTTTGGATGAAAATTAAGATAAATTTCATTACAATCTTTATTATTTTTTAATTCCTCTATAATTTTTTGTAATGCAGCCTTACCAAAACCTTTTCCTTGAAATTTATGATCTATTAAAATGGTCCAAATCTTATAGTGTTTTTCCATCTCGCAGTATCCATATAAAGTGAATCCTACCATATCCTCTTCTACGAATATAATTTTAGGTTTAAGCTTAGGTTCTACTTTTGATATGGCTATAGAAAATGCTACTGAATCAACAAACTCTTCAAATACATAATGACTGCCATTATCATTAGTACTTAGTAGTATACAGTCATAAAAATTATCAATAGTTATCTCTTTAAAAAACAAGTTCATTATATCCCTCAATTCTTTATATATTGTATAAATTATAACATTTAACCATATAAATAAATATATAAAATAAAGAATATTTAAAAAATTTTAAATATAATTGAAAAAATTGTAATAAAATCATTTTAAAATAATATAAAGTTATTTTGAGAATAATATATAGTGAATTTCAATAATATATAAGGATGTGATTTTGTGAGCAAGGATTTAGATATAAAGTCTAAAAATCAAAGTGCTATAACTAACAGTGAAAATAGCAGAAACTCTACTACAGGATATATGGATAGAGGAAATGCTAGCAAAATAGCGGCAAAACAGGGAACTAGAAATAAAAATTAAATGAAAAATAATTAACCTGCTGACTTGTTGTCAGTGGGTTTTATTTAGCATATATAATATTAAAGTCAAATTAAATGTTAAGAATATAAGTATTGTTAAAAAGTATGGAGGTGAAAAGGGTGAATACAAGGAATATTAAGAATAATATCACTAAAATATTAGTAGGTTTAAATTTAATAATTTATTTATTTATATTAAGTGTAGACTTTTTAAAAATTAAAAATCTATATAAATATTCTACAAATATAAAGTTTATTAGTATAGTTGTATGTTTTGCTATTATTTTATCTATAGGAGAAAATATATATGATAAAAAAGATTTATTTATTTTAAGGTTAGCTTTATTTTTTACGGTTTTAGCAGATTTTAATATGCTTGTTCTAGAAAAATTTAAATTAGGTATTTTATTTTTTATAATTGTTCAAAGTTTATATATAATACGACATGGCAGGTTTAAGGATGTAAATGGAAAAGTGAGATTTAAGTATAGAGATATCTATCTGTTTGTATTCTGTTTATTTCTATTTATAATTTTAAAAAGACTAAATTTATTTTCAAAGGAAAGCACTTTACTATCCATGGCTTTTATATATGCTTTATTGCTTATTCACAGCTTAATAAGAGCCTACGGAACATTTAATAATAATTTTTTTGAAAAGAAAACCTGTAAAATTATAAGCATAGGTATTACTTTATTCTTTTTATGTGACTTAAATGTGGCCTTTTCTAATATTAGTTTTTATTTATTGAGTATAAAGCATGTGGAAAATTTAGAAAATGTATTTTTACCTTTAATTTGGTTTTTTTATCTTCCAAGCCAGATATTACTTAGTTTGAGCGGAAAAAAACAATTATAAGAAAAGTAAAAGTAAATATTGATTATATTAATAGTACGTGATAAAATCAAAATAAGAAATTATCAAGTAATAATTATTATTGTTTATTTAGAACTAGAAAGAAGGGATAGTATGACTTGGTTTAAAGAATTGAATCCCATTATGCAGGCTCTTTTAGCTACCTTATTTACTTGGGCAGTTACAGCTTTAGGAGCAGCATTAGTGTTTTTCTTTAAAAATATAAATAAAAAAGTATTAAATGCTATGTTAGGTTTTGCAGCAGGAGTAATGATTGCAGCTAGCTATTGGTCACTTTTAGCACCGGCTATAGAAATGGCAGAATCCCAGGGCAAAATTGCATGGATACCGGCATCAGTAGGTTTTTTAGCAGGAGGAATATTTTTAAGAATAGTAGATAGAATTCTTCCACACCTTCATTTAGGTAAAGATAGAGATGAGGCGGAGGGCATTAAAACTAGTTGGCAAAAGAGCATATTATTAGTTTTAGCTATAACCCTTCATAACATACCAGAAGGATTAGCTGTAGGAGTGGCCTTTGGAGCAGTAGGGGCCAATATAGAGTCTGCATCTTTGGCAGGAGCTATAGCTTTAGCATTAGGTATAGGAATTCAAAACTTTCCTGAAGGAGCAGCAGTATCTATACCACTAAGAAGAGAAGGAAATAGTAGATTAAAAAGTTTTTGGTATGGGCAAGCTTCTGGTATAGTTGAACCTATAGCAGGTGTTATAGGGGCAGCCGCAGTATTATTTATAAGAAATTTATTACCCTATGCTTTATCCTTTGCAGCTGGAGCCATGATATTTGTTGTAGTAGAGGAATTAATTCCTGAAGCCCAGGAAGGAAAGGATACAGATATATCATCTATAGGAGTATTAATTGGATTTACTGTAATGATGATATTAGATGTAGCCTTAGGCTAAACAGATTTCTAAGCTTCAGAGGGAGTTTTTACTCCCTCTGAAGCTTATTAACAGACTTCTTAGGAGCTTTACTCCTTAGAAGTCGTTATCCATTAGGAGAAATCGTTATCCAGGGACGTAGCCGTTCTTTACTCCCACTTTGAAGAAAAGCAGAGAGTCCAAATCTTCGATTTGGTGCCAATCGCTTTCACAGAGTGCGATGGGAGTATTAGAGCGAGTAGTCATCGGATGAATATATTTCCTTAATAAGAAAATACTATGATACAATAGATAGTTTCATAGTATTTTTTTATTTAAAAAATTAATAATTGGATTTTATAAAAAAACATTAGATATATATGAAAGTTTAATAATGTTATAGAGTAGAAACAAATTACAACTTAAAAGAAAATATCTCTCTAATTTATAGTAAATAAATGAGTAAGGAGGGTTTCCTAGACTTAATATTAGTAGGAGGTTTAAATCTAGAAAAATATTTACTATAAATCAAAGAGATTTTCGTGTGGTTTCAATTAATTATATGTGCTTGTTTCTTATAATACTAAGTATACAGCAAATGAAAATCAATTTCAACATAAAAATGAAAAGTTTTTTAAAAAATATTGACATAAATTAATTAAAAGAATATAATCATAGTAAATAGATAGGAATACTATGAAAGAGGAGATTTTATGAAGATATCAACTAAAGGAAAATATGGCATAAAGGCTATAATAGACTTAGCTATAAATTCTACAGAAGAAGCAGTTACTTTAAAAAGTATTTCTGAAAGACAAAACATATCCGAGGGATATTTAGAACAAATATTTTCCTTATTAAGAAAGAACAATTTAATAAAAGGAATAAAAGGGGCCCAAGGGGGCTATATATTAGAAAAGGATTCAGCACATATAACTGCAGGTGAAATACTAAGAGCCTTGGAAGGAGATTTATCTGTAGTAGAACTTAATGATGATTATTTAAATAATAGAATGGAAAAATCTATTAAGACAAATTTATGGGATAGAATTAATGAAAGCATAGAAAGAGTAGTAGATTCTATAACTTTAGAAGATTTAGTAGAGGCATACAAAAAATCAGATAACCAAAACATAATGTACTACATATAATGTTGTAGTACAGTTTATTTAAAATGAATACCTAGTAAACCAATAAGAATAATTAGATATACCTTGATAATTAAAATATAGAGTAAAGTTAGTGCTATAGTAGATAAAGTAAATCTAATAGTTTATAAATAAAATTTTTATTTTACTTAAAGTAGCTATACTAATAGATATTTAGGTACTGAACGAAAAGGGGATGGTTTAATGTGTAGTCGATGTATATTTTACAAGATACCAGTAGAAATTAAAAATGAAATTTCAATTTAAAACCTAGTAAATAAATAGGCAAACTCGTACCATCTTAAGAATATTTAATGTTGAAAGGAGAAAATAATTATGAAAAAAATATATAAAAATATAACAGAATTAATAGGAAATACACCATTATTAGAGTTAGGAAAATTAAAAGAAAAAAATAAATTAAAAGCTAATATACTAGCTAAAGTAGAATATTTTAATCCAGCAAACAGTGTAAAAGATAGAATAGCCTTTGCCATGATAGAGGAAGCAGAAAAAGAAGGACTAATAAATAAAGATACAGTAATAATAGAGCCTACTAGTGGTAATACAGGTGTAGGACTTGCCTTTGTAGCAGCAGCTAAAGGTTATAAACTTATACTAACTATGCCAGAAACTATGAGTATGGAAAGAAGACTTATATTAAAAGCTTATGGTGCCGAGTTAGTTTTAACACCTGGAAAGGATGGAATGAAGGGGGCTATAGAAAGGGCAACAGAATTATCAAAGGAATATAAAAACTCTTTTGTTCCACAGCAATTTGAAAATAAATTTAATCCAGCTATGCATAAGAAGACCACAGCGGTAGAAATTTGGAATGATACAGAAGGAGAAGTAGATATATTTATAGCAGGAGTAGGGACAGGTGGAACAATTACAGGAGTAGGGGAATACCTAAAAGAAAAAAATAAGGATATAAAAATAATAGCAGTAGAACCAGAAGATTCACCAGTTTTATCAGGAGGCAACCCAGGCCCACATAAAATTCAAGGAATAGGAGCCGGATTTGTACCAAGTACTTTAAACACAGGGGTTTTAGATGAAATATTTAAAGTATCTAATGAAAAAGCTTTTGAAGTAACAAAGAGTATAGCAAAAACAGAAGGACTTTTAGTTGGAATATCTTCAGGAGCAGCAATTTATGCGGCTATGAAAATAGCTGAAAGACCAGAAAATCAAGGGAAAAATATGGTAGTATTACTTCCAGATACAGGACAAAGATATTTATCTACAGGAGTATTTGAGTAATAAAAAATAATTAATGAGGAAACCATAGATAGGAGGAAAAATTGTGGAAATTTTCGATGTAAAATATTTAGTACAATCATTAACAGTTCTTTTAAAGTATGCTCATATAACTTTGTCTATAGCTATTTTATCTATGATTATAGCTGTTCTATTGGGGGTTATATTAGCAGTAATAAGAATGTATAAAGTTAAAATTTTTCATAGAATAAGTGAAATTTATATATCTTTCTTTAGGGGAACACCTATTTTGATACAGCTTTTTCTGTTCTACTATGGTCTGCCTCAAATTATTCCGTCTTTTAAAGAGATCCCAGCATATATGGCAGTGGTCATTGCTTTGAGTATGAATTGTTCAGCTTATATGGCAGAAATAATAAGAGGTGCAATAATGTCTATAGATAAAGGACAGATGGAGGCTTCATTATCTTTAGGCATGACTGAATTCCAAGCTATGAAAAGAATAATTTTACCTCAGGCTGCTAGAGTTGCAATTCCTTCTTTAGGTAATAGTTTTATTGATCTTTTAAAAAGCTCATCTTTAGCATTTACTGTAGGGGTCGCAGAAATACTATCTAAGGCACAGATGAATGCAGCATCTAGTTATAGATTTTTTGAAAGTTATTTAGCAGTAGCTTTAATATATTGGGTAATGGTAGAGTTATTTAATTTTATGCAAAAATTATTAGAAAGAAAAATAGGAAAAGCTTATTAAAATTTAATATTAATAGTATTAGGAGGATATAGAATTGAATATAAAAAAGTTTAAAAAAATAATTTTAAGTATGTCATTAGTTGTAACTTTAGGAGTAGGATTAACAGCGTGTGCTCAAAAGAATAAAGAAATAAATGAAAATAAAAATACAATAAAAATAGGAACTTCAGGACAATACTACCCTTTTACTTTTATAGATAAAGATAGTAATAAAGTCCAGGGATTTGAAATAGATATTTGGGAAGAAATAGGTAAAAGAACAGGTTATAAACCAGAATTTAAGGTAGCAGATTGGACAGGCATTATGGGAATGCTAGATACAGGTAAAATAGATACTGTAGCTAATGAGATAACTGTAACAGATAAGAAAAAAGAAAAATATTATTTTTCAAAACCTTATGTTTATTCAGGAGTACAGTTAGCTACTAAAAAAGGAAATAATAATATAAAATCTTTAAAGGATTTAGAGGGCAAAACTGTAGCTACTCAGGTAGGAACTAATTATTCTAAATCCATAGAAGATTATAATAATAAGAATAAAGGGAAAGATATAAAAACAAAACAATATAATAGTTTTTCAGGCATGTTCCAAGATGTAGATTTGGGTAGAGTTGATGCTTTAATAGAGGATAAATTAGCCTGCCTTGTAAATATAAAAAAATCAGGATTAAATTTACAGTTAGCCGGTGAACCTATAGAAGAGATGGAAAATGCATATCCTTTTGTAAAGAAGGATGAAAATAGAGAAAAAATAGAAAAAATAAATAAAGCTTTAGATGATATGAAAAAGGATGGAACCCTGCAAAATATATCTAAAAAATGGTTTGGAGAAAATGTTACAGAAAAGAGTAAAAAATAATTTATTTATTTGATTAAATTTAAATATTTTTTATATAAAACTTTAAAGATATTAATATAAAATCTATAGTTATAAATAATAAAATAAAAAACAGTGGTGATTATATGAGAAATAAGATATACATGGATCATGCAGCTACTACTTATATAAAGGAAGAAGTAATAGATGCTATGATTCCTTACTTAACAGAATATTATGCGAACCCTTCTTCTGTATATAATATGGCTAATAATTTAAGAATTGCTATAGATGAAGCTAAAGAAGAAATTTCAGATTTTATAGGAGGAGAGTCAGAGGAAATATTTTTTACCTCTGGTGGTACAGAAGGGGATAATTGGGCTATAAAAGGGATAGCTTATGCAAATGCAAACAAAGGAAAACACATAATAACTTCTTCTATAGAACACCCAGCAATTTTAAATAGTTGTAAATATTTAAGAGAAAAAGGTTTTGAAATAACATTTTTACCTGTAGATAATTACGGGAAAATAGATTTAAAAAAATTAGAAGAAAATATAAGAAAAGATACCATATTAGTTTCTATTATGACTGCTAATAATGAGATAGGCACTATACAAGATATAAAATTTATAGGAGAAATTTGTAAGGCACATAAAGTTTTATTTCATACAGATGCAGTTCAAGCTTTAGGGCAAATACCTATAAATGTGAAAGAAATGAACATAGATCTAATGACTATAACTGCACATAAAATATATGGTCCTAAAGGGATTGGGGCATTATATATAAAGAAAGGCACAAAAATAGATAATCTTTTACATGGTGGTAGCCAAGAAAGAGGAAAAAGAGCAGGAACAGAAAATCCAGCTGCTATAGTTGGTTTTAAAAAGGCAGTTTCATTACTTAAAGAAAAGGGTCAAGAAGAAAACAAAAGAATAGAAAAACTTAGAGATAAATTTATAAATGGACTTTTGCAGATAGAAGGAACTAAAATAAATGGGACTTTGGGAAAAGAAAGATTAAAAGGGAATATAAATGTTAGTTTTAAAAATGTAGATGGGGAGTTATTACTTATGCTTTTAGATAGTGAAGGTATATGTGCTTCAGCAGGAAGTGCCTGTTCAGCAGGAGCAGTAGATGCATCCCATGTGCTTTTAGCCTTAGGATTAGATAAGGAATTTTTAAAAGGAACTATAAGATTTACTTTAGGTGCTAAAAATACAGAAGAAGAAATAGATTTTGTATTAGAAAAATTAAAGGAAATAGTAAAGTAATCTTTAAATTGATATGATTTGTATTATTATAAACAGAGTTCTTGGCTTCAGGGGGAGTTTTTACTCCCTCTAAAGCTTAGAAATCGTTATCCAGGGATGTACCCACTCTTTACTCCCACTTTAAAGAAGATGGGAGTATTAGAGCGGGTAGTCATCGGATAAATATATCTATATAGCTTAATTTTATATTAACTTACAAAAATGTATACAAATACTTGATTTTTATAGTAGATGGAAATATTAACAAGCATAATAATAGGACAAAAATATAAGATGGGGATGGTATAAAATGAATTATAAATATAATAATCTTATTAACTATTTAAAGGATTTAGGTAGTGTAGCAGTAGCTTTTTCTGGAGGTGTAGATAGTACCTTATTATTAAAAGCAGCAAAGGAAGCTTTAGGAGATAATGTTATTTCCATTACAGTAGTATCACCTTATATTCCAAAATGGGAAATAGAAGAAGCTAAAGAATTAGCAAATAACATAGGAATAAAATCATATTTTTTAGAAGTTCCAATGCTTGAAGAAATAAGATTTAATCCAGAAGACAGATGCTATATATGTAAAAAAGGCGTATTTAGTAAAATAAAAGAATTGGCAAAGGAAAAGGGCGTCAAATATATAGTAGATGGAACTAATTTGGATGATACAAAAGATTATAGACCAGGTATGAGAGCATTAAAAGAATTAGATGTAAAAAGTCCTCTCTTAGAAAACTCTATAAATAAAGAGGAAATAAGAACTTTATCTAAGGAGCTAGGGTTACAAACTTGGAATAAACCTGCCTATGCCTGTCTTTTGTCTAGAATTCCTTATAATCAAGAGATAAAAGAAGAAGATTTATCTAGAATAGAAAAGGCAGAAGTATATATGATGGAGTTAGGATTTAGAGCAGTAAGAGTAAGAAGTCATGGGGATTTGGCTAGAATAGAAGTGCCTAAAAAAGAAAGAGTGAAATTGTTCAATGAGGATATTCTAGATAAAGTATCAGAAAAATTTAAAAAATTAGGATTTAAATATGTTACTGTAGATACAGAAGGGTATAAGATGGGCAGTTTAAATACTGAAATAAATAAAAACTAGTTTAATATAGTTTAAAGAAAATAATTAGGAAAGTAAAATAAATTTAAAATTTTCCTAGTACATTAAAATTCACAATATATGGGTATCAGATAAAATTTAAAAAGTCTTAGGATGAAGTTCATTTATATTAAAAATAAATCTGTAAGGTGATAATATGAACATACTTAAAAGATTAATAAAAAAATTAGAAAAGGCTAATGAAAAAGAATTTGAAAATAAAAAATTAGATTGTTGTGACTTAAATAAAACTAATATGGTTAATAATAAGCCTAAAAGCAAGTAATTTTAAAATTGTAGTAAATAAGAATAATTGTGTAAAGCAAAAACTATTTATTATGTATTAAAAAAAACAATAAGTAAATAGATATTTTAATAATTTAGTAGGGAGGTGAATATTTTGAAAAAGAAAGTTTTAGTTGGTATGAGTGGAGGAGTAGATAGTTCAGTAGCAGCGTATCTTTTAAAGGAGCAGGGTTATGAGGTTATAGGAGTAACTATGCAAATTTGGCAAGATGATGAGGAATTTATAGAAAAAGAAGGTGGATGTTGCTCTTTAAGTGCAGTAGCGGATGCTCGGAGGGTAGCAAATAAAATAGGCATTCCTTTTTATGTTATGAATTTTAAAGATGCCTTTAAAAGAAATGTTATTGATTATTTTGTAGATGAATATATGGAAGGAAGAACACCAAATCCTTGCATAGCCTGCAATAAATTTATAAAGTTTTCTTCATTTCTGGATAAAGCCATGGCTATGGGTATAGATTATGTGGCTACAGGTCATTATGCTATCATAGAAAAGCATAATGATAGATATATAATAAAGAAATCAGAAGACGATAAAAAAGATCAAACCTACGCTCTTTATAATCTTACACAATTTCAATTGGAAAGAACCTTGATGCCCTGTGGACAGTATAAAAAAAGTAAAATTAGAGAAATAGCTAAAGAAATAGGTCTTAGGGTTCACAATAAAAAAGATAGTGAAGAAATATGCTTCATACCAGATAATGATCATGGAAGGTATATTAAAAATAGATTTCCTAATAAGGTTAGAGAAGGTAACTTTGTAGATAAGCAAGGGAATATATTAGGTACTCATAAAGGAATAGTATATTATACCATAGGACAAAGAAAAGGATTAGGTATAGCTTTTGGAAAGCCTATGTATGTAGTAGATATAAATCCATTTAGAAATGAAGTAGTTTTAGGAGATTTAGAAGATCTTTTAAATACAGAACTTATAGCTAAGGATACAAATTATATACCCTTTGATACTTTAAAAGAGCCTATGGAAGTTGAGGCTAAGATAAGATATTCTCAAATTCCTTCAAAGGCAATAATAACTACTGTAGAAGATGGTAGAGTAAGGGTAAATTTTCATGAAAAACAAAGGGCTATAACTAAAGGTCAATCTGTGGTTTTCTATAAAGATGATTTATTAATAGGTGGAGGAATAATTGAAAAGTAAAGAAATAAAAGAGATTCTCAAAATAAAATCTATTTTGAGAATCTTTTTTTATTTAAATATATTTTAATTATATGTGATTATTGGACAGTATTTCCAAAGAGTAAGAAGGCTCTATCCTCAAAATATAAAATTAATTCATGAGAAGTTTTAGCCTTGGATCTTGGTTTTATAACTAAATCACTAATAGTTACTGGATTAAATACTACTAATAATAATTTATTGGGATCAAATACATTGGATTCACTGTTTACAGGTAAACCATAGGTAATTATAAAAGATTTGGTTCCCATTATTTTGCTTTTTTAAAAGTCGAACAATAAATTATTATTAGCTCTTTTCTAACATTAAAAATAATGTTTATTAACGCATTAATAAACAAATTGTTTTTTATTTGTGAAATTTACATATCTAGATTAAAATTTAAATTTTTACTTTATATAAAAATTTGCTAAAATATAAATAAAGAAAACATTATCTTTCATGGGAAAAAATGTTGTTAGTATTTTTCATGTTTATATATGAATACCAAGAAGTTTTATATAAAGTAAGGAGAAGAAGTAATGTTAAGAGTAATAATTTGTGAAGATAATGAAGTACATAGAGATAAACTGAAGCAAATTGTAGAGAATACTATTTTAAGAGAAAAATTAGATTTAGATGTTGTACTAGCTACAGAAAGTCCTGAGGAAATAATAAGTTATATAAAAGAAAACAGGAACACTGGTATTTATCTTTTGGATGTAGATTTAAAAAATGATATAAATGGTATAAAGCTGGGGGAAAAAATTAGAGAATTAGATCCATTAGGATATATAATATTTACTACTACTCATTTAGAAATGAGTTATTTAGCATTTAAATATAAAGTAGAAGCTATGGATTATGTGATTAAGGATGATGATGATTTTAAAGAAAGAGTAAATAGTTGTATTATAAAGGCTTATAATAGATACCATAAACAAGAACACGAAGAGGAATACATTTCAATAGATACAGATACACGAATAATAAACATTAGATCTAGTGATATTCTATTCATTGAAACTACAGGAACTCCCCATAAAATAAGGATTCATGAAGAAACTAGACAGATTGAATTGTATGCAAACTTAAAGGATATGCAAAAAAAACTTCCTTCAAATTTTTATAGATGTCATAAATCATATATTGTGAACAAAGACAAAATTGAAGAGATAGACAAGAAGCATGGTAAGATAATAATGGAAAATGAGGAAGAGTGTTATGTTTCATTTAGATATATGAGAGGACTCTTGGTATGACTTTTACTAAGTTTATAAATATGATTTTATGCTATATGATAATACCATCTGTACTAATGAGTATTTTATGTTCCATTTCAATATATATTCTATTTAAAAATACAATAAATATAAGTAATATTAAAAAATGTTTTATTATTTCATTTGTAACAGGAATGGTGCTTACAACTGGTTCATATACCTTAATACTTCCTATACTTTCAATTATAACTATTGTTCAATTAAGAAATAATGAAAATGAAAGTAAAATAAAAACATTGATTAGTATTTATAGTGTGTATTTGGCAAATACAATATATGCTTTTATATATGCATTTTGGGGTGCGAGATTAGATAATGTATCACTAAATTATATATTAATTCAATTTATAATAATGTTACCTATTATAGTGTTCGCATCTTTAATAATAAAAAGAACTGAATCAAAGAAAAGGAGAAATAAAGAAATTTCATCATCCCAAATAAGATCTAGAATGATTTTAATGATAAGCACATTATTAACTGTAATGATAGCATCAATTTATATATTTACATGCACCTCTATAATAAATAATCAAAAGATAGATTTTATTATGGGCAATTTTGTTCCAGAAGCTTTGCCACTAATATCAATTATACTTACAAGTATTATAGTTTATTATTATGATAAAAGTGTTGAATATAGGGTTGAATTAAGAAGAGAAATTGAAGAAAAAAATGAAATAGAAGAATATGCTCATATTATAGAAGAGATGTATAGTGAAACAAGAAGATTCAAACATGATTATATAAATATGCTTTCACCTCTTAAGGAATATATAGATAATGAAGATATAGAAGGACTTAGTGAGTTTTTTTATAATAACGTTATTGATATGGACAAAAATATAAAATGGAGCAATAGTAATATAGATAAACTTAAATATATTAAAGTTTCAGGACTAAAGGCAATATTATCAACAAAACTTATAAAAGCTTCATCAATGAATATAGACATAAATGTTCATATTGTAGAAGATATTGATTATATACATATGAATATAATGGATTTGTGTAGAATAATAGGAATACTTATGGATAATTCTATTGAAGCGGCAGGAGAATGTGAAGCACCTAAGATATGTATTGCTGTTGCAAATAAAAATGATTATGTGGTTATAGCAGTACATAATAATTTTTTTGGAGACAAGCCGTTGATTCATAAAATATATAAAGAAGGATTTTCTACAAAAGGAAAGGAAAGAGGATTAGGCTTATATACTGTAAAAAACATTATAGATACAAAATATGAAAATGTATTTTTAAATACATCTATTGAAGAGAATATGTTTATTCAGGAAATATGGATAAAATATATAGAAAAGACATCTTAATTGAATTGCATCTCCAAGTGTTAGATTTTTTGACTAACATTTGGGGGCAGTTTAAAAGAAGGTGTCTTTTTTCTTAACCGTAAAGTTTTATTTCATAACCGTAAAAATAAAGCTTTTTATGAATAGCTAAAGTTCACTTAGGAAGAAATGAAAAAATAGAGTATAAAACTTTGTTAGTATATAATCATCAAGTGAAAACAAGTAATGTATGTTGATATGCAACAGATATTAAGAGGAGTTGATTATATATGAAAAAAAAATGTTTATTAAGTACTCATAATCTTACTAAAGAATATAAAAATAAAAAAGCAGTAAATAATCTTAATATTACTGTATATGAAGGAGATGTTTATGGGTTTTTAGGACCAAATGGAGCAGGAAAAAGTACAACCATAAAGAGCATTATGGGACTTATAAAACCCACTTCAGGTAAGGTTATTATTAATGGATATGATGTAGAAAAAGATAGTGAAAAGGCTATTGAGAAAATAGGAGCTATGGTAGAAGCACCAAGCTTTTATGGAGGAGTATCAGGATATAAAAATCTTATTCTTATGGCTAATCTATATGGTGTTCCTAAAAAAAGAGTAGATGAAGTACTCCAAATGGTGAGATTAACTGATGTAGCTCATAAAAATGTGTCTAAATATTCTCTAGGAATGAAACAAAGGCTTGGAATTGCGAGAGCTTTTTTAAATAATCCCAATATAGTTATATTAGATGAGCCAACTAATGGATTAGACCCTCAAGGAATAAAGGATATAAGGGGACTTATACAGGATTTATCAAAAAAATATCATGTAACATTTCTTATATCATCACACATATTAAGTGAAATTCAAGCAGTATGTAATAGAATAGGAATTATAGAAAAGGGGAGTCTTAAGGTTGAAGGTTATGTGGAGGATCTTTTAAATAAAGATGAGGAAGTAATAGAAATTTATACAAAAGAAAAGGAGAAAACCTCTCGTCTATTAAAAAATATGAATATTTCCTCAAAAATTGAATGTTTTGAAGGTGGTATAAGAATTAAGATAAAAAAGGGTAATTTTCAAAATATAAATAAGCTTTTAATTTCTAATGATGTTAATGTTGAAAATCTACATTGCAGTGAAACTTCATTAGAGGATTATTTTTTCAATGTAATGGAAGGAGATAAAAAATATGTTTAAGGTTTTAAAAAATGAAATTATAAAAATGTTTAGTGGTAAAAAGTTTTATGTATTGTCAGGGATTTTGATTATAAGTATAGTTATTATGTCTTTTTTGGGAAAATCTCATCCACAGGATGGAATGAATGCAAATAATTTTGTGATTGAAACTCTTTTTGGAATGCTAATGAAACCAATGGTTCCAATATTTATGGTGTTAGTAATAGCTGAAACATTAACAGAAGATTATATTCATGGAACTATGAAATTTTCATTAATGACTCCTATTAAGAAAAGTGATTTTATAATTGGAAAATTTTTATTTATAGCTTTATATGCGTTAATATTTTTAATTGTGGGTTTTGTTGGAAGTTATATTGTTGGGGCTATCGCTTTTGGTTTGGGGAATAATGGAGATAACTTAAATTTGTTTATTAATAATATAAAAGTTTATGCTAGTATAATATTACCTTTATTATCCTTTAGCGCAGTTGTAAGTTTTATTGCAATGATTATTAATAATAGTGGTGCAATGATAGGATTGGGAATTGGAATTGATGTTATTATGATGATGATAGATTCTCAGATGAAAAATATAATGTATTATACATTTTCTGGAGGAATGTATGCTTATAGGATTGTCCAAAATTTAAATGCCCATAATATTCTAATGCTTTCACTTACTGCATGTATATATATAACTGTTTTCTTAGTACTTAGTATAGTTGTGGTCGAAAGGAAGGATATAGTGTTATAAAGTTCAATAGGAAATATATTTTGGTTTAGGGCTATTGATTTTAATGAAATATGTTAACAAGAAAAAGTGCTAATCTTGTGAGGATGGAGCACTTTTTTCTTTACTTTTAATTTCTATATCAAGACCAAGGAATTTAGTATTAATTTCTAAGTGATGTATAAAATTTTTTGATTCTTAAGATAGTTATTTTAACATCGGGGGGGGGTAGACAAAATTTTTACGGTGTAGATGTAAAGATGTATAGTGCTTCTTAAGATAATCTTATATATATTATAAAGCCACAAGAAATATATATTATTTATAAAAAACATATTTAAAAACAATGAAATGGTTGTTATTATATAAGAAAAACATAATAATGTATGTTAATTTTAGCGGTATTTATTGTAGCTAAATTGAAAAAGAAAATGTAAAGGGGACAGATCAATGACAACGAGAATGGAGACAAAGCATAATAAACCCATATCCACATTAAAGATGATAAGAAAAAATTTCACCTATTTTAAAAAGAGTTTTTTTATAAATATTGGATTTGAATCGATATACAAAGTGTTGACAAGCTTTATATTTCTCCCATTTATTACAATGGTGCTAAATTATTTTATGCATCTAAGAGGGATGAAGATGATGGCAAATAACCAAATATTAAGTTTTATAGGAAGTATTCCAGGAATTTTGACAATTTTAATTTTGGGAATTCTTAGCTTCCTTTTTATTTTTATAGAATATGCAGGGCTTATTGTAATATCACAAGAAACATACTTTGATAAAAAGATTTCAGCAAAAGCATCTTTTTTTACAGCAATGAAAAGTATTAGAGGTATTATAAAAATAGGCTCTATTCCAATTGTAATATATGTTCTTTTTATTATTCCTTTTGTAGCTAGTTCAATGGGGTTGTCTTCAAGTTTACTCCCGAAGATTGAAATACCAGCCTTTATTATGGATGTAGTATACAAAACACCAAAATGGATAAGTTTATATGCAATTGTATTTTTTATACTATTATATTTTTTAATTAGATGGATTTTTTCATTACACGTTGTAGTATTGGAAGGAAAGGATTTTTTTAGTGCATTAAAGAGGAGTTCACAGCTTGTAAAAGGATCTTTTCTTAAAATTTGGACTACTATGTTTTTCTGGAACTTAAGTATTTTTGCTATTGTAGCAGTAGTGGTGATTTTAGTGGGAATTGGTATGGTGCTTTTAAATGAAGTACTAAAAGGAAATGTGAAACTATTTGTAACTATTCTTTCCTTTGTTACAACAATGGGTGGAATATTAGTCATGATAGCCACTTTATTTATTTATCCACTTACTATTATGTTGATTACTCAATTGTACTATAGACAAGCCAAAATGAAAGATGGTGTAGAACCAACCCCTATGATTATTACAGTAACACCAAGCAAAATAAACTGGCAAAATTTATTTAATCGACATAAGAAAAAATTAATAGCAGTTAGTGTGCTAGGAATAATGATATTTACATGGCTTTCCTATATTTATTTTATTACTTATGAATTCGATGCTAATAACAATTTGGTTACTGTTACCGCTCACAGGGGAGATGCTGTTAATGCACCAGATAATACTATGAGTTCACTTTTAAGCGCTATTGACAACAAAGCAGATTATAGTGAGCTAGACGTACAGGAAACAAAGGATGGAGTGGTGGTTTTAACCCACGATACCAATTTAAAGAACAATACAGGGGTAAACAAAAATATTTGGGAATTGACCTTTGATGAAGTAGAAAAATTAGATGTGGGAAGTCATTTTTCACCTAAGTTTGCTGGCGAGAAAATTCCAACCTTGGACAGCATTATGAAATCAGCCAATAAAAATATAAAGCTGAATATAGAAATTAAACTGAATGGACATGATCAAAAGCTAGAAGAAAGGGTAGTAAAGCTTATAGAGGACAATAATTTTGTAGATCAATGTGTAGTTACGTCATTAGATTATAATGTCCTGCAAAAGGTAAAAAATTTAAATTCTAGAATCAAAGTGGGATATATTGTATTTGCAGGTATGGGAGATGTTACTGCATTGAATGTGGACTTCTTAAGTGTAGAAGAAACCGTTGCAACGCCAGAATTTATTGAGAAAGTGCATAAAAATAATAAGAGTATTCATGTTTGGACAATAAATGATCCAGAAAAAATGGAAAAGTTTATAGAGTTACAAGTAGATAGTATTATTACAGATAACTCTAAAGAAGTAATAAGGTTAATTCAGGAGAAAAAAGATAAGCAGCTTAGAAATGAAATAGATTATATTTACAAAATTGTAGCATTATTTAATGACTAGATAAAGTTTTAAAACTCTTGAACTATTTGTTATATAAGAAAAAAGGATATAAGTGTTAATGAAAAGTCACGCTGAACTTATTCAGTCCTTAGAAAGAAATTTAGTCATGTGGTTGAATTTCGGATGGAAGTATGAGTGCATACAAATTATAAAATAAGTAGTGAGGTAAATAAATAAATTGTTAATTTTTTAAAAAATTGGATATGGATTAGAAGATTTTGCATATAATTTGGTTTGGAATTCACAATGATATTATAAGACTTAAATTTTAAAATATATAATAGATTTAGATTAATGTAAATCTATTTAGGGAATACTAAAATAAACTAAAGATATAATTGAAGGGTGCGATAGTAGTGGATAAAAACAATAATAAGGAAAGTTTTATGGCAATGCCTATAGAAAAGCATGATACTGCCGCGTGGGCAAATATCGAAAGTATGAAACCTATTTGTAATGTATCTATCCCAAGTGAAGTTGAAGTGAGAAATGCCAAAGAATGGGTAGATACTAATCAAAAATAGAAGGGAAACTTATAGGTTCCCTTCTATTTTTCATTTATACTATTTATCTGCTAAATGCCTATAGTTGTCGTATCTTTCACGAGCATGTTGTTCAGCCATATCTGACATTTTTGCAGCAATATCAGGGAATATATTCATTAGAGAAGAGTATCGAACTTCTCCTTGAATAAATTCTTTAAAAGGTTTTGTTGGTTCTTTTGAATCTAAGATGAATGGATTCTTATCTTCTTCTTTTAACATTGGATTATATCTATAAAGATGCCAATAACCTGATTGGACTGCTTTTTTCTCTTCTGCTATACTTGTTCCCATGCCTGTTTTTATTCCATGACTAATACAAGGAGCATATGCAATTATTAATGAAGGTCCTTTATATGCTTCTGCTTCTGCAATTGTTTTAATAGTATGGTTCATATTTGCGCCCATAGCTATTTGAGCTACATATACATATCCGTAACTCATTGCCATAAGCCCCAGATCTTTTTTCTTGATTTTTTTACCAGCAGCAGCAAATTTAGCTATAGCACCAGTTTGAGTAGACTTGGAGCATTGACCACCAGTATTAGAATAGATCTCTGTATCCATTACAAATATATTAACATCATCCCCAGAAGCTAACACGTGATCTAAGCCCCCAAAACCTATATCATATGCCCAACCATCTCCACCTATCATCCAGTGAGATTTTTTTATAAGATAGTCTTTTTTCTCCATTATTTCATTTAAGATAGGATTATTTTGATAATTTTCATTTGATATAGTTTCTAGTATTTTCGCTGTAGCAATTTTTGAGCCTTCACCATCATCCATTGAATCCAACCATTGTTTAAAAGTCTCTTTAAGATTCTGGTTAATTTCCATATTTAATGCTTCTTGCATTAAATTAGCTAATCTTTCTCTAACCTGTTTTACAGCAAGGTACATTCCATAACCATATTCAGCATTATCTTCAAATAGAGAATTACCCCAAGAAGGGCCTTTGCCTTGTGAATTTGTAGTATATGGAACTGATGGAGCACTACCTCCCCAAATTGAGGAACATCCAGTAGCATTGGCAATCATCATTCTATCGCCAAAGAGCTGTGTTAGAAGTTTAATATATGGAGTTTCTCCACATCCAGGACAAGCTCCGTGAAACTCTAGTAATGGTCTTATAAACTGGCTGCCTTTTAATGTTTTTGGATCCATTAAGTTCTCTTTAGTAGTAATATTAAGACCAAATTCCCAGTTTTCAGATTGCATTTCAATTTGTTCTTCCGCATTTTTCATAATTAAGGCTTTACCTGGTGCTGGACAAACATCTGCACAATTACCACATCCTGTACAATCTAATGAACTTATTTGAATACGATATTCTAAATCTTCTAATCCTTTTCCAGCAGCTTTTTTTGTTTCAAATGTATCAGGTGCCTTTTCTTTTTCATCTTTATCTAATAAGTAAGCTCTTATTACTGAATGAGGACAAATATAGGAGCACTGATTACATTGAATGCATTTATCAATTTGCCATTCTGGAATCATAACAGCAATACCACGTTTTTCGTAAGAAGTGGTTCCTAATGGGAAAGTACCATCTGCCATTCCATTAAAAGCGCTAACAGGAAGTTCATCTCCTTCATGTCTAGATATAGGTCTTTGAATTTTTTTTATGAAGTCAGGTTCTTTTTTTATTGAAGCTAGTTCAGTTTCAACATTTTTCCATGAAGATGGAATATTAACCTTGTGTACCGCATCAATACCTGCATCAATAGCTGCTTTGTTCATTTCTACAATCTTTTCACCTTTTTTACCATAGGTTTTTTCAACTGAATTCTTTAAAAGCTCTACAGCTTCATTTACAGGTATAACATTAGCCAATTTAAAGAACGCAGATTGCATTACCATATTAATTCGACCGCCTAAACCTATGTTTTGTGCAATAGATATACCATCAATAATATAAAAATTTATATTATTTTCTGCTATATATTTTTTCATAGAAGCTGGTAGTTTTTCTTCTAGTTCTGATTCATCCCAAGGACAATTTAATACAAATGTGCCATTTTTCTTTAATCCCTTTAGGACATCAAAATTGTATATAAAGGATTTGTTATGGCAAGCAATATAATCTGCATTATAAATTAAATAAGGTGATTTTATTTTATCCTTTCCAAATCTTAAGTGGGAAATGGTGCTACCACCAGATTTTTTACTGTCATAAGAAAAGTATGCCTGAGCATATAAATCTGTATTATCTCCAATAATTTTTACAGCAGTTTTATTTGCACCTACTGTTCCATCAGAACCTAATCCCCAGAACTTACAACTTATAGTACCCTCAGGAGTTGTGTCAACTACATCCTTTTCAGGTAATGATGTATTGGTAACATCATCAGTAATTCCTATTGTGAATCCATCCTTAGGGTTATCTTGATTTAAATTATCAAATACTGAAATAATTTGAGAAGGTCTTGTATCTTTAGATCCTAAACCATATCTACCACCTACAATAATAGGCTTATCCTTTGTATTATAAAATACTTTACATATATCAAGATATATAGGCTCTCCTATTGAACCAGGCTCTTTTGTACGATCAAGAACAGCAATTTTTTTTACAGTTTTAGGTAGAGATTTCATAAAATATGTTGGACAGAATGGGCGATATAAGTGAATTTTTATAACGCCTACTTTTTCTCCTTTATTTATTAAATAATCTACTGTTTCTTCTATAGTATCACATACGGAACCCATAGCAACTATAATATTTTCTGCATTAGGATCTCCATAATAATCAAAAGGATGATAGGATCTTCCTGTAATTTTTTCTATTTCCCGCATGTAGTTTTCAACAATATTAGGTATTTCTTTATAGAACTTATTTGATGCTTCTCTTCCCTGAAAATAAATATCTGGATTTTGAGCAGTTCCTTTAAGAGTAGGATGTTCTGGATTTAATGCCCTAGATTTAAATTCTTTTAGAGCAGTATAATCTACTAATTTAGCTACATCATTATAATCAATAGTTTCAATTTTTTGGTATTCGTGAGAAGTTCTAAAGCCATCAAAAAAGTGTAAGAATGGAACTTTAGATTTAATAGCGGATAGATGTGCTATGTTTGCTAAGTCCATTACTTCTTGAACATTTGAAGCTGCTAAAAGTGCTACACCAGTCTGTCTTGTAGCCATTACATCTTGATGATCACCAAAAATTGATAAAGCATGAGTGGCTAAGGCTCTAGCAGACACATGAAATACACCAGGTAATAGTTCACCAGCTATTTTATATAGATTGGGAATCATTAACAACAAACCTTGAGAAGCAGTGTATGTAGTTGTGAGTGCACCAGCAACTAAGGAGCCATGAACAGTTCCAGAAGCCCCAGCTTCAGATTGCATTTCAACAACTTTTACAGACTGACCAAATATATTTTTTTTCCCATGAGCGGACCACTCGTCTACACCTTCTGCCATAGGGGTGGAAGGTGTAATTGGATAGATAGCTGCAACTTCAGTAAAAGCATAGGATGCCTCAGCAGCTGCTTGGTTTCCATCCATTGTTTTCATAATTTTTGCCATAAAATATTTCTCCCTCCTAAGATTTTAATTTAATAAGACATGTTTATTATTTACTAGTAAAGTATTATAAATACATGTAACATAAATATGGATAGAGGACTAAAAGAAAAGTCATTAAATTTCCTTTAACTTTACTGCTTAATAGCTTAAAAAGATTTTTTATACTTACCATCTTTTTTTATGATACGGTAAAGAGTATCTGTGGGGAGGACAAATAAATGGAATATGATGAAATATAAGGAAACAAGCCAATAATGTTAAAAATGTCATTGATTTATGTTATAATCTGATTGCAAAGGATGAGTTAGTAATAAGTAATATAATTTTAAATAATATATAGTCTATTTATAAAGAAATGTATCATTTTTACATAGGAGGATTAAAACTTATATGAAAACTTATACTTTTGAAGCAGAGATAAAAAAAATTGAAGGAAAAGATGCTACATATATAGAGATACCTTTCGATGTTGAAAAAGAGTTTTCAGCCAAAAGAGTTAAGGTATTAGTAAAATTCGAAAATGAACAATATAGAGGTTCAATTGTAAATATGGGATTAGCTTGTTATATAATTGGAATCACTAAGGAGATAAGAAATAAGATTGATAAAACTTATGGAGATATTATAAAAGTTGAACTACAAAAGGATGAGGAAGAACGGATAGTTATTGTACCAGAAGAATTTAAAGTTAAACTTTCTAATAATAAGGTAGCAAATGATTTTTATGAATCTTTATCATACTCTTATAAACGTAAATATATTCAATGGCTAACATCAGCTAAAAAAGAAGAGACTAAAGTAAAAAGAATGGAAGAAGCTATAGTTAAATTAGAGAATAAAATTAAAATATAATTTTCATTTATAACCCAATGTAAGTAATAACATTATTACTTACATTGGGTTATTTTAAATTTTACATGAATTTTATATTAAATATTTAATTAATATTATTATATATTGGCATTATAGAGAGATAAAATATAAATTCATAGATTAAGTTATTAAATAGTTAGGAGATAAAGAGAAATGTAGCGGGAATAATAAATTTTTAGAAGTATAAACTAAAAAGAGTTTAGTTATCATAGAAGTTTATATCTGAAAAGTAATAGAAACTACGATTTTGTTTCATGTAAAGAATTTATATAAAAAATAAGAGAAGAAAAGGAGATACAATGAAAGAAAGAAAAGTAATAATAAAAACAGGCTTGAATTTAGAAAATAGCTATGCTAGCCTTCCAGAAATATTTTTTACTAGACAAAGCCCGAGCCATGTACCTTCACCAAAATTAGCTGTATTGAATTATCCGTTAATAACATCCTTGGGACTAAATGCCAAAGTATTACAAAGTGCTGATGGAGTAGATATACTTGCAGGAAACAAGACTCCAGAAGAGGCTATACCTATTGCTCAAGCATATGCAGGACATCAATTTGGTCATTTTACTATGTTGGGTGATGGAAGAGCTCTGCTAATAGGGGAACACATCACTCCACTAGGTGATAGATTTGATATTCAGCTTAAGGGTTCAGGTAAAACTCCATATTCACGAGGAGGCGATGGAAAAGCAGCGCTAGGTCCAATGTTAAGAGAATACATTATAAGTGAGGCAATGAATGCATTAGGAATTCCAACCACCCGTAGTTTAGCTGTGGTTACAACAGGTGAGTCAATAACGCGGGAAACTGAGCTACCCGGTGCAATATTAACTCGTGTAGCTGCCAGTCATATACGTGTTGGCACATTTGAATACGTTTCAAGATGGGGTACAGTTGAAGCGCTTAGAGCTCTAGCTGATTATACTTTGAAAAGACATTTTAAAGAAGGGAATGATAAAGAGAATCCTTATCTGTTCTTACTTCAAGAGATAATCAAGAAGCAGGCTGAGCTCATTGCAAAATGGCAACTGGTTGGTTTTATTCATGGGGTAATGAATACCGATAATATGGCAATTAGTGGAGAAACAATTGATTATGGTCCTTGTGCATTCATGGATGCATATGACCCTGAAACTGTATTTAGTTCCATTGATATTTATGGTAGATATGCCTATGGTAATCAACCTAATATTGCTGCATGGAATCTTGCAAGGCTTGCTGAAACTCTGTTACCATTGTTGCATATTAATCCAAATGAGGCCATAAAGATAGCAGAAAATGCGGTTTCAGATTTTACTAAGTTGTATAAGAATAATTGGCTTTCTGGAATGAGGGCAAAACTTGGGATATTTAACGAAGAGCTTCAGGATGAATACCTAATTGAAGATCTTCTAAGTATAATGCATAAGTATGGTGCAGATTATACCAATACATTCCACGCATTGACTTTTGATAATATAGAGGATACGGCACTGTTTGGTAAAGTGGAATTTGATAAGTGGTATAAGCTATGGCAGGAGAGGCTAACAAGACAAGAAGAATCAAAGCTTTCTTCAAAACAGCTTATGAAAAGTGGTAATCCATCAGTAATCCCACGTAATCACAGGGTAGAAGAAGCACTAGAGGCTGCGGTGAAAGAAGGAGACTATAGTGTGATGGAGAAACTTTTAGATGCTCTTTCAAAACCATATGATCACTCTAAAGAACAAGATTACTACTCTAAATTGCCTGGACCATCAACTTGTCCGTATCAAACCTATTGTGGAACCTAATACAAAAGGAGCTAGTAAAATATATTAAGTTTTACTAGCTCTTTTTGTATAAAAATATAATAGAACTCTGAACTTGAAAATATATTAATTATATTGTATATAGGAAAGTCCAAACTTTTGATGAACTGTATTTGTGGACAACCGAAATAAATAAAAATAATAACATATTAACTAATATTAGTTAGATTAGATTTTAAAAGAACAGCTGAACTTGTGCCGGTTGTTTTTATTTACAGCAAATTCCATATTTTTTAATTGGTGTAAGATTATTCTTATGATTATTGTAAAAATTAAATATTACAATAATTACATTGATAATGTGATGACATAAAAAAATGCTATTTAGAATACTATTAGATAATGAATACTAAGTTATTGATGTTAAGACTAACTTAAGGGGTTGAACTATTTGGAGATAAATGAGTTTATACAGCCTAATAATCCAACTTATGAGGAAAGAGATAATATGCTAAAGTCAGCATTAGAAGAAGTGGGGAGAATAGAAGACTACAATAATATAAAAGAATTACTTGGGCCTCAAGCAGATATTACAAAAATTATTTCCCCAGGTAAAGGTAAGGGAATTAATGTTGGGATAATAGGTGGAGGTGCTGCAGGATTATCCTCTGCCTTTGAACTTAGAAAACTGGGTTTTAATATAACTATTTTTGAAGAACAAAAAGAACGTGTTGGAGGAAGGATATATACGTATTATTTTGATAAAGATAAAAAAATGTATGGTGAACTTGGAGCTATGCGTATACCTGTAAGTCATGGAACAACTTGGCATTATATAGATACTTTTGGGTTAGAAACTAGACCTTTTGTTCAAGAAAATGAAAATGGAATTATATATATCAGAAATAAACGTGCAAGGAATGATCCAGAAGGTAAAAGTGTAATGAAGAACATATATCCAGAATTTAATTTGTCTACCTTTGAAAAAAATATATCATGGCAAGAAATTTTGAGTTATGCATTAGAAAGTGAATTGGATAAGTTAGATACTAGTACAAAAAAAGAATTATTACAGATAAAAAAAGAGTACTCTCCAAAGATAAAGGAATTAGGAGCTATAAGTACAAGAAAGGTTATGGCAGGTGAAGGTTTAAGTGAGGGGGCTATAGAATTATTATCCTATCTTTCTCCAATTGTAGGTTATTTTTACTATGGTAGTTATATTGAAAATTTACAAGATCAATATATTGCAAATGATTATTATAGATATTATATAAAAGGAGGGTTATCTAAATTACCTATATCTTTTTATAATTCGTTAACATCTAAAAATCCTAAAGAGTATATAAGCATATCAAATTCTAATTTAGGAAAAGTAAAATGGATGAATGGACGAACAGTAACTGGGATTTATAAGATGGATGAAAAAAATAAGGTTAGAATTAAATATAGAGAAGGAAAATCTTTAGAAACATATTGTGAAGATTTTGATTATATAATTTGTGCAATACCATTTTCAAGCCTTCGAAGTGTAGAAATATATCCTATGTTTACTCCAGAAAAAATGCAAGCAATTAAAGAATTAAGCTATGAAGCAGCTCAAAAAACATTATTTCTATGTAATAATAGTTTTTGGGAAGAAGGAAATAAAAATGAGAGAATAATAGGTGGCAGTTCTAGGACAGATTTAATAATCTCAAGTATATGGTATCCAAATAATCACCTTATCAAAAATATAGAGATTAGTAAAAATAAAAAGAAGCATAAAAAACATAAAAATTATAAATCATGGAGTAATCCGGGAGTGCTTTTAGCATCCTACAATCTAAACCTTGATGCTGTACGGTTAGGTAATATAGATGAAAAGATAAGAGTAGAATTAATAAAGAGACAGGTTGAGAAGGTACATGGTTTACCTAAAGGATATCTTAATTCAATAGTGGAATCCTATAAAACAATAGAATGGGATCACGAACAAGGTTTTTATGGAGGAATTAGTCATTATAGGGAAGAACAACAGAATCTTTTTGCATATGCATCAGAACAGCCAGAGTATGATGAAAGAGTATATTTTGCGGGTGAGCATATATCACAAACACATGCATGGATTCAAGGGGCTTTAAGTACTGGTATGAAGGCAGCTAATAGAATAGCAGAACACTATAAATATAAAGCTTAGGAATAAAGAAGTATATTTTATTTAATATGCTTCTTTATTTATGCTTATATTTAGTGATAATATGTATTTATATTAAAAATATCTTTTAGATATGAAAATGAATAAGTTACCATTTTCTTTCTTGCACATTGTCAAGAAGGTATCTAATGTAGGAGAAATCCATTCATTTATGATATAGATTTTATCATAAGTTGATTATAAAATTAAAGTACAGTAAAGATAACGGCTTTGTATAATCTACTATTAGATGAAGAAACTATTGATATAATAAAAAATAATGAAAATATGGGGGATTAATTATGAAAACAAATTTTCCAGAAAATTTTTTGTGGGGTGGTGCAGTTGCGGCTAACCAATGTGAAGGAGCTTATAATATTGATGGTAAAGGATTAAGCGTGCAAGATGTAGCGCCAAAGGGAATAAAAGCTGGTCCTACATTAGAGCCTACACAAGATAATATGAAACTTATAGGTATAGATTTTTATCATAGATATAAAGAAGATATTAAGCTTTTGGGAGAAATGGGATTTAAAGTTTTTAGGTTATCAATTGCGTGGTCAAGAATATTTCCAATGGGGGATGAAAAAGAAGCAAATGAGAAGGGACTACAATTTTATGATGATGTTTTTGATGAGTGCTTAAAGTATGGAATACAGCCAATAGTAACATTATCCCATTATGAAACACCATTGCATTTATCTAAAGTTTACGATGGATGGAAATGTCGTGAGATGATTGGATTTTTTAATAAGTATGTTTGTACAGTTTTTAATCGATATAAAAATAAAGTAAAATACTGGTTAACCTTTAATGAAATTAATTCAATTACTCATGCGCCATTTTTAAGTGGTGGAATTTATACACCACTAGAAGAATTAAGCAAACAAGAAATATATCAAGCTATTCATCATGAATTAGTAGCTAGTGCAACAGCAGTAAAAGCATGTCATGAAATTATTCCTGATGCTAAAATAGGATGCATGATTTTAGGTATGCCTGTATATCCAATGACACCATCATCAGAAGATATGTGGGAGACTCTTAATAAAGAAAGAGAAAATTTTTTCTTTTCAGATGTTCAAGTACGTGGTTATTATCCATCGTATTCAAAAAGATTTTTTAAAGAAAATAATGTTAAGTTAGATATTACACATGAAGATATAGAAATATTAAAAAATACTGTAGATTTTATTTCATTTAGTTATTATATGAGCATTTGTGAGTCTAGTGATAAATCTATAAAACCAGGTGAAGGAAATATTATTGGAGGAATACCTAACCCTTATTTAGAAGCAAGCGAATGGGGATGGCAAATTGATCCTAAAGGATTAAGATACTATCTTAATATATTATATGATCGTTATCAAAAACCATTATTTATAGTTGAAAATGGATTAGGAGCTGTAGATGAATTAGTTGAGCTAGAAGATGGGACAAAAATAGTATTAGATGATTATAGAATTTCATATTTAAGAGATCATTTAATTCAGGTAGCAGAAGCAATTGAAGATGGAGTAGACTTAATGGGATATACTTCTTGGGGGTGCATTGATTTAGTTAGTTTTACTACTTCTGAGTTAAAGAAACGTTATGGATTTATTTATGTAGATCGTAATGATGATGGAACAGGGACATTAAAACGTTATAAGAAAAAAAGCTTTTACTGGTATAAAGAAGTAATTTCAAGTAATGGAGATATTGAAGCACTATGTTCAAATATTAGTATTGAAAAAGATAAAATATAATTTGAGATAGTATAAATAATTTTTAGTTTTTATTATTACTTTAGTGTTTCATTAAATTTATATGACCTACATAAAATATCCTGCCTAATAATTAGGCAGGATAAAAATTTGTTATTGTAGCTTTTAATGTTCCATTTCCACTATTGATATATACATGTTGATTAGATGCAGAAAAACTTATTGAATCATCAGGAGTTAGTTTATAAGTTTCATTGTTTACTTCTAATGTTAATTCACCTTCTAACACCATAATATATTCTTGGCATTTTTTAGAATGACCTATAGACTTATATGAACAACCTTCATCAATTTCAATTTGAAAAAGTTCAAAATTACGATAGGGTGTACTAGTATAGTAACAATATACTCGATAATGCCCTTCTTCAGTAAATTGAGCTTCAATATCCCTTTTCTTTATAACATAGGTATCATGTTCTTTTTGCTCAAGTAATGATGTATAAGGCACTTTCAATCCTTTAGCTATTTTCCATAAAGTATTTATAGTAGGATTAGTGTCACCTTTTTCAATTTGAGATAGCATGACTTTACTAATACCAGATAATTCAGCAAGTTGACCTAGACTTAAATTTCTTTCAGTACGAAGTGTTTTCAGGTTTTCAGCAATAATAGAATTTATATTCATTAGGGTATAACCTCCTATAATGTTATTGACAATTATAACTAACAAAAGTAAAATAAAACTAACGCTAAATATATTTAACGTTCGTAAACTATTATATAATAATTACTTAAATGAAACAAGAGAAATGAGAATAAATAGAAAAGTTTTGTTTTTGCATCTAAGGATAGGGAACTTAAGTATTTTAGTGAAGATTCATTTTTATTCATATTTTGTAATTTTTAAAGGAGGATATTATTATGATAACAAGGGAAGAAGCGTGGAATTTACTTAATGAATACAATAAAGAGGCATTCCATATTCAACATGCTTTAACAGTTGAAGGAACTATGAAATATTTTGCAGAAAAATTGGGATATGAAGATGAAGCAGAATTTTGGTCTATGGTTGGGTTGCTTCATGATTTAGATTTTGAAATCTATCCAGAACAGCATTGCATCAAAACTCAAGAAATTATGAGACAGCAAGGTCTTGATGAAAAATTAATAAGGGCAGCAGCTAGTCATGGATATGGACTTTGCTTAGGAGAACTTCCTAAACCAGAGCATCAGATGGAAAAAGTATTATTTGCAGTAGATGAACTTACAGGACTTATTGGTGCAGCTGCAAGAATGCGTCCATCTAAGAGTGTCATGGATATGGAACTTTCAAGCCTTAAGAAAAAATTTAAGGATAAGAAATTTGCAGCGGGATGTTCACGGGATGTAATTAAGCAAGGTGCAGAGATGCTTGGATGGGAGTTAAATAAATTGTTTGAAGAAACAATTTTAGCTATGCGTTCTTGTGAAGCATATGTTAATAATGAAATGGAAGTATATAATAATTAGTGTATATATTCATACTAAAGAAGTTTAGCTAAAAAATACAGTCTAAATTAAATTTTAAATATATATTTATATAAAGCTAAAAAGAGGTTATATATAGATTTGCTTAAATTAAAATCTATATATAACCTTATATTTTGGAGTATGGAGTTTGTGTATGGCAACTGTATTTTATTTAGGATAACACATTTGTTCCCAAATTAACTGAATTACTATTTTCTATTGTATTATATGCATCAATAGCATTTTTAAAATATTTCTGTCTCTTTTT
This sequence comes from Clostridium sp. CTA-6, assembly GCF_054768115.1. Lineage (NCBI taxonomy): Bacteria > Bacillati > Bacillota > Clostridia > Eubacteriales > Clostridiaceae > Clostridium > Clostridium sp. CTA-6. The sequence continues at coordinate 162,366 of NZ_BAAAAU010000005.1, forward strand.
TTCAGTAATGGATTTCGTAGAGTCAGAAGTATTAGGGTCATCAGGATTTTTTGAAATATTTTTTATCCTCTCCTCATTTATAACTCCAGTTTGAGTAGTGAAGTTTTTTAATAGTTTAAGAGAAGATTTATTTTTTCCATTATTAGAAGTAGGGTTAATCTTATCTTCAGTATCTTCTAGAGTAAAATTTGATTTAACATTATCAGAGTCGTTTGAAACTTCCTGTATATTTTCATTTTGTTTTTTTGTTCTTTCTATTTGCTTTTGCTGAATTTGAGCATCTAAAATCTGAATTTGATCTTTTAGGGGTCTGATCAATTCCTCCTTAGGTTTGGGTGGTGCAAAGTCATTTTTTATATTATCAATTTCTTTGTTTAAAGCAGCCTTCTTTTGCTGAAGACTTTGGATTTCTTTATCAATTTCTTTTTGCTCTGCTTCCATGTTTTTTGTGCAATCTTTACCGGTATTTTTCATAACTTGTTTTAACATTGGAGCAGAAGAAGTTGAATTAATTTTCATTTAAAACATCTCCTTTTTACAGTCGGTATATAAGGAATTATTAAGTTTCTTTTACTTTAAGCATAAGATTTAAAACGAATTTATTTTTTCCTTCTATAATATCTAAAATTCCATTATATTTTTCTACTATCATTTCTATATTAGAAATTCCTATACCATGGTTGATCTTATCATTTTTTTTAGTCACAATTTTATTCTTATTATACTGAATTTTATCTGTAGCACTGTTTGAAACCTCAATAATTAGGTATAGATCTCTAATATAAGAATTAACAGAAATTTCTTTGTGAATATTTCCATTTTTAATCCTCATACAAGCTTCCAGTGCATTATCTAAAGCATTGCCCAAAATGATACATAAATCTACAGAACTTAGTGTCAGACCCTCAGGTATTAGAAAATCACAGCTGAATTCAATACCTTCCAGTTTAGCAATATTATATTTTTCGTTTATAACTGCATCGGAAGCAGCATTGCCTGTTTTTATCTTACAATCCAGCTTATTTATTGTTTGACCAAGAGTATCTAGATAGTTATTTATCTCTTCAATGTTTTTACTTTTAGCTAGATTTTTTAAGCAAATAAGATGGTTGTTCATATCATGCATTATTCTGCGAATACCACTATAAACACCCTCAAGATTTTTACTGTGATCAATTTGCAATTTAAATTGTTGTTCCATTAATAAGTTTTTTTGCTGAATTTCTTCTCCTTCAAGCATTTTCTTAAAGGTGTAGGCGGTGATAAGTATAGAAACTAATAAAGAAATACTTACCAGAGGCACAGCAGAATAAATTCCAGGAAAAATGGAAAATAAATAGTAGTCTTTATTGTCAACATGAATAGCTTGAACAAAATAGAAAATCAATATTAAACTATAAGTTGCCAAGCATGGAATAAGTAAATATAAGCTTTGATAGGTATTTACAGTTCTATCTTTGAAATTTAAAAATTTGCAAATATTTTTCAAAACCATAAAAAATAGAGCTAAATTTATAAGTTCACGACCAAGGTTTATTAGGCAAAGAAGAAAAAGGTCTCTTCCAGAGCCTATATTTAAACTATTTATGTAGGAAGAAATATGAAAATCAAAGCTTAAAAAAGTAATATAAATAAGCAATAAAATTGCGTCTGGAACAATAGCAGCATAAAGTTTTATAAGAATATTTCCATAACACAAATAACATAAAAGTATAAACCAAAGCAGATCATTTACTATAATTCTAAAAGGATATTGTATTTTCAAAGTTAAAAAATTAAAAATAATAAGAAGAACTACGAAAAAAACAAACTTATAAATTTTTCCTTTAAAGCCTAAAAATTTATTTAAGAAATGGTATTGAATCCAATAGTGAAAAGGTAGAGCAAGGGTTGCAGATAAGAAACCTATTTTATCAATTAGTTCAATATTACCCATATTATAATCCCTCGCTTTTTAAATAGTACATAAAGGTCTTTGAAAAATCAGAGAACTTGTGTTTAGAAATATATATTTTTTCACCATTTTTTAAAGTTATAAATACAGCATCATAGCTTCGTACATACTTTAAATTTACAATATAGCTTTTATGACATCTGAAAAAGCTACAGTCTTTTAATTCATTTTCAACATCAGATAATTTTTGATAATATTCAATGACGTCATAAGTGGTATGAACCTTTATTTTTCTCAGTTGAGATTCTATATACAGTATATCTTTAATAAAAATTTTAGTGGATTTACTAATAGTTTTTGCAAGAATAAATTTATCTGTTCCTTGAAATTGTAATAAAGCAGAATATAGAACTTCTCTTAATTTTTTTTCTTTTACAGGTTTTAAAATGTAATGAAAAGCTCTTACATCAAAAGCTTCAAATACATATTCCTTAAGAACAGTTATAAATATAATGATTGCTTTTCCATTTGTTTCCCTAATTTTCTTTGCTGTTTCTATACCACTAAGTTTATCCATATATATATCTAAAAAGTACAAATCCATTTCTAACTTTGACTGTAGTAATTCTTCACCACTTTCATATTGATATATGAAGTAGTTTATATTTTTAAGTTTTAAGGCTTTTTCTATCATATTTATAAGTGGAATTCTTTGATGAACTTCATCATCGCAAATTGCTATTTTTAGCATAAGATCACCTCGGAAATAATTATAGCATATACTACCTCCTCTCCAGAAAATATAACAGGTTACCTAAGTTCTAATCAGTAAATTTACTATTTGGAGCAGTGTGTTTTTTATACAGTCATTATATCGAAAGCTATTTTTCTAAGTTCATGTAGATTGTAATAATATAACTTGAAAATGTAATAAGTGGATTTAATACTATTTATAATTTGTACGATAGATTCTAGGATTATTTACGTTTATATATATGAAGGTACCTTTAGAAGGGATGGAGAAGATGATAAATAAAGACAATTTTATTCAAGGCCTAAGATATAAAGATTTAAAAGCTTTAGATTATTTAGTAGAAAACTATTCAGACTTAGGGTTAAAGGTAAGTTATAGCGTCTTAAATAATAGACAACTTAGTGAGGAATGTACTAATGATGTTTTACTTAAAATTTGGAATAATATAGATGCATTTAAGGGGAATAGTGAAAATTTTGCAAAATGGTTTGTAGTAATAGCTAAAAGACACGCAATAGATGTACTGAGAAGAGAAAAAAGACACAGTTGTAACTTAGAGTTAAAGGAAGATTTGGTTTATACCATTGATGATAATACTTTTGAACAAGTAAATAAGAAGTTAGAGGGAGAAGCATTGAAGTCTAGTTTAGAAATGTTAGATAAAAATAGCAAAGAAATTATTGTTAGTCGTTATTTTAAGGATGAAAGTCTAGAGGAAATAAGTTCTAACCTAAAAATAAGTAAAAGTGCTGTAAGTAATAGGCTTTCAAGAGTTAAGAAGAAGCTAATGAATATATTTATAGGGGGGGATTTATAATGAGGCATTATTTTAAAAATATTGATTTTCAGGATGTGGATTTAGAAGAATACAATTATATAGATATAAAATTTTCTAAGAAAGAAAAGGAAGATATAAAAAAGAAGTTAAGAAAAAAGATTATAAAAAGAAAAAATAAGAGAAAGGGATTAGTGGCTTCTATAGCTTTAGTATTGACATCAGTATTATTATTTTCTAATGCAAATGGTGTAGTAGCTAATGTAGTACCTACATTTAATAAACTATATGAAAGCCTTGGTTTTAAATCAAAGGATTTACCACAGTCAGTTTATATTGGTAAAAGTTATGAAGAAAATGGCATAAAAGTTACTTTAGAAAATTTAGTAGGAACAAAGCATGTGATAAAGGTGGCTTTAAAGGTGCAGTATAGTGATAAGTGGAAAAAATCAAATAGACCTTTAGTTCACTTTGCTTATGGCTTTGAAGGAAAATTAGACACTGGTTCAACTGGATGTTTAAAAGACATTGATGAAAACACACAACTTAGAGTTATTGATTTTTGTTCAGATGAAGAGCTTCCAAGCAAGGGGAATTTTAAAATTGAAGCTATGAGCGATGGCTTTAAGAAACCATTAGTTTGGGACATGAAGGTGGATTTTACAAAGAATTTCAAGAATACTATTATTGAAAAGCAGGTAACTATGTCTAAGGATATAGGAGGTAGTATTAACCATATTGAAGCTAATACATTAGGTACTATTATAAGTGGTAACAAGATGTTGTCATTTTCACAAAATGAGGATAGCTATTATTTGAAAGTAGATAATAAAATTTATCCTATGTTTGGATCTTCTTGGGGAAATGAAGATAAAGGCTATTTCCACTCTTTCTTAGAAAATGTTAGTTATAATTGCATTAAAAATTCTAAGAATATTTTACTTGTAAAGCATAGTATTGAGAAATCTGAAAAAGCAAATATTAAAAATATGACAAAGGAAGAGAGTATAGAATACTGTGAGAAAATAGAAAAGCAACTGGATAACCTTCCTAAAGAAGAGGATAGTGGAGTGGTTTATACAAAGAAAATTGCTTTTAAGGATGGGAATAAGGCAGAAATTTATAAGGTAGAGAGAAAGGATGGAAAGCTTCTTATCTATGTTAAGGGTAATAATAAGAAGCAAGTATTTAATATGCTTTCAAAGTTATATACGAGTACAGGCATTTTAGTTCAAAGTATAGAGGATACTGGTGTTGGATATATTGCAGAATTTGATGATATATCAAAGAATAGGGTGACTATTAAGATGACTGTTGCCATATTAGACTGTATTGGAAATTATAACGAAGATGAGTCAAAGATTACATTAAAATAAATAGTGTGTTTCTTAAGAGGGTTATCCCATAATTTATAAAAATTAATAGGATAATTCTCTTTTAATTTTTTATAATTATGTAATAAATTTTAACGCAAGGGGAGTTACGAAATAGGAATAAAAAGAAGAAATATGGAAATGTTACAAAATTAAATTTACAAATATATTTACAGAAAGGTAAAAATATTATATTCTATGACTGAAAAAATGAAATAGTCATAGAGAGAAGAGGAAGTTATGGGTACAGCTTTTACAGATAATGAAAAAAATATAATAAAAACTAAATTAAAGGCTTGTGCAAGTAGTTGTATGAGTAAGTATGGTATAAAAAAAACTACTGTTGATGAATTAGTTAAAGAGGTTGGTATTTCTAAAGGAGCTTTCTATAAATTTTATGATTCTAAAGAATTGCTTTTCTTTGAGGTATTTGAGGATTATCATAGTGAAATATATGGAGCTGCACTTAATATTTTAATTACACGTACAGATTTAAGTGAAAGAGAGCGTATAGAAGAGGCTCTTCTTAAAGCTTGCAAACTTATGAAAGAATCTTCCATTATGTATATTGTGGAAAATGAACTGCAATATTTATTGAGAAAGATACCACCTGAAGTATTAGAAGATCACTTTCATAGCGATGATGTACACATACAAGAACTCGTTAGAAAATCAGGAATTACTATAAATAAAAGTCCTGAATTTGTTTGTGCAGTTACCAAGGCTATTATGTTAACACTTTCTCATCAAAAAAATATTGGGGAAGAATATTATGATGATGTACTAAAGTTACTAGTTAAAGGGGCTTGTCAGCAGCTATTAGAAGGATAAAGCAGTGAAAGATGAGGGGCAATTTTAAAAAAGAAAAATAAATTGCTCCTAATCATTGTAATAGGGAAAATAAAAAATTTAGGTTAAATAGTATAATTGATTGTATAGAATTAGTTTAAAAACTTATATGGAAGTATGCATTTATTAATAATGAGGGATAATTCTAATGTTGTGTTGATAATGAAAATCATTTTAATGCATAAAATATTTATAATATATTCATTTATAAATATTTAATTTAGTTTAAGTACATAAATATATTTGTTCAAAGGAGGTATAATAATGTTTTTAGATGTAAGAGATATTAAGAAAAGTTATGGTGGAGTAGAAAATTCAACTCAGATATTTAAATGGAATTAGTCTAGGGGTAGAGAGGGGACAAATGTGCGTTATTTTAGGTCCTAGCGGTTCAGGAAAATCAACGTTACTTAATACAATCGGAGGCTTAGACGGAGTAGATGAGGGGCAAATTGTTGTAGATGGGTTAGATATTAGTAAGTTAAAAAGTAAAGAATTATCACTTTACAGAAGAAATTACTTAGGGTTTATTTTTCAGTTTTATAATCTTGTACCTAATTTAACACTAAGGGAAAATATACAGGTGTGTGAATATTTGCCAAAGGAATCACTAGATTTAGATGAATTATTAGAAGTATTAGGTATAAAAGAACATAAAAATAAGTTTCCATCCCAATTATCCGGTGGACAACAACAACGTTGTGCTATAGCAAGAGCTTTAATAAAAAACCCCAAGTTATTATTATGTGATGAACCTACAGGTGCTCTAGATTATAAAACCTCTAAAGAAATTTTAATATTACTAGAGGAGATTAATAAAAAATACGGTACCACAATACTTATTGTTACACATAATACAGTTATTAAAGATATGGTTCATAAAGTTATAAAGATTAAAGATGGACAAATTAGTAATGAATATGTAAATGAAAATCTAATACCAGCAATAGAATTACAGTGGTAGAGGAGTTAAAAATATGATTTTAAATAAAAGAATAAAGAGGGAATTAAAAAATAATATTTTTAGATATGGGGCTTTGTTTTTTATGCTCATATTAGGAATATCTATGGTTATTGGTACGTCAGCGGCTACAGACTCAGTAATTAATACTATAAAAGAATGTAACAAAAATAATAATATTGAAAATGGGGAATTTTCAGTATTTGTACCATTATCAGGAAAAGATAAGGAATATCTTAAGAGAAAAGGAGTTCAAATAGAAGAAAATTTTTATATGGATTTTGATTTAGATAATAGTTCTACTCTTAGAGTATTTAAAAATAGAAAGGGAATAAATTTAGTTCAGTTAAATGAGGGTAAACTAGCAGTAAAGGATAATGAAATAGTTTTAGAAAAACATTATGCAAAAAAGTATAATTATAGTGTGAATGATATTATTAGAATAGCAGATAAAAAATATATTGTAACAGGTATTGGCACAGCTCCAGATTATAATTTAGTTATGGCCAATCCTTCAGATATATCTTCCAATATAGAGAAGTTTAGTATTTCTTTTGTAAGTGAAAAAGCATATAATACTTTAAAATCTAGTGGTAGGTTTAAATCCAGCGAAGAATATTGTTATAGTTATATTTTAAAAGGTGAAATGACAGATAAAGAATTAAAAGATGGAGCCAATAAATTAGAAGGTGGAGCTATAAAGCTAAGGGATGGATTAGAAAATCTCAGTGATGGAACGGGCGCCTTATCTGGAGCTATGGGAGAGTTAAGATCAGGAATCGATGATATAAAATCAGGTACAGCATCCCTAAAAAGGGGAAGTGAATCTTTAGAAGGAGGAATATATTATCCATAATAAAAAGCACTTTTTATTATGTCAAAGAATATTATTGATATTAAATAGGAAAAGAATATGATAAATATATTGTATTCTATAATTTAGAATATTTTTAAATGCATCTTGCAAACTATTAAATTTTAATATATTATTAACTTAAAGATTTAAATGTTATATATATCCATATTTGTTGTTATATTTAAATATAACAACAAAATGTGAATTTATTATTATATAAGTAATTTTCTGAATTTTTAGAATTTGTATTAAGAAGAATCAAAATAATTTAAATAAGTTATAAATATTATAATATTTATAACTTATCTTAATTAAGAAAGGAGAATATAGGGGGATTTTAAATACTGTTAAAGAAAGTTTTTTTGCCTTTCTATGCAAACGATTTCACTATAGGCATTAGTCATTATATTTTTTTATTAATAGGGATACAATTATATAATTTAGACCTCACAATATAATGAACTTTCTTCTAACAAATAATGCTTAAACCATTTATATAAAAATTAAAGGAGGAATTTTTATGGATCATGGCAATAAAACTTTAGAAAAATATGGAAGTTTTATTTTATCTTTAGTATTAGCTTCTACTTTAAGTCTGTGTTTTACATTTAAAGCTTTTGCAGCAAATATGAGACCTGATTATAAATGTTATGTAATGGGTCCATTAGAGAAAGTGGATAATTGGAATGATTTTAAGAAGCAACTAATAACTCTTAAAGATAATGGGGTTTATGCTATTACTACAGATGTGTGGTGGGGATATGTTGAAAGTGCAGGTGATAATAAGTTTGACTGGAGTTACTATAAAAATTATGGAGATACTGTTCGTGCTGCAGGATTAAAGTGGATACCTATTATATCAACTCATGAATGTGGTAGTAATGTAGGTGATTCTGTAAATATACCTTTGCCTTCATGGTTATGGGCAAAAGATACTGCTGATAACATGCAATTTAAGGATGAAAATGGAGTTTATAACAAAGAGACTCTTAGTCCATGGTGGGCCGATACAGCTAAACAGTATGATGAGCTTTATGAATCATTTGCCTCAAATTTTAGTTCATATAAAGATATTATAGCAAAAATATATCTTTCATCTGGACCAGCAGGTGAATTAAGATTTCCATCTTATAATCCATCAACAGGGTGGTCTCGTGGATTTTTACAATGTTATACTAAAGCAGCTAAATTAGATTTCCAAAATGCTATGAAAAATAAATATAATACTATATCTAGACTTAATAGTAAATGGGGAACAAGCTTAAAGAATTTCGAAGAAATCAATCCTCCAACAGACGGAGACAATTTTTTTATAAATGGTTATAAAACAACATATGGCAATGATTTCTTAACTTGGTATCAAGGTGTGCTTATAAAACATTTATCAAATATAGCAACTAAAGCGCATAATCGGCTTGATTCAGTTTTTGGTGTTACAATAGGAGCAAAAGTATCAGGTGTTCACTGGTTAATGAACAGTCCAAATATGCCACATGCCGCAGAGTATTGTGCAGGCTATTATAATTATAATACTTTGCTTGATCAGTTTAAGAAATCAAATTTAGATTTAACATTTACATGTCTTGAAAAGGAGGATTCAAATTCATATAATTATCCTTATTCAGCACCAAAAAGTCTTGTTATAAATATTACAAACTTGGCTAGGGAAAAAGGTATAAAATATTTTGGAGAGAACGCATCAGATATTTATAATAATAAAAAAGCATATGAAAATTGTGCCGAAATGTTATTTAATTATGATTTTTCAGGGTTTACACTTTTAAGACTTAAAAATATAGTTAATTATAATGGAACACCTACCGCCGAAATGGCTCCTTTTGCGGATATTTTAGCCATTAAGCCAGTTCCTGTAACATTTACAGTAAATAATGTTAATTTAGAAAGCGATGAGAATTTATATTTAGCTGGAAGTAGATGGGAGATGGCTAATTGGAGTACGGAATTTTATCCTTTACAATTTAAAAATAATAATGGAAGTTATACAATTACCACATATCTTGCTGAAGGTCATAACTACGAATTTAAAGCGATAAAGAAAAATAATAATGGAAATGTAATATGGCAAGGTGGTTACAATCAGTTTTATAATGTTTCAAAAGGTGGAGATTCCCATACTTGGAGTTGGTAAAATATAAATGTATTATTTAATTGAAATATGTACAAAATAGATAAAACAATTTAATTATTGTAAAATAATTTCAATTCTAGTGTTGACAGTAAATTTAAATCATGATATAATTCACTCAAAATATTAAATTAAAAGCTGTGATGAGAAGAAGTAAAAATATAAATTCTTTTAAAGAGAGCTTCTGGTTGGTGAAAAGAAGAAAAGAAAGATATTTTGAATACATCTCTGAGCGGAGCACCGAATCCTTATTTAAGGTAGTAGATTGTTTTCGGAATCCCTGCACCCGTTATAGTGCTAGAGTATAGAAACTATGTTTAGTTTAGTACTTGAAAAGGTTAGATATGGTGACATATCTAATAAAACGAGGTGGTACCACGTGAGTATAACTCCCGTCCTCTAGTTAAGCTAGAGACGGGATTTTTTGCATTTAAAATAAAATTTAATTAGTTGAAAATAATAACACTAATTGAATTTTCATGTATTTTTAAAATATTAATTTTAATAAATAAAAAGTTAAAAAATAATTTATATAAATAAGCGCTTAGAAAATTATGATTTAAATCTAAAAATAATAAAATAATTACCATATGCATATGGCCTTACAAAAAAATATTATAATTTTAGGGAGGCTATAAAAATGAAAAGTATAGAAGAACAAATAAAAATAATATCTAAAGGTGTAGACGAAATTATAAATGTAGAGGATCTAAAAAATAAACTAGAAAAATCACAAAAAACAGGCAAACCTCTAACAGTTAAATTAGGATTAGATCCTACGGCACCTGACATTCATATAGGTCATTCAGTAGTTTTAAGAAAAATAAGACAGCTACAAGACTTAGGACATAGAGCAGTTATAATAATAGGAGACTTTACAGGAAGAATTGGAGATCCAACAGGAAAGTCTAAGACTAGAAAGCCATTGACACAAGAAGAGGTTATGTTTAATGCCAAAACTTATGAAGAACAAATATTTAAAATAATAGATAAAGATAAGACAGACTTAAAATTTAATAGCGAATGGTTAGGTAAACTATCTTTAAGAGATACAATAGAGTTAACTTCAAAATATACAGTAGCAAGAATGCTTGAAAGAGAAGATTTCAAAAAGAGATTTGAAAGTCACTCTAGTATAGGAATACACGAATTCTTTTACCCATTATTACAAGCTTTTGATTCTGTTACTCTAAAGGCAGATATAGAGTTAGGGGGAACAGACCAAAGATTTAACCTTCTTATGGGAAGAACTATACAAAAAGATTTTGATCAAGAAAGCCAAGTAGCTATTCTTATGCCATTATTAGAAGGAACAGATGGAAAAGATAAAATGAGCAAAAGTTTAGGAAACTATATAGGAATAAATGAAGATGCTAATGATATATATGGAAAAGTTATGTCTATACCAGACGAAATGATAGTTAAATACTATGAATTAGCTACAGACATACATCCAGATGAAGTAGCGAAAATAAAAACAAAATTAGAAAAGGAAAATGTTAATCCAAGAGATGTTAAAATGGAATTAGCTAAAGAAATAGTAAGACTATACCATGGAGAAGAAGCATCTATAAAAGCAGAAGAAAATTTCAAAAATATATTCCAACAAGGAAATATGCCAGAAGATATAGATACGTTAGAAGCAAATTTAGATGAAACAAATATAGTAGATTTAATAGTTAAAGCAGAATTTGCTCCTAGTAAAAACGAAGCTAGAAGATTAGTAAAACAAGGAGCAGTAAAAGTAAATGGAGAAAAAGTAGATGAAGAATGTAAAGTAAAAAATGAAGATATACTTCAAGTAGGAAAGAAGAAATTCATAAAAATATTAAATCAAAAGTAATTTAATAAAATTTATAAAAAATCTGTGTAATTTCCAATAACAATGGAATGTACGCAGATTTTTTATTTTAATCTTGTCACTAAATTGTAAGATGTGTAATTTATAATTTACATTATAGTATAAACAGAGTTCTCGGATTTAGGGGGAGCTTTTACTCCCACTAAAACTTAGAAATCATTATCCAGAGATGTAGCTGCTCTTTACTCTTAACTTTCAGAAGATGGGAGTACTAGAGCGGGTAGTCATGGGATAAAATTAGAATTTTAATTTGTTAAGGGGATGATTTTAATGAGTATATTAAAAGCTATAGATCTTAAAAAATACTATGGAGAAGGGACTAATAGAGTAAAAGCGTTAGATGGGGTTAATGTTGAAGCGAATGAAGGTGAGTTTGTAGCCATTGTAGGCACATCTGGAAGTGGTAAAAGTACTCTTTTGCATATGTTAGGTGGACTTGATAGGTCAACTGGTGGAAATGTAATTATAAGTAATAAAAATATATTTGCAATGAGTGATGATGAACTTACAGTATTTAGACGCAGAAATATAGGTTTTGTATTTCAAAATTATAATCTTGTACCCATATTAAATGTATACGAAAATATTATACTCCCAATAGAGCTTGATGGAGGAAAAATTGATAAAGAATATATAGATAATATTATAAAAGTTTTAGGTTTAAGTAGTAAGATTAATAATATGCCTAATAATCTTTCAGGAGGTCAGCAGCAACGTGTTGCAATATCAAGAGCATTAGCCACAAAGCCATCTATAATACTGGCGGATGAACCTACGGGAAACCTTGATAGCAAAACCAGTATGGAGGTTATGGGACTTTTGAAAATGACAAGCAAAAAGTTTAATCAAACAATAGTTATGATAACTCATAATGAAGAAATTGCACAACTTGCTGACAGAACAATTCATATTGAGGATGGTAAGATTGTTGGGGGTGTCTCCTATGAAATTTCAAAATAATAATAAAGCTATTATAAAAAAGCTTACTAAAAATAGTATAAAAGCTAATAAAATCAGAAATATATTTGCAATTATTGCAATAGCTATAACAACTATATTATTTACGTCTTTGTTTACTATAGGCATGGGAATGAAAAATTCAATTGAACAGCAAACCATGAGACAAGTAGGAGGATGTGCTCATGGAACTTATAAATATATAACACAAGATCAACTTGATAAAATTAAAAAACATCCTTCCATAAAAGAACTTGGATATTCTGTTATGTTAAATTCAGCGGAAAATATAGAATTGTTGAAGCATTATACTGAAATTAGATATGCTACAGATGCCCAAGCAAAAATGTTTTTTTCTAGTCCAACAAAAGGAAAGATGCCTGAAAAGGAAAATGAAATAGCAACAGACACAGCTGTTCTTGACTTGCTAGGAGTGCAGCATAAAATAGGAGAAAAGGTTAGAGTAGAATATTATATTGATAAAGAAAAATTTTCTAAAGAATTCATTTTATCAGGTTTTTGGCAACATGATGAGGTTATGCCTGCCAGCATGATGTTTGTATCTAAGCAATTTATTGATAAAAATATTGGAGATAGAATTAATAAACTTCATAAGCCAGGAGATTATGTAGGAACTATAAATGCAGATGTTATGTTTAAAAATAGTAAAAATATTGAGGGAAAAATGAAAAAGGTTATAACTGATAGTGGCTTTAGCTTCGATAAATCACCTAATTCCATTGCCTTTGGAGTAAATTGGGCTTATTTAAGTACAAACAATGATAAAGATCCATCCATTATAATTGCAGGTGTTGGAGCACTTTTATTAATTATTTTTACAGGATATTTGATAATATATAATATTTTTCAGATATCTGTAATCAAGGATATTCGTTTTTATGGATTGCTTAAAACAGTTGGTACCTCTTCAAAACAAATAAAAAAACTTATAAAAAATCAAGCACTGTTGCTATCTGTTATAGGAATTCCAATTGGTCTTATCTTGGGTTATATAATTGGAAATGTGCTTTTACCTATTATTATAAGCACAAGTAATATTAAAACAAGTTATATATCCTTTAGTCCTATTATTTTTATTGGATCTGCAGTATTTGCAATTATTACAGTACTAATAAGTTGTAGAAAACCTGGTAAAATTGCAGCAAAGGTTTCTCCAGTAGAAGCAACAAGATATGTAGATGCTACTGTTAAATTTAAAAAAGAGAAAAGGTCTTCAAATGGTGGCAAGATTTATAATATGGCTAAATACAATATGCTAAGAAATAAGAAGAAAACTATTTTGGTAGTTATTTCAATATCCTTAAGTTTAATAATTCTTAACTCAGTAGTTACTTTTGTAAAAGGTTTTAGTATGGATAAATTTATAGAACATGAGATAGCAGCTGATTTTATAGTAGCTAATGCTAATTATTTTAGTATGAATAAGCATTTTACAACGGAAAATGATGTTATATCTGAAGAAATGATTAGTAATATAAATAAACTTGACGGAATTAAAGGGGGAGGAAAAATTTATTATAATGTAGAACCTAGTAGCATAATTTTTAATGGCAAAAAATCACCTTTACAATTGTATGGTATGGATGATTTCCCTTTATCTAAATTAAATGTAGTTGAAGGTAAAATAGATTTAGAAAAATTTAAAACAGGTAAGTATATTATTGAAAATCTAGGTTCAGATGATAATGGGAGAGTCAGGACTGAAGAAAGTAAATGCAAAATAGGGGATAAGGTTACTGTAAAACTAGAAAATAATGTAACTAAACAATATGAAGTTATGGCAAAAGCAGAACTTAAATACAAAATGTCTGTTAGATATTCAGGTAAAGATGAGGCAGAAATATGTATTCCATCATCAGAATTAAAAAAAGAAATAAAAAAACCATTAACAATGTCTTATGTGTTTGATGTAGATGATAAATATGTAGACAAAACAGAAAAATTTTTAAATGACTATACTAAAACTATTGAACCACAAATGAATTATGAATCAAAACAAAAATATGAAAATGAGTTTAAAAAATTAGAAAATATGTTTTTATTAGTAGGTGGTGTTACTAGTTTAATAATTGGAGCAATTGGAATATTAAATTTTATAAACGCTATACTTACAAGTATAATATCAAGAAGAAGAGAATTTGCAATGTTACAAAGTATAGGTATGACTAATAAACAACTAAATAAGATGCTAATATTAGAGGGAGTTTTCTATGCTTTAGGATCAATAGTCACATCTATAATATTAGGTAGTATAGCATCTTTAACAATTGTCAAAACAATTGGAAGAAGTTTATGGTTTTTTAAATATAAATTTATATTAACTCCAATTTTAATTTCATCACCAATCTTAGTTTTAATATCAATATTAGTTCCTTTTGTTATATATGTAAATGTAAATAATCAAACTATTGTTGAAAGATTAAGAGAATCAGAATAAGTATTAATATTAAGAGAGTGCCTCAAAATAGATCATATTTTCAGACACTCTCTTAATTTCATGGTATAATATGGATAAATAAAATTAGTAAATAGAAAAATTAAATGATTAAAATGAGATAGATTAAGTTTTTATAAGTTTAATTTGTTTACTATAGGGGTGATTTTGTGACTAATATATTAATAATAGAAGATGACAGACTTTTAAATAGAGGTATAAAATATGTACTGATGAAAGATAAATATAATGTTATTAGCTCTTATAGTTATGATGAGGGATATAATGAATTTTTGAATAATAATATCGATCTAATATTACTTGATATAAAACTAATGCATAAAAGTGGGCTAAAGCTTTGCGGAGAAATTCGTAAGATTTCAGAGGTGCCTATAATTTTTATAACAGCTAATGATACGGATCAAGATATGGTAGAGGGTTTTAAAAAAGGATGTGATGACTATATAGCAAAGCCATTTTCTATGGAAATTTTAAGGCAAAGAATTAAGGCAGTATTAAAAAGAACTAATATACAAGATAAAAATACGTTTAAGTATAAAGACATAACTATTGATTATAACATGATGATTTTAAAAAAAGGTGAAAAAATAATAAAGTTAACTACAACAGAATATAAGATCATAGAATTACTCACTAAAAATAAAAATCAGGTTATGCCTCGAAAAATAATATTAGAAAAATTATGGGATGCTAATGGTAATTTTGTAGATGAAAATGCATTAAGTGTAAATATTCGTAGACTCAGACAAAAGATAGAGGACAACCCTAAAAAACCTAAGTATATAATTACTATATTTGGAACTGGATATACATGGGGTGAGATTTAATGAAATTTAATTTTAAAATAGCTTTGTATTTTTTTATGATAGTGTTTTGCTGTATTTTGTTTGATTTATATGCATGGTTTAAATATAAAAATATAAATTTTATGATGTTGATTACAATATTTTCAATTCTAATGATAATGTTATCTATAATACTTATATATGTTTTAAAGAAATACATGGAACATATTCTAATACAACTTTCAGAGGTTATTGAATCTATTACAGACATGAATGAGAATGAAGTTTTTTCTGTTTTAAATGATGATATGTTATCAAAACTTCAATCTCAGGTTATTAAATTGACTAATATACTGAAAGCGCAAAATAGAAGAATAAAATATGAGAGAGATGAGATAAAATCCTTAATTTCAGATATTTCACATCAACTAAAAACTCCTTTGTCAAATTTAAAACTGTATTATGAGATTTTACAAGATACTTCAATTTCTAAAGAGCAATATGATGAGTTTAATTTTAATATGAAAAGTCAGATTGAAAAGCTAAGCTTTTTACTTGAAAGTATGATCAAAATGTCACGGCTTGAAAGTGGTATAATTAAACTAACCCCTAATAAAGCAAGCATAAATAATGTTTGTTTAATTGCAATAAAGCAAGTATATAAAAAAGCAAAAGATAAAAATATAGAAATTAGGTTTAATGTTGCAGAAGATATTGTTTTAAATATCGATAAAAATTGGACTACAGAAGCTATTTTTAACATTATAGACAATGCTGTGAAATATACAAACAATAATGGAACTATTGTAGTTGATAGTATAAAATATGAAATATTTGCAAGAATAGATATAAAAGATAATGGGATAGGCATAGATGAGAAAGAAATAAATAGCATTTTTAAAAGATTTTATAGGGGACAAGGCAGTGAAAATGAGGAAGGGGTAGGTATAGGATTATATTTATCAAGACAAATTATAGAAAAACAAAATGGATATATTAAAGTAAAATCCAAACTTCAAAAGGGATCTATTTTTTCAATATTCATACCATGTTAAGGATTTGAATATAACGCATAAATTGTTTAAAAAGGAATTATGATTTAAAATTAAAAAATTGTATACAAGAAGATTTAAATTCCTATGGCTATGAGATCATAGTTTTAGAAGAATTTGATAATGTATTAGAAAATTATTAAAAAAATCCTCAATAGAAAGGGATTTTTTTATTTTAAAGCAATATAACTATTTAGGTAGGTGTTGACATTTTATAAAGAAGGTTATATAGTTAGTTACATAGGTAACTAACTAGTTATGTAGCGAGGTGATAATAATGAATTTAAATTTTAATGAGCATATTACGATATACCAGCAAATAGCTAATGCCATTGAGGATGGAATATTAAAAGGAATTTATGAAGAAGAAAGCCAAATTCCCTCCACAACAGAAATTTCAGTAACTTACAAAATAAATCCAGCTACAGTAAGGAAAGGATTCAATTTGTTAGTAAGTGAAGAAATAATTTATAAGAAAAGAGGGTTAGGAATGTTTGTTTGTAGTGGCGCAAAGGAAAAGTTAAAAGAAAAAAGAAAAAATAATTTTTTTGAAAGTTATATATTGAGCCTTGTAGATGAGGCTAAAAGGTTAGGAATAACTATAGATGAAATAATGGATATGATAAAAGGGGGTTATAAAAATGAGTAATATATTAATAAAGAATGTTACTAAATCATATCAAGGGAAAGAAGTGGTATCAAATATTTCGTTTAATATAGAAGAGGGAAAAATATATGGACTTCTTGGAAGGAATGGAGCAGGGAAAACAACTCTTTTGCATCTTATAACTAATAGAGCTATTTTAGATAGTGGAAAAATCTTAATAGATGGTGAGGATATTTATGAAAATGACAAGGCTTTATCTAAGATTTATTTTATGGAAGAAAAAAATTTTTTCCCTGAATCAATGAAAATAGTAGATGTTTTTAAATGGACAAAAGAGTTTTATGAAGATTTTGATATGGAATATGCTATTAAACTAAGTAGAATGTTTAATTTAAATATAAAGAAAAAAGTAAAAAACTTATCAACAGGATATAAATCAATAAGTAAAATTATTGCTACCTTAGCCTCATGTGCAGAAATTTTAATTTTTGATGAACCTATTTTAGGATTGGATGCTAATCACAGAGAATTTTTTTATAAAGAGCTATTAAAGGTTTATAATGATGGGCAAAAAACAATTATAATATCTACTCATATAATAGAGGAGATTTCTCACATTTTGGAAAAAGCAGTTATATTAAGAGAAGGTAAAATAATAGAAAATAATTCTGTTGAAGACATGCTTAATTTAGCTTATGCAGTTTCAGGTAACAATGAAGCTGTAGATAAATATATAACATCTAAAAATACAATAGATATAGAAACTTTAGGTTCATATAAAAAAGCCACAATTTTACAAGAAAGAACTAAAGAAGATTTAGATAATATAAAGAAACTGGAATTAGAAATTAGCACAGTAGAACTTCAAAAATTGTTTATATATTTAACAAATATGGGGGAGTAATAAATGGAAAAGAGTAATAAGATATGTAAAATTCAATTAAAGACTTCTATAAAATCTATAGTTACTTATTATAGTATATTAATAGGGTTATTAATATTAACATTAATACAAAAATTTATGTTTACAGATTATAATACTCAGGTAAATGGTATAGATTCAGCAACAGTAATTTTTATATTTATAGTGGCATTAAATTCATTTAAATCTTCTTTTTATTTTTCACAAGGGAATAATATTTCAAGAAAGAGTTTTTATTGGGGAAATATAAAGTACGGTATAATAATATCAGCAGTTTTGGTTTTCGTTGATGTAATTATAAATAGAGTATACAATATTTTTATGAGGTGTCCTACTATTTTTGATATGATTTATGGACAAATAACATATTGTGTAAATGCTTCTTGGGAATTGACATTAGATCATAGTGTTTCAAATTTATTGGGAACTTGTGTATGGACTTTTGTATTATATGTATTTGTATTTATGATGGGTCTATTAATAACTATGATTTATTTTAGATTAAATAAATTAGGTCAAATAATAATATCTTGTATTCCAATAATATTAATTATATTTGTAAATAATTTTCCTTATGATATTTATAACAAAGTGTGCATATTTATTGAAAATGCTTTTGGAATTAGTGAAAATCCAAATCCATATATAACAATTCTAACATTTAGTATACTAAGCATTTTAGTAATGGGAGTACAATATTTATTAATTAAAAAAGCAGTTACGGATAAAATTTAATCATAAAAATAAAAATGGAGATTCCCATTTATGGCCATTTTTTAATTAAAGTTTCCTAAAAGTTTAAAGAAATAGCAAGTTTGAAAAATAGTTTTCTAGCAAAGGTGACTAGGAATTTTATAGGAAAACAAAATATTAGACATAAAGGAACTCTAGGTGATAAAATAGTTGTAGTAAAAACATTATATTTTAATATGTTAAAAAATCAATGTTAATATAACTTAAGAGAACTAATTTTTGTATAAGGAGATTAATTTATGAGTTTCAAAATAAAAAAGTTTAATGAATTGAGCGTAGAAGAAATATATGAAATACTAAAAATAAGAAATGAAGTTTTTATTGTAGAACAGGAATGCCCTTATGAAGATTGTGATGGTAAAGATAAAAATGCATATCATTTGTTTTATATGGAAGAAGGAAAGGTTATTTCTTATTTAAGAATATTAGAAAAAGGCTTATCTTATGATGAAATATCTATAGGAAGGGTTTTAGTGGATAAGGATTATCGTGGTAAAGGTTTGGCAAGAAAGTCTATTTTACAAGCCATAGATTTTATACAGAATAATTTAAAAGAAAACTCTATAAGAATCTCAGCACAACATTATTTAATGGATTTTTATAAAAGCTTTGGATTTAAACCGGTATCAGAGGTTTATTTGGAGGATAATATTCCACATATAGAGATGTTATATAAAAAGGATATATCTATATAATTATTAAAATTATTTTTATATCAAGAATTGTAGAGTAAGTTTTTTATAAGGAATTCTTTTTTATGTAATTTTTATAGCAATCTATTGGAGGATAAAGAAAACAATGAATCTAAATTTGCTAATGTGAGAGTGTTAAGCTGAATATTGTGATATAAAAAATTAAGCTTCAAAAGAGTTAAAACTCTTGTAGAAGCTTAAATTTTTTTTGTGAAAAATTAGAATTATATTAATAAAATTAAATTTTAATTAATAACATTGAAAACTATCTATTCTATTTAAGTCAATTCCAGCATAAGCCCAATTATATCCAGTCCACTTCCATCCAGATATAGATTTGTTCCCTACATATACAATCCACATCCAGAAAGGTTTTCCTCTAGAAGGCCAAATATAAGTAAATTTATATCTACAGAATCTTATAGAACCAGGATCAACAGCTTTAACATTAGGCCCACTTTTACTAGGCTTAGTTGGAGGAATGTTTGGAGGTGGTGTAGATGGAGGTCCTCCTTGAGGAGAAAAACCACCTGGCGGTGTCATAAAAGGTGGCATTGGAGGAGGAGCTGGCCCTCTCATGTAATTATCATAATAAAAGTAATAAAAATAAGGATACATCATATTAACTCCTATAAAATTATTTACAATATTAATGTATTCTAAATTAAAAAAAATGCTAACAGATACTTTAAAATTAAAAACTAACATAAAAGTGAAAAGTATATATTTTAATAAAGGCATAATATAATAAGTTTAGTATTCACTAATATGTATTTGAAAGAATAGTATATAGAGGGGTAAAAAATTAGAAATATTTATAGAAACAATAAAATTAAAAAAGTTGATTTCAGTAACAGAAATGCTTGTCCATCATAATATATAGTATAAGCTAAAAAATTAAATTACAAGTAATAATAATTAATAAAATAAGCTTTAAATAAAATATTTTTATAACATGGGAGGAATAAATGATGTCAATGGATGAAATGAGAGGTAATTACGATTCAAATTCATATAAATCAGCTGATCATGACTGCCATAAGGATTGTGGTAGGGTAATAGAAAGTCAAACTTTACCATTATGTGAAGGAACTAATATAACACCAACTGCTGTAACAACACCAGTAGTAGCTAAGATACCAGTAGTTCTTGCAGAAAAAGAAGTTCAAATAGATGTAGAAGCTAGAATGAAGTTAAAAGAAAAATTCTTTGAAATAAAAAGAATTAAAAAAGATGTATTTTTAACTCAATGTGAATTGTTACCAAGAGCAGGCGTTATAGAAAATGGTGTTCCAATAACAGGAAAATTATTCTTAAGTGGATTTGTTAGAAAGAATATAGAATTTGCTACTGCAGACTGTGTAAAACACGATGTAGTAAGTGGTGAAATAAAACACACTACAGAAAAAATACCATTCACTTGCGTAACAGAAGTAACCTATATAACTCCTCCAATATTAGGCAATAGAGGAATTCAACAAAAAACAGATTTATTCTGTGGTAGATGTGATTGTGAGTGTGAATGTGAAGAAGAAAGATTAGGAAAGTTAACTTGTGAAGAATTTTTAGAAGATTCAATAACACTTGTAGAGAAACCATTCTGCGAATTGCTAGGAGCTAGAATATTTGAAGCAGATATACAAAGAAAACCTTGTTATGAACACGGAGAAAAGGTTTTTGATGAATTACTAGAGAAAATGGTAGTTCACATTAGAGTAAAAGTTTTACAATTACAACAAGTAGCTGTAAATGACACAGACGCTGGTACAGGAAGTATGTGTAGAAAATAATAAGAAAAGTCGCTAATGATAAGAGTACTAATAAATAATGCTAAATAAACAACTTTAAGATAATTTAGGAGAAAGGATTTCTCCTAAATTATCTAATTTTATATGTGGATTTTTATTTGGAGTGGATAGGGTTTATTAATAATATATGTATAAATCAAATAAATATTCTTATAGTAATTATATTTAAGGGGAATTTCTAGTGTGAAAAATAATAATTTTAAAAATTTTATTATACTTATACTTATATTTCAATTACTGCAAGAAGAAGAAAAAGAAAACAATATATATAATCTAATTAATCTATCCAATCTAAATAAAATGGAAAGATTAATTATGGAAGAAAAAGATAAACAGCTTTCCAATGGAAGCATTAAATTTAAAAATACAAAAAGTAAATGGAGCTTCAATGAAGACAATGATAAACAAATTTCTAGGGGAAACGTTAAGTTAAAGAAAGAGAACAGTAAACAGATTATAAAGGGGCTCAATGAGTCAAAGAATAAAAAAGGGAAACAGGCTTCCAATGTAAATATTGAATTAAAGAAAGAAAAAAGTAAAAAGACTCCTAAGACAAATGTTGAATTAAAGAATCAGAAAAGCAAGCAGATTCTTAAGGAACAGAATGAGTTAAAGAAAGAGAAAGAGAAACAGCTTCCTAAAGTAAAAGCTGAGTTAAAAGAAGAGAAAAATAAAGAGATTGCCAATAGAAATACTCAATTAAAGAATGAGAAGGATCAACAACTCTCTAAGATAAATAATGAATTGAATAAAGAAAAAAGTAAGCAAGTTCAAAAGACAAATATTGAACTAAAAAATGAGAATAGTAATAAGATTATTAAGGAACATAAGGAAGAAAAACAAAAAAAGCTTCCTAAGGTAAATGTTGAATTAAAGAAAGAGAACAGTAAACAGATTATAAAGAGGCACAATGAGCCAAAGAATGAAAGAGGGAAACAGGGTTCCAATGTAAATATTGAATTAAGGAAAGAAAAAAGTAAAAAGACTCCTAAGACAAATGTTGAATTAAAGAAAGAAGATAGTAAACATATTGTTAAGGGAGATAATGAATCAAAGAATGAAGAAAGTCAACAGGCTTCCAAGATAAATACTGAATTAGAAAAAGAAAAAAATAAACAAATTTCCAAGGAAAATATTAAACTAAGAAATGATAAGAGTAAGCAGAATGTGAATAAACATAAGGAAGAAAAAGAGAACCAGCTTCCTAAAGTAAAAGCTGAGTTAAAAGAAGAGATTGCTAATAGAAATACTCAATTAAAGAATGAGAAGGATCAACAGCTCTCTAAGATAAATAATGAATTGAATAAAGAAAAAAGTAAGCAAGTTCAAAAGACAAATATTGAACTAAAAAATGAGAATAGTAATAAGATTATTAAGGAACATAAGGAAGACAAACAAAAAAAGCTTCCTAAGGTAAATATTGAATTAAAGAATCAGAAAAGCAAGCAGATTCTTAAGGAACAGAATGGGTTAGAGAAAGAGAAACAGTTTCCTAAAGTAAAAGCTGAATTAAAAGAAGAGAAAAATGAAGAGATTGCCAATAGAAATACTCAATTAAAGAATGAAAAGAGTCAACAGGTTTCTAAAATAAATACTGAATTAAATAAAGAAAATAACAATATAAGAAAAAATACGTTTTCTAAAGTACCTATAGTAATAGCAAGTTTTGGAACAGAAATAACAGAAATAGTTTTTACCAAAATAGAAGATACATTTATAGATATAAAAGAAGTTAAAAATAACATTTTTATAGAAGAGGCTAATTTAATAAAATTAAATTTTAATAAGGCTGAATTGTTTATTAGTGGTTATATTAGAAGTTATATAGAATATATAACATTAGATAAAATAAATGAAAATTCTATTACAACTAAAAATCAAGGAATAATTTCACATAAGGATTTTAGTAAAGCTATAAACATAAATTTATTATTTTTTAATAATATGAAAGAAGGAGAAGCTTTTTTTGTAGATTTTAATAATTATATAAAAGATAAAAAAATTTTGTTAGGCAAAATAGAAAAATTAGATATAAAATCTAGTAATATTTATAAAGATGTAGAGAGTTCTCCTTTTGAAAGAGAAAAATGCTATTTAACATTACAGCAAAATTTATTAATAAGGGCAAAGATTAATGTTTTACAAAACAATGTAGTTCTTTTGTAAAGGTATTATAATTATATAATCAAAAAAAATTATAATGAATATTATAAGAGTGTAATTAATATTAGAAAGGAATATATATGTGGAGACAACCTAATATAAGTTATATAGTTAAACCAGGAGATAGTTTATTCAAAATTGCTAGATCCTATGGTATAACTGTTGAACAATTAAAAGAATATAATGGACTTGTTTCTGATGAGTTGTATGTGGGACAACAAATTTTTATACCTATATCTATCTATGAAGTAAAAAGAGGGGATAGTTTATATTCTATTGCTAAAAAATTTAATACTACTGTAGAAAGTTTGATGGTATTGAATAATTTAGATAGTATAAACCTAAGTATTGGACAAATACTTTATATACCCATTTATACTGAAGCTATAATGAAAGTAGAGGATGGAAATATAAGAAGCAGACCTGATATAAACTCACAAGTATTATACAAAATGGATAAAGGTGCTAAGCTTCCGATCATAAATGTGCATAAGGATTTTTATGGAATAAAATTATTTAATGGAAATGAAGGTTTTGTATCAAAAACTATAGTAGATTTTAAAACTTATGGTAATATGAAGCCTGTAGTAGCTGTAGATGGATTTTATACATTAGAAGAAGGAGAAACTTTACCAAGCTCTTACGAATCTTTTGTTACTAATAGAAATTTAATATCTGAAATATGTTTATTTATGTTTAGGATAGATCCTAATGATGCTACAGCAATAGAAAATTTTGGACAGTTTACAGATGAGTATGTAGAAGAATTGGTGAATATTGCTCATAGAAATAATGTTAGAATATTAGCCGTAGTTCATAATCTATTGTATAGACCTGGTGGTACTACAAAGGCTAAAGATTTAGTTAAAGAATTAGTATCTACTAAAGAAAATAGACAAATCTTTATAAACAATTTGATAAATTTAATAGAAAAGTATAATTTTGATGGTGTAAATATAGATATAGAAGATGTTTATATAGAAGATAGAGACAGATTATCTTCTTTATATTTAGAAATGGGAAGAGAATTAAGGAAAAGAGGATATTATTTGTCAGCTTCTGTGCCAGCAAGAGTCAGCGATGAGCCCTTTAATCCTTTTTCAGATCCTTTTGACTATAGAATCATAGGAAGTGCTGTAGATGAATTTATTGTTATGTTATATAACGAACATGGATGGCCAGGTAGTGGACCGGGACCAGTAGTTTCAATAGGATGGATGAATAGAGTATTAAATTATACTATAACTAGAGTTCTGAGAAATAAAGTAGTAGCTGCAGTTTCAGTGTTTGGATTTGATTTTAATTTAACTACAGGAAGAAATACTTATGTTACTTATGCAGGAGCTGTAGAAATAGCTAATAGATATGGAAAAGATATAATATTTGATGAAGAAACAAAAACGCCTATGTTTAGTTATATAGATGAAAATGGTAATAATCATGAAGTTTGGTTCGAAAATGCTGAAAGTATATACGCAAAGGCAGAATTAGCCTTCAATAAAGGTATAAAAGGGATAGCTTTATGGAGATTAGGAATGGAAGATGAGAAAATCTGGGATTCCATGAAAAAAGATATAGTAGTTAAAATGGCTTAATGGTATAATTTAACTAGTAACCCAGTACATGGTGCTGGGTTCCTAGCAATTTTATATAATTAAAGTAAAAAAATAATTATTTAGCAAAATTCCTTAATTATAAATACTTATTTGAAATTATAGGGAATATATTAATAGTATAATATAACTGAACATAAGAGGTGAAACTATGAAAGAGAAAAATTTAATAAAACAAATAGAGTTATCTGTCATAGAAAAAATGGGTATAGCTTATTGTTACTGCAAAATAAGTTTGGACTCATATGGTCAGTTAGAGGATTTTATTTTTATGGAATCTAATGATTATTTTAAAGATTTAACGGGTTTTACAAAAGGATATATAAAAAATAAAAAAGCTAAAGATATAAGGTCTTTTGAAAGTCATAGAATAAATATAATGAAAGCCTTAGAAAAACTTTTATTATATAAAGAAGAAAAAATGGAATTTGAAGATTATTTTGATATTACTAAAAAGTGGGTTAAAGTATTATTGTATACAGAAAAAAAACAGGCTTTTTTTATTACACTTTATGATATAACCAAATATAAAGTAAAAGAAATAGAATTGAAAAATACAATTAAAAAATATAAATATCTTATAGAGTTATCTGCGGACTCAATAATAATTAGAAATTTAAATGGAGATATAATATATTGCAACAAGTCTGCTCTTAATTTGTTTGGATATTCCTTAGAAGAAATGAAAAAGCTTAATATGATAGACTTAATACCTAAATCATCCATAAAAGATATAGGGTTTAATATGTCTATAGGAGATAAGCCTGTTGAGAGAGTACATAAAAGAAAAGATGGAACGCATTTTTATGGGGAGGAAACAACAAAATTAATAAATATAGAAGGGGAATTGGGGATTGCAACATATATAAGAGATATAACAGAACGGAAAATATACAATGATAAAACGAAGCAAATGGCCTATTTTGACTCTCTTACAGAGTTACCTAATAGGAACTCTTTTTTAAAACAATTAGAGCATGAAATAAAATTAAGCAGGAAAAAACAAACCATATTAGCTATAATGTTTTTAGATCTTGACAAATTTAAAGAAGTAAATGATAACTTTGGCCATTGTACTGGGGATAAACTTTTATGGCAAGTAGCTAAAAGGGTAAAAAATACTATTAGTTCTAAAGATTTAATAGCTAGATTTGGAGGAGACGAGTTTACTATATTAATAAGAGATATAGCTTATGAAAAACAAGTTGAAGATTTAGCTAGGGATATAATAGAAGTTTTTAGAGAACCGATATATATAGAAGGAATATATGTAAATATAAAGACTAGCATAGGTATAAGTTTTTTCCCAAAAGATGGGGATACATCACAGGAACTAATAAAAAAAGCAGATAAAGCTATGTATGATGCCAAAAAAAGAGGGAGTAATAAATTTCAAATATATAAATATTGAAAAATGTTGTGTAGACTTTAAATATAATAATTTAATATTTTTAATAAAAATTAGGGATGTATTTTTATAGATGATAAGTATGTTATCTATAAAAATATATCCTATTTAATTTTAGAGCAATATTTTGTAAATTTGAAAGATTTATAGAAAGTTTTAAAAAAATATTGAAAAAATCATTAAATAAAGTATACTAGATATAGAGGATTTCAAAAAAGTGAAAAACAAATCAAAAATATGAAAAAAATATTTATTAAGGTTAATACCAGATATTAAACCTCATATTCATATAGATTCATTTTATAGAATGAATATTTTAATCTAATTGAAGTAAGTACATATAGTTAATTATACATGATTTTATTTTAAATATAAAGGTTTACATAGGTTTTAAGGAGGAAAAATTAATGAAGGATTATAGTGTGTTTGATGTAATAGGGCCAATTATGATAGGACCTTCTAGTTCACATACTGCAGGAGCAGCTAGACTTGCTAAAGTAGCTTGTTCTATATCAGGAGACAATATAGAAGAGGTTAAGTTTTATTTACATGGATCTTTTGCTAAGACTTACAAGGGACATGGAACAGATAAGGCTTTAATAGCAGGTATATTAAATATGGATCCCTGGGATGAAAATCTTGGAAAATCCTTTGAAATAGCTAAGGAAAAAGGTTTAAAATATGAATTTATAGAAACAGATTTAGGGGATGCTCATCCTAATACTGTTAAATTTGTTATTAAGAAAACCGATGGCACTGTATCAGAAATCATAGGTTCTTCTATAGGCGGTGGAAATATAGTTATAACATCTATAGATGGTCAATCTATGGAATTTACTGGGGGTAATCCTACTATTGTAACACATCATAAAGATGTGCCAGGGATAATATCAAGAATTAGCACAATGATGTATTCAGAAGGCATAAATATTGGAGCTATGAAGGTTTTTAGAGAAAGTAAAGGTACAACTGCAACTATGACTTTTGAAACAGATGGAGAAATACCAAAGAAAGTAATAGACGAAATAAAAGCTATTAAGGATATAGAGAATGTAAAAATTATAAATCCAATAAAATAGGAGGAAAAATTAATGTTCGTAAACACAGGAAAAGAACTTATAAAAGTATGTAATGAAAAAAAATTAAAAATATGGGAATATACTTTAAAAATAGAAGCAGAAAGTAAGAATATAAGTGAAAAAGAAGTATTTGAGACTATGAAAAAAGCTCTTAAGGTTATGCGACATTCAGCAAAAATAGGAAGAAAAGAAGAAGTTAAATCTGTAAGTGGATTAATAGGTGGAGATGCTTTAAAGTTAGAAGAATATTCTAAATGCGAAAATACACTAACAGGAAGCTTTATGGTAAGAGCTATGGCTATGGCTATTTCAACCTCTGAGGTTAATGCAGCTATGGGAAGGATTGTAGCATCACCAACAGCAGGTTCAGCAGGAATATTGCCAGCGGTAGTTATAGCGGCAGGAGAAAAATTAAACAAAAGTGAAGATGATTTAGTTAAGGCTCTATTTACAGCCTCTGGGTTAGGAATACTTATTTCTAAAAATGCTACAACAGCAGGAGCAGAAGGTGGATGTCAAGCAGAATGCGGTTCAGCTGCAGCTATGGCATCTGCAGCAGTAGTAGAAATGATGGGAGGAAGCGTAGAGCAAGCTTTAGATGCAGGAGCTATAGTTATAAAAAACATACTAGGGCTTGTTTGTGATCCAGTGGCAGGACTTGTAGAAATACCTTGTGCGAAAAGAAATATTGCAGGAACAGTAAGTGCTTTAACTACAGCAGATATGGTAATGGCAGGAGTTACAAGTCATATTCCTTTTGATGATTCAGTTGAGGCAATGTATAGAGTTGGAAAACAACTTCCATCTTGTCTTAGAGAAACGGCTTTAGGCGGGGTGGCTGTTACTGAGGCAGGATTAAAGCTTAAAGAAAAAGTATTCGGATGTACAGGTTGTAAAAAATAGATATAAGTAGCATTATATAAAAATTGTTAATGAACTAATAATTTAAACTAATAAACAGCGTTGTCCGAAAAATCTAGTTTATAAACTATTAATTTTATTTTAAATGAAAAAGCTATGAAATATAGGATTAACACCTTAATTTCGTAGCTTTTATTTGTTCGTATTATTTATATTTAATTGATTGAATACAAATAAATAATTTTCAATATTTAGGTTACACAAAAATTTTTTATAGGATTTATGTTTTGAAATAATATATAAAATTTAATAATTTTTAGAAATATTTTCTAAGGCTTTAGCTGTGGAAGTTAAATTTTCAATGGCAGCATTTATTTCTCCAACTTCAGATGCTTGTTCCTGAAAAGACACATTTATTTGATTTATGTTTTTAGTAATATTGGACACGGAAAGTTGAATATTTTTAATTATATCTTCAATTTTATTTATAGATTCTGCACTGGATTTAGATAACTTTCTTATTTCTGTAGCAACTACGTTGAAGCCTTTTCCAGATTCTCCGGCTCTAGCAGCCTCAATGGCTGCATTTAGACCTAAAAGGTTTGTTTTATTAGCTATATTTTTTACAAATTCTAATATTTCATCTGTATTTTTAGCTTCATTATTTGTTTTTTCTACATTTTCTAATATATCTGAATTTGTTAGAGCTACATTTTGAATTGTCTTTAAAACTTCATTACTAGATTTGGTGATTTGAGATAAAGCAATTGAAAGATTTTGAGAAAGTGTAGACATTTCAATATTTTTAGCTAGATTTTTTACTATAGCTATACAACCAACTATATTTCCATTTTCATCTTTAAAGGGGACAGATATATTTTTAACTTCTTTTCCAAAAACATCTTTACTTATATTTTTTTCTATAATTTTTCCTGTTTTTATTGCTTCAAAATCTCCACCTTGGTTGCTTATGAAGTCTCCTGCCTTAACGCTTAACCCAAATTTTTCAGCTCCATCTATTTTTATATATTTTTCTCTATCACATACAGATACTAATATATCTTCAGAAAAAAAGTGATGTAAATAAGGCACAATATTTTTAAAGTAATCAAATACTTGATTATCAAATGAGTTACTTATCATTGTTTATCCTCCAATCTAAACTATATTACATTATAAAATTCAACAAAACATTATTTTATCCTTTTATTTATAAATAATAGTTTAAGTGGAAAATTTTTAAATAAATCATTTTAATTATTAAAAGTCAAGTTTATAATAGTTTAGATATAACTTTAATTTATTTCCTATAATTTTTTTTATAGGAAGGGACAAAATAATAATATAATGATTAAAAGGAGGAGAAAAAAATGAGTAAATATGAATTTGATATAAATGATATAAAAAATATACAAGTAGGTGATTTACCTTCTGCAAAGATTGGAATAATTGATAGTTTATCAGGAAAGGATAAACATAAAAATGCTATAGAACAGGATAAAATGGCTTCTTATATTGCTGGTCATGAATTAGGAACAGAAATAGAAAATCTTTTAAAGGGTGATCAAAGAGATTATTAAATATATTTAAAATAAAGTTTTAATAGAATATTTTTTATGATTTTTTAGAACCCTCAATAATTAAATAAAAGCTATGAATTAAAAAATAATCTTTTAAATTCATAGCTTTTAACCTTAAAACTAAATTTTTATTTTATTAAGTTGTAATATATTTATTTTACACCTCTTACACTATCTAATATCATTTGTTGCCTTTTTTCATAGTCTTTGTCTAAATCCCAATCAGGCTTTTTTTCATACATTCTATCATTATTTGTTTTATTATTAATTTTTCTTGATTTTTCATCAGATTTCATTAAAAATACCTCCTTAAAAAGAAAAAGGATTATTATTTTATTTTTAGATATAGAACTGTACATTTATAATTTAACCAGCATATATATAATGTATACTGTAAGCTTTTTTACTAGAATATAATAAAATGTATTTAGTTAATATTTTTGTTATTAACTTTAATTTAATTTATTTTTTAAATTTTTATGTTAATATAAAGGTTGGACATTAAAAAGGATAATATTGAAATATAAAATATATAATTAAAAACAAAAGACAGGGGGATGGAATAATGAATAATCTAAACATATGTATAGATATAGATGGTACAATTACAGAACCTTATTATTGGTTAGACATAAGTAATAAATATTTTAATAAAAATGTAAAACCAGAAGATATAATTGCTTATAATATTGAAGATGTCTTAGGAATAACAGAAGAAGAATATATGAAATTTTATGAAAAATATAAGGTAAGAATTCATACAGAAGAAAAATTAAGAAAGGGAGCTAAAGAAGTATTAAATGAATTAAATAAATATCATAATATATATTTTGTAACAGCAAGAGAAAAATCCTTAGAGGTTCTAACAAAATCTTATTTAATAAATCATTCCATAAAATTTAGAGATTTATATGTTTTAGGAAGTCATTATAAGGTAGATAAGGCTAAGGATTTAAATTGTGATATATTTATAGAGGACAATCCTAGCAATGCAGTAGAACTTTCAGAGGCTGGGTTTAAAGTGATTTTATTAGATACAAATTATAATAAACATATTAAAGAAAATGAAAATATTATAAGAATAAGCCATTGGGATGAAGTATATAACATAGTTAAAGAAATTTCCTCTACAGAAGAAAAGGCTATATAAGGAAAGTGCATAGCACTTTCCTTATAAAATTTCTTTTATAACTCTAAGAGCATTTTTGTATATTATCCTTTCTATTTCACTTTCATGGAATCCTTCCTTTTTTAGTGCATTTATTAGTTTTTCTATTTCATTACTAGATTTTATTTCACTAGGAGTTTCGATGCCATCAAAATCTGAGCCTATGCACATTGAATCAATTCCACCTACATTTTTTATATGTCTTATATGAGCTATCATTTCTGATATTTTTCCTTCTTCACTTTGACCTAAAAAAGTTTTTTCAAAATTTATTCCCATAACGCCACCTTTATTAGATAAAATTTTTATCATATCATCTGTTAAGTTTCTAGAGTGATTTGTTATAGCTCTAGCATTTGAGTGAGAGGCTACAAAGGGTGATTTTGAGTATTTTACTACATCATAAAATCCTCCATCAGATAGATGAGACACATCTATTATCATTTTTAATTTGTTCATTTCTTCTATTACTTCTAATCCAAAGGGAGTTAAGCCATTATTCATAAATTCTTTGCTGCAGTTTGGAAATCCTATTTCATTAGGAAAATTCCAGGTTAGGGTTATAAGTCTAACACCTAATCTATAAAAATTTCTAAGATTATATAAATTGCCCTCTAAAGCAGCTCCTTCTTCTATAGTTAAAAAAGCAGATATTTTATTATTTGATAGGTTTTTATTTATATCTTCATAGTTTTTAGCAAGTGCAATATATTTTGAGTACTTTTCCAATTCATTATGAAAGAAATCTAACATATTGAGTGCAGTCTTTAAAGGAGAGTTAGTTTCAGTTACATCTATAAATAAAGCAAAAAATTGAGCTAAAGAATTGGAAGCTTTCAGTTTTTTGATATCTACACTTAATGAGTTTTTATATAAAGTTTCATTCTCACTTACTGTAATATTTTTATTAGAACAAGGTTTTTTATTTATAAGAGCATATACAGTGTCACAATGCATATCTATAAAATTCATTTTGTACCTCCAGTTTGTTTATATAGAAATTATTATATTGTAAAATAATTAGTATGTATGATTAAGTTTAAGGTTAGATTATAACTATAGAAATATGTATTATTAAGTAATTTTTAGTTATAGTTTATTTGAAATAATGGAATAGCTTCATCTAAACATTATTAATAGCATTATTATTTTGCTTGTTTATATTATAATGTATATATTAAATTATATGTCATATTTATTTATTTTGTTATATATTAGTTGAATGAGTAAAAAGTAAAAGCTTAAAATATTAATTAAAGGTATGTATTGTATTATTTATTAAATATAACATAAAGAGCGTGGAGAGTTTCCACGCTTTAGTTTGTTTATAAACATATTTTCGCAACAGTTTTCATAATAATATTATTTACTTTATTTGTTCATTGTAAGCGAAGCAGTTAAAACAATAAATCCAATGCTTAAAATTGCTAATATTATAGTTAATATAGTAGCTTTTTTCTTAGATGTTTTTCCCATAGTATAAATACCAATACCTAAAAGTACATAGTACCATATATTAAAAATATCAATATTAGCTATTAAAGTATTTTTTACAGAAGGATTTAAGATAGCATTAATACCTACAGCTTTTTTACTTATAAGCATATATATAGCTTTAAACATACTACCTATACAAGTGGATAAACCAGCCACTAAATATAATGTTACGGTTTGTTGATAGCTTAGAGCAACTTTTGAAATCTTAAAAATTATAAATATTAAAAGAGCCGCACCAAATACAGCTATTAATACACCTATTAGGCCGGAACCTATTTTTAGAGCAGGACTATTCATAGTATCCATAGTTTTTTTTGTCATTTCTAATGCTTGAGGATCTAATCCTTCAAATTGTTTTTCCATTTGTTTTTTTACAATTTCCTTTGTAAGATTAGAGCGTATTAGTTGATAAATGATTGCACAAATAGTTGTTATTAAAAATAATATTCCAAATTTAGGGTTTTCTCTATAATGTTCAAATAATTTGGAAGGGGATGTAAAGAAAAATTTAAATTTTTCTTTTAAAGTTAAGTTTAAATTAGTATTTACATTTTCTTGTTGTTCCATAAATGAAACCTCCTATATAATATAATAAATTTGTTTAAATATATAAAGAAAAATAATTGCATTATTAAATCTTTATGGGAATTTTAATTATCCTTATAAAAATAAGTTATTCATCTTTTATAGAGCTTATTACATCTAGCTTAGCTGCTTTAGAGGCTGGGTATAAACCAGATAAAAATCCTACACAGGATGAGAATAATAATACAAAAGCTACAAGGCCTATACTAGATACAGCTATTTTTACATCACCACTAGAAGAAGTAGAAAGTTTAGATTTTAGCATTGTATTTATTACAAAGCTTATAAAGCTTCCTATAAGTAATCCTACAACTCCTCCTGAAAAACCTATGGCTGTGGCTTCTCCTATAAATATCTTTTTTATATCTCCTACAGAGGCACCTACTACCTTCATAACTCCAATCTCTTTTTTTCTCTCCAGTATGGACATGTTCATTGTATTGGCTATACCAAAGGCTGCTACCAATAAAGAAATACCCCCTATGGCACCTAATATTAGTTTTATTCCACTCAAGGTTTTACCTATGCTGCTCTGCATTTCTTTAAGGGATTGATATAAATATCCATTATCCTTTAGATATTTTTCTGCTTCACTGCTTTTTTCTTGGCTTTTAAGCACTAAATCTATACTTTCATAACCTTTATTTTTTAGAAATTTTTCATCATTGTTTTTATAGATTAATATATTTTTAGTAAAGGATAAAGGAGTTTTAATTTGATAATCATCTGAGAAATTTTGTTTACAGATTCCACTTACTTTTACGGTATAGGTTATCCATTCTTCTTCACCTTTTTCATTTGGTCTAGAAACTTTTACTTTTAATTTTTTCCTTAGAATTTTCTTTATTTCTTCTTCTTTTACTTTATCTACGTCTTTTTTATTTAAAAGATAAGCAGCCAATTTATAACCTAAAATCACTTCATTTTTAGAATCATTAGGATATTTGCCAAATAAAAGTTCATGATCTTTACTATAATTTTTAAATGACATACCTGTTAAATTACTAGACTTCATTTCTGATTTTTTATAAGCTATATCTGCATTAGTATTAAGTTTGGGTATTGAATAGTTTACAAATTCTAATTTATTTAATTCCTTTAAAGTTTTATCATTTAATATTTTTTTCCTATTTTTTATATTGCCTCCTTGATAGGTTGCAGTAGAATCTGAATAGGGGAAAATATTTATTATGTTTACATCTCCAAAGGAATTTAACTGTGAGGACATATATTTTTCAAAGCCATTTCCTAGGGATATTATTACATATATAGCTATACTACCTATAATTACTCCTAGCATAGTTAAGAATGTTCTTCCTTTTCTTTTTAAAAGGTTTCTCCATATAATTTCTGCAAGGTCAGTAAGTTTCATATTAATCACCTATTCCTAATAGGCCTTTAAAAAAACCTAGTATACCAGAACTATTTTTTTCTTTTTTAGTAGTATTAGTGTCATCAATCTTTCCCTTAATAGAGAATTCTTGTGAAACTTTAGAAGGTTTGTTTAATTCGTCTTTAAAGCTTATTTCTACAGTACCTTTTATATCACCAGATAAGTTTAAATCTTGTTTAAATTCATTTTCATCTTCTGATTCCATAGTGCCAAAATATTTAGTGAAGGTTTTATCCTTAGCTTTAACATTTACCATTACATCTTTTAAAGTGGATTTACCACTATTAACAAAGTTTAATGATAATTTTTTGCCTTCTCCATTCTTATTAGAGGAATCTAAAGAGGTTATAAGTAGGTTAGGTTTATTTCCTAAAATTAAACCTATTATTCTAGTTTCTTCTACATATTCTCCATATAATTTATAGCCTATTTTAACTAAAATATTATAATTCCCAGCTTTTAAATTAGGATCACAGGCCATTTCTATAGTTGCATCTTTAGAAGTTTCACCATCTATATGACCTACATAGATTTCATTGGTACTTCCAACAGGAGAAAAACCTGTTAAGACTTTTTTATCTTCTGAGCCAACTAAGGTTATAACTACATCTTTTAGATTAGCTTCTTTATTATTAGTTATAGAAAAATTAATCTTAAATTTACTTCCAGGTTCTATTATTTCAGGAGAAGAGGTTACTTTGTTTAAGGTTATTCTTCCTGATTCAGCATGAGCTAATGAAATAGGGGAAAGACATAGAACTAATAAAAATATTAAAGGGAAAAAACTTTTTTTCATTATTGAGCACCTCCTAAATAATTTTATGTAAGATAATTAGTTATTAAATACTTTTCCGTCTACCACCTTTATTATTTTATTTGCATAATCACAAACTTGAGAAGAGTGAGTAACAATCACAAAGGTTTGTCCAGTAGTTTCATTTAATTCTTTTAATATATTTAGAATTTCTATACTATTTTTGCTATCTAAATTTCCAGTAGGTTCATCTGCAAGTACTATTTTAGGATAGTTTACTAGAGCTCTAGCAATAGAAACTCTTTGCTGTTGCCCGCCGGATAGTTCAGAAGGCTTATGATGAGCTCTTTCTTCAAGTCCAACTTTTTTAAGCATTTCAAAGGCCCTATTTTTTCTCTCTTTTTTAGAAATTCCTGAAAAAATAAGAGGCATTTCCACATTTTCTAAAGCTGTAAGTTGAGGGATTAAATTATAGGACTGAAAAACGAAGCCTATATTACGTCTTCTAAATAATGCTAAATTATTTTCAGAAAGACCATTGATTTTTTCATTTTCTATAAAAATATCGCCAGAGGAAGGGGGCATTAAACCACCTAATATATTTAAAAAGGTAGATTTACCAGAACCAGATTCACCAATAATAGCAACAAATTCACCTTTTTCAATTTCTACAGAAACCCCCTTAAGTATGTCTACATTCATTTTACCTATAGTGAAAGTTTTTTTTACATCAGTAGCTTTAATTATGCTCAATAGAACACCTCCTTTATCACTAATACTGTATATATACACTATACACAGTATTAGTATATAACCTTGTGAACATTTTGTCAACGATTTACTGTATAGTTAATATAAATGAAAATAAACCATTAAATATATACAGTACTTTTATCGTATATAATGGTTTATTTTTAAAGGAGCATTATTTATTAGCTTTAGGATCAAATGCAGTGGCAAAAATATCTCCTAATATATTAAAGTTTAAAACTGTAAAAAGTATAAAAAGTCCAGGAAATATAGCTAAGTAGGGTGATGAGGAAATAAAACCTTGAGCATTTTGTAGCATACTACCCCAAGAGGAATTAGGTGCTCTAACTCCTAAGCCTAGAAAACTAAGGGATGACTCTGTAAGAATAGCAGATGCAATATTTATAGTAGAGGCTACCATTACAGAGGGGATAACATTTGGAATTATATGTTTAAAAATAATTCTATTGTTAGGAGCACCTAAAGCCTTTGAACATAGTACATATTCTCTTTCTCTTAACGAAAGGGTTTGAGCTCTAACTATTCTAGCTATGTCCATCCAACCAAACAATCCAATAATAATAATTATATTTTCTATACCAGGTTTTAAGTAGGCATTAATTATAAGTATAAGAAAAAAGGTTGGGATACACATTAATATATCTATGGTTCTCATTATTATATTATCTATTTTTCCACCTATATAACCACTAAAGGTTCCTACAATAGTTCCTAGAGTTGTGGATATAATCATAGATATAAAACCTACCATTAAAGAAGCTTTTCCACCATATAAAGATCGAGTAAAATAATCTCTACCCATTTCATCCGTGCCAAATAAATGTTTTAAACTAGGATTAGCTAATTTGTTAGATAAATCTATTTTGTTAGGGTCATAAGGGGATAAAAAAGAAAAGGTTGAGGAAAGAACTAATATTAAAATTATAGATAGAGATATATATCCTAATTTATTTTCTTTAAATTGTATTTTTAAATTTATTTTAAGTCTTTCATTCAAAAACAAATTTATCACCTACCTAACTCTTTAATTCTAGGATCTATTAAGCTATAACATATGTCTGCTAAAAGGTTACCTATTATAAGTAAAACAGAAGTTAACATAGTTATAGCCATAATAAGAGGATAGTCAAAACCAAATATAGCTTTTATACCTAGTCTACCCATACCAGGCCATCCAAAAATAGTTTCAGTTATAAAAGCACCAGCTACTAAATTAGGCAAGGACATGCCTAATATAGTGATAATAGGCAAGAGAGCATTCTTTAAAACGTGTTTATATAATATTCTTTTTTTAGATAACCCTTTAGCATAGGCGATCATAACATAATCTTCAGACAGTTCAGAGATTACATTGGATCTTATATATCTAGTAATAACTGATATGTTTCCAAAACTTAATACTGTGCAAGGTAAAATAAGATGCTTTAATACATCTAATCTAGAATCTACACCTATGGTATGCATACCAACACTAGGTAGCAATTTAAGGTTAACAGAAAAAATGTATATTAGTATCATAGCAAACCAAAAACTAGGTATAGATATACCGATATAAGAGATTATTGAAAGAATGTTGTCTATAAGTTTATTTTTATTAACCGCAGAAATTACTCCAAAAATTATACCTAAAACTAAAGAGATTAATAAAGAGGAACCCATAAGAAGTAAGGTTGCAGGAAGTCTCTCTATTATTTGTGTAGAAATTGGTCTAGAGTTTATTAGAGAATAACCTAAATCACCTTTTAATACATTTTTTAACCATAAGATATATTGGATATATATAGGTTTATCAAGACCTAAATTATGTCTGATTCTAGCTATATCAGAAGGCTTCATTTTCGGATTTATAAAGGCTCTAATAGGATCTCCAGGTGCTAATTTTATTAGTAAAAAAGAAATTATAGAGATGAAAATAAGTATAGGAATTGCTTCTATAATTCTTTTTCTTATGTATTTACTCAAATATATCCTACCTTTCTTAATTGTTTTTATCATATAATGTAAAAATAAAATAATAATTGTTAGCTAAATTTTATTGTTTTAATGTACTAAATAAGAATAAATAATTATTATAAAAGTTTAAAATGCCAGGTTTATTTAAAAATAAACGGTATTAAAAGGGGAGATCCAATTAATACCGTCCTTTTAGTTATTAAATTTTTATTCTTCTATGATATAAAGTTTTGATAAGTCTTGGAACATGTATACAGGAGCTGTTTTAGCTTCTTTTATACCCCCCACATTTTTATTTACTGCTATTGTGGCATTAGAATAGCAAATTGGGTATACAGGCATATCTTCTATAAGTTCCTTTTGAATAGTTTTATAAATTTCTTCTCTCTTTGTTTTATCAGTTTCTACAGCGGCTTTATTCCATAGATCATCTAATTTTTTATTATTATATCTAGAAGCATTGAAAGCACCACCTGTCATAAATACTTCTTTATAAGCATCAGGCTCACTACCCATTACATAGCCATTAAATATTAAATCAAAATCAGCTTTAGCTGGATCATCAATTTGCTGGAAGAAGGCATTTGCTTCTAAGCCTTTTAATTCAACATCTATTCCTATATCTTTTAAATTTTCTTTAACTACTAAAGCTTGATTTTCTAAAGTCTTTTTATCATTTCTATAAACCAGTTTAAGTTTTAAATTTTCAGCACCGGATTTTTTTAGTAATTCCTTTGCTTTATCTTTATTTAAGTCATATTTAGTAACATCTTCTGTATAATATAGGGCATTTTTAGGAAGTGGAGAATAGGCTTTAGGAGCATATTTCTCACTTTCATAAGCAGCCTTTATTAAATCATCTTTATTTAAAGCATAGGCTATAGCTTGTCTAACTTCTTTTTTATCTAGACCTGTTGTTTTACAATTTAAGACTAAATTATCTACCATACCTTCATCGTAGGCAATTACTTTCAATTTTTCATTTTTTTCAAATTTACTTATACCACTAATATCTATATAATTAGCAGAAACTTCACCATTTTCAAGAGCTACACGGGAAGAATTTGGATCTGCAATTATTCTATAGGTTATGGTATCAAGATGAGGTTTTCCACCAACATAGTTATCAAATTTTTCTAAAGTTATACTTTCACCTTTTTTAGATTCTTTAAATTTAAAGGCACCAGAACCTATAGGTTTTTCATTTTTAGCACTTTTTTTAATATCTTTTTCTCCTTCAAATACATGCTTAGGAATAGGAGATACCTGAGCCAAAGAATTCATAAAAGGCATTTGAACTGTTGGCAGTTTAAATTCTACAGTTAAGTTATCTACCTTTTTTACCCCTACAGGTTTATCATTAATAACAAAGGCACTTCTAAAAGGTGAATTCTGTTTTTCATCCATTATTTGTTTCATAGTAAATATTAGATCCTCAGCAGTTAAAGGTTTACCATCATGCCATTTTAAATCTTTTTTTAGTTTTACTGTGTAAGTTAAAAAGTCATCTGAATGTTTTACTTCTTCAGCTAGAGTGTAATCAATTTTATCTCCATTCATATAAAATAAAGGTGCAAATAAAGCATTGTCCATAGTCATAGTATCTCTATCGTAAGCGTAGATTGGATTAAGTATTTCTGGTTCACCACGTATGGAAAATACTAGATTACCTCCATCCTTAATATTTTCTTTTGTAGATGTTTCTTTGGCTGTATTACTATTTCCACAAGCAGCAGCCACTAAAGTGGTTGAGGCTACTAATACCATGGTTAATAGTTTCTTCATTTTCATAAAAAAACCCCTTTCCTAATAGTAAAAATTAATATACTCATTCTATTAATAAATGATACCATTTTAATAAAAAATTGTTAAATAATAAAAGCAAATCATGGGTAAAGTAGGTATTTGTTTTAGTTATATTGTTTGAGAAATACATGAAAATTTATAGATATATTTTTATTAGTTATTAAAAATGAATTGTGACAATATATATATAAGTTACATAGTATGTTATTAAAGCCCAGGGATTTAGCTGAAATCCTTTTTTATTGTGCAAAATAAGATTTCAAGGAGTGAATAATATGAAATGTGGAAAAGATTTTTGGGGCAGCATGGAGGAATGTGAATTAGCAAGAGCTTTTATATGTCCACAAAAATTTAAAAGAATTTATAAGGTTGAAAAGGCTTTGCGAAGAGGGACCTTGTTTCCAGATTTATATAGACCATATAAATCTCGCTATTAACAAAAGGTTATATTTATATTTGGAGGAGATAGTATGTTAGATAAATGTTCAAGAGAAGAGTTATTATTAATGCTACAACAATATCAGTTTACGGCTGTAGAATTAAACTTATATTTAGACAATTATCCTGAAAATAAAAGAGCTTTAGAATATTTTAATGAAATTTCATGTAAGCTAATGGAATTAAAAGAAACATATGAAGAAAGGTTTGGACCTTTATTCAATTTTGGTTACAGTAAAAGTAAATTTCCATGGCAGTGGACAACACAACCTTGGCCTTGGGAAAGAGAATATTCAAAAATGTAGTTGAAACATTTAAATAGGAGTGAATAATATATGTGGATTTATGAAAAAAAATTAGAATATCCAGTTAATTTGAAGAGCAAAGATTTGGGAATGGCGAAATTCCTTCTGGCGCAGTATGGTGGACCAGATGGCGAATTGAGTGCAGCTTTAAGATACTTATCTCAAAGATATACAATGCCAACTTCTAAATCTAAGGGGCTTTTAACAGATATAGGAACAGAAGAATTAGCTCATGTAGAGATAATTGCTACTATGGCATACCAAATCATGGAGAATGCAACACCTAAGGAAATGAGAGAAGCTGGGCTAGGATCTTATTATACACAACATGGCAATGCTATATATCCGGCGGATGCTAATGGGGTACCTTGGACAGCAGCATATGTACAATCTACATCAGATCCTATAACAAATCTTCATGAGAATATGGCAGCGGAACAAAAGGCTAGAACTGTTTATGAGCATCTTATGAATTTAACAGATGATCACGACATTAAAGATGTTTTAGCATTTTTAAGACAAAGAGAGGTAGTACATTTCCAAAGATTTGGAGAAGCATTAATGAGTGTGGAAGATAAATTAAATAGTAAGACTTGTTATTAATAAATTGTAAAAATAAATTTATTAATAATAAAATTGTGTGAATTTATTAAGAATTGAGTTATAATAAAAAATATAAATCATAATTATAAAGTAACAATCCAAATTGAATGGTATAATTTGGATTGTTTTTATATTTGTAACTCATTTGTTACAAATATAATGTATAATTACAATATAATTTATATGTTAATCATAAATAATTTTTAAGTAAAAAAAGGAGTATTTATGTCTAAAAAGAGACAAAAGGAAATAAAAAGAAGAAAAAATAGAAAAAAGAAAAAAAAATCATTTATAGGAAGACTATTTTTGTTTTTAGTTTATGAAGTTATAGTAGGTGGAATTTTTTCTTTATTGATTGCCTTTTATGGACCTTTTGATAATGTAAAAAGTACATTAGTGGGAACAGCTATGGCTACATATAAGCATCAGTATATTGCCACTACTTTTTTATCGAAGGATGAAATAAATAAAATTTTAAATAAGGATAAAGGAATAAGAAATTCAAATTTAAAGGAAAATTATGGTGATATAAAAATAAAGAACAAATATGGTAATTCAGTAGAAAGATATGATATAAATACAGCTAAATTTGATGGTTATATATTAGAAATCAAAAACCCCCAAAAAGTAAAAATAGGATATACAAAGTATATGGGAAAAATGGGTGAAAGAACTAGTAAAATGGCTGAGAGGCATGGAGCTGTAGCTGCTGTAAATGGTGGTGGATTTAGGGACGTATCATCCACAGGTAAACTTTGGACAGGTACCGGAGCTTATCCAGAAGGACTTGTAATATCTAATGGTAAAGTTATTTACAATGATTTTAAACCTGGCCAAAAGGCTAATATTACAGCATTTACAAAAGAAGGATTATTAGTTGTAGGAGATCATACTGTAGATGAACTTTTAAAAATGGGAGTAGTAGAGGCCTTGTCTTTTAGAAATACATTAATAATTAATGGAAAGCCTATACCTTATAATGAAGGTATAAATCCTAGAACTGCTATAGGACAAA
This sequence comes from Clostridium sp. CTA-6, assembly GCF_054768115.1. Lineage (NCBI taxonomy): Bacteria > Bacillati > Bacillota > Clostridia > Eubacteriales > Clostridiaceae > Clostridium > Clostridium sp. CTA-6. The sequence goes on from NZ_BAAAAU010000005.1 coordinate 204,879, forward strand.
AGCAAGATGGAACTATAGTCTTATTAGTTATAGATGGGAGAAGGGGGATAAAACAAGGAGCTACTCTAGAAGAGGTAGAAAATATACTGCTGCAAAGAGGAGTAGTTAATGCTAGTAATTTAGATGGAGGATCCTCTTCAACTATGTATTATAAAGGAAAAGTTATAAATAGACCTTGTAATTGGGATGGAGAAAGAACAGTAGCCACTTCCATATATGTAGAACCTTAAAGGAGAAGACTTACTTATGAAAAAAATTAAAATTATATTTGTTTGGACACTAATCGCTATTGGTTTATCCTTTGCAGCTCTGCTTTTCGTGGATAAAGTTTATTTGTCTTCTGCTAAAACTTTTAAAATAAATAAGGTAGAAGAAGAAGATAAAAAAATTAAAAAAACTGTTTCTATAGATGTGCCAGATTATGCAGAAAATATAAAAATATCTTACAATGGAGAATATATATCTTATCACACTGAAAATAAAATAGTCATAATAAATGTAGCTAAAAAAGAGGAAAAATATGTAGAGTTTAAAAATGGAACAGTTAATTATACAGCATGGCTTCCAGATAGAAATATATTATTTATAGGAGAAAAATCTGCAGAAAATAATAGTAGTTTCTTAGCTTTGTTTTCTTATGATAGTGAAAAAAATGAAAAGTTTCAGTTGGAAGATGAAAATGGGAAAAAAACTATAATTAATTTGCCAAATAATAATTATGATATAAAAAATATGACCTTATCCACAGCTACTAATACTATATATTTAAAGGTGAAAAATGAACAAGGAAGAAGTAGAATTTATAGAGTAAATACTATGGCTCAGTTAGAGAGGATAAGAAGTTTAGGAAATAACTTAGGAGAAATAGCTCTTATGAATAGCGAAGATAGGGTAGTTTATGAAAATAAAAATGATGGAAATATTCATGTAGAAGGAAAAGACTATCCAATAACTATAAGAGATGGGGCTAATCATTGTCTTTTAGGTGTAGATGATAAGGATGTAATGTATATAGGTAAACTAAAAGGTGATAGGGAAGAAGGAACTATAGAAAAAATTTATTATTGGAGCTTAGATGATAAAACTATTAATAAAAAAGACATAGAGTTAGAAAGTCCAATTAACAAAAAAGATATAAAAATTCTTCCTAATGGTAAAATATTTTTTATTAATAGTAATGAAAATAAAGTTAAAGAACTTATATCAAAAGAAGAATTTAAATATAATGGAGTTTTTCAAGATATTTCAATGGACGCAATTGTATCTAAAGAAGGTAATAAAGTTATTGTAAAGCCTATTAATTTAAAGTAGTATTTATATAATTTTATAATTAAACTTTGTTTTAAATATTATAAATAAATAATGATATAAGAATAAATGTAATCAAAAGTAAATTAAAAATATTATAAATATTTAATGTAGACACTAATTATTATAAATATATAATAAATTTATTTCTTATTAATTTATTGTAGCAGTTCCTTTTATTATTGAGATTTTCATAGTAAAAGGGCTGTTTTTTTATAATTCAAATAATTAAGTAATGTTAAAAAAATAAATTTAATTGTTATTTTTATGTAGAAGAGTTAGATTTATTTTAGTAGAATATATTTAATAATAAAATTATTTTAAATTCTTAATGTTTTCTTATAAGTTATATATTTAATAGTATATACTTAAAATTATGATAGAATAAATTTACTATATTAATTTATAAAAAGGATGATACATATTGAAATTTATAATAAAACAAAAATTGTTTTCTATAACTGATAAATATATAATAGAAAATGAATATGGAGAAAAACTATATAAAGCACAAAAAATACTTATGTCTATGTTTAAAAAAATAAAAATATACGATATAGAGGATAGGGAATTAGTATATATTAAAGAGAAATTTATAAAAATTTTACCTACTTATTTGATATATATGGGGGGAAACCAAGTAGCTACCATGAAAAAAGACATAAGTATATTAAAGCCTAGATTTACAGTAGAAAGTATCATAGGGGATTATGAAGTAAAAGGAGATATATTAGATATTAATTTTACTATAGAAAAAGCTGGAGAGACTGTAGCAAGAGTAAAAAAACATTTTCCAGCTATAAGAGATTCCTATGAAGTGGATATTAAAGAAGGGGCTAGTCAAAGTCTTATTTTAGCTATGGTTATAATTATAGATGATGTAGTTCATAATACAGAAAAGGAGGATGATGATTAATTTTATAATGTGTTTAAATAAGAGTGAATATCGAAATAAAATAGATTTAATTTTAACACCTAAAATATAAAAAATACACTTAATAAACTAAGTCATTTTGCTAAGAAGTTCTAGAATAGATTCATTAAAAATTTTCTAACAAAGTAAGGAACCCTCATTGCTTTAATGCCTGGAGTCTTCTAGGCTGTGATGAATTAGAATAATTTTTAAATATACCATATTAAGAACTACTAAAGTTTATTCATATGTTTATTATGTGTATTTTTTTATATTTGCTATCTTTAAGATTAAAGATATTTTTAGTCCTCTTGTTTTATCCTAAATGAGATTTTGCTATGATTTAGAACAAGTTTTGTTCTTATAAGGACATTTTTTATTACAACTATTATTACAATTGCTATTACAACTAGAAGAAGAGCTGTTTTTACAGCAACCATTTTTACAACCATTAGTATCTCTTGGAGTAATTTTCATCATAAAATCATTATTTTTATAAATTATTTCTACTTTTTTTATATTATTAGAAACTTCATTGTTATAAACTAATATGATCGAATCATATTCATGTTTTAAATCCTTTTCTTTAATATCATCTAATATTATATCTAAACGTCCTTTAGCACAGCAGCTTTTCACATAGGAAAGCCTAACACAAGAGTAATGATTTTCTTTTAGTAAGTTTGATAAATTCTCTGAAGCTTCTTTGGATATATATATTTCTAAATTATTCTTTTCCATATAAACACCTCAAATATAATTAGTAATATTTTATATTTACCTATTATAACTTAATTGTTAAATAAACAAAAACTATAAAAAATAAAAAATCATCACTTTGTAGCATAATGTTTTACATAAAAAACAAAAAAATATCAACAAAGGACGACTTAAATATGATTATAACATTAAATTAAGAAAGTGAAAACAATTATTATAAAGTTTTTTAGTGAATTTATACAAAAGTTGCAAGATATAATATAGATTTTATAAAAAATTGCTTATTAATATTATAATCATATATTTTTATAGTATAATATATACTTGTATACTTAACAAAAGTATAAGATTATGTTAAAAGAGGTGAAGGAGTATGGACAATAAAGTTAATGTTTATATAAAGGTTTTAGAGAATGGTAAAATACCAAGTTATGGATCTTTAAATGCTGCAGGGTGTGATTTATATGCTACAAAGTATATGGAGATAAAACCAGGAGAAATAAAAGTTATTCCCTTAAATTTTGTTATGGCTATGGATGAAAACTTGGAAGCACAAATAAGACCAAGAAGTGGATTATCCTTAAAAACTAATTTAAGAGTTCCTAATAGTCCAGGAACTATAGATAGTGATTATAGAGACATAGTAGGAGTTATATTGGAAAATACATATGATATAGCTAATTTGCCCTATGATATAGCAAAAGATCCTAATGTATTAAAAGTTTTAAAAGAAAAATATAAAGAAATATCTTTAATTGATTATTTAAATAGTAAAGAAGATATAAATTTAGATACTAGTAATTCTTTAAGTATATTGAAGCAAAAGATATACTTAGATGAAAAAGGCAATCCATACGGAACTATATATATAAATAAAGGAGAAAGAATAGCTCAGATGGTATTCAAAGAATATAAAAGAGCTAATTTTATAGAGTGTGAAAATCCTCAAGAAATAGGAGAAAATAGAGGCGGAGGATTTGGACATACAGGAATAAAATAATATTAATAAAAGGTGCTGAAGGCTAATTTTCGGCACCTTTTATTAAATTATATATTATCTTTAGTTATTTAATTTGTTACATTCACTAAGAGTTTTTACATTAACAACTATTTCTTTATCTGTGTTTAAACTTTTAATATGAGCTATATTTTCTTTATTGTCTACTTTTTCTATATGAACTGGTGTATTTTTATAATAAACAGGAATATATTTTTTAGAGTCTATTATTTGTTTAGCTCGTTTAGATTCCATAAAAAAACCTCCTAAATATAAAATATATTAATATTTTTCCCCATAAAAATAAATATATTAAGGAATTAATAAAGATAAATATATATTTATTTTTATAGGGGAAATTTTAAATATGTGAATTTATAGTATGTTTTTTAGTAATATATAAATAATATAGATGAGATTAAAATTATATTTAATAATATTTTTGGAGGAGAGCTTATGAAAAAGAATAATAATAGTAAACCTAATAAACCAATGGAAGGAAATAAAGATGCTAAATTAAGACAACAAAGTGGTCAAAAAAATGCAAATAAACCTAAAAATTAAAATTATGATTTTAACAAAATATAGGTATAGTAATATAAAATGTGTATAAAATAATATATAGACTCCTAAGTTTTAAATTTTATATTTTCCTAAGTTTTAAATTTAACTTCACCTAAATAAAGTATATTTAGGTGAAGAACATTTTTATTATAAATATAAGATAAAAAATTATATTAAAAAGCTAGTCTTAATAGACTAGCTTTAATAATTATTTTTCATTAGGAGCTTTCATAAAGAAAGCTATTTTATCTTTTTTTGCTGTAGAAACACTTAAATTTCTCTTGTGTAATGTATCATCGTAATCAGAAGTTTGTCCATCGCAGACATAAGCATAATCTGTTTTTCCTTCTTTTACCCAACCCATAAAAATATATGCATGGGATGGAGAACCAGCACTGTCTACAGTAGTAAAACAAATATCACCTTTTTGTAATTTGGTATAATCTGTTTCTTTTGTCCAATTCTTTTTCTTTAAATCTTCTAATAATCCTTTAGTACTTATAGTATTTTTCGGTATATCATAGTCATTATTTCTGTATAATTGGGATATAAATATTACAGAAACACCTTTTTCACTACCTTTATTTATAGAGACTGCTTCTTTAAAGGATTTTTGTCTATTATTTTTATCTTGTATATATTTAGCTATTTTTTCATTTAAAGCAATTTCTTTGTTTTCCCCTTTCTTGTCTGTTCCTTTATTATTATTTTTTACATCTTTAGTTATTTCGGTATTATTATTTTTAGCTCCGTTATCATCTTTAGCCAAGTTAAAGGAGAAAGAAACCATCTGTTTAACAACTAATATACAAACAATCACAATAGGTATAACTACTGCTCCAAAGATTAAATTATTTTTCTTAGCAGCTTTATCTGCCATTTCATGCATTTCTTCTATATACTTTTCTTGATTTTCTTCGTTTAAATTATTAAAGTGTTTATCAAATTTATGATTTTTACTCATATTTATCCTTCCTTATATGAAAATATTTATTTCAGTTAAAATATAACAATATAACAAAATATATTACTTTATAATTGTAGCAGATAAATTATATTAAGTAAAGAAACATAAAATAACATTTTTAAATTTTATTAGATAATTCAATATATTTTAAATGTGTAAGTATAATTGATTTAGATTATATATGTAAAAATTTTTAGAGTATCTTGAAGATTCAGTGTAGGGATAAAGTAATATATATGTAAAAAAATAAATATATATACTATATAAAGAAAAAAAATAGTTACTATAATAAAAATTAATAATTACTTTGATAATTTAAGTTGAATTTTATGGTAATAAAATGTATAATAAGATACGTATTTTATAAAAAATGTATAGGGATGGTAAAAATGATGGGTAAAGTTTTAGAACAAACAAGAGAAAGATTGAATAATCTGATAGAAATGGATTCAATTTTATATGAAGGGGAGATATTGAGATTGAGTCAAGAATTGGACAAGTTAATATATAAATATTACAAGCACGAATTAATTAACTAATTAATTCGTGCTTTTTTAGTAAAAGTTATATTAAAATTTCTCAAAGGAATTAACTTTTTGTATTTAAAAGTTAATTTATAATAAACAGATTATATGTATCATGTTATTCTTTTACAGAAAACCAATAGGTTACATTAATTTCTTCGCAAGGATTTTTATATCTATGAGGAGTAAATTTATTTAAATAAATACTATCTCCTTCATGAAGAGTATAAGTTTGAGAGTTCATTTGGATTTCTAAAGTACCTTTTACTACAATACCTAATTCATCATAATTGTGCCCCCAGGAAGTATCATTATAATCTGTATTTCCTTCTATAGTTATAGCTATGGCATTCAAGTCCTTATTTCCATTAGTTAACATTTCAAATTTTATTTTTTTATCATCTGTAGAAAAAATTTCGTTACGACTATCCTTACATACAATATATTCTTTATCCTCTGTAGATTTTAATATTTCCATCAAATTTATTCCCAGTACTTCGCAAATTTGCTGTAAATTACTTACAGAAGGGCTATTTAAATCTCTTTCCAAATTGCTTATAAAACCTATAGATAGGTTTGTTAATTCTGATAATTCTTTTATAGTAAGATCTTTTTTCTTTCTGTAATATTTAATCTTTTCACCTAACTGCATTTTAGCCTCCTAATGTAGTTTTATAATTTACATTAATTATAGCATAAAAAACATAACTTCTTAAATGTTTTGGAAAGTATTATTTAAATTTGTTATTTAAAAAAATCATTTTTTACGAAAAGATGACTTAAAAAATTCATTTATATGAAAATAATAGAAATAAACAAAATTATGAAATTGTTTTTTATGAAAAACATAGAATATATACCAATACACTAGATTATAGATGTATATTTTATTATTATATATTCGTAATTGTGAAAAAAATAATAAAAAATTGAAAAAATATATAGACAATTATAAAAGTTTTGATATAATAAATAATTGTTAGCTAAATTATATTGAGAATTCCTTAGGGAAAACGTTAGCATTTTTTAAAATTTTAAATTTAATTTCAATATTTTATAAGGGGAGGAAGAAAAATTGGTAATTTTTAAAGGGACTTTATTATTATTACTTTGTTTAAGCGCATTTTCTTTATTTAGTTTAAAAGCGCCAAAAGGAATGAAAGCTATGGGAGCTTTAGCAGATGCAGCAGTAGCTACTTTTCTTGTAGAGGCATTTCAAAGCTATGTAGGCGGAGATATGTTACATATTAAATTATTAAAAGATACCGGACTAGCAGCAGGTGGAATGGGCGGAGCAGCAGCAGCTACTTTAGTTCCATTAGCTTTAGGGGTTTCACCAGTATATGCTGTATTAATAGGAGCTTCATGTTATGGATTAGGTATATTACCAGGTTTTGTAGCTGGTTATGCACTTTCTTTTATAGTTCCTATAATAGAAAAGAAAGTACCTAAAGGATTAGATTTAATTGTCTGTGTGGCCTTGGTAGCACCTTTAGCTAGATTAATAGGAAACGGAGCTACTCCAGTTGTAAATGCTACACTATTAAATATAGGCGGTATAATAACAGTAGCAGCTAATGAAAGCCCAATTATAATGGGATTTATACTAGGTGGAGTTATAACAGTAGTTGCAACAGCACCATTAAGTTCTATGGCGTTAACAGCTATGTTAGGACTTAAGGGATTGCCAATGGCTATAGGAGCTCTTTCTGTAATGGGATCTTCTTTTATGAATTTTGTGTTATTTCACAGATTAAAATTTGGAGATAGAAGCACAACTATAGCAGTTGCAATAGAGCCTCTGACTCAGGCAGATGTAATTTCAGCAAATCCTATACCTGTGTATGTTACAAACTTTATAGGTGGGGGACTTGCAGGTATCATAGTAACTCACTTTGGATTAATAAATAATGCTACAGGAACAGCAACTCCAATAGCAGGACTTATGGTTATGTATGGATTTAATGATCCTAAAAGAGTTACAATAGCAGCTATATTCTGTGCTTTGGCAGGAGCTTTTGCTGGATTCTTAGGATCAATAGTATTTAAAAACTATAAAATAAGAACCGTTGCAGAACTAAAAGTTGCTTCTGAAGAACAGGAAATTGAGCAAGCTACAGCTTAAAAATACATAGATTTAATAAAAGGTAACAGTGATTACATGAAAGATTATATCAATAGCAAGTTACCAGAAGAAAACATAAAAAAATCAAATAAAATCAATGTTTCTAGGGTAGTACCAAAGGATATAAATTGAAAATTGAATATGAAAAAGGTTAAGGGATACTGTTTTTGCAAATAGTGTCCCTTTTTTAGCACTTAAAATATATTCAGATACTTTAGACGTTCATAAATGAGCGTCTATTTTGTATGGCAGGCAGTCGCACCAGTATCAGTTTATATGAGAGTATTTTGTGTATTAGGAACAACAGTTACGATGTGTGGCAAAAATAAAATAAATGGATATATTTCGTCTTGACAAAACAGTAAGATATCATTATATTTATATTATGAATTAAAAAATAAATATATTCATGATATAAGGAGGGGGTAATAATGGCTAAAGGGCCAAAAGGTTTTTCAGATGCAGAAAAAGACGAATTGAGAGCTAAGCTATGCGTAGAATGTGAACGTAGCTGGGCAGTACATGGATACAAAAAAACAAGTGTGGGAGAATTGACAAGAAAGATTGGAATATCAACAGGAGCGTTCTACTTATTATATTCTTCTAAGGAAGATTTATTTTGTGAAACTTTGGAACGAGTACAAGATAGACTAAAAAGTGGGTTGCAGGACATTGTTGGTAATGATAGGAGCAAGGCAGGATTTATCAAATCTATAAAATGGCTTTTTCGGGAGTATAATAATTCTCCATTTTTATATGATTTTAACAATCCTGATTTCTTATCTTTTTTGAACAAGCTGCCAAAAGACAGCGTGGAAAAATTGAAATTTGATAATTTATCGTTTTTTGATAATGCAATTGAACATGCCAATCTTAATTTGAAAATTGACAAAGAAAAAGCATATGCTGTAATAGGTGCATTGCTGTATACAGTGAGCATGAAGGACGATTTATCATACAATCATCTTGAAATATTTGATTTTTTATTAGATAGCGTCATGGATAGACTTTTTGAGTAAAGAGGGGAATATTAATGGACATATTTGAATACAAGACCATAATCTTTGAAATAGGGCAACCTATATCTATTTTTTCATCTTCTATGAAAAACGAATTTAATAATCTAGGAAATGATGGGTGGGAACTGGTTTCTTTGATTTCTAGTCCACATTTAGGAAGTACAAAATATGCTTTAGTAGGAACTTTCAACAATATTTTAGCTGTATTAAAACGTGAACAGCGTGAAAGCGTGAACAGATGAAAAAGGAATATGCAATTGAGATACATGATTTAACGAAAGAGATTGATGGAAAAGCTATCCTGTCTGGCATTACAATGAATGTAAAAAAAGGTGAGATATATGGTTTTTTAGGTGCAAATGGTGCAGGAAAAACCACCTTGATGAAAACTATATACGGAATCTTAAAACCTACTTCGGGGTCAATTTGTATTTTGGGAAATGAACTGACAGAAAATAATTGTGCTGTTTTTAGTAAAATGGGTAGTTTAATTGAGATTCCAGTTTTTTATCATAACTTTTCAGCCTATAAAAATCTTGAATTACATTGTGGCTACATGGGAGCACAATACATTCAAAATATTGAAAAAACGTTGGATATAGCGGGTATAGGGGATCAAGGTGATAAGCCTGTCAAAGAATTTTCGCTGGGGATGAAGCAAAGGCTCGCATTAGCTAGAGCTATTCTGACAAATCCAGAGTTATTGATTTTAGATGAACCAATCAACGGATTAGATCCACAAGGTATAACAGAAATTAGAGAACTGCTTTTGCAAATTAATCGTGAGAATGGAACGACCATTCTTATTTCCAGTCATATTTTGAGTGAGATGGCTAAGATAGCAGATAGGATTGGTGTGATCGATAAAGGCATAATATTAAAAGAAATTTCTATGACAGAAATAGTGGATAAAGGAATAGAGTTGGAATCTTACTATTTAGAATTGCTAAAAGGAGGAAATGCTTTATGAAGCATTTAATAAAATTAGAGTTGGAACGATTTCCCCTAAAACCACATTTGTTGGGAGTCATATTAGCAAACATTATCATTTTAGCTTTGAGTGTTTCTGTATCCTCCACATTTGCCACTACATCGATGCAATCTATACCAAGTGGATTACCCCCTTTGCAGTTAAGCACAATAGCAATAGCTAAGCTGCTTATAAAGACTACTTTGATTGTTTGGCAATCTGTATTGATTGCAACAATTATTGTTGAGGAATATCAAAGCAAGACAATTATGCTGTTATATACTTATCCAATCAATCGTAAAAAAATGATAGCAGCAAAGATTACTTTGGTTTGTGGCATTATGTTGATATTCTATTTGAGTTCAGAAGTATTCCAGCATATGGCTATCTATATATTTAGCAGATACATAAGTTTTATAACTTATCAATTGGATAATATTTTAATTCAGTTAGTAATCATTATTTCTGCCATTTTATTAGGTCTTGTTCCTTTATATATTGGGATGATAAGAAAATCAACAATTGCTACAATTGTTTCTTCTCTGATAATTGTATGTATAACATCTAATTCACAGGGAAGCACTGCGGGGTTAATTTCTGTTCCAGCAGTGGCAATAACGTTTGGCGTCATTGGACTAATTTTTACTGTACTTGTCATAAAGAAAATAATAACATCTGATTTATATTGATAGCAGGAGGATATTTTTATGGATTTATTTGAAATTCCGCCATTTGTACCAGTTCCAAGTAGAGAAGTAATGTTCAATCTTTCCATAATTTCAGTAATAATCGGGATATGCTTGATTATAGTTGGATTGGTATTGAATAATAAAAACAAGAAAAAAAATACAGCCGCATGGATATGTATCACTATTGGGATAGTGATAATTGCTAATCACGGAATACAATTATTATTTACAATTTTTTAGGAGGAAAGATTATGATAGAAGAAATGAATGCAACTTGTAAAAAATTAAATGATTTAGTTGGAGTGAACGTTAAATTGCCTAACCCAAGTAAACGCACTTTACAAGCCAGTGCAGTTGTTAACTGCACAATGGGTGTAGGATTGATTTTATTTGGAGCTTTATCTTCACAAAAATGGACAGCTATTTTAGGAGGATTAAGCATTGTGGGTAGTGTTATATCTAGTGGAGAAGCTAAAAAGAAATAAAGGAGAAACGGTATATCACCTTTAAAACTGTCTTGCGATTATAAAAAGCTTTAATGATGGCAGATAGTTTTCCTGGATTAGAATTTCAAAGACAATAGCCAAATGACGGTTTTGAAACACAATTAAAGCCGTCATTTTCCTTTTTAAAAATGGAGTTGCGGTAGTGTGACTCTATATTCTCATAATATTATTCAATAGTATCTAACGAATGTGATAATATAAAAAAATTCTAAATCTAACTATATTAAAAATTTTCCACCACGGAAAGGCACCATACTTAATCTCCTTATGAAGACTAAAGATGGTGCCTTTAAGAAATTAGGTCAAATTTTAATTTCACCAGATTTAGAACTATTAAAGCTTATTCATATGTTTATTACATGTATTTTCTTATCTTTTCTGTCTCAAAATTAAATCTATTTTAAGACATCCTATTATTATGATCAATTTGATAAATAGTACTAATATTATGCTAATTTTTCTGACTCTTCACGAGTTGGCCAGCATTCTATATTATTTAAACCTTCAATACTATCTGCATAAAAAACAGGTTCTATACCTTGTTTCTTTTGTCTATCATAATCTTTTAGAGCTGCAAAAGCTATTTTAGATAACATAGTTATAGCGATTAAGTTTATTATAGCCATAAAGCCCATGAATAGATCAGCCATATCCCAAACTATTTGAATTTTAGCAATAGATCCAAAAATAACCATACCTATTACACATATTCTGTATAAAAAAAGACTAGTTTTACTTCCTTTTAAAAATTCGATGTTTGTTTCTCCATAGTAGTAGTTACCTATTACAGAACTAAAAGCAAAAAGGAATATACATATGGCTATAAAGGTATTTCCCCAAGAACCTACTTGCGAACTTAATGCAGTTTGTGTAAGTTGAATTCCTGTTAAGTCACTTTTTAAATAGCTACCAGAAATTAAAACTATGAAAGAAGTTGCACTACATATTAATATAGTATCTGTAAATACACCTAAAGTTTGAATAAGTCCTTGTTTAGCAGGATGAGTAACATTAGCTGTTGCAGCAGCATTTGGTGCACTTCCCATTCCAGCTTCGTTAGAAAATAATCCTCTTTTAATGCCCATAAGTACAGCAGCTCCTAATCCACCACCAACAACCTGTTTTATACCAAAAGCATTTTCTATAATAAGAGAAAATATACTAGGAATACTACCTATATTTTTTAAAATAACAAATAAAGCTACTATTACATAGGTTATTGCCATTATAGGAACAATAATTTCACTAGCTCTAGCAATTCTTTTAACACCACCAAATATAATAAGAGAGGTAAGGACTGCTAGGATTAATCCTATAATTAAAGTGTTTACACCAAAGGCTTGTTCAAAAGCTAAAGAAATAGTATTAGCTTGAACAGAGTTAAATACAAGACCATAACTTATAGTTATTAATATAGAGAATATTATGCCCATCCATTTCTTATTTAAAGCTTTTTCCATATAATAAGCAGGACCGCCTCTAAAACCATGTTCGTCTTCTACTTTATATATTTGTGCTAAAGTGCTTTCAACAAAACTTGAAGCACCACCGATTAAAGCTATAAGCCACATCCAAAACACAGCACCAGGACCTCCGGAAGCAATAGCAATAGCCACCCCAGCTAAGTTACCAGTACCAACTCTTGAAGCTGTACTTATACAGAAGGCTTGAAAAGAAGAAACACCTTTTTTACCTTTATGTTTCTCTCTACCAGATTTACTTGCACCTTCTCCTAATAATCGAAACATTTCTTTAAAATATCTAATTTGAACAAATTTAGATTTAAAAGAGAAGAATAAACCTAAAGTTATTAACAATGCTATCAGTATATAAGACCATAGATAATTATTTAATACCGATATAAAATTTTCTAAAAAATTCATATAATTTCCACCTTTCCAAATATACTTTATATTTATTAAATTATTTACTTTATATAAATACATTTAAAATTGTATCAGAAAATAAACTTAATATCAATTTAAAGTGTATTCTGAAAAATGAACTTAAAAAATCAAAAGTTGCTTTACTTAAAGGAAAGCTTTATTACAACTAAAATAGTGGAAAATTTTTTATAAAATTATAAAATATATATATAAATAGAATATATATTTATATAATTTATTTGCATTAAAAATTGCAGTGATATTCAAAATGTTACTTTAAGAATAACTTAATTTTTATAATATGGTTGCGTTTAATGGAAATAATTATAAATAAGTATGAAAAAATCCATATTTTTATAAAAGCATGGAAAATAAATACAGATGCCCGTGAAAGAAAAACTTCATAAATTTAAATTTATTATGAAAAAAATTATATAATATATAGATTGATTTTTTATAATAAAAATTTTGAAAGTTTTTATTTATAAAATTCATATTCAATATATTATGACAATTTTAAAATTTTAAAAATGATATTATTAATAAAACTTTTCAAATGAGGGTTTCTTTATAAGTTTTTTTTATTTGATTTATAAAAAAATATAATATATACTAGTTTTGTTGGTAAATAAAGATTTACCTAGAGGAACTTTATAATATTACCCCAAAAAACCCAAAAACTACAGTTATAAGCGACCCTCTTGTTTAAAGGCTTTAATATTACCTTTAAAACCAAAAGAGAACTTGATAACGTATTTAAAGTAAAAAGAAACACAATTATAATTGTGTTTCTTTTTACTTTTTTTATTTTTAAAAACTCCTACATTGAATTAAAGGAGTAAAGGAGAGTTAGGATAATAAGGTTAGTATAAATTAAATACAAGGGATTTTTGCAAGAGAAGGAAATCCTTCTAATTTATATATTATGAATATAAACATATTATTGATATATGTAATTTGAAAAACCTTGAAAAAGCATGGAAAAGCGTATAATTTTTAAAAATAAAGACTAGTATACCTTACAAATTTAATAATATAAAAATACAGTGGAAAAATAGAGTATATTAGACTTTACTATAATTCAATATTATTGTAAAATGATGCAAATAATAAAAATTCAACACATAAATTATATGGAAATTTGAAGGGAGCTAGATTATGTGTAAAATGATAACCCAAGGCAGCGAAAAAGTCTGTATTGGGGAAAATGCTATAGCTATAAATGGAGCTATAAATATACCACAGGGTGAAGATAGAGAAAAATTTTTTAAGGAATTTACAAAATGGTTAAAAAATAATAATTGTTCATTTTTTGGTATGACAAATTATGTTGAAACAGAAAAGGAAGCAAAGGAAAAAACAAAAGAAATATTATTTGATTATGCTAGTGAAGAATTAGAAAAAAATTTAGAAAACTTTGAGGATGAAGAAAAGGTAATACAATTATCTAAATTTAAGGTTTTATAACATTGGGTATTTTGGGTATCTATTAAAGTATTTAAATAATCCTTAGATTATAATTTTAGAATAGATTTAATTAATATAAAAAAATAGAATTGAGATATATTTTAATTATAAATATAATTTTATTTACATAAATATAGTTAAACATTTCATAAAAATATTTTTATGAAATGTTTTTTATTTATATATAAATTATATAACAAAGTAATGTGGTTCAAAAAAATCTATTTAGGATACTTAATTATTAATAGAATATATAATTAATTCTTAATAGTTCCTTAAATACAGTAAAAATCTATTAATATATTATGACTATAATGATAATTTTTAGAATAATCGTTGATATGTAGCCATTAGATGTGAAAACAATATTTTAAACGTACTAAAAACGTACTAATATAATTCATTTAACTTTATAGCTACTTCATTATCTTTATTAGGATATAAGTGGCTATATATATTTAATGTAGTTTCTATGCTCTCATGCCCCAATCGTTCAGAAATTAATAAGGGGTTAAACCCTAGTTCTATTAATAAACTAGCGTTAGAATGTCTTAGATCATGTACACGTATTTTTTTTAGGTTGTATTTTCCACAAATTGTTTTCAATTTATTACTTAAATATGCGTGTTGCATATAGAACAATCGTTGTTGAGGGTTTGACTTGTATACTTTGTTTTTATAGTTTTTTATTTCTTCACAAAGAGAAGATGGTATAGTTATTTTTCTTTTACTTTTAGGAGTTTTAGGTGGGTTTATAACGTCCTTATTTTTAAATCTTACATAAGTTTTATTAATATTTATTGTTTTATTTTCTAAGTCTATATCATTAAATGTAAGAGCTAATAACTCACCTACCCTCATACCTGTCCAAAACAATATTGTATAAGCCAATTTATATTTAGGGTTCTTAATGTGTTTAATAAATTCATTAAATTCTTCTATAGTCCAAAAATTAATATTGCTAGATTTAATTTTCCCTATAGTTCCAGCTTTGACAACAGGATTGCTATTTAAGCCATAGTATTTTACAGCAAAGTTAAAAATAGCACTAAGTTGGGTACTTATAGCACGGGAATATGTATTAGAATAGTCATCTTCTAAAATACTGTTTTGCCATTTTCTTATGTGGTTAGGTGTAATAGTGTTTATTCCCATATCTTTGAAATAGGGCAATATTTGAGAATCTATTATAAATTTTTTATTCTTTAATGTTGTTTGTCTTATCTTATTTTTAACATCATCTAAATATATATCAACTAAATTTTCGAAATTAATATCTGTATTATTGCTTTGTTTATTTAAAAATTCTCTTTCATAATCCTTGGCATCTTTTTGCCTTTTAAATCCTTCTTTCTTTTTTCTTTTTCTTTTACCTGTCCAGTCAGTGTAATAAAAACTACAAAAATAAGTTCCTCTTTGTTCATTCTTATATACAGCCATTTTTTCTATTCCTTTCTTCTTTTAATAGTATGTCTAATAGCTTTACAGGACTAATTTGTAAAGCATGTGCTAATCTTTTTAATTTTCCTATTGTCAGTCCTTCAATGTCGCCGTTTTCTATTCTACATATATATACCTGTGTAACTCCAATTCTTTCTCCTAAGGCTTCTTGTGTATACCCTAGTTTCGTCCTTAGTTTCTCCACTCCGACATCACCTAATATAATTATACTAATTTCGACAAAAAAGTAATGTGGAAAATGTCGGAAATATAACTACCAGTTATATTTTTTGTGTTACTATTAACGTATAGGAGGGATCCAAATGAATAAAAGAATTATGAAAAAACAAATAAAAAAACTACAGGAAGAAAACGTTAAACTTAAAGAAGTAATAAACAAAATAAAAATAAGGTTAATCTAACATTTTATCTAACATTTTCTTAATAAACTCTTTTTCCTCGCGAGGTAACTTAGAAATTTTCTCATAATACTTTTGCATTTCAGCATCTATTTCAATTGCTGTTTTATTTGTCATATCTTCATCAAGTAAAATGGCAACAGGTACATCTAATGCCTTAGCCACTTTTTCTAGTGTTGTTGCACTTGGATTAACCTTACCCTTTTCAGCATCATGTAAAGTTGATTTTGCAACACCGCTTATATCAGATAATTTTTGCAAAGACATTTTTTTAGAATTTCTTATAGCTTTTATATTATTACCTAAAGACATTTCAAACTTCCTTTCATTTGTACGACTTATCATACAAGTATTATATCATATCGTCCGAGAAAGTAAACCGAAAATATTAGAAAATTAAAGATATCCGAACTTTGTGCGAGAAAACAGTATGATAATAACTTAATTTGTGCGAATTTACGGAAATACTAAGTTTGTATTATATCCGATAAAGGGGTATATTATACACATAGACAACGACATAACAGAAACAAACGAGGTGATTGAGTGATTAACACAAGCTGAAAATACAATTAATAAATGGACGAAAGGAGACAGCGAAGTGTTTAAGGATATAGAAGAAATAATCAAAAGGAGTGATTGAGAATGCCAAGAGTGATGCTACTGTGAAAGCATGGTTTAAATGCCCGATATGTGGTCAAAAATTATTGAAGATTGATACTACTAAAAAAATAGAAGGTGTGTATCTAATGTGTAAAAAGTGCCACCAAGAAATAGAAATAATAAACAACATAGAGTCAAAGCCAGAGCCGATAGCTATTTAGCTATTAAGTGAGCCAGAGCGTGAACCAGTTGTTAATCTAATTAAACATAAACTTATTAAATTAAGATTTGTGTTTATAGGATTAATAACTGGTTTTTTACGCTTATAGCTCACAAAAACAAAACAGAGGAGGGTTGAAAGTGCAAAACAACATCAAGAGATTGCTTGAATTAAGAGGTAAAAAAGTAAGTGATTTAATAAAAGAAACTGAATTGTCAAGAAGCTTTATATATGACGTTATAAATGAAAAATCAGTTCCAACAGTTAAAACAGCGAGAAAAATAGCAGATTATTTAGATGCAACTATAGATGGAGTTTTCCCAAGCGGTAAGAAATTAACTGAAAAAGAAAATTTAGAAAAAATATTAAAAGTGAGTTTATAAAGGAGATAATGATTATGAAAAAAGTAATTAATATTGATTTGCTTCAAGAGTTTTTGAAAGAATTTGAAGGTTATGAAACCTTTCAATTTACAGAAGAAGAAAAGGGAATAATGCAAGAAATTTTAAACATTCTAACTGAAAAAGATGTGACAGTTATTAGAGCAAAAAAGATATTGGAATTTTGCATAACTGCCACAAACTTTTCAAAAATAGGTGGTTAGATTAAGTATACAAATTTCTTATACATTCTTCTGTAACTTTCGGTTTAGATAAGTCAATAAGTTCCAAATAAATTTTATTAAATTCTTCAAAAATTTCTTTAGAAGTCATATTGCAAAAATTTGGATTTAATTTTACTTTCTCAACCGCTAATTGGCCTAAAAGTTCCTCCATATCGAGCACCCCCTCTTATTAGAGGTTAGCATATGAAGGATAAAAAGTAAATAAAAGGAGTTGTAATATATGAATGATTTACAAGTATTAAACAATAAAAACTTAACTTTAGATAGTAGAGAAGTTACTGAAATGATAGGCAAACCACATAATGATTTAATGAAAAGTATCAGAACTTATATAGGTTACTTAGGAGAGGGAGGAATTCCCCAGTCCGATTATTTCATAGAATCAACTTATATAAATTCACAGAATAAAGAACAACCATGTTACCTACTTACAAAAATGGGTTGTGAAATGGTAGCAAATAAAATGACAGGTAAAAAAGGAGTTTTATTTACTGCCAAATATGTTAAAAGATTTAACCAAATGGAACAAAGCAGTTCACCAAAAATCAGCACAGAGTTACGAGCAATATTAATGCTAGATAATAAAACAATGGAGATAGAAGAAAAGGTAACTAACTTAGAAAACAATATCCCACTTTTTAATGTGGAGTGTAAAGAGTTGCAAGCTTTAGTAAGAAAAACAGGAATAAAAGTTTTAGGTGGGTATCGTACACAAGCCTACAATGATAGATCATTACGCACCAAGGTATATACAGATATACAACACCAGTTAAAGAGAGAATTTGGTGTTACTAGATATGAAGCAATAAAAAGAAAACAATTAAATAAAGCAAAAGAAATATTAAAAAATTATACAGTTCCAGTTTATTTAAAAGAAGAAATATTTAATATAAACAATCAAGAAGAATGGAGATGTATATAAATGTTTTATACAGTTGACCAAATAACAGAAATGTTACAGATAAGTAAATCCAAGGCTTATAAAATAGTAGCTAGTCTTAATAAAGAACTGAAAGAAAAAGGATATATAACTATAGCTGGAAGAGTACCTAAAAAGTATTTTGAAGAAAAGTATTATATCTAAGGAGGGAAAGTAAATGACACCATATGAACAACTTATACAACAAATAGAAGAGAGCTTTAATTACAGCAATGCAGATGCAGAGGAGTACGCTAAAAAGCTAAAAAACTTGTCATTAGTAGCATTAGAAGAAATAGAAAGAGAATTTAAAAATGCTTAGGTTAGGCGAAGTTATATTAGCTATATACAGCTTAATAATACTGTTAGCTTTTATAGGTGTAGACATTAAGTATCTAAAAAAGATTAAGGATAATGGCTGGCTTACAGTAATATCTGTGCCTATAGTAATATTTCTTTTAAACATTATTTGGAGGAGATAGAGTATGTTAGAAAATTGGTATGCTTTAGCAGTAGCGATTATAAAAAATACAACTATAGAAGAAGCTTTCGAGTTATACGAATACGGAAAGATAAATAAAAGAAAGAAAATAACTAAAGATGAAGCAGAGGAGATTTTTGACCTAAGAAAGATATATACGCCTAAAGAACTGGGAGAGATTTTAAATAAAAGTGATAGTAGTATATGCCATATTGTTACTAAATATAAACAAGGCTTATATAGTTAAGAGGATGTCAAAATGGATAGAAATTTAGAAATAAAAAAAAGCTCCCTGCCAGGAGCTAAAAACTTAATAAATTAAACATTAAATATATTTTATACAAGATTAGAGGTTTTGTAAAGTGAATTATTGTAAGGGTTGCATACATTGTGTACTCCAAGCGGTAGCTTGTTCTACAGATAGAGAGGAACAGTTATTATGGGAACAAACATGTATAGCAGAGAAATGTAAAAGGGAGGTAAAAGAAGAATGGAAAACCAAGAAACTTTTAAAATAACAGATCTTAAAGGTGCTAGTTGGGCATTAAGAAAGATAAAAGAATGTAAGGAAAGTATTTTAGAAAAAGAAGAACTAGCAAAAGTAGAAAAGGAAAGGATAGATAAATGGCTACTAGATGAAACCAAGAGTGATTTAGCCATACTTGAATACTTTAACGGATTATTAGTTGAATACTATAGAGAACTAAAGAGAAATGACCCTAAACCTAAAATAACAACACCTTATGGACAAGTAACAAGTAGAAAGAACAAAAAATGGAGTTATGGTAATGAAGAAGATTTTATAGAGTATTTAACATCTAATGGATATAACAATTTAATTAGAGTTAAAAAAGAAATAGATAAGAATGAAATTAAAAAGGAATTTATATTAAAAGATAATGTAGTAATTAATAAAAATACTGGTGAAGTTATTCCGTATATAGATGTAACAGAAGAAGAAAATATAAATATTAAGGTGGAATAGATATGGATAAATTAGAACTTTATAATAAAATGCGAGAAGTGCCAGTAGAAGCTAAAAAAGAAATAATAGCTGGAAGGCTCAAAGGAATGACAGATATTAATCCAATGTGGCGAATAAAAAAATTAACTGAAGAATTTGGGCCATGTGGCATAGGATGGTTTTATGAAATAACAAAACAATGGATTGAAGAAGGTTCCAATAATCAAAAAATTGCATTCACTAATATCAATTTGTATATAAAATACAATTCTGAATGGTCAAAAGCTATCACAGGTACTGGTGGAAGTAGTTTTATAGCTAAAGAAAGAAGCGGACTATATACCAGCGATGAGTGTTTTAAAATGTCTTTAACCGATGCGATAAGTGTAGCTTGTAAAAGTTTAGGTATAGCCGCAGATGTATATTTTGAAAAAGATAAAACTAAATATACGCCTAATAATCAAGGCGATATTCCACATACAACTACTACAGACCGACCAAACAATAAAACTTATTCTTGCAGTAGTTGTGGAATAACTGTAAAAGAAAATGTTGCTAAATTTAGTTCCAATAGGTTTAAAAAAATATTATGTGTGAATTGTCAGAAGAAAGAAGGTAATTAAATGTTAAGCGCAACTTTATATATGGGCAAAGAAACGGAATTAAATATAGAAGAAGTAGATAATAGATTTTGTTTAAATCTAATTAAAATGTTTGACTATGACTTGAGTATTGTATGTACAAGAGAAGTTCTAGAAAAAATACAAAACTTTTTAGAAAAAAATCTATATGATGAAATAACCTACCAAGAGTTAGAAGAAGAAATAGCAGTAAAGGAATTACTTTTAGAACAGGCAGAGAGCCAAATACAAAGCTTACAGGATAGAATAGAGTTTCTGCAAGATAGAGGTGTTTAACTGCATGAGTGATAATAAAAAATACTATTATTTAAAGCTAAAAGAAAGCTTTTACGAACGTGATGAAATGGTTATTCTTGAAAGTATGCCAGACGGTTATATGTATTCTAATATATTATTAAAATTATATCTTAGAAGTTTAAAAAATGATGGCAAGTTATTAATTAATGAAAGAATACCTTACAATGCAATGATGTTATCAAATATAACTAGAATGCCGGTTGCAGTAGTAGAAAAAGCTATACAAATATTTAAGGAACTAGAATTAATAGAAGTATTGGATAATGGAGCTATATATATGCTTGATATCCAAAACTTTATAGGAGAAAGTAGTACGGAAGCAGATAGAAAAAGACTTTATAGAAAAAAGATAGAAGAAGAAAAACTATTAATAAGTGGACAAATGTCTGGACAAATCTCCGACAAAACTCCACCAGAGATAGAGTTAGAGAAAGAGATAGATATAGAGTTAGAGAAAGAGATAGATATAGAGTTAGAGAAAAAGAAAAAAAAGAAAGGAAGTAAGAAAGAAGGTACTAATAAAACTTACAATACAATAATTGATGAATATACAAACAATGAAGAATTAAAAAATACTATATTAGAATTTATAAAAATGAGAACTCTAATAAAATCTAAAATGACAAATAATGCATTAGACTTAATGCTTAAAAACTTAAATAAATTATCTAATAATGATGATATAAAAATTAAGATATTAGAACAATCAATAATGAATAGTTGGAAAGGTGTATTCCCATTAAAAGAAAGTAATTCTATAAAACAAAGTTCAAGCAATACAGATTCAAGCAACCCATTTTTAAATATGTTGAATGGGGGTATGTAAATGACACGGGAAGAAACAATTACGATACTAAGTATTATTAAGGCAGCATATCCACAATGGGCAAGAGGATTAACAAAAACGGATGCGGATATGATGATTACTTTATGGTCAAGTATGCTAGAAGAACATGAATATAAATTAGTACAAGTAGCTATTAAAAAGATTATAGCAACAAATAAGTTTCCACCAAGTGTGGCGGAAGTAATAGAAGCTATAAACTATATAACTTCTGGTGGGGCAAGTGAAATGACAGAAATTGAAGCATGGGGACTAGTGCGGAAAGCCATTAAAAATTCAGCTTATAATGCTGAAGAAGAATTTAATAAGTTACCTGAAAAGATACAACGGGCAATAGGCAGCCATAATATACTTCATAATTGGAGCCAAGAAACTGTAGACGGAATTGAAAAAGTTATAGGATCTAATTTTATGAGAAGTTATAAGGCTACTGTAATAAGAAATAAAGAAGAAAAACAGTTACCACAAAGTATTAGAACTATGCTAGGAAGTATAGGTAATAAAATGATTGAGGGGGATAAATAAGTATGAATAATATGACAGATGGCAAGAAAGATGGATTAGCATTAGTTTATGTAAAAGATGCTGTAGCTTATCCAGTAGCTTTGAGTAAAGAACAATTAGAAATGCTGGATATAACTATAGGAATGTGTTTAAGTGATGGTATGAAAGTTATTGGAGATAAGCCTATAGGAAAGATTATTAATTTATTTGAGAAATAAGGGGTGATAAGAATATGACTGATATAAAATTATTTGAAAGATGGGTTAAAAATGCTTTAAAAAACAAGTTTGTATTCATGCCATATAAAAATTTTTTCGTGGTAGTAGATGGATATACAGGATTTAAGATACCTAATAAACTTAGTAGTTATAAAAAAATAATAAAAAAACAAACCTTCCAAAATTTAAAAAGAGGATTTGTTATTAGAGATGGTGAGATAGATAAATGGGACAATTTAGATATATTAGAATGGTTTGATATATCTAATAAAGTAAAAGCTGAAATATTGCCTCTTTCATATGAGGATGGGTATTATAAAATGCAAATATTTAAAACAAAGGATGAACTTATATTTGTAGATAAACAGTTATTAAAAAATGTAAATGTCGGGAACTATGAAATCTATGCTGAAAGTCCAGAAAAACAAGTTATATTTTATTCTGAAAATATAACCTATATAACACTACCAATTAGAATGAATGGGTTTAGATATACTATAAAAGAAAATGAGGAGGAAGAATTGTGTTAAATAAAGAGCAAATAGAACAATGCAGAAGGATAGTTAAATGCAATGGAGTAACATTGCAGAAGTTTGTAGCTATAGAAGAATTAGCAGAGTTACAGCAAGCTATTAGCAAGTATCAAAGGGAACAGGTTATTTTTAATATAGATAATATAACAGAAGAAATGGCGGACGTTTATATTATATTGGAAGAACTAAAATATATATGTGCTATATATGATGATGAAATTAAAAAGCAAATAGAATACAAGATAAAAAGAGAATTAAAAAGAATAGAGGACAAAAATTCGTAATTAGGAGTGATTATAAAAATGATGAAAGCAACACCAAAATTTAATGAAGAATTTGGAAAATGGGTAATTGATATTGAAACAGAAGATGGAGAAGTAATTCCAGTAGGGCATACAATAGAAGAGTTTATCGGGTTATTTAAAATATGTAAATGGGATAATAAAGAACAGGCTGAGGAATGGCTTAAAGCAAGACCAGATATATTAACTTTAGTAGAAAAAAATATTAAGAAAGAATAAACATAATTTATAAAAGGAGATAAATATGTGCAAACATTGTGAAGGTATATTTGGAAAAGATATTTTTATAAAAGAAAGTCCGAGTTATAAAGAAACACAACCTAATAAAGCACAAATAGTTCAATTGGAAAATGATAAACCAGGAATAGTATTATTCAAAAATTCCCTTGCACAAGGGTATTTTGATATAGAATATTGTCCTAAGTGTGGTAGAAAGTTGTTGGGAGAGATATAAATGTTATACAAAGAGGATTTTATAAATTTAAAATTGTTATCGGAAAATATTGAGATTTATGCTGAATTGAATGAAAAAGATACTGTAAAAGAATTAATAAAAGAAATGAGAGAGCAGTTAAATATAATTGAAGAATTTTGTAACTAATTAACAATTATTTAATTTTTAATATAAAGATTAAGTACCTATAGGTATAATCTACACACTTTTATACCTATAGTGTACTAGAGTAATAAAACGGTAATACAGAAAGAAGGAAGTATATGAAACAAATAAAGCATTGTGAAGTATGTGGTACAAGCTACGGGGTGGAGTTGCACCATATAATCTATAGATCGGAATGCAAGCCACTAGAAAAGTGCAAATATAATTTTGCTTACTTATGCGGACAACACCATAAAGGGGACTATGGACCACATGGGAAATACGGAGAAAAGTTTAATAGGCAATTAAAGTTAGGTTTCCAAAACTGGCTAGAAAATATATTTACAAAAGAATATTACACATTAGAAGAAATACAAAAAGAACTAAATATAAGTTCAAATGCCATAAGAAGTTTAAGTAAATTAATGTATCCAGTACAAGGGATTAAATATAAAAAAGAGGATATTATAAGAGTTTGCATGGGAGGTAAAAAAGTTATATAAGGGGGTATAAAGTTGAGTAATAAAGAAAGAGCAGAGAAAACTTATATATTGCTGCAGCAGAGGAAAAGAGATAGAGAAACAAAAATAGAAAATGATTACATGGGGTGCGTAATACACAACATGGATAGGGTGTTAAAAAAGAATTATGGAAGGAAAGTAAAACAGATATGAAGATAGTTATAGATGGAAAGCCAATGGGAAAGCAAAGACCAAGATTTAATAGTAAGACAGGACACACATACACACCCGATAAGACAGTTAACTATGAGAATTGGGTAAAACTATGTTGGCAAGAGCAAACAAAAAGAGAGAAGCTTACAGGGGCAATTAAAGCAGATATAAAAGTTTTTTATCCAATCCCCAAAGCTACAAATAAAAAGAAAAAAATTGAAATGTTATGCGGTGTAATAAGACCAACAAAAAAGCCAGATGTAGACAATATAGCTAAGATTATTTTAGACAGTTTAAATGGCTTGGCATACGATGATGACAAACAAGTAATAACTTGCTATATAAGTAAATGGTATGGTGAAAATCCTAGAGTAGAAGTTATTTTAGAGGAGGATTAAAAGTGAGAGAGATTAAATTTAGAGCTTTTAGAAAATATCCTGATCCAGAAATGCTGTATTTTACATTAGAGGATATTATCTTCCTTAGAAAACCAATTGATATTATACAGGAGTATGAAGGTATAAGAGAAACTTTTATGCAATACACAGATTTAAAAGACAGAAATGGGAAAGAAATTTACGAGGGCGATATATTACACATAGAAATAAGTAATAATGGCAAAGTGATAGCAAGTGATAATGAAGTCGTAGAGTATAAAGATTATAAGTTTGGTGTTGTTTGGGGATGGCATAGGGATTTTATAGGATTAAATGGATTTTATAATGCGACTTTTGAAGTTATAGGAAATATATATAAGAACCGCGAGTTAGCAGGTGATTAAATGGAACTACAGAAACTAACCAAAGCTATATGGGATACAAGTAGAAGAATAGAAGACGGTGTTAATACTTTAGCTAAGAAAGCGAAAGAGTATGCAGAAGCTGAAAAGGAATATAGGTTAGCTTTAGGTAAAGAAATTTTAATACTAAGAGACCAGAAAGTACAAGCTACTTTGATACCAGATATAGCACGAGGGAATACGGCAGAATTAAAGTTTAGAAGGGATTTAGCAGAAGCAACTTATAAGACTTGTAAGGAAATGTTGCAAGGATTACAAGCAGAATTGAGTGGTTACCAGAGCATTTTAAGAATCCAGCAAGATATTTAAGGGGTGTTAAGTATGGAAATGGGGGTTCTAAAAGCACAGACTAAAAAGTATAGAGATTTTAAAGAAAAGGTAAGGTTAACAAAGAAATATGAGAAAAATTATTATATAGAAGATATAAACGGTTGGTTAATGTTAATAAGGAGGGGATAAGGTGGAACGCGTTAAAAATGAGATTGTAGAAGATTTTAGAGAGATTAGTTATTTAGTAGAAGTATTATTCGACTTAACAGATAATAAACGTGTAAATAAAAGGTTAAAAGAAATTAAAAAAATAACAAATAAATATAGATAAAAGGAAGTGAAATCAATGATTTGCGGTATATTGTGTAGTATAATTATAGTAGTGATTACAATAGTTTTAGCAGTTATAAATGTAAAGAAAGAACCTAGGATAATTTGCAATTATGATTGTAAATATTGTAAGGAAAAAGATGTGTGCGGTATAAGGAGGAAGGATGAAAATGTATAAATTAAATTTAAGTGAAATGACTATAGATGATATAGATAAAAGGGAAATAGTTTGCCTAGTGGATACTAGACGACCAGATTTATTTGAAAGTAAAGTTAATACAATGCTAGATAAAGCGAATACATTAGAAGAAATTAAAGAAAATAATTTAAATTGGAATTTTATAAAAAGAATATTAGAGGTTAGGAGATTTGATTCAAACAAAGAATTGGAATATATAGAGAAAGAGTATAAAAAAATATTAGTGTTACAACAGATTTTAAATAAACTATAAAAGGAGGAAACATGAAAATTTGGAATAAAATATCCGATTATGTTTGGACAGGATTTAATATTAATTTTATAGTTTTAGTTGTTAAAATTAGATTCGCTATAACAAAAATATATAGTTGGAAAGTAAGTATATTTACAGATTTAATATGTTTTATCTTGATAGGGATAGCATTTAGATTTTTAGTGAAACAGTTAATAAAGATAACTTATGAAGTAAATGAGGGTGATTAAATGAAATTTTATATTATGTCAGTGATGTATGATGATTTATGCGAAATGGGAATATATAGAGATATATTAAAAAAATATAATCTAAAAAAGGAAAATGGCATAGCTGTAATATGTTTAAAAGAAATAAGTGAATTGATAGAATTACAACAAGAATTACAAGAAGAAATAATAGTAAGTAAACGTTGGGAAGAAGATAAATATTTTACATTACAAATATATGATGATTATAGAGAATAATATTTATAAACTGGTTAGGGAGGCGTTAAATGAATAAAGAAACCTTTAAAAAGACAGAAAGAATGTTAAAAAGATATTATTATAATTTAAGGAATATAGAATCATTAAGAAATACTTGTAATAGATTAGAAAGACAAAAAGAAGAAATAACAAGAGACATAAAAGAAACCAATATAAGCTTACCATTAGAATCCATATCTATTAGCTACAGCGATAAAGTACAAACTTCAAACCAATCCAGTTATTGTGATCGTGCAATAGAACATGAAATTACCAAACTTATAAATGAACGAAAAATGATAATTAAAAGGATACTAAAAAATAAAGCAAAAATTAGGCAAATTGAAAATGAAATAGAACCAATAAGAGATAAGATAAATAGATTATTAAAATTATCTCAGTCTCCAGAAGAAATTGAAATGTTTATAGAATTAAAATATAAAAAACATAAGACTATTCCTTGCATAGCCGCGATTATGTATGGTGGGGCGAAAGCAACAGCTTATAGAAGAAATAAAGAAATATTGGAGAGTATAAATCAATTTGATAAAGTTATTAGTTAGATTAAGGGGGATTATATGGGAGCTTTTATATCTACACAACCAAATGGGTTATATTGTAGATTTTCTACAGTAGTAGACTGCCCTACACATTACAACATGACGCGAGAAGAATATATAAGCAATGTAACTGGAACAGTTAAAGATAAAAAAGATGGGGAAGATACATTAAGGAATTTTTTAATGCCCTTTAGTGAAGTTAAGAATAGATTTAAACCTATAAATATGACTGAAGAAGAGTTTGATAAATTAGTAAAAATAATGAGCGAAAAGCCTAAATTTAAAGGGTTTAAAACTACGTAATTCAATCAAGTACAACAAAATAGGTGTAGAAACAAAACTTCTACACCTAAACTGTACTAGAGTGTTAGAAAAGTAATACATGGAGGTTTAGTATGTTTAAAAAGATGTTAGACAATTTATACTGGTGGTTTTGTGAATCCTCTACCATAGATAGATTAGAAAGTTGGTTAGTAAACAATAGGTTTGAAACATTAAGTAAATTAGGAATTAAATTATGGAATTATAGAATGGGAGGAGATTTTTTATAATGGATATAAATAAAATAGATTATGATAGAGAATATAATATTTTAGAAATTATGGAGTTTCCGGAAGATAGGGAATTTATAGATGATATAGGGCTAAAAGTAAAATTTGAAAATGGATGTTTAGAATCATGGTCAAACACAGGTCGTAAGTGGGTTGGGTGCAAGATAACTAAGAATTGGTTAAATACTAAATTTAAATTAGTTAAAAAAGATAAGAAAGTAAATTTTGAAGAAGCTGTTAAAGCTTATGAAAAGGGTAAAACAGTAAAATGTATTTTAAATAATGAAATTTATTTTTATTATGGTAGTTATGCACCAAAAGATATCAGAAATTATGGAGAATATTTTATTAAATATAATGAAAATGCAGAGGATAATTCAGATTTTCCAACAACAGGTGAAATATTAAGAGGTGAATGGTATATAAAGGAGGATTAAGTATGAAGATATGGGACGTTTTAAAAGAAGAAAATCTCAATAAATCTTATAAGATTATTGATAATCATACGTTTAGAAGATATTTAAATGGTTGTATAGTAAAAGTTGATAAAAGCTTTAAGGGTTTTATCGGTTTGTTCAATGATTCAGGAATGGCTGTACAAATATTATCAACAAATTTGCTTTATTTAGATTTTGAAGAAGTTATAAAGGAGGAATATTAAATGGTACAAAGATTTAGTGTTTAAGGGGGAATAAAAATAGATAAAGATTTATTTAGGCAAACAGAGAGAATGTTATACAACTATTTTAAAAAAGAAGAAATAATAAAATATAAAAAAGATGTAATAGAAGTGTTGAAAGATAGAATAGAACAGTTAGAAGAAAGAATAAAAGATACAAATGTAAATATAGATCATGATTTACAAGCTGTACCATGTGGAGAGCGAGTACAAACATCCAATACAGGTGTAAGTTATGCAGAAAGAGCCATAGTGCAAGCTATAGATAGATTAATAAGAGAACAGGCAGATAAGAAAAAAGAAATACTTAATTTAGAAGAAGATATAAGTAATATAGAAAAAGATAGTAAAGCAATAGAATTTAATATAAGAATGTTAAATGAAGAAGATAAAGAATTTATATGGCTAAAATATAAAAAGAAATTAGGAATAGAACAAATATCGGATGAACTAAATATGAGTAGAGCAACAGGATATAAAAAAAGAGAAAAGATAATAAAAGAAATAATACATTGGAATGAAGTTATAAAAAAGTAGACAAAAAGTAGACAAAGTGTAGACAAATAAAGATTTTGAATGTGTTATAATAGTAGTATAGAAAAAGGATTTTATCGTACAAGGGCAACTGCAAAGCATCCATTAATTTGGGTGCTTCCTATTTTGTAGAGGAGAATAATATGTTAAAATTATTATTAGTAGTTAGTACTATAAATGTTGTGTTAAACATAATAGGGTATTGGATGGCAAAAAATAAGATAGAGAAAATAAGCAATATAACTACAAGTATATGTTGGATAATTACGGGAACATTAGCTTTTATATTTATATAAATAATCTGATTTACCATGTGTAAAAACAGAAGAATATACCTTATTAAATTGAAGCATTAGGTTTATATCTAGTACATGGGTGAATAAGGTATATGTGGGGCTTGTTTAGGTGGGCGATAGAGCAGTGGCGGAATAGGTAGACGCTGATAAACCCATTACGCAAACAAAGGGTGAAAAACAAAGTTTGTATGTAAGGTGCAAATCCTTACCAGCTCTAATAAAGTGTGAGCTATCCACAGTGCAAAAATCTAAGCTGATAACTTAGTAACTGGAAAAGAACTGCCGTTAAAAGGGAACGATAGCAATAATTCTTAGCTTATCACTAAGGGTTAAAATAAAAAAATACAATATACTGTGTAATGTACTAAAAGGCACTTAGATTAATTTCTAGGTGTCTTTTTACTTACCTAAAATAGTTTAGGAGATTATATTCATATGGACACTGTAATGGTGTCCTTTTTATTTTGCTTAAAGGGAGGAATTAAATTGAAAATAATAGCGTGGATAGGATTAGTAATAAGCATACTTAATGTATTATTAAGTATAGTAAATACAGTGGCAGGAAAGAAAACAGCTTATAGAATAATAAATTTTATAGGGATAATGCTGTATGTACCAATTGTATATTTCTATTGTGTATATATCTTTTAAAAGGAGTATATAAATGTTATTTAAGTTATGCCCTTACTGTGGTATTAAAGTGCCATATAATCAAGAGGATTGTATAAACAAATGTAAAGAGAAAAGAAATAAGAAAAGAAACAAAGAGTATGATCTATATAATAGGGATAAAGAAAGCACAAAGATATATAGGGATAAGCAATGGGGAAAGTTAACACAGCAATGTAAGAGTAGATTTAATGGGTTAGATATATATCAACTATATAAGTATAACAAGATAGTTAAAGGCGAGTTATCTCATCATATAAAAGAAGTTAAGGAAGATAAGAACAGAGTATATGACATAAGTAATTTAATATATGTTAGCAATAAAAGTCATGCGGAAATACATACAGCTTATAAGAAAAGTAAAGAGGATAAGTTAGCTATGCAAGCTTATTTATTTAAGATAGTACAAAGATATAAGGAAGAATATAAATAGAGGTGATTAGATGTTTAAAAGTTCAAATGTTAAAACAGTTACACCAGCTACAAGACCGCGACCAGACCCACCAGGAACAGAATATTTGTTAACAAAAGATAAAGTGAAAGAAATATACATAAAAGAGTGCATAGCTTATATAAACAAAGAGATAAGAGAAGCGTGTAATAATGGAGAAACAAATGTCAACTTAGATGCTAAAAGATTAAACACATTTGGTTTAATAGAACAATTAATGAAAGAGTATGACATTATCTACAATGATAATAGAGTGCTTACTATTAAGATAATATAAAGGGGTGAGAACAGTGGAATATGACCAAAGATATAACCAAGCATTAGGTTATATGATAGACCTGTACACAGATAACCATATAGTAGATTGTATAACAGTAGAACAGTTTAAAGAACTATTCGATATGTTTATAGATAGTAGAAAGGATATAGACAATATACTGTATAACAATAATACTATATCAGATAAGGTGGCAGAAGATATATGTAATAGTATAAGAGTAACACTAAGTAATATAAAGGAGTATTGTTAATATGAAAGTAGAGATAGTAAGTAATGGTATGGCTACAAGTGTTAAGATAGATGGCGAAGAACAGAAGCTTGTTAGGTCTATTAAGTTTGAACACAATGCAAAAGAAGTAGCGACGCTTGATGTTAGCTACTTTGTAAGCGAATAGTTATAGGTTATGCATAGTAATGTTCGTTACATGTGAGTACATTGTATAAGAATTAAAATATAAATACTCGAGAAAATTTGAAGAAATATTAATTATTTTAAATTATTTTTTATTTTTATTCGCCATTTAAAAGGGTAGGGGTATGAAAAAAAGTTTTAACCTTTACCGTTGTGACCGCATCCCCTCTATTCTGTAGAAAAAACTCCCTAAATGAAATCTTTGAAAGGAGGTAAGAAGAATGGCAAGACCAAGACAGCCAACAGATTTGGTAATGCTAAAAGGTAAAAAACATTTAAGTAAAAAAGAAATAGAAGAAAGAAAAAATAGTGAAGTGCAAGCTCCAGCAGATAAAATTGACCCGCCTTCTTATCTGCCTAGTAATCTAAAAAAAGAATTCAATAGAATAGCTAAAGAACTTATAAGTATAGAAATTATAAGTAATTTAGATTGTGAAGCGTTAGCAAGGTTTATAGTTTCGGAATATAACTATCAAAAGGTTACTAAAAAATTATTAAAAACTGGTATCGATAATGAAAAATATATAGATTTATTATTAATGCAAGAAAAATTATTTAAAATGTGCAGGCAAAGTGCGAGTGACTTAGGGTTAACTATTTCTAGTAGATGTAAATTGGTCGTTCCAAAATCCAAGGAAGAAAAACCTAAAAATAAGTTCTCTAAGTTTATGTGAGGTGATTCTATGTGATAGATAGGGTTACCAAGTATGCTAAAGATGTAGTTGAAGGTAGAACAATTGCTGGAAAGTATGTTAAATTAGCATGTCAAAGGCACTTAGATGATTTAGAAAAATCTAAATTAGCAGTATATAAATATGAATTCGATATAGAAAAATCACTTAAAATATTATATTTTTCTGAAACCCTTACAATTGCAGAGGGCGAAGAGGAAACTCCAGTTAAACTTGAAGGATTCCAAGATTTTATTTTAGGTAGTATTAATGGATGGGTTACTAAAGGAACTAGATATAGAAGGTTTAGAAATTCATATGTTCAATTAGGCAGACAGAATGGTAAATCATTTCTAAACGGAATACTTGCAACATTTTATGGCAATTTTGATGGGTACAAATATGGACAAATATATTGTACTGCCACAAAGATGGAGCAAGCTAAAATAGTATTCAAGGAAATAATGAAGTTTATAGAAGCTGATGGTGATTTATCAGAATTATTTAAAATAAAAGAATATGAAAGCACAATAGACTGCTTAGTTACTAATTCAACTATAAAGGCATTAGGGAAAGATACAAAGTCTATTGATGGATTTAGACCGCTCTTAGGAATTGTAGATGAATATCACGCTCATAAAGATAATCAGATGTATAAGCTTCTTGAAGGTGGCACAAGAAAAATGAAACAATGTTTAATTTCTGTTATTACTACTGCTGGGTTTAATCTTAATGGACCATGCTTTAAGCTTTGGGAATACTGCAAAAACATTTTAGAAGGTATATTCACAAATGATAAGCAGTTCATTTATATTGCCCAAATGGATGAAGAAGATGATATTTGGGACTCAGAGAACTGGATTAAAGCTAATCCTTTAGTTTGCAAAGATAAAGAGGATTTAGAAAACCTTATTGCTGTAGGCATATCTGCTAAAGATATGGGCGGGAGCGATTTAAGAGACTTTCTAACTAAAGCTTTAAATATTTGGTACAAGTTTAGTGATAATCAGTATTTAAACATAGAAAAATGGAAAAAATGTGCTTCTGATTTAACTTTAGAGGATTTTAGAGGTATGGAATGTGGCTTAGGATTGGACCTTTCAAGTGGGGGAGATTTAACAAGTGGAGTATTAGAATTCCCTTTCTTGGAGAATGGGGAAACATCTTATTTCTTTCATCAACACAGTTTTATGCCTAAAATGAGGTTGAAGGAACACATAGAAACTGACAATGCTCCTTATGATGTTTGGGCAAATGAAAACAAATTAATAACACTTACCGAAACACTTGGAGGGATAAAAACAGACTATAAATACATCATAAACTATTATAAAAAACTTATAGAAAAATATGATTTGAAATTAAAATTCATAGCTTATGATCCACACAATGCAGATACATTTTTAAGTGATTTAGAAGAGTTTGGAGTAGATTGTATTGAAATAACACAAAGTGCAAAAAGTTTGAATAGCCCAACAGAAGATTTTAAATTAAGTGTTGATAGTGGGCAAATAAAATACAATAAGAAAGATAGCTTATTTAGATTTTGTGGTGCTAATGCAGTAACAACAAAGAATAGTTTTGAAGAAATAAAAATAGATAAAGAACATAGAACAGAAAGAATAGACCCGATAGATGCTGCTATAGATGTTCATAAAATTATAATAAGTAATAAAGATAAACCAATAGATATAAATAAATATGCTAAAAAAGATTTTTTAAATAAGCTTTGGGGTTGATAAAATGAATAGATTAAGGCAAATTCTTTATGAATACATAGAGGATTTTTTTATTTTTATAGGATTAATTTTAATAATTATAACTACATTCTTGATTAATTTTTATATAGGAATGTATGTTCTATCTATTATTTTTATAATATTAGGAATTTATTTCGCTAAGAATCCTCTAAAAAGGAGGTGATTAAGTGTTATTTAGAAGAAATACGGCCAATACAATGTCGGATGAGATAAGTTTAGATGATAAAAAGATTTTAGAATGGCTTGGAATTAATATAGAAGATATAAATGTGCAAGGTAAAAATAGCTTAAAACAAGCTACTGTATTTGGATGCTTAAGAGTTCTTTCAGATACAGTTAGTAAATTACCTATTAAAATATATAAAAAGACAGATGGAATTAAAAAAGTAACAGATCATTATTTAGGACCATTGCTAAAATTAAGACCTAATCCTCATATGAGTGCATCAGATTTTTGGAAATGTGTTGAAGTTCAAAGGAATATATATGGCAATGCTTATGTTGCCTTGAATTGCAATGGGAGAGGACAAGTTACAGGTTTATATCCATTGGATAGTAGCAAAATGAAAATTTATGTTGATGATGTAGGGCTTTTAAATTCAAGCAATAAAATATGGTACATTTATACTGACAATTTAGGGCATCAGCATAAATTTATGCCAGATGAATTACTACACTTTAAAGGGTTAACTACTGATGGAATAGTTGGACTAAGTGTTATAGATCAATTAAAACATTTAATTCAAAATGGTAAAAATTCAGAAGAATATATAAATAAATTTTTTAAAAATGGGCTTCAAGTTAAAGGATTGGTCCAATATGTGGGCGACTTAAATTCTAAAGCAGAGCAAACTTTTATAGAAAATTTCGAGAGAATGTCTAGTGGTTTAAAAAATGCTCATAGGATTGCTATGTTACCGTTGGGCTATCAATTTCAACCAATTTCACAAAGTTTAGTTGATGCCCAATTCTTAGAAAATAGTCAGCTTACTATAAGGCAGATAGCTGCTATGTTTGGTGTTAAAATGCACCAGATCAATGATTTAGATAGTGCAACTCATACAAATATAACAGAACAACAAAAAGGGTTTTATATAGATACTTTACAAAGCATCTTGACTATGTATGAACAGGAATTAATATATAAACTATTTTTGAATACAGAGATAAGACGAGGTTATTATATTAAATTTAATGTAGATGCAATATTAAGGGCAAACCTTGAAACAAGATATAATGCATATAGAGTTGCTATACAAAGTGGTTTTAAAACTCCTAATGAAGTAAGAGAATTGGAGGAGGATGAAGCAAAGGAGGGAGGGGATGAATTAATTTGCAATGGCAATATGCAATGTTTAAAGGATATAGGAGCTTATTATAAAAATAAAGGTGGTGATAAATAGTGGCAAAGGCAAACATAAAGGGACCTATTATAAGCAGTGATGAAAAATGGGTTTATGATTGGTTTGGAATTGAAGCTACTTGTGCAGCAGATATTGAAAAAGCAATTAATGATGCTAATGGTGAAGAATTAGAAATAATGGTAAATAGCCCAGGTGGTTACGTTGATGTTGGCTCCGAAATATATACTTTACTAAAAGATTACAAAGGAACTGTTACTGTAAAGATAGTTGGAATGGCAGCAAGTGCAGCAAGTGTTGCAGCTATGGGGGGAGATATAATTAAAATTTCTCCAACAGGAAGACTTATGGTACATAATGCTTCTGGAATAATACAAGGTGATTATAGAGATATGGACCATGGTTCGGAGATGTTAAAGGAGTGCAATAAATCCATTGCCAATGCATACTTACTTAAAACTGGCATGGAGAGAGAAGAATTATTGGAATTAATGAATAAAGAAACATTTATGGATGCTCAAAAAGCAAAAGAACTTAGGTTTGTGGATGAAGTAATGTTTGACACAAATAACAAACTAACTAATAGCTATGGAAATACAGGAATGTTGCCTAAAGATGTTATTGAAAAAATTAGAAATAGTATTGATATTCCAAACAGTACAGGTAATGAAAATAATACTAATAACCTAGATGATAAAGAGTTAAATAATTTAAAAAATAAACTAGCTTTCAAAAATAAAAATGTGGCTAGTTTTTTATTTTGCAATGAAAGGAATGATTATTAATGAGTAAAGAATTAAGAGAATTATTAAATTTATTAGAACAAAAGAACAAAGCTATGGGTGAATTATTAAATAAAGAAGGAGTTACAAAAGGAGAACTAGAGAATATTTCTAATGAAATTGATGTTTTGCAAGTTAAGATTGAAGCACAAAAGAAAAAAGATAATATAGATAATAGTTTAAATGATGAAGGAAAAGGAACACCATTAATTACAGATACAAATGATAAAATTGTCTATAATGGTTCTCTATTTACTAAAGCAGTTGCGAATAGTTTATTAAAACAAAGAGGGCTACAAGGATTAGATTTAACCGAAGAACAGCAAAATAAAATTTCTGAAAATGTAAATGAAGATGGTGGTTTTGCAGTCCCAGAGGATATACAGACTAAAATTAACACTAGATTAAAAGATATAACAGATTTATTTAATTTAGTGGGTAGTGAGAAGGTATTTACTAGAAAAGGCCAGAGAACTTATGAAAAGAGAGCAGACCAAACACCGCTTACTAATTTAGATGAATATGGAACTATACAAGAAGTGGACAATCCGAAATTAGAGAGAATGTCTTTTGATCTGCATGATTTTGCTGGATTGATGACAATACCTAACGACTTATTAAAATTTGCTGGAAAAGAATTGGAAAATTTCTTGATAAATTGGTTGGTTGATAAGGTTAGAATTACTAGAAATATAAAGATTTTATATGGAACTGGTACAAACAAAGATGCACAAGGGATAATGACATCTACAAAATATAAAGAAGTAACATTACCAGCTACCGCAGGCTTAAAGGACTTTAAGAAATGTAAAAATGTAGAATTGTTAAATGTATTTAAACCAACTGCTAAATGGACAGTTAATCAAGATGGATTTAATTATTTAGATAGCTTAGAAGATAAACAAGGGAGACCTTATTTACAACCAGATCCAAAACAACCAACACAATATTTATTTCTAGGTCTTCCAGTTGTGGAACTTTTAAATACAACACTTAAAACAGAAGAGGACAATATGCCTATATTGCTAGGAGATTTAAATGAAGCATATAAATATTTTTATGATGATAATTACGAATTGCTAACTACTAATATAGGGGCAGGGGCGTTTGAAACTAACACTACTAAAGCTAGAGTTATAACTCGTTTAGATGGTGGAGAAAAAGACACAGACGCTATTATAAAAATTAAATTAGCATTACCTACTGCAGGAGCTTAATTGCTCCTGTTTAAGGAGGGGTTAAATGATACTAACATTAAATGAAACGAAAAATTATCTTAGGATTGATTATAATGATGAAGATATTGTTTTGCAGCTATGCATAGACAATGCTGAAGAATATATACGAGACGCTATAGACGATTTTGATAATAAAATACAAATAGAAAGATTCCAGAGAAAAGCTAAACTGTTAGCAATGATGCTTGTACAAGATATGTTTGATAATAGAGAGTTAATGGCAAAAGATAATGAAAAATATAAATACATAGCTAAATCTTTAATAATGCAAATGAACCTCAATTCATACGAAAATGTTTGAAAATAGAATTAACAAAACATATAAAAGTAAGGATGAGCAAAAAGTATTTTTAAAATTTTTAACAGAGGTGGGATATGGGGACAAAGGAATATAACACCCTATTAGAACTATGGGGGATGATTGACAAAACGAATGAATTAGATGAAACAACAAAGGAACCAGGCAAAATAAAAGATGTTTGGTGCAAAGTTATACCTATAAGTGGAAGTACTAGCACTATACCAAATACAGATATAGAACTTGCTACTGTAACACATAAAATAAGGTGTAGAAAATTAAGCATAAAAGAGCCACAAAAGGATATGTACTTTAAAGATAAGGAAGGAAATAAGCACGAGGTACAATATTTTCAAAGAGATTTTAAAGAAAATAAATTTATAGAGTTTATGACAAAAATATTATATGAATAGAGGTGCTAAATGGATTTTGAATTAAGAGAATGGGAGAAAAGTCAACTCGTAGAAAAGTACGAGGAGTTAAAAGCAGAGCATGAAGGAATTAAGCGACAACTAGAAGAAGCTAACGAATTAATAGATCAATTACATAAAGTGAAGTCACAATGTTTTGAAAAGATGCAATGTATAAGAAAAATACTACTAGAAAAATATAATTATCCAGTGGTGTAACTATGGCCAATGGATTTGATACTACACAATTAGATAAGTTTAGTAAACAGCTATTAAATACAGCCAAAAATGAATATCCTAAGAAAACCAAAGCATTTTTAAGGAAAGAAGCTAAGAAGTTAAATAAAAGCAATAAAAGTACATTCACTTCTAAAGGCATAGGAGAAGAAAGCGGGAACTTAAAAAAAGGCTTTAAGACTGGTAAACTATATAAGTATAAAGGCAAAGAATTAGCTATAAGAGCCTATAATAGTTCTCCGCACGCACATCTGCTTAATAATGGGTGGATGCATAAAGCTAAAAATGGGAACGAGAAATTCATTCCTGGATTTCATTTTATAGAAGAATCTGCACAATCATTTAATAATGAATATTATACAGATGTAGACGAATTTTTAGATACACTATTTGAATAATGAAGAAAATATTCCTTAAAAATATAAAATATGTTATTCTATTTTTGGGGGTGTTTTTATGCAAATGTTTGAAGTAAGAAAAGATATAAACCAAATAAGTGGTAATTATGCTGGGAATTATCCCAATGTCACCTGTAGCGGTATGTTGAAGCTAAAGATAGATAAGGATAAACTAATATTTAAACAACTTTGGAAAACATACCATAAATTAGATTTAAAAAACATATCAGATGTACAGCTAAAGACAGAAGAAGAAATAAGCAAAGATGTAACATTAACAAGGCTTTTAGTTTTTGGGATATTTGCCTTAGGATTAAAGAAAAAAAGAATCCAAGAAAGATATTTTATTATAATATCTACAGAGGAAGAAGGATTTAAAAACGACTTTGTAATGGAAATAGATAGTGCTAAAGGGTTAGGGTTAACAATGGCTCAAGGCTTTGTTAAAACCCTAAGGAAAGAAGTAATAAAATATAGAGATTAAGAACATGTATAACATGTTCTTTTTTATTTTGGAGGGGATTATAGATTGTAACATTAAAAGAAATAAATAAAGCTATAGTACAACAAGTAAAAGAAGGTTTAAAAGATACAAGTTATAAAGATATACAATTTTCATCTACAGATATAAGAGAAAAGATAACAAGACCTTCTTTTTATGTAGATTTTGCAGAAAATAGAACAGGATTATTAAATGGAGAAGCCGAACAACGAAATTTTGACGTTAGGCTTTTTTATTTTGCAAAAATTCAATTAACCAATAAGATTGAATTACTGGAAATGCAAGATCTATTAAGTCTTATATTCCAAAATGGGATTAAAGTTTATAACGATTATTACATAGCTGTAAATGAGTGTGAATTTGATTCTAGGGGTGAAGAAGGTTTGTTAATAACAACATTGGCTGATTTGTATAGTCTAAGCGAAAAAGAACAAACCGGAGAACCTTTGGAAGAATTAGAAATGGAAGGGTGGTAAATATGGCTAATACATTGCCAAATATAAATATTTTATTTAAACAAAGAGCAGCAACTTTTACCCAAAGAGGTGGAGTTGCTATTTTAATTTTAAAAGATGATACAGATAAAAATTTTAATACAGCAGAGTATAAAACATTAACGGATTTGGAGCTAGATGAAGCTAAATATACGCCAACCAACTTACAGTATATAAAAGATGCTTTACTAGGAAAACCAAGTAAAGTTGTAGTCGTAAGGGTAGATGCAGAAAAAGAAGTTACAGATGCTTTAGACATAGTTAAAAATTTATATTCAGCTGGGTGGATAAGCTTAGTAAGTGATGCTAAGGCTGATTATGATGCTTTAGCTAGTTGGACAAAAACCAGAAGAGATACAGGCAAAAAGACTTTTAAATCTGTGGTGTATGATCCAACTACACCGCCAGACCATGAAGGGATTCTAGTGTTAGGGAATACAAAAGTAATATTCAAAGACAATGCTAGGGGACAAAAAGACGGGTATGAGTTTTTACCTACTTTATTAGGTTACATTGCTTCAGCTGGAACAGATGTTGGAACTACATATATGGCTATGGAAAATTTAAAATACGTTACAGAGCCAGACAACGTTAATGCAACTATACAAGAAGGTAAACTTGTATTAATAAATGATGAGAATGTAGTGAAAATAGGTCTAGGGGTTAATAGCTTAACTACATTTACCGCGGATAAAACAGAAGATTTTAGTTTGATTGAAGTAATAGAAGCTAAGGACTTAATTGTAGATGATATAAGAAACATATTCAAAAATAGTTATCTAGGCAAATACAAAAACAAACTAGACAATCAAATGCTTTTTGTAGGGGCTGTAAATACTTATTTCAAATCATTAGCCGATAGAGATATTTTGGATAGTGAATTTGAAAACACAAGTTATATAAATGTAGAAGCACAAAGAGCGGCATGGGTAGCTGATGGCAAAACAGAAGCCAAAAATTGGGATGACGCAACAGTAAAAAGAAATACATTTAAAAGAAAATTATTTTTAGCTGGGAATATAAAAGTTTTAACTTCCATGACAGACATTGAGTTCCCAATAACAATGGAATAGGGGGTATCTTATGAATAAAGGTAATGAAGTTATAAGTGGAAACGAGGGGCGTATTTGGGTTAACACAGAGTTATGGGCTAATCTAACAAGTATAGAAGCTAAGTGTAGTTTAGAAACAGAGGACATACGTTTTGTTGGGGATCCAAATAAGTATGTAAAAATAACAGGAAATAATATAGAGGGTACTCTAACAATTAAGAAAATAGATTCAAGGGCGCAAAAGCTTTTGGCAGAGGGATTTAGAACATTAAATATGCCAGACATAAACATAGTTATATCCACTGCAACGGTAAATAATAGAGCAGTGGAAAGGCTAAAATTAGAGGATGTAGTTTTTACCGAACTACAATTAGCGAAGCTAGAAGCGGGGGCAATGATAGAAGAAGAATTGCCTTTTACAGCTAGTTCATTTGAATATTTAGAATTAATTTAGGGGGAAAATGTATGAATAAGGTAAAAAAGATAGGGTTGGAAGATTTTATTAAAAAGGCAACTGATAAATATAATAAAAGAAAGAAAATTGCAGAAATAGAAGTAGAAGGGTTTGGGTTACTAACATTTAAAAGACCTACAGATGCGGAACTTTTAGAGTTTAAAAGTGTTTTAGCAAACAGTGTAAATGTAAGTAAGGATGAAAATATAACAAAAATAGATTATAGTAATATGTTGCAAGCAAGTAAGGAATTACTGTACAATACTTGCGAATTTTTACATAGTCCAGAATTAATAACAGCAGTAGAAGCGGCCGAACCATTTGACGTTCCTGTCAAAGTGTTCGGAATAGATGAAACAATTAATTTAGCACAAAAAGTGAATGAAGAATTTGAAGACAAAGAGATAAGCAAAAAAGTAAAAAACTAATAAAAGAAGGTAGTGGTAAAAAGGCGCGATATGGGGAACTGTATTGGGTCTCTTATTTTGTTTGCAGAGGTCAGCGCCTTGACTACCTTCTTAATTTAGATGGACTTGAGAGAGAGTTTTTTATCGAAAGTATGAAGAATGAGATAAATGAACAAATAGAATATGATAACCAAAAGTTGCAAGCTATATTTGGTAAGAAATAAATAAGAAAGGAGGTATGTGTATGGCATCTAAAACAATTGGTGTCGTTCTCTCCTTAAGAGACCAAATGAGCAGCGGATTACTTAAAGTAAATAAAAATATAGAAGGAATAACAAAAGAAGCAAAAAGAGCATCCCAACAGGTGGCTTCTTTTGCCCAGAAATCCAAAGATAGTTTTGAAAAAATTGGAGATAAAGCAATAAAAACTGGTGCAGTTATAGCCGGTGCTTTAGGCGGTATGGCCTTGAAAACTGGTATCGGCGAAGGAATGAACATGGAAGGGTTTAGAACTCAATTGTTAACTGCGACCAAGGATGCGAAAAAGGCCGCGAAAATTATGAAGTGGTCGGTGGAGCTTGCCAATGCAACACCATTCGAAACGGGTGAAGTTGTAGAAGGAAGTGCACGTTTAGAAGCTATGGGACTTTCTGCACAAAAGAATTTAGGCATTATTGGAGATATGGCAGGGGCGACGAATAAACCACTTTTACAGGCTGTAGAAGCCTTTATAGATGCTCAAACCGGAGAATTGGAAAGATTAAAAGAGTTTGGAATCAAAAAAGCGGATATAGCTAAAAAAAGTAACGAAATGTTTAGAAACCAAGAAGTTATAAATAATAAAGGCCAAATAGTAGATCAAGAAAAGTTTAACCAGGCCTTACTAGCAATAATGAATGAACGTTATAAGGGCGGAGCTGAAATGCTTGCACAAACAGCTAAAGGTATGTGGAGTACAGTTACAGGAATTGTTAAAAATAGTTTAGCTAAAATAGTAGGGCTAACTGATGAAGGAACTATAAAACAAGGCTCCATAATGGAAAAGCTAAAGGGAAAAATAAAAGAAGTAGCTGATACACTACAAAAATGGCAAAGTGATGGGACTATGGATGCAATAGCTAATAAAGCAAGCGAGGTTTTTACAAAGGTTTATGATGTTGTTAGTAAGGTTATAACTTTTATAGTAGAGCATAAAGATGCAATAGCAAATGTAGCTATTGTGTTTGCATCTTTTTATATAGCTATTAAAATTTTTAAGGTTCTACAAGTAGTTATATTTGGAGTGCAAATTGCAGTGGGCTTATTAAATGGTTCTCTAATGCTTACACCAGTAGGCTGGGTTATGGTTGCTATAACTGCAATAATAGCAATAGGATTATTACTATGGAAAAACTGGGATAAAATAAAACAAGCAGCACAAAGCTTATGGGATAAGATAAAAACAGTGTTTACAGGAATATGGACAACAATAACAACAGTTTTTACAAATATCTGGACTACAATTTCTACAGTAGCCACAAATATATGGACAGGGATAGTTAATATCTTTACAAATATATGGACAACAATAACAACAATTTTTACAGCTATCTGGACTACAATTTCTACAGTGCTTACAAGCATATGGACTACTATAGTTACTGTATTTACAACTATATGGAATGTTATTGTTACAATACTTACACCTATCGGATTGTTTATAGAGGCAGTATTTAAAGGAATATTAGCTGTAATAATACTTGTAGGAGCATGGATATTTAACTCAATAGTTACAGCGTGGACTAATATATGGAGCGTGATACAGCCTATATTAATGGCTATATGGAATGCCATAACAACAGTATGGACAGCTATTTGGACTACTATAACAACAATAGCAATGGCTATTTGGAACACCATAACAACAGTATGGAATACTATTGCCGGTGTTGTATCCGGTGTAATGTCAGCTATCTGGGGTGTTATTAGTTCTGTATGGAGTGCCATTTATGGAACTGTAAGTGGAATTATGTCCTCAATTTGGAGCACTATAACTAGTATATGGAACAACATAACAAGTACAATAAGCGGTGTTGTTAGCAATATAGCTAGCACAATAAGCAGTGGCTTTAACGCTTTAATTGGAATATGTTCTAATATATTCAATAATATAAAAAATACTGTAATGGGAATTTTCCAAGGTATATGGCAGGGAATTAAAGATATTATAAATGGTGGAATAGGTATGCTAAATAATTTTATCGGTGGAGTTAATAATGTTATTAGTAAAGCCAATAAAGTTCCGGGAGTTAATATAGGTGCTGTATCGGAAATACCTAAATTCGCAAAAGGAACTCAATACTCTCCAGCGGGCATGGCCCTAGTGAATGAAGAAGGTGGAGAATTAAGAAGACTATCTTCTGGAGAAACAATAATTCCAGCGGATAAATCAAGACAGATCATGAACGGAGCTTCAAGCCCTACATTTAATATATATATAACCGGAAATATCGGAACAGAAGAATTTTTCGACCAAGCAGGACAACATATAATATCGCAAGTTAGATTAGCAATGCAAAATATGTAAAGGTGTAGTTTTATAACTATGCCTTTTTTATTTTAGGGGGTGTAATATGGCAAACATATATTTTAGTACGTTAGACAG
This sequence comes from Clostridium sp. CTA-6, assembly GCF_054768115.1. Classification (NCBI taxonomy): domain Bacteria; kingdom Bacillati; phylum Bacillota; class Clostridia; order Eubacteriales; family Clostridiaceae; genus Clostridium; species Clostridium sp. CTA-6. Next base: position 249,274 of record NZ_BAAAAU010000005.1, read on the forward strand.
AAAACAATTGTACGAACTTCCTATTTTGCCAGAAGTGATGCCAGAATTACAAAAGTCCGCAAAAAATGAAATCTTTGAAACCTTTAATAATGGAGAATATAACTTTTTAGGGAAGACAAGTTTAATAAGTTTTAATTTAGAAAGCTGGTTGCCAGCATATCCAAATAAATATAGGTGGGCTAAGAGCCAGATTAATCCGTATCTCTTAATTAATATGTGGAATATCGCTATGGATACTGAAAAACCTCTGCGGGTTGTTATAAATAGAAATAAAAATACTTTTTTACCACAAGAATTATTAAATTGGATGGTTAGCGTGGAAAACATTAGTTGGCATGAGCTAACAAATGGGGATGTGGCTTATAAGTTAGAGTTAAAACAATACAGGGAGATAAAGTAATGTGGTATTTATATACTTCTTATATAGTAGGCAAAGGATATGTAACTAAAGAAATAATAGGACAATCTAACAATTTAAGTTGGAGTAATGATATAGATACTCTAGCAACTTCTTTAAGTTTCGATTCTATATTAGATCTAGCAGAGGGAAGAAGTAAAATAATTTTAAAGAAAGATAAAATAGTAATTTTTGAAGGTATTATAGTTAGTAAAACTAATAAAGAAAATATACATAGTTACACCGCAATGGATTACGCTTTCTATTTAAACAAAAATAAATATGTAATGCAATTTAGAAATGTTTATGCAAAAACTGCTTTGCAACAGATATGTAAAAAAGTTGGGATTAATAATAGTATAACGTGGTTGGGTACTAGAATAAACAAACTGTACTATCAAGAAAGCCTATCTGACATAATAAAGGACATACTAGAGCAGTGCAAAAGAGAAATAGGAGAACACTACATAATGGAAATGCAAGGCAAAACACTTTATATTAACAGGCTTATAGATTTAAAGATTAATGCAAAGTTATTAATAGGAAAAGATTATAGTATTGATAGAAGCATGGAAGAATTAAAAAACAGAATTATAACAGTTAATAATGATGGTAAGATACTAGCAGATGTAAGAGACTCAAACAGGATAAGAACATATGGAGAACTAACTGATATTATAAGTGTAGATGATAAAAACACAAGTCAAGCTTATAACATAGCTAAGAATGAATTGAGAGAAAAAAACAAAACTAAAAAAGAGATAACATTTAATACAATAGATACTGGGAAAGGTATTTATATAAACTGCAATAGGATTATTAGGGTAGACGTTAGAAAGTATGGCGTAAATGGTTGGTATAGAATAAAAAGCACACAACACACTTTAAATAATAATTTACATAAGATAGGCATAACAATAGATTTTAGCTAGGAGGGACGATATGTGAAGTATGATGTAGAATTTGCCAAATGGCTAAAAGAAAGAAACAATAAAAATAGAATTGGTTCTACTATAGGCAAGGTAGTTAAAGAAAGTCCTAATTACATTATAAATATTGGAGATAATGATTGTTATATAGACACTACAAATTCAACATTGTGTGAAAACCTAAAAACTAAAAAAGGAAACTCAACTATAACAATAGATGGAATTACATATAATATAGAAATTAAATTTGATAATAAATTAAATTTAAATGATACAGTGTTGGTTATTGCAGATGAAAGCAACCAACATTTTTTTATTATAGATAAGATATAGGAGGTGTGAACATGGCACTACTCCCCGAAGAAGATATAACAATTGAAGAAGTAGAAGAAATAGAAGAAGAACAAACTTTGTCTAAGTTAGGCAAGGTTTTTTTATTTGATTTTAAAAAGAATGAATATGTAATTAAAGATGGGAAACTAGTTGAATGTACAGAACGGCAAGCATTAAAGCAATGGATACATTGGATATTACTAACTTATAAAGATAAATACAATGTTTACAAAGATACAGACTTCTATTGTAATATAGAGGATTTAGTAGGAAAGAAAAGAAATGCATTTATTCTTTCAGAACTACAAAGAGAAATTGAAGAAGCAGTTAAAAAACATAGATATGTAGATCACATAGAAAATTTTACAACTACACAAGAGAAAACAATATTAAATGTTCAATTTGATGTTGTTTTAAAGAATGATGAAGTAATTAATATATCTGCTTAGGAGGTGGAATGTTGAGTGTAAATATAAAAACAGAGGAACAATTAATAACTGATATGTTAGGGAATATATCTAACGTATATGAAAAAAGCCAAGGCTATCCTACCTACGATATAACTAAAACTAATGCTATAGAGTTATCTAATTTATATCAATATGCTTTATCTATAGCCAATTTAAGGTTAGTTAAAGACCTAAGCGGTGATGATTTAACTGCAAGGGTTTATGATAATAAAGGCATAGTTAGAAAAGTAGCTACAAGAGCAAAAGTGATTTTAACTTTAACAGGGACAGGAACTATTAATAAAGGAGATTTGTTTAGTACGCCCAACAATATAGAGTTCCAAAGTTTAGAAACAAAACAAATAACAGAAACAGGTACCATATTAGCAGAGTGTACCCAAGTTGGTAATATAGGTATGGTTGGGGCTAATTCTATTATAGAGTTTCCTATAACAATACAAGGCTTTACAGAAGTTAATAATTCTAATCCCAGTTATGATGGATTCGAGGAAGAAACTGACGAATCACTTAAACAAAGATATTACGAATCTTTAAAGAATCCTATTACATCTAATAACCAAGCCCACTTTATATATTGGGCTAAATCTGTAACAGGGGTCGGCAATGCTAAAGTAATACCACTTTGGAATGGAGATTTAACAGTAAAAGTTATAATAATAGATTCCAATATGCAACCGGCCAGCACAGATTTAGTTAATACAGTGCAGGAATACATAGACCCTAAAGGTGTATTTGATTCTAATACAAATACATGGTCTTTGTGGGGTACTGGTGCAGGTGCTAGTGCTATAGGCAATTATTGCACCGTTGTAAGTGCTACAGCTAAAAATATAGATTTAGAATGTAGTATAACTAAAGCCAATGGGTATTCAGATGAAGAAATAAAAAATAATATTTCTACCAAGATAACAGAATACTTAAAAGAAATTGCTTTTTCTGCAACCATAAATTATGTAAGCCATGCTAAGATAATTTCCTTAATACTTAGTGCGGATGGTGTACTTGATGCAACTAATGTAAAAGTAAACGGAAGCCTAAGCGAAAACGTGATTGTAGGCGAGGAGGAAGTCGCAATTATGGGTACAGTGACATTAGTGTGAGGTGAGGTATGGATAATTTAAGAGAGATAGAATATATAAAAGACAAAATACAAACTATAGAAAAAAACTATGTGAGTAAAACGGATAGAGATTATATTAAATACTTAGATAGGGTAGATCATTTGACCGAAGATGTGAAAGAGATAAAAGTAAATTTAGATAACTTTTCTAAAATGTTAGATAAAAACAATACTTTAACAGAAGAAAACAACAATGTTACTACTAGATTAACTACTATATTAGAAACCTTAACAGACAATGTAAAAGAAACCAAGGAAGATGTAAAAGAACTAACTAGCAAAGTTAACCGACTGGACACAGATACTTCTAAAAATACAGAGAATAGGTTAACAACTAAACAAATAGTAATAAGTATAATTACAGCATTGCTATTAGGTGCTATTATTGGAGGGTTATCCATAAACCAATCGAAGGGAGGTACTAAAACTGGGTACAACACAACAATTAATAAACAACTTACATAAGAGGGTTAGAAAAGACCCTTACATTATAGAACTTTGTAAATCCAGTGGCTTAGAAATGGATAACATAGAGAATGTTTTAGAAGATATAAAAAAACAATTTAAGTTCTCTACAATGACATGGGGAGCTGATTTATTAGCATCGGAAATGAGCATTAAACTAGACCCTAGTTTAAAACAGGATGAAAAAAATTCTATTATAGCTGCTAGGTGGAAGTCGGAAGGTAAAGCAGATTTAAATTTATTACAAGCTATATGTAATAGTTGGAAGAATGGTAATGTAAAAGTATCTTTTATAGATGGCAAAATAGTTCTAAAATTTGTAGGAGAATATGGAATACCTACAGATTTGGACAGCCTAAAAAAGCAAATAGATTTATCTAAGCCTAGTCATTTGGCAGTAGATTATTTATTTGCTTATCTTTTACTTAAAGATGTAGAAGCCATGACTTTAACAACATTAGAAAACACTACATTAAGTAATTTTGCATTTTAGGAGGGATTAAATGAGCAAAGAAACAGAACACTTGAAGTTGTTTAAATATGATAAAGAAACAGATGATTTCAATACGACAACTTTTAATATAGAAAAAGCTTTAAATGATAATTGGGATAAGATAGATGTAGGATTGGCTGATATTACAACGTATGATAGAAAAACTTATGCGGAATTAAAAGCATTAAAAGATGCTAATAATTTAATTGAAGGTAAAAAATATTTGCTTACAGATTATAAAACAAAATATAAACAACCCACTACTAATGTTATTAAAGAAATGGCTGTAGAAGAATTAATTTTAACAGCTAGTAGCAATAACACTTTTGAATCTATAGTATATAGTGCTTTATATCCACAAGATACAATTTGGTATGATTTTAATAACAATATATGTGAGGATAATACAACACCTAGAAATGGTTTTATACTTAGGAGATATGATCCTATAAGTGTCAACGATTGTCCACAAGATTGGCGTACAATGCTATGGGCTAGATGGAAACCAGATGCTAATCAATATTATAAAAATAATGTATTAACGAATTATAGTACTTGGACTTCTGGAAATGCAATAATGAATGTTATTTATAAAGCTAATAATCAATTATTAATTGCTAAAAATACTAATGTGCCATCATCTGCAACAGATTCAAATGTTTTTTCATTAATATGTGATGATATAAATATTGGTATATTGGTAAATGATAAAACAACAATACAATTTGGGAATAATAGAATAGATTTAAAAAAAGGTGAATTAGATGAAAGGCTTACATTTTCAGACAATTGTAAGAATAATAAAATAGGCGGAGCAAATTTGTTACATGGCAATGTATTTATTAATAATTGCAATCATAATGTGATTGGGAATAGTTGTTATCATAATACATTTTTAAATAATTGTTATTCTAATTTTATTCAAAATAGTTGTAATAGTAATCTTTTTTCAAATAATTGTTTGTATAATAAATTAGGTAATGATTGTAATGGGAATATATTTTTAAATAATAATAAATATAATGATTTTAAAAATGGTTGTAGCTATAACATTTTAATATCTTTTTGTGTTTATAATAGTTTTCTAAATAATTGTAATAATAATAGTTTGATGTACAATTTTAGTAATAATAATTTTGGGAATAGTTGTGGTAGTAATAATTTTGGGAATAATTGTTTTTATAATAATTTAGGGGATAATTGTTCTAATAATAAATTTGCGGATGGTTGTAATTATAATACTTTAAATAATGGTTGTGGTAGTAATAATTTTGGAGATAATTGTGGTGGCAATTATTTTGGAAATAATTCTAATAATAATAATTTTGCAGATGGTTGTAATAATAATAGTTTTGGAAATAATTGTAGCAGTAATAGTTTCGGAACTAATTGTTTGGGTAATAATTTTGGAAATTATTTTATATCTAATAGTTTTGAGAATAATTGCGATTATAATTGCTTTGGAAATGATTGTCTAAATAATAAGTTTAAAGAATATTGTAATTTTAATTTCTTTTTTAATAATTGTGGTTATATAACTTTTAATAGAGCATTAGCAAAAGTTTTTGTAAAAGGTTTATATGGTAAAGACTTAACTAATTTAAATATTTATGCCAAATCTTATTCAATTACTTTTGAAAGAAAAGAAGATGGTACTTATGTATATTGGTATTTAGATTCTAGTAATAGACCTGTTTATACTCAAATACCTTAAGGAGGTTTAAAATGAAGTTAATAAAATATTTTAACATAGAAAAAGAATTTGAAGATGTTGAATATATAGATGAAAATAATATAAAACAAATTAAACATATTATAAAAAATGAAAAAATAGTACCATTGGAATATAAATGTAAAGATTCAGAATTTCAATATTGGTTAGATGTGATTAAAAAAACTTATTTAAAATTTGGTGATATAACTTATGAAGATATAGAAGATATAAAAACTACAGAAGAAATACAGGCAGAAAAAATAAAAAAATTAGAAAATGATATAACAGTTTTGCAAAGTAGTCTTGTAGAACAACAATATAAAAATTTAATGGAGGTAATTAAATAATATGTTATATAAAATATTAAAAAGTTTAATTGAAAAAAGCGCTTTTGAAAAAGAGGATATGACAAATAAACTAAATGTATTTTTTTCTTTTAGCCAAATAAGTGTAGAAGAATATACGGAACTTATGGGAGAAGTTAATCCAAGTATAAAAGAAGATATAGGAAATACCACAGAAAAAGTTGTTACACAATAAATAAAGAGACATAACAAAATAAATTTAAAAGCAGAGTAAGGACTATTAATATGTAGTCTTTTTTATTTTACTTATTTTAAGGAGGTAAACTATGGATATAAATTTATTAGATTACATAAAAGAACAGGCATTTATTTTAATACCTGTTCTTTATGTTTTAGGGTTAATGTTAAAAAGCAATGAAAAAATACAAGATTGGGTTATCCCGTGGATACTTACTATATGCAGTATAATCGGCTCAATACTTTTAATGGGATTAAATATAAATGCAGTAATACAAGGTATATTATGTGTTGGTGTTGCTGTATATGGAAACCAACTTGTAAAACAAACTACAGAAAAAAGAGATCAAGTTTAATACTTGTTCTTTTTTTATTTTTAATTTATAGGAGGAGTTTATATGAAAATAGGAATAGATTGTGGACATACAATGTCTGGGGCTGATTATGGAGCAGTAGGAATAAAAGCAGAATCTAATTTAACCAGAGAAGTAGGAACAAAAGTTATAGCTAAGTTAAAAGCTTTAGGGCATACAGTCATTAATTGTTATAAGGATAGTTGTTCTAGTCTAAATGATAGTTTAAGTTATAGAACTAATACAGCTAATAACAATAATGTAGATTTATATGTATCTATTCATTTTAATTGTTTTAATGGGAGTGCTTATGGAACTGAGGTTTTTACTTATGGAGGTAAGGAGCTACCACAGGCAAGAAAAGTATTAAATAATATTTGTGCCTTAGGCTATACCAATAGAGGGATAAAAGATGGTAGTAATCTATATGTATTGAAACATACAAAAGCTAAAGCCATGCTTATAGAATGTTGTTTCTGCGATAATGCAGGAGATATGAGTAAATATAATGCTGAAAATATGGCTAATGCTATTGTTAAAGGGTTAGTAGGGACTACAGTAGCGACACCAAATAAACCAAAGGAAGTGGAGAAAGTGCAAAAACCAAAATATGATGATAAGACTATACCAACAGGAGAAACTATATTTAAAATTCCAGGTACTACTGGATACATAGAACAGGCTACAGACGGAAGATTAATAATACATAAGGATAGAGGAAATTATATAGCTATAGGTCAAGGGTTTGTTGATTTGTACTGGAATGATAACAAAGGTAACGGCGGTAGAAAAAGATTAACAGATTAATTTTAAAGGTACTCTCTTTCATGGGAGTACCTCTTTTTTTATTGGAAAAATTATTATAAATTATATATAAAATTACATAAAAGGTATTGATTTATTATACTATGCATAGTATAATATAAGTATAGTAATTGATAAGGAGGTGAACAAGTGATAGAAAGTATAGGAAAGTTAATAGCCCTAGCAATTTCGCTCCTAACAATCCGTCAACTGAGTTTGCAGAACAGCAAGACGGAGTTAGAAATCAAAAAGCTAAGGCTAGAAATCAAAAGGTTAAAAGAGGGGGATTAAACCCCTCAACCTTTCCTATATTATATCACAAGTGTATGAATAAAATACTAAATTATTTATTAATAATATCAATTATAATAATATTATTACTACTAAGCAAGTGGACTTATAACAAAAGAAAAAAAGCTAAATTAGAAATTGAAAAGCATGAAATTGAAAAGGATGATTATAATGACAAATAAGCAAACAGAAGCAAATAAAAAATGGTATGACAAAAATAAAGACCATGCTAAATACTTAAATAAAAGATCACATACACGAAGCTTTATAATAAATTTTGCAACACTAGAAGATTTAGAAGAATTACAAAAATTAATAGAAGAAAGAAAAGAATCATTAAAACAAGAATAGGGGAATTGAAATGAGAAAAGAAATGAGATTTCTTATAATAGGCTTGTTAATTGGGATATCTACAAGGTTCGTTGGGGTAGCTAAAGCAATTGAACCTGCGGAGGATAACTCTTTAGAGAATGGCGAATATATGTATTGTTTAGATAAAAACAGACCGTTGTGGACATCTATATATGATGTTCACGAAGAAGAAAAATTTCTTTATTTTCGACAACCAAATAGTAATAAAATAATTAAACTAGCAGAATTAAAATAAAAACAAAGAAGGTAGCTCTTTAAAGGGGGCTATCTCTTTTTAATTACTTGTAACAATATGGACAAAGTTTGAATTTTATGTAAAGACAGTATATAATTAAAATGGAATATATTATACTACATAGAAAATATAAGGAGGTTATGTCATGGGAGAAAAAATAAAAAAACCATTCTATAAAAAAATATGGTTTTGGGTACTCGCAGTTATAGTTGTAGGAGGAATAGTTGGTGCCAATCAAGATAAACCTAAAAAAGTAGGACAAACAAGCGCAAAGGTAGAAAGTAAGAAGGAAGAAGCACCAAAAAATAAAGCTTTTAAAGTTGGAGACGTAGTGGAATTAAAAGATTTAAAAGTTACAGTAAATAAAGTTTATAACGTTGCTGGAGATGAAATTAATAAACCTAAAGATGGCAACGAATTTGTTGCAGTAGACATAACACTAGAAAACACAGGTAAGGAAGAAAAACCAGTATCTTCAGTAATGATGTTTAAAGTTGTAGATAAGGACGGTAGACAATGCGAATATTCAGTTTTGGGGTTAGCTGCTGCTAAAGCTGGACAAATGGACGGAACTCTTGGTGCAGGAAGAAAGATGACAGGAGCTTATGTTGTAGAAGTACCAAAAGGCGCTACTGGATTAGAATTAGAATTTGATAGTTCTTTACTTTCTGGTGGACAGGTTATAGTAAAATTAAATTAAACATATAAATAAAAACCGTACTATAAACGTACGGTTTTTATTTAATTTCACACGAGAAACAAAGAAAAAATCGTGAATACATATAATGAAAATGTGATATATCAATGTGTGCTGAGGTATGTTAATTGTTGACTATCTTATGACTATAATGATAAAATTTGTTATATAGGAAATAAAAATAATGAATTTTAATGGGGGAGTAAAATGAATATTAAAAAGCTTTTTTCAATATTTACATTAGTAATTCTAGTTTTTGCTACAGCATGTACAAATAAAAGTGAAAAAGCCACTGTAAGTGATACAAATGAAAAACCAAAGGAAGAAATAAAAATTGTAGAACCTAATGGAGCAGAAAAAACAAAACTTAATTTAAATTTTGGAGTAGGAAAATTAAATATAAGTGGTAATGAAGAAAAGCTTATGAAGGGTAAATTTATATACAGTGAAAATGAGTGGAAACCGGAAATAAAGTATGAAGTTAAAGATAAAGACGGAGAACTTGAAATTTCTCAGCCTGGATTAAAAAGTGGAAATGTATCTTTAAATAATAAACGTAATGAATGGAATATAAACTTAAATGAGAAAATACCTACAGAGATAAAATTAAGTCTAGGGACAGGAGAATTTAAGGCAGATTTGAGTAAGATAAATTTAAAAGAATTAAATGTGGGGATGGGAGTAGGAAAAGTAGATTTGGATATATCAGGAAATTATAAAAACAATGTTAAAGTAAATATAGAAGGAGGCGTTGGAGAAGGCACTGTATATTTACCTAAATCCATAGGAGTTAAGATAAAAGCCGAAAAAGGAGTAGGAGCAGTTAACGCTAATGGATTTATAGTAGAAGGCGAAAATATCTATAAAAATTCTCAATATGGAAAAAGTAAAAATAGCATAGAGGTTAATATTGAAGCTGGAGTGGGAGCTATTAATATAAAACAAAAGTAAATAACTATATAAATTAATAATTAATCAAATATTGAAAGTCATAATAATAAGGTCACTTTATTCTATTAATAGGAGTAAGTGATCTTATTATTATAATTTATATAAAAGAATTAATTCATAATATAAGTTGAGTTGAATTTAATATATAAATAAATGTGAATAAAATTATATATATAACTAAACCTATGTACAGAAGAAAAATATTATGATAAAATATAGATATAAAGAAGAATAATTAAAATTATATAATAATTATTATTGAATAGGATGTGATTATATGATTAAAGTATATACAACAGAAAGTTGTCCATGGTGCACAAAAGCAAAGACATATTTAAAAACAAAAGGAATAGTATTTCAGGAACTAAATATTGAAAAAGATGAGAAAGCAAGAGATGAAATGGTTCAAAAATCAAACCAAAAGGGTGTACCTGTATTAGATATAGATGGATCAATTATAATAGGATTCAATAAACCAGCTATAGATGAAGCTATAAATTTATAAAATAAGGAAGTTGCGATGCAACTTCCTTATTTTATGAATTTATATTCAAAACTATAGCTTTAGGTCTAGACATAGCTTCTATGGAATATTTTATACCTTGAGTACCAAGACCGGAGGCTTTAATACCTGAGAATGGGAAATGATCTGGTCCTCTTTCTGGTTTATTATTAATTTGAACTGTACCTACTTCTAATTTTTCTGCTACATAAAAAGCTTTATTTATTTCTTTTGTGAATATAGATGCTTGAAGACCATATTCAGATTCATTAGATATTTTTATAGCTTCATCTATATTCTTAACTCTTATTATTGGGAGTATTGGGGCAAAGGGTTCCTCCCAAGCCAATCTCATGTCCAATGTAACATTGTCAAACAAAGTAGGATAAATTAAATTACCTTCTCTTTTTCCACCTGCTAATAATGTAGCTCCTTTATCTCTAGCTTCTTTCATCAAAGCTTCAACATAATCTGCAGCTTTATCATCTATTAATGGAACAATATCCACCTGCTCTCTTAAAGGATTTCCTACTTTTAAAGATTCTACTTTTTCTTTCACTTTTTTTACTAGTGTATCTGCTATTTTGTCTAGAACTAATATTCTCTTAACAGCAGTACATCTTTGGCCAGAATAAGAGTAGGCGCCAGATACTATATTTTTAGCTGCTAAATCTAGATCCGCATCTTCTAAAACTATAGCAGCGTCTTTTCCTCCTAATTCCATTAGCATAGGTTTCATAACAGAAATATTAGATATTCTTTTTCCTACCTCTGTGCTTCCAGTAAAATTTATAAAATCAATCATAGGATGAGAAACTATATAATCACCTATTTCACTACCTTTACCTGTAATTGTATTTAAAACTCCAGAAGGCAGACCAGCCTCTTCAAAAACTTTTACCAAATGAAGAGCACTTATGCTACCCTGAGTAGCAGGTTTTAAAACTACACTATTTCCAGCCATTAAAGCTGGAGCTATTTTAGAGCCAGATAAGTTAACTGGATAGTTAAAGGGAGAAATAGCTAAAACTACACCTAAGGGTACTCTATTGACTATAGATATTTTCCCTTTGGAATTTCCTGGGAAGGAATCTCCAGGTAAGGTTTCTCCTACCATATTTTTTGCGGTATCTGCAGAAAATCTTATATAATCAGCAGTTCTGCGGACTTCTGAAATAGAACTTTTTTTATCCTTAGCAATTTCTTTAGTCATTATATTAGCGATTTCTTCAGCTTTTTCATCCAATATATTAGCAGCTTTTAATAGGATAGTTGCTTTTTCGTTTATAGGTATTTCGTTCCAATAGGATTGAGCTTCTTTAGCATTTTTTATAGCTAAGTCCACTTCCTCTTTACTCATGGAAGGAACTTTACCTACCAAAGAACCATCTATAGGAGAGTTTATTTCTATAAAGTTATTTGTTTTACTATTTACCCATTGTCCTCCTATAAAATTTTTATATAAATTGTTTTCTACGTATAGATTTTTAAACATATAGACACCTCTAATCTTTTCTTTTGTAATATATAAATATTATTTTTCTCTTGTTTTTTCCATAATATATTTTTCAGCAGCTAATGCAGCAATAGTTCCATCAGCTACAGCAGTAGTTATTTGGCGAAATTGTTTTTCTCTAACATCTCCAGCGGCATAAACACCTTTTATATTGGTTTCCATGTTTTCATTAGTTTTAATATATCCTTTAGGAGTTAAAGATATATATTCTTTAAATAATTCTGTTTTAGGTTCTGAACCTATAAATCCAAAAATCCCATCTAATTTTAATTCTTTTTCTTCCTTTGTTTTAACATTTTTAATTAAAGCTTTATCTACAAAATTTGAACCATAAACATCTACTAAATCCCAGTTGTATAATATTTCTATTTTAGAATTGTTTTCAACTTCTTCTAGTGTGGCTTTTTCACCTTTAAAATAATCATATCTTCTGATCATATATACTTTTGAAGCGAATTTAGTTAAAAACAAAGCTTCTTCTAAGGCGGCATTTCCACCACCAATTACTCCAACAGTTTTGCCTTCGTACATAGCACCATCGCAAATAGCACAGTAGTGTATACCTTTCCCAGAAAACTTACTCTCACTAGGGATAGGGAGTTTTCTAGCTGTAGCACCAGTAGATATAATTAAGACCGTTGGTTTGTATATATATTCTGAAGTTTCAACTATTTTTTCGTTATTATTTAATTGAATTTTTTCTACCATATCAAATTCATCTATAGTAGCACCAAGATCTGTAGCTTGTTCTTGCATTAAGTCTGCAAGACGGCTACCTTCAATTTTTTTAAATCCAGGATAGTTTTCAATAGTATAGCTACTTCTAACTTGACCACCAATTATTCCATTTTCAATTAAAATCATGTTAAGTTTAGCTCTAGCAGCGTATATAGCAGCAGATAATCCTGCAGGACCTGCACCTATAATCATTAAATCTAAATTTTTATTTTTTTTATTCATATAAAATCACCCCTTATTACCCTAATAGGGTATACCTCAATTATACTACTTTTTTCTTATTTAACAATATAATTAATAAAAATTATTAATAAAAAATTATTATTATAAAAATAAATATAGTGTTATTAATAGATTAACCATTTAAAACAAATAAAATTATTATAAAAGATAACTAATTATTAGAGTTTTTAGTAAGAATAAAAAACAAAATAATAAAGATAGTAATAAAAAGCATAAATATCTATAAGATCTCATAGCTTTTATTATAGAAAAATTTATTATCAATAAATTTAATAAAATTTCATAAAAATGATGCAATAATAGAAAATTTTTATGTATTTATGAAAAACCTATAAGGAATATTTATAGGAACTATTTGGAAACAAAATTCATTATTTTCTGAAAACTATGTAAAATAATATTGAAATAAGGTATAATATAGTTAAATATTTAATAAAGTTTGGATGATATTTTCGGGAGATTAAGTTTTAGACTTAGCTATGTAGTTTTTAAAATAAATATTTATTCTGCATAGTATCCTTATAGGATAGCCGAAGGAACTAAGTGTTATTACCATAAATAACATGAATATCTCAGGCAAATGGACCGAAAATTGACAAAACTCTGGAAAGCATTACGCACCGAAGGAGCAAAACTCTCAGGTTAAAATACAGAGATAAAAGTTATGGACTTTTATCTCTGTTTTTTTGTGTAAATAAAAATTCTATAATTTATTATAGAATTTATAAAAAATAATGGACAGGGTGGTGGGTTGAATGAATAATAAGGTTATTATGGTAACTAATAACAAGTTGGTTGGTGAAAAATTTAACGAAAAATGTCAGGTACAATTTATACTAGGTGATGTAAATGAAGTTTTTAAAACAGTAAGAGATTATATACACAAAGGGCATGAACTTTTAACTCATCCATTAATGAGTAGTGTAAAGCCTAATGAAACACCCTATAGAACTGTAGCTATTTCAAAATATTATAAAAATCAGGTGAATATGGAATCTTTAAATTATATAGAAGAGTCCATACATTCTTTAGAAAAATTTCAAAAATCCTGTGGTATTCCTGCATGGAATGATAATATTTTAAAGGATTTTAGATTGATTGATTATGATCTTATATATAATGCACTACATTAATTTTATATAAGATTTATATAAAAATTGCTAGAATCATTTAGCAGTACAATAAAGATAAAGCATTAAAAATTTAATTTGGGGGTTGATATTATGCGTTTAGAGATTGGGAAAATATTTATAACTGATATGCAGTTTTCCAATGAAACAAAAGTTAAAGATGGAGTCTTGTATATTTCTAAAGAAGAAGTTCTAGAAGTAATTGGTACTGATGAGAGAATTAAAAATATTGATTTAGAAATAGCCAAGCCAGGGGATAAAACTAGAATTATTCCAGTAAAAGATGTAATAGAGCCAAGAGTTAAAGTAGAAGGAAATGGTGGTATTTTCCCAGGCTTTATAAGTAAAGTTGATACTGTTGGTTCAGGCAAAACTAATGTATTAAAAGGAGCAGCAGTAGTAACCACAGGTAAAATAGTGGGATTCCAAGAAGGTATCATTGACATGAGTGGAGAGGGAGCTAAATATACACCTTTTTCAAAAACTAATAATTTAGTAGTAGTATGTGAACCTAAAGAAGGCGTAAATCAATATGAGCATGAGGAAATTGTAAGAACTTTAGGATTTAAGGCTGCTACTTATTTAGGAAGTTTTGCAAAAGATATTACACCGGATGAAACTAAAGTTTATGAAACATTACCTTTATTAGAACAAGTGAATAAATACCCAGATCTTCCAAAGGTAGTATATGTATATATGCTTCAAAGTCAAGGGCTTTTACATGATACCTATGTATATGGAGTAGATGCTAAAAAAATAATACCGACATTTATATATCCAACAGAAGTATTTGATGGTGCCATAGTTAGTGGAAACTGTGTTTCAGCTTGTGATAAAAATCCAAGTTATGTACACATGAATCACCCAATTATTGAAGATTTATATGAAAAACATGGTGTGGAGTATAATTTTTTAGGTTGTGTTATAACTAATGAAAACGTTTATTTAGCAGACAAGGTTAGATCTTCAAGTTATACTGCAAAATTAGTAGAATTTTTGGGCGCAGATGCAGTAATAATTTCAGAAGAAGGTTTTGGAAATCCAGATGCAGACCTCGTTATGAATTGTAATAAGATAAGTGAAAAAGGTATAAAAACAGTATTAATAACAGATGAGTATGCAGGACAAAATGGAGCTTCACAATCCTTAGCAGATTCTACACCAAAGGGAGATGCAGTAGTTACAGGAGGAAATGCTAATGAGGTTGTAACACTACCACCAATGGAAAAGATTATTGGCCATGATGAGGTAGCAAATGTAATTGCAGGCGGACATGTCGGTTCTTTAAAAGAAGATGGTTCTATAGAGGCAGAGATTCAAGTTATTACAGGAGCTACCAGTGAAGTTGGTTTTAACTATTTAAGTGCTAAAGGCTATTAGAATGTAGTTATATAATCAAGGGGGGAAAATAAATGATTAAAGTAGTTCATTATATAAATCAGTTTTATGCAGGTATTGGAGGAGAAGACAAAGCAGATTATAAACCAGAAGTAAGAGAGGAACCTGTAGGTCCAGGAACACAACTTAATTCTTTATTTAAAGGTGAAGCTGAGATAGTTGCTACAGTTATTTGTGGAGATTCATATTTTAATGAAAATATAGATGAAGCTAAAAACACTATTTTAGAAATGGTTAAAAAATATGATGCAGATTTGTTTATAGCAGGCCCTGCTTTTAATGCTGGAAGGTATGGAGTGGCTTGTGGAACTATTGCAAAGGAAGTAGAGGAGAAATTAAATATAAAGGTTTTAACAGCTATGTATGAAGAAAATCCAGGAGTAGATTTATATAAAAAATCTTTATATATCCTTAAAACCAAAAAAAGTGCAGTAGGTATGAGAAAAGCATTACCTGTTATGGCAAAACTCGCATTAAAGATGGGAAAAGGGGAAGAGATAGGACTCCCTGAAGAAGAAGGATATATAGAGAGAGGTATAAGAAAAAATTACTTTAGTGATGAAAGAGGATCTAAAAGAGCAGTAAATCTTCTTGTGAAAAAATTGAAAAATGAAGAATTTATTACAGAATTTAAAATGCCGGTTTTTGATAGGGTAGAACCTAATAAAGCTGTAGAGGATATATCAAAATGTAAAATTGCTATTGTAACTTCTGGTGGAATAGTACCAAAGGGAAATCCAGATCATATAGAATCCTCTAGTGCATCAAAATATGGTAAATATGATATAGAAGGACTTATGGATTTAAATTCAGAAACTCATGAAACTGCACATGGAGGATATGATCCTAACTATGCAAATGAAGATTCAGACAGAGTTATACCTGTAGATGTATTAAGAAAAATGGAGAAGGAAGGGAAAATAGGAGAACTTCATAGATATTTCTATAGTACTGTTGGAAATGGTACAGCAGTAGCATCTTCTATGAAATTTGGAAATGAAATAGTAAATCAATTAAAAGAAGATGGTGTTGATGCAGTTATACTAACTTCCACATGAGGAACTTGTACTCGTTGCGGTGCAACACTAGTAAAAGAAATAGAACGTGGAGGACTTCCAGTTGTTCATATGTGTACAGTAGTTCCAATTTCTCTTACGGTTGGTGCTAATAGAATAGTTCCAACTATAGCAATACCTCATCCACTTGGAAATCCAGCCTTAGATAAAGAAAGAGAATTTGAATTAAGATATGATCTTACAGAAAAAGCATTAAAAGCTTTAGAAACAGACATAGATGAACAAACAGTTTTTGAATAGAAATTTCTAGAAGGTTTACTTTAATTGAAGAAATAATTTAAACAACAAATAAATTTATATAGTTTTAGAAAATTGAAATACTAATTTTAGTTAAATGATTGTATTAATAAAAATAAATATAAGACTTTAGTATTAAATTGCGGGGGGATAAGATATGGACAATGTTTATGATCTTATAATTATAGGTTCAGGTCCAGCAGGATTATCAGCAGGTTTATATGCTGCAAGAGCTAGATTAAAAACTTTAATATTAGAGAGAAACAAAGCAGGTGGACAAATAGTAATAACAGATGAAGTAGCTAACTATCCAGGTTCTATAAGAAATGCTACAGGAAAAACTCTAGTAGAAAGAATGGAAGAACAGGTAGAAGAATTTGGGGCAGAAAGAAAAAAAGATACTGTTAAAGAAGTAGATTTTACTGGAAAAATAAAAATTATAAAGGGAGAAAAGGAAGAGTATAAGGCAAAATCTGTAATTGTAGCCACCGGTGCTGCTCCTAGGCATATAGGTTGCAAAGGTGAAAATGAATTAATAGGAAAGGGAGTATCTTATTGTGCTACTTGTGATGCTGACTTTTTTACCGATTTAGAAGTGTTTGTAATAGGAGGGGGAGATTCAGCTTTAGAAGAAGCCCTATACCTTACAAAGTTTGCAAGAAAAGTAACAGTAGTTCATAGAAGAGATGCCCTAAGAGGTGCTAAATCAATACAAGAAAAAGTGTTTAAAAATCCTAAAATAGAAATTATGTGGGATTCTGTAGTAGAAGAAATAAAAGGTGATGGAATAGTAGAATCTGCAGTATTTAAAAATAAAAAAACAGGAGAAATAACTGAATACTTTGCAGATGAGGATGATGGAACTTTTGGAATATTTGTTTTTGTAGGATATTTACCTATAAACAATTTATTTAAAGATATTATCACTATGAATGAAGTAGGATATATAAAAACTAACGATAAAATGGAAACCAATATAGAAGGAGTATTTGCTGCTGGTGATATAAGAGAAAAATCCTTAAGACAGGTAGTTACCGCAGCAGCAGATGGTGCTATAGCAGCAGTAGAATCTTATAAATATGTTGAAGATACTTTTTAAATATATATAAATTTATCTGAAAGGCGGTTATAAAATGTTAGTATTAGACAAAAAGACTTTTGAAGAAGAAGTGTTAAAAGCAGAAGGTTATGTATTAGTGGATTATTTTGGAGACGGTTGTGTGCCATGTGAGGCTTTAATGCCTGATGTAGAAGAATTATCCCACAAATATGAAGATAAGATTAAATTTTGTAAATTAAATACTAGTAAAGCTAGAAGACTTGCTATATCTCAAAAAGTTTTAGGACTTCCAACTATAATTTTATATAAAGATGGAGAAAAGCTAGAAGAGGTAGTTAAAGAGGATGCTACAAAAGCAAATATAGAAGCTATGATAACAAAACATGTAATATAAAAATTTAAATTTATTTAACCATTTAAAGTGTGTATATAAAGATCAAGGAATTTAAAATACAAATAAATTAAGGGAGGAATTTTAATGAGCTTATTTGAAGGGAAAAAAGTAATAATAATTGGAGATAGGGATGGAATACCAGGCCCAGCTATAGAAAAATGCATAGAAGGTACAGGAGCTGAAGTAGTTTTTTCATCAACAGAATGCTTTGTTTGAACTGCCGCTGGAGCGATGGATTTGGAAAATCAAAAAAGAGTAAAAACATTAACAGAAAAACATGGTGCTGAAAATATATTAGTAATTTTAGGCGCAGCAGAGGGAGAAGCAGCAGGTCTTGCTGCTGAGACAGTTACTAATGGAGATCCAACTTTTGCAGGTCCATTGTCCAATGTCCAGTTAGGACTAAGAGTTTATCATGCGGTAGAACCAGAATTCAAAGAAGAAGTAAAGGAAGAAGTTTATGATGAAGAAATAGGTATGATGGAAATGGTTTTAGAAGTAGATGAAATCATAGAGGAAATGACAGATATAAGAGAAGAATTTTGTAAATTTCTTGATTAAAACATGTAAAGTGGGTAAATAAAGAATTATAAAATTAAGGAGGCTGTATATGTTTATAATTCAGCCTCCTAAATATTAGGGGGGAACAACTATGAATTATCCAGTAATAAAAGGAGCATCATATATTTTGGTTCATACTCCAGATATGGTACTTCATAATGGAACTACTCAAACTACAGAAAAAGTAGTTAATCCAGATTCTGAATATCTTAAGGAACTTCCTAAGCATTTAAGAAATTTTGAAGATGTTTTAAATTACGCACCTAACCAAACTTATATAGGAAATATGACACCAGATCAGTTAGGTGAAATGGAAATGCCTTGGTGGGATAAAAAAATAGAAGAGAGTAGTAGATTTGGCAAACTAGGCGAAATGATGCCTCAAGATGAATTTATAGGACTTATGGAAATATGTGATGTATTCGATTTAGTTTTATTAGAAAAATCCTTTGTAGAGGATGTAAAAAATAAGTTAGAAAAACATCCACTTATAAATGAAGATATGATTTCTAAAATAAAAGAGGGAGTGGCTATAGAAGAAATCAAAAAAGCTGTAGATGAAGAAGGGGCAGAAGGCTTATATAATGAAGGTACATTAGTAGGTTGTGTGAAAAAAGCTCATGATGTAGATGTAAACTTAAGTGCTCATACTATGTTAGAAAATTTGGTAGTAAAAGCTTCTGGTGTTTTATCATTATTAAATCTTATAGCAAAAAATAACATAGATCCAGATTCTATAGATTATGTTATAGAATGTTCTGAAGAGGCTTGTGGAGATATGAATCAAAGAGGTGGAGGAAACTTTGCGAAATCTCTTGCAGAAGTAGCAGGCTTTACTAATTCTACAGGAGCGGATATGAGAGGATTTTGTGCAGGCCCGAGCCATTCTTTAATAGCTGCTTCAGCTTTAGTTCAATCAGGAGTATATGATAATGTAGTTATAGCCGGTGGAGGAGCAAGTGCCAAATTAGGTATGAACGGAAAAGACCATGTAAAAAAAGGAATGCCTATATTAGAAGACTGTTTAGGTGGATTTGCTGTTTTAGTAAGTAAAAATGATGGAATAAACCCAATACTTAGAACAGACTTAGTAGGAAAACATACTGTAGGAACAGGATCTTCTCCACAGGCGGTAATTAGTTCTTTGGTTACAGATGCATTAGATAAGGCAGGATTGAAAATAACTGATGTAGATAAATATTCTGTAGAAATGCAAAATCCAGATATAACAAAACCAGCAGGGGCAGGGGATGTACCACAGGCAAACTATAAAATGATAGGAGCTTTAGGTGTTAAGAAAAAACATATAGAAAAGAAAGAATTAAAAGATTTTATACAAAATCATGGTATGTCAGGTTGGGCACCAACACAAGGACATATTCCATCTGGTGTTCCTTATATAGGTTTTGCTAGAAATGATCTAACAGAGGGTAAATTAAATAGGGTTATGGTAGTAGGAAAAGGTAGTTTATTCCTAGGACGTATGACAAATTTATTTGATGGAGTATCTATAATTATAGAAAGAAATACAGGATATCAAGAAGAGGAAAAAGGAATTTCAGAAGATCAAGTAAGAAAGATAATTGCAGAATCCATAAAAAAATTAGCATCACAGCTAATAGAAGAATAAGAGGTGATGTATAGTATGGAGAATAAAGAAGTTAATAAAATAATAGGCAAAACTCTTTTAGATATTGCAGACTCCATAGAAAAAGGGGATTTTAATAAGAAGGTAGTAGTAGGAATTACTACTTTAGGCAGTGAACATGGAGTTGAAAATTTAGTTAAAGGTGCTGAAGTTGCTGCCCAAAAACATAAGGATATGAAAGTAGTTTTAATAGGACCTAGGGTAGATACAAAATTAGAAATAGTAGAAGTCAATGAAGAAGAAGAAATGTATAATAAAATGGAAGAATTATTAGATACAAAGTATATAGATGCAGCAGTTACTATGCATTATAACTTCCCTATAGGAGTGTCAACTGTAGGTAAGGTTGTCACTCCAGCTGATGGTAAGGAAATGTTTTTGGCTACGACTACAGGGACAGCTTCTATGAATAGAACAGAAGCTATGGTTAAAAATGCAATATATGGAATAATAGTAGCTAAAGCTGTGGGTATAAAAGAACCTACAGTGGGTATGTTAAATTTAGATGGAGCAAGACAAGTAGAGAAAGCATTAAAGGAATTAGATAAAAATGGTTATAAAATAAATTTTGCCAACTCTTTAAGAGCAGACGGTGGATCTGTAATGAGAGGAAATGACCTTTTAACAGGGACACCAGATATTATGGTAACAGATACCCTTACAGGAAATCTTTTAATGAAAGTATTTTCTTCTTATACTACTGGAGGAAGCTATGAGGGATTTGGATATGGTTATGGACCAGGTATAGGAGAGGATTATGAAAGAAATATATTAATTTTATCTAGGGCTTCAGGTGTACCAGTAGTAGCTAATGCTATAGAATATGCAAAAGATTTGATTAAAGGTAATATAAATAAATTAATAAAAGAAGAGTTTGAAAAGGCTAATAAAGCTAAATTAAAGGATATATTAAATTCTATAGAAAATAAAGAAAATAAAAAATCAGAAGATGAAGAAGAAGTTCCAATGCCTACAAAGGAAATAGCTACAGCTTCTATTAGCGGTATAGATGTAATGGATATAGAAGATGCTCAAAAAACCCTTTGGAAAGAAGAGATATATGCAGAAGGCGGCATGGGATGCACAGGTCCTGTTATAAAAGTAAATGATAAAAATTACGATAAATCTGTAGAAATATTAAAAGAAAAAGGTTTTGTATCTTAAAAATAAACTGTAAATTATATTTGTAAAAAATAAAGTAAATAATGTTACTTATAAAATTTTTAACTGTAAATATATACATTAAAACAAAAAGTCCATTTACAATAGTTTAAGTAAAATATACTTTTCAAAAAAATTTTACTTAAACTAGTAATGGGCTTTTTATTATATCATTAAAAATATTAGTATATAGATTAAGTTAATTTTAGTTTGAATAGGTGTAGAACTACTGAAGCTCATTCATATGTTTATTAGCTGCATTTTGTATATTTGTTATATTAAAATTAGATCTATTTTCACACAAAGAATTTTTAAAAAGTTAGTATAAATTTAATAACCATGATAATATAAAAATATATGATTAAAATATAAATATACTGAGAAACATATGATTAAAATGTTGAGTCCTAGGAGGAATAAAATTGAGATTAACAAGGGATTTTTATGCTAAGGATGCTAGAGTATTAGCAAAAGAATTATTAGGAAAAGTATTAGTTAGAGAAATAGACGGTATTAGATTAAGGGGAAAAATAGTAGAGACAGAAGCTTATATTGGGGCTATAGATAAAGCTTCTCATGCCTATGGCGGAAAAAGAACTAAAAGAACAGAACCTCTTTATGGAAAACCAGGGATAGCTTATGTATATTTTATATATGGTAAGTATTTTTGTTTTAATATAATATGTAAAATAGAAGGGGAAGCAGAAGGGGTTCTCATAAGAGCAATAGAGCCATTAGAAAATATGGATCTTATATCAAAATTAAGATTTAACAAAGAATTTCAAGAACTAAATAATTACCAGAAAAAGAATTTAACTTCAGGTCCTTCAAAGCTTTGTATGGCTTTTAATATTGATAAAGAAAATAACTGGGAGGATCTATGTGAAAGTTCTAGATTATACGTAGAGGATAGTTATTATAATGATTTTGAAATTATTGAAGCTAAAAGAGTAGGAATAGATTATGCTGAGGAGGCTAGAGATTTTTTATGGAGATATTATATAAAAGATAATGCTTTTATTTCAGTAAAGTAGCAAGTACTTTTAAAATATAAATATTTAAATAAAATAGCTTTGTATAAGTGATATGGGGGATGAAATATGGGGGTAGGGTATAATTCATATAAAACAAAAGACATATCTTGCATAAACAAATATTGTAATTATTTGCAATTGGTATTTGAGGACTTATACGATTTAGAAAGGTTATATTTAAATAATGAAGATAAAACTTTATTTTGCAATAAAGCTCTATATGTGCTTATTAATAAAATAATAATTTCAAAAATATTTATGGAAAAAAATAATATAAAAGGTGAACTAGCTAAAAAGAATATAAAATATTATGCATTAACTTTAGATACTATAAATCTTGTAAACTTGGTATTTAATAATGTTGATAAAAAATTTTTAGAATTTATATTTAAAGATAATATAAAATATGAGCATATAAATCCTAGTTATTATAGTTTAGATAATGTAGATTTTCTGCATTATGAAGATAATTTATTTTATAGATATAATATATTTTTAAATAAAATTATAGATGAAATAAATAAATTTGATTTTATACATAGTAGTGGTGAAATAGGAGAAATATATGAAAAAATAATAGCCAAGGAATATAAAAAATCTATGGGGATATTTTATACACCAGAACATATTATTGATTATATATTGGAGAATGTTTTTTATGAATTTTCACCACTGGAAAACCCCTTTGTTAAAGTAATAGATATATCTGCAGGAGCAGGATATTTTATTATTAAAGCCTATGACAAGTTGGAAAAGATTTTTCTGGAAAATATAAAAGGTTTACAGGAAAAATATAAGGAAAATATTTATACTATTAAAAAAAGGGATGTAACTATTAATGTAACTGGTGAATATTATTGGCAAAAGGAAAATTTACATTACCATATAATTAATAATTGCATATATGCTGCAGATATAGATATATATGCCACTCAAATAATAAGTATAAATTTACTTTTAAAAGATGTACAGGCTTATGTAGGTAAAGTAAATATTGTTAATTGTGATAGTCTTATAAGGTGGGAAAAAGATTTCAAGCCTACTATTAAGTATTTAAATAATAAATATAAATTTAAAATATATAAAATAAAAAATAAAGATATTGAAGAATCTATTAATTATAAAAAGAGAGAGGTCTATAATTTTAAAGCATATTTTAAACTATATAAATTTTGGAGAAGGAAATTTGATTATATTATAGGTAATCCTCCATGGGTTTCTTTGTCTAGAAAGAATAAAAAAGCTTGCAGGGAAAATTCTTTAGAGTATTATATTAAAAATTATGGACAGTGTGTACATTCTCCTAATTTATTTGAATATTTTATTAAAAGAGCTTTAGAAAAAACAAAGGAAGAGGGATATTTAGCCTTTGTTGTTCCAATAAATTTTAGTAGAAATTCTCAATACATACAATTAAGAAATGAAATATTAAATGAATATGAGATTAAAAATTTATTCTTTAATATATCTTTCGCTGGAGTTATAACAGATGGAATGGTATTTATTTTGAAAAAAAATAAAAAATGTTTTAATAAAATAAAAATTAAAGTACAGGGAAAAGATGAATATAGAATAGATAAATATGAACTTTTTTCTTGTAACGAGTATGGATTCGCATATGATAATAATAGTTGTAATGAAAAAATAAAAAATAAAATTTTAGAAAACTCTAGTTTTTTATCAGAAATAAGTGATACCTTTACAGGATTTATAGGAGATTGTAAATATATTTATAAAGACAATGTAGACAAGTCTTGTATTAAAATATATAAAGGTAAAAATATAAAAAAATTTATATGTCATTCTTATTTTTATTATGATTTTAGAGATGAAAATATTAAAGGGGGAACAAAAGATTTAAAAAAATTAAAATATAGAGGCAAAATATTAGTTAGAAAAACAGGAAATGAAATTATAGCAGCTTATGATGCAGAAGGTATTATAATAGAGCAGTCCTTATATGGAATAATTAATTTAAAAGAATCTTTTAGTTATAAATATATATTAGGTATCTTAAATTCCCAGTTAATAAATTGGTATTATAAAAATTATTTAGTAACAAATAAAGAATCTACTCCACAACTAAAAAAATATAGATTAAATAAAATACCAATAAAAAATTGTAATAGAAATGTTCAAGGGGAAATAGAAATATTAGTAGATAAAGTTGTTCGAACTTTAAAAAATAAAAATGTGAAGGAAACGGAGTATTATTACAAAATGTTAAACCAAAAAGTGTTCAGTATTTATGGTATTAATGATATGAAAATAATAAAATATATAATTAATGATAAGTAAAAAATACAGGTGATATAAAGATAGGTAGAAATAAGGTCTTCATAATTACTATAAAATATATATAAATAAAAAAATGTTAATTTTGAACCAAGTAATATATTATTTTGTTCAAAATTATTTTTTTAAACAATAGCTTTAAGTAGATTTAATTCACATAATGCTGTAATAATAGTGTTTAAAAATGAAATAAAATAACAAAACATAACAAATTACATGAAAAATATTGACAGGTAAATGTTTGCAATGTTATTATTTCCATATACCTTATAAAATAAAGTTACAAAATACAAACAAAAATATCCAAAGGTTACTTAAAATAAGATGTCCTCCTTTATAAAATACAATACAAAGATCAGTAATCTTTGGATGGTTTTTTTATTTCACTAAGATATGAATTATTATGAGTTTAATTTAAATTAATATAAATTATTTATGGGGGTGTGTCTATATGGCAGAATATAAGCCAATGGATTGTGAATCAATAATAAAATATATTAAAGAGTTAAATCTAGAAACCTTTGATGAAAATGCGGATTTAACTGCAAAAGAAATTGGAGATGGGAATTTAAACTTAGTTTTTAGAGTTAAGGATAGTAATACAGGAAAATCTGTAATTATTAAACAAGCTCTTCCTTACTTAAGAGTAGCTGGAGAGGGATGGAAATTAACTGTAGAGAGAAATAGAATTGAAGCTGAAGCTATGATAGAACAGGATGAAGCTTGCCCAAACAGTGTGCCTAAGGTCTACTATCATGATAAGGATTATAACCTTTATGTAGCAGAAGATTTAGGAAATATGGACATGCTTAGAACTGGGTTAATGAATATGAAAAAATATCCTAAGTTCCCAAATCAAATAGGAAAATTCCTATCAAGAAATTTATTTTACACTTCAGACTTAGGATTAGGTGCAGTAGCTAAAAAATCTTTAGTTTCTAAATTTATAAATCCAGAACTATGCGATATTACAGAAAAATTAGTGCTAACTGATCCATATATGGATGCAGAATCAAATGATATAAATCCGGAAATTATGGATGAAGTTAAAAATATGTGGGGAAGAAAAGATTTTATATTAGAGGTTACAAAATTAAAAAATATATTTATGACTAAAGCAGAAGGTCTCCTACATGGTGATTTACATACAGGATCTATATTTATAACAGAAGATGATATGAGAGTTTTTGATACAGAATTTGCTTTTTATGGTCCCTATGGATATGATATAGGACTTTTATTTGCAAACTTTATTTTAAACTATATTTCTTGGGAAGGTAGAGAAGATAGATCAAAGGAAGAGATAAGGGAATTTAGAAAATATTTATTAGATGCTATAGAAGAAATTTGGCATGAATTTGAAAAGGATTTAAAAGAAATTTGGGAAAAAGATAGTAAAGAAATATCTTCAACTGTTGAAGGATATAAAGAATACTATATAAATAACTTGCTTCAAGAAACTGTAGGCTTTAGTGCCTGTGAAGTTATGAGAAGAATAGTTGGAATGGCTCATGTACCAGATTTAGATATCCTAAAAGATTTAAAGCAAAAGGCAAAAGCTCAAAGCTTAGGACTGAAAATAGGACAAGAAATGGTAATGAGAAGAAATAAAATAAGCAACATAGAAGATTTATCAGCACTTATTTTAGAACTAACAAAATAATATTTTAAAATATTTGTTTTTATCAGGTGCATTTATTTCTTTTAAAAAGAATACTAAAAAAACAATAGAATTAAAAAATAGTTGTTTTATATAATAAAATTTAAAAATCAAGAGGGATTAGAAAATGAAAAACACAGCATATAAAAGGGAGGATTAAAAATGGCAGAGTTATTAGCTATAAAATGGGATGACAATAGAGATAAGTTAATACTTTTAGACCAAACAATATTACCAAATAAAATTGAATATATAGAATATGATACTGTAGAAGGTGTATACGATTCCATAAAGGATATGATAGTTAGAGGAGCTCCAGCTATAGGAGTTACAGCAGCTTATGGTTTATACTTTGCAGCAAAAATAGCACCAGAAGATAATTTTGAAAATTTCTTTAAATATTTAAAAGAGAAATCCGCTTATTTAGATTCAAGTAGACCAACAGCTGTAAATTTATCTTGGGCTTTAAAGGTTATGGAAAGTAAAGCTTTAGAAAATAAAGATAAAGATGTTAAAGAAATAAAGGACATATTAAGAGAAGAAGCAAAAAGAATTCATGAAGAAGATATAGAAATATGCAAATCTATAGGGGAAAATCTTATAACTTTATTAAAGGATGGAGTTGGAATATTAACTCATTGTAATGCTGGACAACTTGCTACATCTAAATATGGAACAGCTACATCTCCCATGTATCTTGCAAAAGAAAAGGGTTGGAATTTTAAGGTCTATTCAGACGAAACTAGACCAAGACTTCAAGGGTCCACTTTAACAGCGCTAGAGTTGTATGAAGCAGGAATAGATGTAACTACTATAACAGATAATATGGCAGCTATGGTTATGTCTCAAGGTAAAATTGATGCGGTAATAGTAGGATGTGATAGGATAGCCGCTAACGGAGATACTGCTAATAAAATAGGAACTATGGGAGTTTCAATTTTGGCTAAATATTTTGGAATACCAATGTATATTGCTGCGCCAACTCCAAGTATAGATATGAATACAATAACAGGTGAAGATATACCAATAGAAGAAAGAAATTCAGAAGAAGTTATTTATAGATTTGGTGTTTATACAGCCCCAAAGGGTGTGAAAGTTTACAACCCAGGATTTGATGTTACACCACATGAAAATATAACTGCAATTGTTACAGAAAAGGGTATAGTATATCCTCCTTTTGAAGAAAATTTAAAGAAACTTTTTGAAAAATAAGAAGTTAGAAAGGGGCTAAAATAATGGCAGAACTTCTTAATATGAAAAATATAAAAAAGTCCTTTTCAGGTGTTCAAGTATTACATGAAATAAATTTGGTCATTGAAGAATGATGTAAGTTTTTCTGTAAGACGGGGAGAAGTATTTGGTATAGCTGGTCTTATGGGAGCAGGTATAAGTGAGGTGATATAAGTATTTCTCAAGATACTATAGGTATGGGAGTACAAGCAGTTGAAGTTGGTCTTAAAGCTATAAAGGGAGAACAGGTTGAAAAACATATATATACTAAATTCTTCCCAATAACTAAAGACAATGCAGCTGATGAAAATAACTGGGGAAATAAAGTAAAATAATAAATTGGGGGATCTTATCCCTCAATTTATTAATCACTTAGTAAAGAGGGTGACAATTTGAATAATGAAACATATTTAAGATTACAAATTGTAGAAGCAGGAAAAAGACTTCAACAGAGATTTTTTGTAGCTTCAAATGATGGAAATATAAGTGCTAAACTTGATGATAATACTATATTGATTACGCCTACAGGAGTTAACAAAGGAGAAGTAACTCCAGATCAAATAATAAAAGTAGATAGAGAAGGAAATATTATAGAAGGTCATATGAAGGTTACATCTGAAATAAAAATGCATTTAGCTGTTTATAATATGAGAGCAGATGTAAAAGCTATAGTTCATGCTCATCCACCAGCATCTACAGCTTTTTCAGTATCAAAAGAAAAACTAGATGATCCTGTTATTCTTCCAGAAGCAGTTTTTTCATTAGGGAAAATAGGATATTGTGAATATGGAACTCCTTCTACTGATGAAGTTCCAAAAGCCGTAGAAAAAGAAATACCATATAGTAATGTGCTTTTATTATCTAACCATGGGGCCCTTACAGTAGGGACAGATGTAATGCAGGCTTATTATAGAATGGAAAATTTAGAAATGGTTTCGAAAGTAACTATTTATTCAAAAATACTGGGAAATATAAAGACTTTAAATGAACTACAAGTGGAGAAATTAAATAAAGTAAAGGAAGAAAAAGGTTGGGATAAATTATAATTACTACCTATAAAGCTTTTCAGTAATCAGGTGAACATACTTGTAATAAAACCATTATGTTTAAATACTTATTTTGCAAAAAGTGGTGGTGGTGGGCAAGTTATACTATAACTTAGTTATATTTTGTTTTATAATTAATTATAAAATAAAAATATTAGGAATAGGTGAGAAATATGAAACTTAAACCTGAAATTAGAAGAGAAAAAATATTAACAGAAATAGAAGAAAATAAAACTGTAGATATAATAGAATTAAGTGGAAAATTACAGGTATCAGAAATGACTATAAGAAGAGACTTAAAAAAGTTAGAAAGCAATGGGAAATTACTTAGAACCTATGGAGGAGCTACCCGTATATCTGAAGGGGAATGTAAAAAGGTTGTAGATGATCCTTTAAAGGGTAGAATATTGAAAAATAAGGATGAAAAAGCCATTATAGGTAAATATGCAGGAGAATTAGTAGAAAATGATGATGTTATCATGATAGATGCTAGTACTACAGCTTTAGCAATATGTAAATATATAAGAGATAAAAAGGTAACAGTAGTTACAAATTCTATAAGTGTAGTAACAGCACTAGCTTCTTTTGACAATATAACAGTAGTAGTAGCCTGTGGAATCTTACGACATAGCTCTTTATCCTTAGTAGGTTCCTATGTAGAAGAATCTTTTAAGAAATTTAATATAAAAAAATCTTTTATATCAGCTAAGGCTTTATCTTTTGAAGCAGGACTTACAGATATAAATGCTTTTGAAGTAGAAACTAAAAAGGCCGCTATGTCTGTAAGTAAAGAGGTTATAGTTCTTTTAGATCACTCTAAGCTTAATAATGTGTCTCTTTTAAAGGTTTGTGAAACAAAGGAAATAAGTAAAATAATAATAGATGGCCTTAAGGAATTTACAGCGGAAGAAGAAGAATTATTAAATAAATTCAAAGCTAATGGTATAGAAGTAATAATAGCTAAATAATGTAGGTATACTTTTTAGCATTTATGTTTGAAAAGGATATACGTATTTTCGCTAGATATAAAGCTAAGATAGAAATGTATATTAAGATATATAAATGCCTATAGATGAAATAAATTTCAAGAATAAGTCTTAAAAGATTAATTATCTAAAAGTAAGAAAGAATAATATTAAGTTTAAAGTTTTTAGACTTAGTATTATTCTTTCTTATAATTTAAACTATTTTAATTTTATGAATTTGTTTAAGATAAGTAAGTTGATAGTAGTACAAAAATTGTTGTATTATATAGTTATTACATAAAATAAAGGGAGGATTTTTTATGAGAAATGGATTTGTATTTTCTCTTATAATGGCACTTATTGTAGCTATATTTGCTATACAAAATGCAGCAGCTATACCAATAAAAATTTTGTTTTGGGAAATAAATTTTTCTTTAGCAATTATAATCTTATTATCAGCTGTTATAGGAGCAGTTATTACAGGTATTATGGGAATAAAAAAAGAGAGAGGTATAAAAAAACAAAATAAAGATATTTCAAATAAAATAGAAGAACTAGAAAAAACCAATGCAGATTTATTAGATAGATTAGAAAAATTAAGTTCAGATTCTAAAGATGAACATTACATAAAAAAGGTAGATGATAAAGAAATAGTTTTAGACAACGAAAATAAGAAGTAATTCTACAATGTTTATTTAGAATAAAAAGAGTGTGTCTTAGAATAAGATAGATTAAATTTTATATTATTAGGATAAAAAAGGTACTTCATAAACCAATTCATTTCCCTAAAAAGTTTTAAGTAGGATTATATTAAAAATTTTTTGCCAAGTTAAGGTACCTTTTGTGGTTTCATGACCAGTTACGTCTAGTGATATGACTGGTCATGTTTTAAATTTTATTATTCTCCATAAGGATTTACATGAACCATACAATGAATAATGTTATTGTTGCCCGCCTCTATTTTGTCATGGACTTTTTCTGCTATTCTGTGGGATTCTTTTAAAGATAAACTATAATCAAGAGCAATTTCCACATCTACATAAAGCTTGCTTCCATGGAGCCTAGTTTTTAATTCATCTATTTTTTCCACTTCTTTAATAGATTCGATTTGTTCTGTTATCATATTAATAGTTTTTTCATCAGCACAGTGATCTACCAGTTGATTTATAGAGTTTTTATAAATATCTATAGAAACTTTAATTATAAATATGCATATTACTAAAGATGCTATAGGATCTAATATTGGGTATTTGAGTCTAGCACCTACTATACCTATAAGAGTTCCTATAGATGAAAAAGAATCTGATCTATGATGCCAAGCATCTGCTTCAAGGGCTGTGCTGTTTATTTTTTTAGCTGCCTTTAAGGTATATCTATACATCCATTCCTTTGTTATTATAGATAAAATAGCAACGTAAATAGTTATTTTTGAAGGAACAGAAAAGTCTTTGTTTATTATAATCTTTAGGCCACTATAACCTATGAACAAAGCGGTAAAAAATAACATAGTAGCCAATAATTTAGAAGTTACCGCTTCAAGCTTTTCATGACCATAGGGATGATCTTTATCTGCAGGTTTAGAAGATATCTTAAGACCTATGATTACTGCAATAGTGCTTAAAACATCAGAGAGAGAATGTATACCATCTGCAATAGTAGCAGCACTATGTCCTATGATGCCAAATAATACTTTTACAAAGGACAAAATTATATTTACTACAATAGTTAAATTAGAAACTTTATTGCCTATTTTTAACCTTTCTTCATTTTCCATTTTTTCACCTCATTATTAATTGAAAATAAACACTTATACTATTATATGCACAATACACCATAAATGCAACAAAATAAACACAGAGATGATTTATCAATTGATATTAATAATTGAATATTATATATAATGAGTATCAATATTTTTATTATATGTTTTTAAGATAACAAGACTAATTTAAATGTATAAAAAAATAAAAGAGTAGGATACTAATTGTAGAAAAAATTTCTATAATTAGGGAGTGTTTTAATTGAATGAAGCTTTAGTTGCGTTTGTTAGAGCTATAATAGGATTTTTTACTCTTTTAATATTTGCAAGAATATTGGGAAAGCAGCAAATAAGTCAGCTTACTTTTTTCGATTATGTTCTTGGTATAACTATAGGGTCTACAGCCTCTACATTAAGTACAGATCTAGAAAGTACAGCTTGGTCCCATTGGATTGGGCTTTTAACTTGGTGCGGTATAGGATTTTTACTGCAATGGATAACATTAAAGTGGAGATATGCAGCTAAATATATAGAGGGGGAGCCGACTGTTGTAATAATGGATGGTAAAATAATGGAGGATACCTTAAGAAAAATGAAATATACAGTGGCAGATGTTTTAGAACAACTTAGAGGAAAAGATATTTTTGATTTAGCAGAAGTAGAGTTTGCAATATTAGAATCTGATGGGCAATTATCTGTATTAAAGAAACCAGAGGAAGAGCCATTAACAGCTAAAGATTTAAATATATTTAAGAGTAAAACAGGCATAAGCAGAGAACTTATATATGATGGAAAAATAGTAGAGGATAATTTAAGAGAAATAAATAGGGATAAAGAATGGCTAAAAGCTGAACTAAAAAAAAGAAATATTAAAGATTCATCAGAGGTTTTTTTAGCTACTATAAATCAAAATAATCAAATTTATATAGATACATATAAAGATCATCTAAAAAGAATAATAGATATAGGAGACTATAAAGGACCTTACTAATTGCTTTATCATATCTTATTATTTTTTGTATTTAAATTTATTCCATTTAAGCATTGTATTTATCTAAATATCAATTTTAATTAAGTAATAAAAGTATTAAAAAATAGAAATTAAGATGTTATTAAAGTTATATTTATGAAATAAATTTTAGAAGGTGATTATATGAGAAGATTTTTAGTAAGAATAATTCCAATAGTAACCTTAGGTTTTTTTGTTGCTGTTATGTTGAGTGCAGGTTATATGAAAAAGCCTAGAACCCAAGAAGAAAATGTAGATAAATTTATAAGTACTACAATAGAATATGTAAAAAATGAAGATTGGAGTAATGCAGAAAAGGAAGTAGAAAAATTAAATTTAGCATGGAATAAGGTTTTAAAAAGAGTTCAATTTAGTTCAGAATTAGACCAAATAAATTATTTAGGTGAAAGTATAGATAAAGCTAAAGGTGGAATAATTGCAGAAGATAAAGGTATAAGTTTATCTAATTTAACAAGTTTTTATGAAGAATGGCAAAATATAGGTAAATAAGTATAGAATAAATTTAAAACTATAAATTATTGTTGGGCAAAATTAAAAAAACAAATTATCTATATAATAATATAGAAGAGAATAAAAAATAATACCAAATCATAAATCTATAAAGATATATAATATTTTTTAGGTGAATTTTATGAAAAGCTTTTTGGCAAATTTAGTATATAGCTTTATGGTATCTTTTGGAGTAATAGTAGGAGCAAGCGCTTTTTCAGGTATTGCTGCAATTTTGTTAAACCACCCTCCTTTAAAGATTATGTCCGATATATCTAATTCCGTAAAAATATGGGCAGTAGCTACAGCATTAGGGGGAACATTTTCCTCTTTTTCTATTTTGGAAGAGGGAATATTTAAAGGGGAGCTAAGGGGAATGCTAAAACAAATATTTTATATTCTTGCCTCCTTAATAGGTGCTAACTTAGCGGTAAATAGCATAGAACTTTTACAAAAATGGGGAGAATATTTTAATAGATGAATAAAGAAAATAAATATTTTTTTTCGTTTTGTGTAGGGTTAGTTATAGGAGGGACAATAGGTATAATTTTTTTTAGTTTATTTATAAGTTATAGAATAGAAAACTATCATAGAAAAATAACTTATTTAAATAATATAATAGAAGATCAACAGGTTAGGTTAGAGGGATTAGAAAATAAATTAAGCAAGAAAGAACTTATAGTAAAAAAAATAGAAGTAGACATTAAATTTAAAAATAAGGAAATAGAAGATGAATTAGTAAGTATTGAACTAGAAAAACACATAAAAGAAAAGTTTAATAATTTAATTGGAAAAGAATTAGAGAAAATAGATGGTGACATATTGGTACAAGTAGTAGATAGCAGAATAATGAAGATAAAGAATAAACAATATAAAGTGAAAGTAGAAAAAATAATTATAGCTCAAAATATAAAATTTTATATACAAATAGAAGAATTTCAAAGTGATTAGAGTTTTTGCTATTTTATGTTTTAATTTTATATTATAGATATAATGACTACTTTGGAAAATATTATTCATATTAGAGAACTTCATTTAAAGCTTAGAATAAATAAATATATATATTAAATAAGGACATACAACTATAAATAATTAGTTGCTTTTAGTTGAAATAAAATGCATGTAGTAATAATTGACAATAGATGCTGTAGAAAGTAAAATATATTGATATATAATGAATTTAAGTTCATAAATGAGGTGTTTAATATGCCAAAAATAATAAAAGATATAGAAGAGAAAATAAGTAGTGCATCAATAAGGCTTTTTGGAGAGTATGGATATGAGGCTGTGGATATGAAACTTATCGCTAAAGAATCTGGAGTAGCAGTAGGTACTTTATATAACTATTATTCTAGAAAAAGTGAACTGTTTCTAGAAGTTTTCGTAAAAAGTTGGGAAAAGACTTTATCAAAATTAAAAGAAGAGAGAAATAAAGATATAAGTAAAGAAAAAAAAATAAATAAATATTTAGAAATATTATATGATGATATAGAAATGAGAAAAGGAATTGGTAACCAAATTATAAAGATAGATTTTAATATTAAGAATTCTAGAGAAAGAGAACAATTTGTTTATTTTAAAGAAAAAATTATAGGTGAAATACAGGAAATTTTTAATGAACAAATTTCTGCAGATGTAATAGAAAAGAAATATGATGTATCTATTAGACTTATAGAGACAATATTTTCTGTAATAAGAGTAATGATTGAAAATCATAAAAAGGACAGAAGAGATAATTTAGATTTTTTAAATACTATATTCTTATCTTTTATGAAATAATTTTTATATTTAACATTAAATAAAAAACCCTATAAATATTGGGTTTGTATATGCTATGTAATAATTAAAGTATATAGAATTTTATTAATATTAGTATGCATTGTAAAAAACATATTATAATAAACATTTATTAATAAAAGCTTTGTCTATAGCATTTTTTTATAAATATATAAAAATATTTTAGAATACCTTATAATAGATAAAGAAGGAGAAATTATAAAATATTTTAGTATATTTTATAGAACAACACATAAAATATGTTAAGCAGGTTAACTTATTAAATTGTAAAAATATCAAATAAAGCAATATATTATTAGGAAAAATGTTAGCCTGAAATTTAAAATGCCTTCCTTGATTTATTATATACACACACAGGAAAAGGCTGCCTTAAAATATAAACAGGCAGTCTTTTTATATATTCTAAAAAATATAATATTTAAGTAGAATCTGTTCTGTTAATAGTTTTTATATTACTTTATATTGTACTTTTAAAAGGGTATGTATAAACTGAGTATATTCATACAAAAAACAAAATATTAAATTAATGGTATAATAGTAATTATATAACTATAGCAGGAGTTGATTTATATGAAATTTCAAATAGGAGAATATGAAAATGGTGATAGCTTCGACCCCTGTGATAAGAGCAAATGGCATCAATTAAAAGAACCAGGAATCATATTAGCTCAAATATTAGGTATACCTATAGCTATATCAGTAGTAGGGTTAATCTATATTTATATGATAAATTATACTTATGTAAAAGGGATTTATTTAAATTTAAAGGACATAGTTATAGCTTTTATAATTATTATACCAATCCACGAAATACTACACAGCTTGGCTTTCCCCAATTTTAAACAAACTATTTTCGGATTTATACCTAAGGGGTTAGTATCTTACTCCTTTTTTGAGGGGGAAATATCAAGGAATAGGCTAGTAATATCTCTAATTTTTCCTTTTATAATATTAACTATATTGCCAACCATAGGATTAAGTTTTATAAGAATTAAAAATAATTTTCTATATGTAATAATAATAATAAATGCAGTTGCTTCCTATGTGGATATTTTGGCTATATTTGTATTATTGTTACAGGTTCCTAAAAGTACTTATATAAAGAATATAGGCAATAGAACTTATTGGAAGTGGAATAAAAAATATTAATTATTATTGTAAATTTATATTAAAATAGGGAGAGGTATAAGAGTATCATGGAAGTTAAATATATGGAGATATTTGAAGATGAGCTCAATAAGCTAACTTATTGTACAGAGGTGACAACAGCTAGATCATTAAATAAATTTACAGACAAAATAAAAGTATATTATCATAAATATATAACAGGAGAAAGCTATTTTGATTTTTATTTTGGAAGAACATATAAAGGCAAATTAATAGAAAATAAGTTTTATATGTTTAAGGAAGATCTAAGATTGTATATTCATTTTCTCAAAAATTTTTATAATGTTTTAAAGAGAACTGTTAATAAACAATCGGATATTATACATTATTTTTTAATTAAAGATCAGGGAGAAATATGCATATCTTTAATAGGAGAGGATTATGTGAAGCTGGCTTCTGAAGATAATAGTAAAACTAGAGTATTTTTTATATTAAATAAAGAGGAATTATCTTATTATATAAGGGTTATGGAAAACATATATTATGAAAGAAATGTAATTAATAGATTAGATTATTTAACAAATCCTTTAGATAAAGTTACTAGTAAAAGCTATAGTAAAGAAAGTAATAAAAATCTTAAAAAAGAAGTGAATAAAGAATATGCGTTAAGTCAAAGAGAAAAAAACAATGTATATCTACAGGCATTATATGCCTTTCTTGATGAGGCTTTAGATAGAAGAGATAAAAAAGCTTTTTATTCCATATGTAATCAAATAAAAAAATATAATAAAAAATAAAGTATAAAACCCCCTGATAGTAAAATAAGTACAAGGGGGTTTATTTTAAATTTTGCTAAGCATTACATTGATCATATTCATCATCCATAGAGCTTTCCTTATATTCATTCTTTGAATCATTATCATTGCAAGAATTTTCTTTAGAGTTAGAAGCTAAAAAAATGGAACCAATAGCTAATGTAGATAATAGTATTCTAAATAAAGTCTTTTTTTTATGTTTCTTTGCCATAAGATCAATCCTTTCTTATGAATATATTATATTAATTATACATTAAATCCTATAGGATAATATAGGCATTTTTAATATTAACATAAAGTTTAGAATTCATGCAACAGGAGATTATATATTAGTAGTAATGTCTTTTGTTATGAAAAATTATGATAAAATAAAAAATTACTATAATAGTTATAATAACTTTAAAAGTTGTTATAATAATTTCTAAATTTAAAAGAGTAGTGAAATTTTAATATATTAAAAAATAATTATTAATATACTAAAATAAAGCTCTATTAAATTTACTAAGATATAAATTTAATTTTTAAACTAAAAAGCTATGAATTTGGAATATTATATTTCTAAATTCATAGCCTTTACTTATTTAATTGTAAATTTAAATATAATAATTTAAATTTTAATCTGATGCCAACTTTAAAAGTTAGTTCTTTTTAGTGTTTTGACCACTATAAGCTGTTGATGCCTTTGTTGATGTTGACTGAGAAGAAGCTGTTGATGTTGCCTGAGGAGCATTTGTTGATATTGCTTGAGAGGCAGCTGTATTTTGAGATCCAGCTTGTTGATTATTTTGTCCCATATTTTGTTTTAAATTAGTAACCATTTCAGGTATTTTATTTATAATTTTATCCATATTGTTTTTCTGAGAAACTGGTAACATAGATACAGAATCATTATCCATAACCATTATAGCATCAGTACATACTCTAGCACCTAATCCTAAAGCAGGAGAAGAATCTGTTGTATTTTGATTCATTTTTGGGGAATGATTTCCACTACCATAACCTAAAGTTACAGAAACTATAGGTACTAATGTTTTATTTTCAACAGAAACAGGAGCACCTAAAAGGTTTTCATGTTTTATATAGTCCTCCACCTTAGTAAAAACAGCATTCATATTTTCATCAAAACATTTATTATTGTTCATTATTAAATCCTCCTTATTTTTTACCTATATTTATAGGAAAGTTTTTTATTATAATTTTTAATATAAGATTTTAAAATTTTTATGATAGCGTAAAATATATTTATTTTTACAAATGCCTTTGCAGTAAAGTAAGAATCATCCACCATAAAATTAGGATTGTTATATATTTCATTTTTATCCAAATGATTAGGTATTAAATTTATAAATCCACACAATATTCCAGTAATTAAAGGATCATTAAATCCATAATAAGTATCTAAATAAAGATAATCTAAATCTAAACTTTTAAGAATATTCACTCTATCTTTAATAATATATTTAGACTTAATATTACTAAATTGTATTTGTTTAATTTTTAAGTTCTTTTTAAAAATATAGATTTTTATAAAAATATCATCATCATTAACAATTAATTTAATATTTAAAAAAGGATATAACCAAGAAAAATCTATATAAGAATTATCAATTTGCTCAGAATTTATATATAAATTTATGTTTAGAGGAATAAGTAACAATAATAACAAAAGAATTATTATTAAAATTAAAATAAAATACAATAAATACATAAATTTCAGTTCCTTTCACTTTATAAAATAATTTTGTCGCATTACTAGTTTACTCTTTATAAGCTAAATTATTTAACAGAATATTTTCATTAAAATATAAAAATATGAAATAGAATAATAAAAAGCTATAAAATCCAAAAAATCATTTTATATATTTCAAAAAAATTAATCTATAATATTAAAGGCTAAGAGATTTATAATAAGTATTTTAACTTTTTTTATTTATAATTACATTAAACTACCCTTTAAAACATAGTAAATATATTTTAAAGTGGTAGAGTTAATGGAAATGTTATCATATTGATAAATTTTAATACTTAAATATATATATTAACGATCAAGTTTTGAAGTACTATAGTGAAAGGAAAATAAAAATATTTCATAAAACTTAATTGAATATTATAAAATTATTATAAAAATGGTTATATATTAGCATTTTGCTCTAATTATATATAGTTATTTTAATTTATGAAAATGATAAATTAAAAGGGGAAATATTAAATTAAAAGGGATTTTATTATTTATCAAAATGATATGTAATTTATCATTATAATAAAAACATTCCTTTATATAGAGTGGATTAGTAATGTTTTACAGCAGAAATATTTCTTGAAATATAGACGTTTAATAATATTCTTCAGGAAAAATATACAAATTTGTTGGGAAATATATATATAAATTACTATTTTTTTCATTGTATTTTGGTATAGTTTTTGCATCTATGTATAAGTAATTAAAAATATTTATATTAAAGAAAAGGAGGAATAAATATTAATTTAATAATAAAATCTCTAGAAACTTAATAGATATTACAGAAAAAATAGGGATCAATAAAATAAGGGAGGGACTTATTTTTAAAATATTAAAACTAAAAATTTTTTAGGTTTTAATTTTAAAGATAAGGGTGCTATGAGTGGTTTAATAAAATTTGGAACAATTATAAATATTATAGGTGGAGTTTTAGTATTATATTCTTTCCTACCACAAATCTATACTATATCAAAAACTAAGAGCACAGGAAATAATAGTATACAGTACTGGATAATAATGACTTTTGGTATAGCTTGTATATGCATAAATCAATTTATATGTGAAGTCCCAAAGGTGCAATTAATTATTCAATCTATAAATGTTATATTTGCTATTTTAACTACTGCATTAATAGTTTATTTTAGTGAAAAAGAAAAAAAGCATAAATAAATTTAATAGATTTGAGTATAGGAGATGTTAATTATGACTGATTTACATTTTTGGGGGAATATTGCTCAAGCTCTGGGAAGTTTTACTTTGATATATTCATTTTTTCCACAAATATATAAATTATTAAAATTAAAAAATGCAGAGGCGATAAGTCTTCAATACTGGGCTATATTAACGGTAGGAGTTGCATGTATAGCAATAAATCTAACTATAAATAAAGTGAACATATTTATACAGATAACTCAATGGTTAAATGCAGTTTTAGCATTAATAGTTTTGCTTATATCTAGTAAATATAAAAGAGAAGTAAAAGAAAAAAAGAAATCATAGAATAAATAATATATGTAGTTATTATAGGAAATAAAGTGTTAAAGGGGGGAACTATATATGGAAGATTCTTATGATTTAATTGGAAAAAGCGTAAATAGAGTAGATGCAGTAGCTAAGGTTACAGGTAAAGCTAAGTATTGTTCAGATTATTTTGAACCTGAATCACTTGTAGGAATGGTTTTAAGAAGTCCTTATGCCCATGCAAAAGTAAAAAATATAGACACTAAAGAAGCTGAAAATTTAGAAGGTGTTGAAGCTGTATTAACATATAAAAATGTACCAAATACAAAGTTTCCTACGGCAGGGCATCCATATTCATTAGATCCAAGTCATAGAGATATAGAAGATTATTCATTACTTACAGATAAAGCACGTTTTGTTGGAGATGCAGTTGCAGCAGTTGTTGCAAATGATGAGCTTATAGCTAAAAAAGCTTTAAAATTAATAAAAGTAGAATATGAAGTTTTACCTTTTGTAATCGATCAAGAAGAAGCAATAAAAGAGGGAGCTCCTGTCATTCATGATGAAAGACCTAATAATATAGTTAGTGATTTTGGTATAACAGTTGGAGATCTAGAGGAAGTATTTAAAAATGCAGATAAAATTTATAAAGGCCAATATGAAACTCAAATAGTACAACATTGTCAAATGGAAACTCATAATGCTATGGCAAAGATTGATGAAAAAGGTAGGATGCTTATTATAACATCAACGCAAATACCACATATTGTACGAAGGATAGTTTCAAAAGCTTGTAAGTTATCTATTGGGAAAATAAGGGTAATAAAGCCTTATGTTGGTGGAGGTTTTGGAGGAAAACAGGATGTTATAATAGAGCCACTTACAGCTATAATGTCTCTTGCAGTTAATGGAAGATGTGTAAGGTTACAATTAAGTAGAGAAGAGGCAATTGTTGCAACTAGAACAAGACATGCAATGCGAGTAAATATTAAAATGGCTTTATCAAAAGATAATAAAATAGAAGCCTATGATATAGAGAACTTTGTAAATAATGGAGCTTATGCATCCCATGGACATTCAATTGCTATGAGTGCAGGAAGTAAAATTAGACCCCTTTATGATATAAAGGCGGAAAAGTATCGCCCCAAAACTATATATACTAATCTTCCAGTGGCAGGTGCAATGAGAGCATATGGTATACCACAAATGTGTTTTGTTATAGAATCTATGATTGATGATATATGTAAGGATCTAAATATAGATCCTGTAGATTTTAGAATTAATAGTTTTATAAAAAAAGGTCATATAGATACGGCATCAAATCTTGTAGTTAGAACCTTTGGATTACCAGAATGTTTAAAAAGAGGTAGAGCATTAATAGATTGGGATAGAAAAAGACAATTATATAAAAATCAAAATGGTTCTATAAGAAGAGGAGTTGGAATGGCTTGTTTTAGCTATTTTTCAGGAACTTGGCCCGTATCACTTGAGGCAGCAGGAGCAAGAATAGTAATGAATCAAGATGGCTCAATTCAAGTTCAAGTAGGGGCTACAGAAATAGGACAGGGTAGTGATACAGTATTTAGTCAA
Source organism: Clostridium sp. CTA-6 (assembly GCF_054768115.1). Classification (NCBI taxonomy): domain Bacteria; kingdom Bacillati; phylum Bacillota; class Clostridia; order Eubacteriales; family Clostridiaceae; genus Clostridium; species Clostridium sp. CTA-6. The sequence goes on from NZ_BAAAAU010000005.1 coordinate 291,120, forward strand.
ATGGCAGCAGAAACCATTGGAATACCATTTGATATGGTAACAATAGTTTCCCAACAAGATACAGATATTACTCCCTTTGATACAGGTTCTTATGCATCAAGACAATCTTTTATAGCAGGTCAAGCTATAAAAAAAGCAGCAACAGAAGTAAAAAGAAAGGTTCTAGAAATTGCTAGTGATAAGTGTGGGTTAAATGCAGAGCTTTTAGATATTGTAGATGCAAAAGTAATAGAAAAAGGATTAAAGAGAGAACTTTATACTTTAGAAGAAATTGCAATGGAAGCATATTACAATAGAGAAAAATATGCACCTGTAACAAGTGATTTAACTGTAAAGGTTAAAAATAATGCTATAGCTTATGGGGCAACCTTTGTAGAAGTTGAAGTTGATATAAAAACAGGAAAAATAAAAGTTTTAGATATTTATAACATACATGATTCAGGGAAAATTTTAAACAAAAAGTTAGCAGAAGGACAAGTACATGGTGGTGTTAGTATGGCCTTAGGATTTGCCTTATCAGAAAAATTTATAATAGATGAAAAAACAGGAGCTATAATAAATAATAATCTTTTACATTATAAGCTTCCAACTATTATGGATACTCCAAATATAGAATGTGAATTTGTAAATACTTATGATCCAACATCTAGTTATGGACAAAAATCTTTAGGTGAAAATACAACAATTTCTCCAGCACCAGCTATACGGAATGCGGTATTAAATGCAACAGGAGTAGCATTTAACAAATTGCCAATGGATGCTCAATCTGTTTTTGAAAAATTTAAAAAGGTTGGACTTATATAGGAGGCGGAATAATATGTATGACATAAATGAAATTTTAGAACCTAAAACATTAGAAGAGGTATTAAAATTATTATCAAAATATGATAATTTAACAGTAATAGCTGGAGGAACGGACGTACTTGTAAAACTTCATGAAGAAAGATTTAATTCTTTAAATTTAATAAGTATTAGAAACATAGAAAGTTTAAATAAAATAAAAATACTTGAAGATGGCTCAATAGAAATAGGTGCTATGGCAACTTTTTCAGAAATATTTAGAAATGATATAGTAAATAAAAACATTCCTATACTAGCAGAAGCAGCAGTTTCTATGGGAGGTCCTCAAATTAGAAATATGGCAACTATTGGAGGAAATGTTTGTAATGGAGCTGTATCTGGAGATAGTGCACCATCATTATTTGTATTAAATAGTAAATTAAAACTTAAGTCTAAAAATGGCGAGAGAATAGTTAAAATAAAAGATTTTTATACGGGTCCTGGAAAGGTTAGTATCAAAAAAGATGAGATATTAATTAGTATAATTATTGAAAAAAAAGATTATGAAAATAAGTATGGAAATTATATTAAATTTGCTAGTAGAAATGCAATGGATATAGCTTTAATGGGAGTTGCTGTACTGATAGAAGTTAAGGATAAAAAGATTGAAGATTTAAGGGTAGCTTTAGGAGTTTCAGGTCCAACTCCTATAAGATGTGAAATAGCTGAAGTAGAAGGAAAACATATGAAAGTTACTGATGAAAATATAAAATTAATAGGAAATTTAGCTCTAAAATCTTCAAAAGCAATAGATTTTTGGAATGCATCAAAGGAGTTTAAAGAACATTTAATAGAAGAATTAGCTTATAGAGGAATTAAAGAATCTATTAAAAGATCAGAGAATTTTAAAAAATGACGAGGATATAAAGTAGTATTATACAGTGAGAGGGATGAGGAATATATATGAGTTTAAAAAGAAAAATAAAACTTACAGTTAATGATAAAAAGTATGAAGTAGAAATAGATATTAGAGAATCTTTATCAGAAGTATTAAGAAGTAGATTACATTTAACAGGTGTTAAACAAGGATGTCTTGTAGGAGAATGTGGAGCGTGTACTGTTTTAATAGATGGTGTCCCAACAGACTCATGTATTTACTTAGCGGCTTGGGCTGATGGTAAAACAATAAAAACTATTGAGGGGATACAAAAAAAAGGTGAGCTTTCAGAGGTTCAAAAAGCCTTTATAGATGAAGGAGCTGTACAATGTGGATTCTGTACACCAGGTTTAGTTTTAACCACAACAGCTTTAGTAGAAAGCCAAAAAGACTATACTGATGATGAAATAAAAAGAGAAATATCAGGTCACTTATGCAGATGTACCGGATATAATAAAATATTTAATGCTACCAAAAAAGCTATTTTAAAAAGGAAATAATATTTAGGGGTATAATATGATAATTACTGGAAGGTAAATTTTGACAAGAGCGTTTTAAAAGTATAATATTAAGATATATAGTTTAATTATTAAATGATTTTAAGAGGTTACTAAGATGGATAAAAATGAAATAATGGATTTATGTGTAAAAAGTTGTATGGAAGGTATGAAAAATCATGAAGGAGGTCCTTTTGGATCTGCAATAGTTAAGGATGGAAAAGTGATAGCAGTAGCTCATAATACCGTAATAGGAGACAATGATCCTACTGCCCATGGTGAAGTAAATGCTATAAGACAAGCCTGTAAAAAACTCAATACATTTGATTTAAGTGGATGTGAATTATATACAACATCGGAGCCTTGCCCTATGTGTATGTCTGCAATTATTTGGGCAAATATATCAAAAGTATATTATGGATGTACAGTAGAAGATGCTAGAGATATTGGTTTTAGAGATGAGCATATATTGAAATTTTTAAAAGAAGGCTGCAAAGATAGAAATATACTTAATTTAGAAGCAGTTGATAAAAAATCTTCCCTAAAAGCTTTTGAGTACTGGAGTAAGGATAGAGATAAAACTGAATATTAAAAATAATAAGTCATAAAATTATTTAAATCCAGTAGCAAGTATTAACAAGTTTTCTACTGGATTTTGCTTTAGCCCTTTTTACAATGAATATTCTTTTAGATGTATAATTTTCACTGGAATTTTCATGTGAAATTTCTTATATATTGTTAAATATTTTGTATTAATTAAATATTTAGTTTATAATGGAGTAATAACAATTAAATAGTTAATCAACAAAGAAAATATAGTTAAGTAAGTTTTATTATGGATGTATAAAAATATTAAGATATATTATATAATATATAACTTTACTTTGAATTTAATATATAATTATATATATGTAATGTAAGGGTAGTAAGTATATCTATCCTTATTTTTTATTAAAAAAGGAATTATTTATGGAAGGACGATAATTATTTATGGGAAAAGTATTAGTTTTAGCAGAAAAACCTAGTGTAGGAAGAGATTTAGCTAAGGTTTTAAAATGCAATAAAAAGGGTAATGGTTATTTAGAAGGAAATAAATATATTGTAACTTGGGCTTTAGGACATTTAATAACTTTATCTGATCCTGAAAGTTACGATGAAAAATATAAAAAATGGAGCATGGATACCCTTCCAATGCTACCTAAAAAAATGAAAACTACAGTTATAAAGAAGACTTCAAAGCATTTTAGTGAAGTTAGAAAGGTAATGATAAGAAAAGATGTAGAAGAACTTGTTATAGCTACAGATGCAGGAAGAGAAGGAGAGCTTGTAGCCAGATGGATAATTGATAAAGTAGGTTTTAAAAAGCCTATAAAACGTCTTTGGATTTCTTCACAAACAGATAAAGCTATCTTAGATGGATTTAGAAATTTAAAACCAGGAAAGAATTATGAAAATTTATATCATTCAGCAGTGTGTAGATCAGAAGCTGACTGGATTGTAGGACTTAACGTTACAAGAGCTTTGACCTGTAGATACAATGCTCAACTTTCAGCAGGAAGAGTTCAAACGCCTACCCTAGCTATGATAGTTCAAAGAGAAGAAGAAATAAAGAATTTTAAACCTAGGGATTATTATACCATAGAAGGTAAGACTAAAGGATTTACAATGCATTGGGAAAATGTCAAAGGTGGATTTAATACCTTTAATGAAGACTTAGCTAAAAAAGTAGTTTCAAAGATTACAGGTAAAGAGGGGAAAATAATAGAGGTAACGGAAAGCAATAAAAAGAAATATGCTCCAGCTCTTTATGATTTAACAGAGCTTCAAAGGGACGCTAATAGAATATTTGGATATTCAGCAAAACAAACCCTATCTATAATGCAAAGATTATATGAGAATCACAAAATTTTAACTTATCCAAGAACAGATTCTAGATATATTTCAAAGGATATTGTAGCTACAATACCAGATAGATTAAAGGCTATATCCATTGGTAATTACAGTAGGTTTGCAAATGAAATATTAAAGGGAAATATTAAAGCTCATAAAGGCTTTGTAGATGATAGTAAGGTTTCAGATCACCATGCTATAATCCCTACAGAAGAAAAGCCTAGATTAGGTAACTTAAGTAGTGAAGAAAGAAATATTTATGATTTAGTTATTAAAAGATTTTTATCGGTTATGTTACCACCTTTTGAATATATTCAAACTACCATTAAAGCAGAGGTTGTGGGTGAAAAATTTATAGCAAAGGGAAAAGTTATAAAATCAAAAGGATGGAAAGCAGTTTATGATAGAGAGGAATTGTATGATAAAGATAATAACTCAGATAGTGATGATATAAAAGATCAAACTCTTCCTAAGATTAATAAGGGAGATGGCATAGAATTTTCTAACTTTAAAATAAACAAAGGTCAAACAAAGCCACCAGCTAGATTTAATGAGGGCACTTTATTATCTGCTATGGAAAACCCTCAAAGATATATGAGTTTAGATAAAGAAAGCTCTAAAACATTAGGAGAGACTGGTGGACTTGGAACTGTTGCTACTAGAGCAGATATAATTGAAAAATTGTATAATACTTTTTATATAGAAAAAAGAGGAAAAGAAATAGTTCCAACTTCAAAGGGAAAACAAGTTATAGATTTAGTACCGGAGGACTTAAAGTCACCACTTTTAACAGCAAAATGGGAAAGAGAATTAGATTCCATTAGTAAAGGTAAATTAAGAGGACAGATATTTATAAATAAAATGAGAGACTATTCTACAAAACTTGTAGAGGACGTAAAAAATAGCAAGGATAAATTTGTTCATGATAATTTAACCGGTAAAAAATGTCCACAATGTGGGAAATATATGTTAGAAGTTAAGGGTAAAAATGGAATTATGAATGTGTGCCAGGATAGAGAATGTGGTTATAGAGAAAATGTAAGCAGATTTACCAATGTAAGATGTCCTCAGTGTCATGTGAAATTACAACTTAGAGGAGAGGGACAGGGTCAAATCTATGTATGCACAAGATGTAGTTTTAGAGAAAAACTTTCTTCTTTTAATAAAAAATATAGAAACAATCAAGGGAAATTAAATAAAAGAGATGTGGATAAATATATGAAAAAAATGCAAAAAGAAAATGATGAACCAATAAATTCGGCTTTAGCAGAGGCTTTATCTAAATTAAAATTATAAAAATATTATATATATAATTTTAATGAAAAGAGGTGTTAATTGTGGGAATATACGTATTTCCTATAAAGGTTGCAGTTTTAACAGTACCTATTTTAATTTATATGGCTTTTATTCCATATTGTATTTTTCAATATAGAAAACATGGATTTATAAGTAAGTATAGATCATTTATGCATGTAGCTTTTATTTTCTATATAATTTCAGCTTTTTATTTAGTAATATTGCCTTTACCACCTCAAGATTATGTTCCTAAATTTATAGTTAGGCCCCAATTACAACCATTCAATTTTATAGGAGATTTTATAAGAGAATATAAATCTCTCATAAATAGTGGGTATAAACCTATTTTTGCAGCACTAAAAAATAGAGGATTTTGGCAAGTTTCCTTTAATATAATATTATTAACACCTTTAGGTTTTTTCTTAAAATATGCATATAAGAAAAGTTTTAAGAAAACACTGATGATCGTATTTTGTACTTCTTTATTTTTTGAAGTAACACAATTAACAGGAATATTTGGTATATATAAATATGCATATAGATTATTTGATGTAGATGACCTTATATTAAACACTTCTGGTGGTATAATGGGATATTACTTAGTGCCTATAGTAGGTAATATACTTCCTGATGTTAATAAAATAGATAATAAATATGATTATAAATTAAAAATATCTTATACTAGAAGGGCTATAGCTTTCTTTATAGATTCATTTATAATAAATATACTATTTTCGGTACTAAAAAATGATAAAATAACTTCCTTTATTTTTATATTGTATATAGTTTTAATTATATATATAACTAATGGTTATACAATAGGTAAAAAACTGGTGAAGATAAGAGTTATAAATGAAAATAACAATAGATTAACATTAATGCAAGTTTTAAAAAGATATTTATGGTTAATAATTTTGACAGTATTTAACTATGTAGCTAAATTAAATTTTGAAGGATATGTTTTAGTTGCTGTAGTTCTAATTTATTTCATTATTCTTGCTATAATAGGGATAATGATTATAAAAGGTTTATTTAATAAAGAGAAAAGAATGTTTTATGAAAAATTCTCTGAAACTTATGTAGTTAATAGTTTTAAACAATAGTGGATGCATTTTTAGAATTTAAAATTTCTTGACCTTATACTTTAATATATCATATAATTAGAGTTAACAAATATAAATTTTAAGTAACTATTATGAGGGAGTAATTGGCACAATATTAAAATATTGTGTGGCAAAGTCAACATATTGACTTGTAAAAGTCTGGCTTGTCTTGAATAATGAGACTCATGTATAGCTTTTAGCTATGCATGGAGTCTTTTTTATTGCATAGAATTTATATTTTATAAATTATGTTAAGGAGGAAACATAATGGACTTAGTTAGTATAATATTAATTAGCATAGGTTTGTCCATGGATGCTTTTGCAGTGTCTATAACAAATGGAGCTATGATAAGTAAGGTTACAGTCTCGGAGGGAATAAGGATAGGATTATTTTTTGGAGGATTCCAAGCACTGATGCCTTTAATAGGATGGTCTGTAGGAATAAAATTTGAAAGTTATATAGCAGCATTAGATCATTGGATAGCTCTTATACTACTTTCTATTATTGGAGGAAAAATGATATATGATAGTGTTAAGAAGAGTAAAGATCATAAGGATGAAATTGCCTGTGACTATTCGGAAGGAGAAAAAAAATGTTTAAATAATAAAACTCTTACCTTTCTTGCTATAGCTACTAGTATAGATGCATTAGCTGTAGGAGTAAGTTTTGCATTTTTAAAGGTTTCAATAATAAGTACCATAAGTATTATAGGTATTATAACCTTTGTTATATGTTTTATTGGAGTTATGATAGGTAAAAAGTGTGGAGAGCTATTAAAAAAGAGAGCAGAAATTTTAGGTGGTATTGTGCTAATATTTATAGGTATTAAGATATTTATAGAACATACTAATATTTTATCTAACATATTTTAGACTAATAAAAAATAAGATGGTACAATGTTTTTGAAGATATTAATTGGAGGTGTATTTTTGAAGAAAAAAAATGTTATTGTAATAGATAAACAAAAGAAGAAAGTGATGATAGATTCCATAAAAGAATATTTTTATAATGAAAGAGAGGAAGAGTTAGGAGACTTAGCTGCGGGTATGATTTTAGATTTTTTTTTGGAAGAACTAGCGCCAGAGATTTATAATAAAGGAGTTTATGATGCATATGAATATTCTCTAGAAAGAATTGAAGATGTACTTTCTATACAAAAATATTAATAAAAGATAATAGTGATTAAAATATTTTTACTGTAAATTTATAAAAAATATCTTTATACATAGATAAAAATTAAACCCCTTACTTATTTAATTTTCAATTAAATAAGTAAGGGTTTTAATTTTTAATAATAAATGAGTGATAAATAATGTTAACTGATAATTTCAATATATAATTAAATAGATTCTTTAGTAATTAGTATAAATTAACATTAAATTTAACTTATATATAATAGATAATTTGTAAAATAACTTGATTTCATTAGAAAAAAGTTCATAAATAATATGAAAATCCCATTATTTAGTTGAAAATGAAAATCAATAACCGTTGAAAAAATATAAATGCAGTGTTATAATGAATAAGGTTCATTAAATGGAATGAGGTGGTTATAATTTGAAAATATATATAAATTGTTAATAATATCATAATTTTAAAGTTTTTATATTTTTAATTAAAATTTCTAAAATTAAATAAATTAATTTTAGTTTAATTTAAAGATTAATAAGGAGGAAGTAAGTATGAAAAATAAATTTATAAAATTAACATTAGCTGGTGCCATATCAACAGGCATATTAATATCTTCAAGTTCAGTTTTAGCTACAGATATAAATAATAATCATGGACAAGTACACAGCAATAAAAATATAGTATTATTAGCTCAAAAAGATGGACTTGAAGATGGGAAATACAGTGTAAGTTTTCAAACATTAAAAGAAAAAGGTGCGGAATTATCTATGGCAGGACAATACGTTGATAGCAATGGAGTCTTAGAGGTACAAGGTGGAAATATGTATTTTACTTTTAAAGTTTTAAGAAATGATTGGATGAAAAATATCAAAGTTTTAGTAGATGATGCATCAGTTCAATATGAACATGCGAGTCAAGATAATGAAGGTAAAGTAGCTGCAATAAAATTTCAAATACCAAATAAAAAACCTAATATTAAAATTAGAATGAATGTAGTTCCAATGGATAATGCAGATGTAGCTTTTAGAATCGTCCTTAATGATGATATTAAAAAAATATCTGGAGAAAGTCCTAAGGAAAGTTCAAAGAAGGATGATGATAATAATAAAAGCAGTAAAAGTAGTAATGCTGAAAAAGAATTACCCCAAACAGGTTTCCCAATTTCCAATGGCAGTTTATTATTAATGGGTGGATTAAGTACTTTGTTGGGAGCAGGGTTATTGAAAAAGAGAAAATAAATTTTAAGAGTTTAAACTGAATATAAAAAATCTGTTTTCTTAAAATCAAGTCCTATAATAAATAGGAGGAATAGTTTATGAAAAAATTTTTATCTTTAATTACGTGCACTATACTGTGTCTTTCTCTTATTGCTTGTGGAAATTCAAAGGTAGATAAGACAAGTTCTAATAATATATCAGCTAAAGAAGGAAAAAATATAAGAATTGTAGCTGGTAGTGTGGCTGTGGCAGAAATGTTATCAAAATTAGATATTAAAATGGTAGGAAGAGCAAGTACTCAATATGAAATATCAGATAAAATAAAAGTGTTGCCAGAAGTGGGGTTACCAATGAACCCTGATTTAGAAAAAGTTAAGAGTTTAAAGTCAGATGTATATATTACATCAGGTGCTTTAGAGGAGATGATAGGAGATAAGCTTAAAGCTAGTGGTATAAATACAGAATATTGCAATCTGGATTCCTATGATTCAGTGAAAAAAACTATACTAGAAAAATCTAAGAAATATGGGAAAGAACAAAATGGTAAAAATTTAGTTGAAGAAATAGAAAGAAAAGAAAAAGAAGTAATGAAAGATGTGGATAAAAATAAAAAGGTAAAGGTTATGATTCTGTTTGGAGCACCAGGACACTTTATGCTAGCCAGTGAAAATTCATTTACGGGAAGTCTTATTAATAAACTAGGTGGAGAAAATATAGCAAATAAAGCAAATCTTAAGGGTCAATATGTACCATTTTCTTTAGAGGCTGCATTAAAGGAAAATCCAGATGTTATTTTTAGGATGTATCATGGATATATAGATGAAGCTAAAAAGCAAACAGAAAAAGAATTTGAGACTAACCCTCAATGGAAGAAGTTTAAAGCGGTAAAAGAAAATAAAGTATATGATTTGGATCCTAAATTTTTTGGAGTTACAGGAGATATAAAAATAGCAGATTCTTTAGAAAAAATGAAGGATTATTTATATAAATAACTATAGAAATGGTGAAATATATGAAAAATATGAAGAATAAAACTAAGATAATGATGATAATTTTATCTTTTATACTACTAATAGTTTTAGCTGCTTTAACTATTGGGGTAGGAAGCACAGACATACATGTTAAAGATATAGTAAATATATTTTTAGGTAAAGGCAATGAAATAAATTCTAGCATAGTTATGGATATGAGATTACCTAGAATAATTATAGCAATATTTGTGGGAGCATCTTTATCTATATCTGGAGCCCTTTTGCAATCTGTTATGAGAAATCCATTAGCAGATCCAGGAATCACAGGAGTGTCTTCAGGAGCAAGCTTAGTGGCTATTATAGTAATGATTTATTTTCCACAGTTTTATAAAATATTACCTTTAATGGCTTTTTTAGGAGCGATGTTAGCTTGTATTATGGTTTTTGCCCTTTCCTGGGATAATGGATTAAATTCTTTAAGAATAATTTTGGCAGGAGTAGCTGTAAATGCTATATTTTTAGGAGCTACTTCACTATTATCTATTTTAAATAGTGATAAAATTCAGGGCATGCTTTTATGGATAAATGGAAGTTTAGCCTATAGAGGATGGAATGAAGTTAAGTATCTTGTACCTTATAGTATATTAGGTATAATATTATCGCTATTTTGTATAAAAGGTGCCAATCTTTTAGCATTAGGAGATGATGTGGCTACTAATTTAGGGGCAGATGTTAATAAAACTAGAATGTTTATATCTTTAGTTGCAGTATTTTTGGCAGGTATAAGCACTTCAATAGTGGGTATCATTGGTTTTTTAGGACTTATTATTCCTCATATATGCAGATTAGTAATAGGGTATGATTATAAATATTTAATACCAATGAGTGCTATATTGGGAGCTATTTTATTACTTTTAGCAGACACTATGGCAAGATATATAGCAAGGCCCATAGAGTTACCAGTCGGAGTAATAATGGCTATGATAGGTGGACCATTTTTCTTATTCCTATTAAGGAGGCGTAAGAGTGATGATTAATATACAGGATTTTACCATAGGTTATAGTAATAAAGTTATAGTTAAAAATTTCAATTTACAGGTAGACAAAGGAGACATGATTACTATAATAGGACCTAATGGTTCAGGAAAATCTACAGTGCTAAAGGCTATAGGAAGGTTATTAAAGCCTATGGAAGGCATCATCCATCTAGATGGAAAGTTGCTTTGGGATATGAGTAATAAAGATATAGCTAAAGAAATGGCTTGTCTTTCTCAACATAATAGTGCTCCAAAGGATATGACTATAAGAAGGATAGTAGGCTTTGGTAGAAACCCTCATAAAGCATGGTTTGAAAGTTTAAATAAAGATGATGAAGAAATAATTGATTGGGCATTAGAAAATACAAATCTTAAACATATGGAAAATAAAAAAATTACTAGTGTATCAGGAGGAGAAAGACAAAGGACTTGGCTAGCTATGGCCCTTGCACAAAAACCAAAAGTTCTATTGTTAGATGAGCCAACAACTTATTTAGATATAAATAATCAAATAGAAATTTTAGAATTAGTAAGGCAGCTAAATGAAAATTTAAAATTAACAGTTGTAATGGTACTTCACGATTTAAATCAAGCAGCAAAATATAGTAACAGAGTTTTAGTTTTAAAAAATGGAGAAATACAAGCTTTAGGGAAACCAGAAGAAATTTTAAATAAAAAATTAATAAGAGATGTTTATAGCGTAGATATGAATATATTGAAAAATCAATTTGGAGAAAAACTTATTTTTATTCCTAAGAAAATTCATTAATAAATTACAAATAAATAAGGAGTAAATAAGTATGAAGAGAAATATTATATCAAGCCTATTTATAATAATTGGATTAGTACTAATGGTCAGTTCTTTAGGTATAAGAATGTATTCTAAAAACAAGGAAGCCCAACTTATAAAGGAGTTTAATAATGATATAGCTTTGGAAAACAGCAAAAATGATGACAAAAATCATGACAAGAATTATGGGAAACAAAAAAGAAAGACAATAAGATATACAAATGGTGATGGAGATAAAATAGCTATAATGGAGATACCTTCTATAAGTTTGCAATCTATAATTGTTGAAGGAACTAATATGGATGATTTAAGATATTATTTAGGACATTTTAAAGATACAGCTATGCCGGGAATTAATGGTAACTTTTCTATAGCAGGGCATAGTAGTACTATTTACAATGAAATTTTAAATGAGCTTTATAAGGTAAATATAAAAGATGAAATTAAGATAAAAACATTAACGGGAGAATATGACTATATTATAACTAAAAAATTTGTTGTGGAACCATCAGAAATAGGTGTATTAGATCAGGATGAAAATAAAAAAAGTATGACTATAGTAACTTGTACAGATAAGGGTAAAAAAAGATTAATAGTTAAAGCGGAAATGAAGAAGTAGTACATTATGATGTGTAAATATTAGTTTTATATTGATATATAGATATTATTGAGTATAAAAATATTTTTTTAAAATGGTATTGATAAAGAAAATCAATATCAATAATTAGGTTTTAATAAGTCTATTTTAAATGATTAAAGCACAATAATATTTATCAATATATGAAAATTTATAAATGTAAAAGTTTAATAATATAAATAAAATTTAATTAATAGGGGGTAAAACAATGAATAAAAGTTTATCTAAAAGAGTTGCAACATTAGTATTCTTAACTAATATTGGAGTTTTAGGTAGTCCAATTGTTTCAATGCCAGTATATGCTCAAGGGAATGATGTAGTAAAAGCCGCAGTACAAAATGTTAATAAAAACAAAGAGAAAAGTGGATTATATGAAGTAACAGTAAAAACATTAAAAGAAAATAATGATGAAACATCTATGGCAGGTGGTTATTTAGAAAGAGTAAACTATGAAATAAGAGATGGAAAAAAATATTTTATATTAACATTAAATAGAACTGATTGGATGAAAAATATAACAGCTACCGTGGATGGAAATGAAATTAATCTACCAGTTGAAACTATTGAAAAAAATGATAAAGGCGAACAAAAAGGAAAAATAAGATTTGAAATTGGAAGTTTAGATTCAAAAATAATGTTAAATATGAATGTAGTACCAATGGGGAATGCTAAAGTAGGTTTTAGGATAGTACCAGAAAAAGATGCAGTTAAATTAATAGAGGAATACAAAGAAGAAATTCCTGAAACAAAGCCTGATACCAAGACAGAAACAAATCCAGAAGAAAAAGTTCATACTAAACTAGAAACAAGTCCGGAAGAAGAACCTAACACTAAGCCAGAAACAAATCCGGAAGAAAAACCTGACACTAAGCCAGAAATAAATCCAGAGGAAAAACCTGATACTAAGCCAGAAACAAAACCTGAAGTGAAGCCAGAAGAAATAGGGAAAAGCGGATTATATGAATTAACAGCAAAAACATTACAGGAAAAAAATGATGAAGAATCTATGGCAGGCAGTTATTTAGAAAAAATAAATTACGAAATAAAAGAAGGTAAAAAATATTTTGTATTAACACTAAAAAGAACTGATTGGATGAAAAATATAACAGCTACAGTAGATGGAAAAGAAATTAATCCAACAGTCGAAACTATTGAAAGAAATGGTGAGGAAGAAAAAGGGAAAATAGCATTTGAAATTGGAAGTTTAGATTCAAAAGTAATGATAAACATGGATGTAGTACCAATGGGAAATGTTAGAGTAGGGTTTAGAATAGTTCCAGAAAAAGATACAGTTAAATTAATACAGGAATATAAAGAAGAAACTCCAGAAACAGAACCTGAAGTGAATCCAGAAGAAATAGGGAAAAATGGATTATATGAATTAACAGCAAAAACATTAAAAGAAAAAAGTAATGAAGAATCTATGGCAGGTAGTTACTTAGAAAAAATAAATTATGAAATAAAAGATGGTAAAAAATATTTTATATTAACTTTAAAAAGAACTGATTGGATGAAGAATATAACAGCCACAGTAGATGGAAAGGAAATTAATCCAACAGTTAAAACTATTGAAAGAAATGGTGAGGAAGAAAAAGGGAAAATAACATTTGAAATTGGAAGTTTAGATTCAAAAGTAATGATAAATATGGATGTAGTACCAATGGGAAATGTTAGAGTAGGGTTTAGAGTAGTTCCAGAAAAAGATACAGTTAAATTAATACAGGAATACAAAGAAGAAACTCCAGAAACAAATCCGGAGACAAAACCAGAGCCCAAGCCGGAAGAAAAACCGGACACCAATTCAGAAATAAAACCAGAAGCTAGAAAAGATGGTTTATATGAAGTATCAGCAAAAGCATTAAAAGAAGATTCAGATGAAGAATCAAAATCAAATAGTTATTTAGATAAAGTAGAGTATGAAATAAAAGATGGAAAAAAATATTTAATAACAAACTTTAGTTCTTTTGATGTTATGAAAAATATTAAAGTAATGGTAGATGGAAAAGATGCAACAATAAAAACTACAAAAATAGAGGAAGAAAATAAAGGTAAGGTAAAATTTGAAGTAAATAGTTTAGATTCAGAAGTGAAATTTAATATGACTATAAATCCAGTATTTTTTATTAATAAAGATGTATCCTTTAGATTATTTTTACAAAAAGATACCATTAAATTAATACAGGAATATAAAGAAGAAACTCCAGAAACAAAACCGGAGACAAAACCAGAAACTAAACCAGAAACTAAACCGGAGACAAAACCAGAAACTAAACCAGAAACTAAACCGGAGACAAAACCTGAAACAAAGCCAGAAACAAAAAAACAAATAAATGTAGTAGCTTTAAAAGAAGACTCAAATGAGCCATCTATGGCAGGACAATATTTAAATAAAAATGTTACTTATACGGAAAAGGATGGTAAAAGGTTTTTTACAATAACATTAAACAAAGTAGATTGGATGAAAAATATACAAGTATCAGTAGATGGACAAAGTGTAAGTTATAATAAAAAACAATCCGGTGAAAATGCTGATTTAACATTTGAGGTAAATAGTGAAAATTCACAGGTTATGCTACATATGAATGTAGTACCAATGGGTAATGCAACAGTAGGGTTTAGAATAGTAAATTCAAATTCAGTAACACCAGAAACAAAACCAGAAGAAAAGCCAGAAGTGAAACCAGACAATAAAAAAGATTTAGAAAATGGAGTATATAAAGTTGAAAATTCAATAGTAGCTCCTGATGCAAAGGAATCTGAAGAAATCCAAAAGTATTTAAAAATAGATACTGAAGTTAAAGTTCAAGATAAAAAAATATTTATAGTCTTAAAACTATCTAATGAAAAATATGCTAAAAATTTAGTTGTGTTTGTAGATGGTAAACCTGTTAAAATAAGTACACTTAATAATAATAAGGGAAAATACTTAGCTTCAGCCTTACCAGTAGCTACGAATAATAATAGCAGTAAGATTAGTACAATTAAATTTGAAGTACCTAGTTTAGATTCTGATATACAAGTGAAAACATATATTGATGAAATGAATAAAGATGTTAATTTTGGTGTTAAATTAAAGGAGGATACATTAAAATTATCAGATACAAAACCAGAACAAAAGCCAGAAACTAAACCAGATACAGAAAAGCCAGAAAACAAATCAGATACAAAACCAGATGAAGGGAAGTCAGAAACCAAAGCAGAACAAAAACCGGAAACAAAACCAATATCGAAAGAAGAAAAAGATGGATTATATAGTTTGAAGGCAAAAATTCTAAAAGAAAATAGTGATGATCCATCTATGTCAGCTCAATATGTGAAAGATATAAATTATGAAGTTAAAGATGCAAAAAAATATCTTATAGTAACTTTAAACAGAACAGATTGGATGAAAAATATAACAGCTACAGTGGATGGAAAAGAAATAACACCTACAGTAATAGAGAAGATAAAGAATAATAATGGAGAAGAAATTAGTAGAATAAAATTCCCAATAAACAGCTTAGATTCAAAAATAAAATTAACTATGAATGTAGTTCCAATGGATAATTCCAGAGTTTCCTTTAGAATAGTTCCTGATAAAAATAGCTTAAAATCTATAAAGGAATATAATAATATAGCTTCAGAAAAGGATGAAAGCAATAGTGAAAATTTTAAAAAAGAGGATAAGCTTGTAAAGATAAATTCACTAGCAGATGGGGGAAAGGAAGAAGGGAAAGCTACAGGAAAAGTTTTACCTAAAACAGGATCACCTATTAACTCAGGTCTATTAGGGTCATTAGGGGTCATAATTAGTGGACTAGGACTTGGATTAAAGAAAAAAGGAAAAAAGTAAAGCACAAAGAGTAAACTAAAATGTATAAAAAATAAGTAACTTAACTTAGAAATAGAACAGGTAAGATTATATTAAATGTGTAAATAGAAAGGATTATGTGATAATTAATTAATATTATAATCACATAATCCTTTTGCTAGAAATTAAATATATAGTAATAGTTTTTGTAGATTATATTATTTAGATTTTAAAATAGGCTTTGACCATGTATTTATATAGATTTTATTTAAAGAATTGATTAATATGAAGAAAGAGTTATAAATATTCAGACAATAAAAGAAATTGGTAAAAAATTAAATTAGAAGGAATAAAATGAATTTTGAACTTTATGAGAGAAAATGTATAATAAGAAATATAATAATAAAATAAATATAATTATTGTAGTGTAATCTACATGAAATATTTAAAGGAGATGACAAAATGAAAATATTTATAGATACGGCCAATGTAGAAGAGATAAGAAAAGCAAGCCAATTAGGAGTTTTGTCAGGAGTTACAACAAATCCTTCATTAATAGCAAAAGAAGGAAGAGATTTAAAAGAAGTAGTAGAAGAAATTTGTAGTATAGTAGATGGTCCCATAAGTGCAGAAGTTATAAGTTTAGAACATAAGAAAATGATAGAAGAAGGAAGAGAGCTATCCAAATTGCATAAAAACATAGTTATAAAAATACCCATGTGCGAAGAAGGGTTAAAAGCAGTTAGCGTTCTATCTAAAGAGGGAATAAAAACAAATGTAACCTTAATATTTTCATCAATGCAGGCTTTATTAGCAGCTAGAGCAGGAGCTACCTATGTAAGTCCTTTTTTAGGAAGATTGGATGATATAGGGAATCCAGGTATTGAAGTTGTAGAACAAATAGCTGATATGTTTAAAATTCATGGAATAAAAACAGAAATAATTTCAGCCAGTATAAGAACACCTATGCATGTATTGGAAGCTGCAATGGCAGGATCTCATATAGCTACAATACCATACAAAGTTATAATTCAAATGTCAAAGCATGCATTAACTGATATAGGAATTGAAAAATTTATGAAAGACTATGAAAAAGTCTTTGGAGAAAACAAATAATTTAGAGTAAATATATAATAAGAGGGTATCTCAAAAAATGGATTTAAATTTAACAGCATAAAGATAAAAAATACACTTCATAAACTTTTATCTTTGCTATATTAAAATTAAATCTATTAAGAGATACCCTTACTTATATTTATTAAGGTTTAGCATTAAAATTTTTATTATAAAGTATAGTAAAATACACTTCATTTTTAATAATATGTAAAAATATTATTAAAGCTTATTATAATATATATGGATTATGTATTAACAATGGTATGATTAGGTAAAGAATAATAATGATAAAATTTTAAAAATATAAATAAAGGGAATTAATTTAGCTTAGAGTAGCCAAAATAAGATAAATGAAAAATTTTATAATAAGCATTACTTCTTTAGTTAATTTTATTAATTTAAAGAGCAAAATAATATAATAAGTACAACATATAAAAAATTTATAAATACTGAAAGAGGAGGGTATGAAATGAGTAATAAAGATAGTATAAAGATTATTCCTTTAGGTGGACTTGGAGAAATTGGTAAAAATATAACTGCTTTTGAATATGAAAATGAAATAGTTATTATAGACTGTGGTATATCTTTCCCAGACGAGGAGATGTATGGTGTAGATTTGGTTATTCCAGATATAACATATCTTTTAAATAATAAAGATAAAGTAAAAGCCATTTTTTTAACTCATGGACATGAAGACCATATAGGATCTTTACCTTATATTTTGCAACAATTAAATAGACCTGTTTATGGTACTGCATTAACCTTAGGTATAGTAGAAAATAAACTAAGAGAACATAATATGCTCTCAGATTGTGAGCTTAATAAGGTGGAAGCAGGAGATATAGTAGAACTAAAAAATTTAAAGGTGGAATTTATAAGAAATACCCATAGCATAGCGGATTCTTGTTCTATAGCTATTCATACACCGGTGGGAGTTATATTACATACCGGTGATTTTAAAATAGATTACACACCTATTGATGGATTAGTAATGGATTTCCATCGTATTGCTGAATTAGGTAAAAAAGGAGTATTGCTTCTTATGGCTGATAGTACAAACGTGCAGCGTAAGGGACACACAATTTCAGAAAAATCCATAGGAGAAACTTTAACTAAAATTTTTTCAAATGCTAAAGGAAGAGTTATTGTAGCAACTTTTGCTTCAAACATACATAGAATGCAACAAATAATAGATGCATCTATAGAGTATGGAAGAAAAGTAGCCTTTAGCGGGAGAAGTATGGAAAATATATCTAAGGTAGCTATGGATTTAGGATATCTTCATATACCAGAAACTTATTTGATAACTGTAGATGAAATGAAAAATTATCCTAACGAACAAATAACCATAATAACTACTGGAAGTCAAGGAGAACCTATGGCAGCTCTTGCAAGAATAGCTTATTCTAATCATAGGAAAATAGCTATAGAGCCAAAGGATTTATTTATTATTTCTGCATCACCAATTCCAGGGAATGAAAAACTTATATCTAGAGTAATAAATGAGTTATTTAAAAAGGGCGCAGATGTAATATATGAAGCATTAGAAGAGGTACATGTATCTGGTCATGCTTATGAGGAAGAATTAAAATTAATTCATACATTAGTGCATCCTAAATATTTTATGCCAGTACATGGAGAATATAGGCACCTAAAACGACATGTGGATTTAGCCATGGAGTTAGGCATGGAAAGAGAGAATATCTTCTCTTTAGAAACAGGTCAAGTTTTAGAAATATCACATGAGGAAGCAAAAGTATCAGGAAAGGTTCGTACAGGATCCATATTTGTGGATGGCATAGGTGTAGGTGATGTAGGTAATATAGTGCTCAGAGATAGAAGGTATTTAGCACAGGATGGTATGTTAACTATAGTAGTAACTCTAGAAAAAGAATCCTACAGCGTAATAGCAGGACCGGATGTAATAACAAGGGGATTCATATATGTAAAAGAATCAGAAGCCTTAATAAATGAAGTAAAAGAAATAGTAAAAGAGGAACTAGAAAATTGTTTAGAAAATAAAATAATTGAATGGTATGTATTGAAATCAAATATTAAAAAATCTGTAGAAAAATATTTATATGAAAAAACAAAGAGAAGACCAATAGTTTTACCTATAATTATGGAGATTTAAAATTATAAAAAATAATAAAAAGCTAGAACTTTGATGTGAAATTTTAGTTCTAGCTTTTTGTTATATATTAACACAGTAAAATGATGTAAATATAATAAAAAACTAAAGTAAGTTAATATATAATGATAAAATATTTTTTAATGAAGATATAAAGGGTAAAACTATATTATATTTTATGATTAGCATATTATAATATATTTTTAAAGAAATATGTTAAAAATGTAACGCACAGGCAGGAATTAATATGATTATATGGAATATATATGTAATGTGTGTATTTAATTTACAAGGAGGAGTATATATGGATCTTTTAAATGCAGTCAAAGGAATAAACAATGTACTGTGGAATTATATACTGATTTTTTTGTTGTGTGGAACAGGAATTATATTTACTGTGTCTCTAAAATTTGTTCAAGTATCTAAATTCAAAGAGTCCTTCAAAAAAGCCTTTGGAGGTATAAGTTTAAAAGGGAAAAAAGCAGGTAAAGATGGAATGAGTTCATTTCAATCATTAGCAACAGCAGTGGCGGCTCAAGTAGGTACTGGAAATTTAGCCGGAGCAGCAACAGCTATAGTATCAGGAGGACCTGGAGCAATTTTTTGGATGTGGATTAGTGCATTTTTAGGAATGGCAACTATTTTTGGAGAAGCGGTTTTAGCACAAATTTTTAAAGAAAAAGTTAATGGAGAAGTGACAGGAGGCCCAGCCTATTATATAAGCAAAGGACTTAAAAGTAAATTTTTAGCTAGTTTTTTCTCTATAACTATAATATTAGCCTTAGGATTTATAGGTAATATGGTTCAGGCAAATTCTATAGGGGCAGCTTTTTCAAATATTTCTAATATACCAT
>NZ_BAAAAU010000006.1:0-307936 GCF_054768115.1 Clostridium sp. CTA-6
AATTCCACAATGAATTCTTGATGTTAATATACCCTTACGTTTATTCATATTATTGAATATCAAGAAAGTCACAATAAAAGGAACAAACGCTGTCAAAAATTCATATCCAATAAAAAGCAAGTTATCCATAGAATTTACCTCCAAATTACTAGTTATTTACATCATTCATATGTCACATATTAAACATTTGTTTATACTAGTTTAAATTTGTAAACAATATAGACAGAGGTGATTATATGCAATCTAACACAACTTGCCCATTAGTTGAACAATATCTAGGTTACCTTGTCGTTATTAAGGGTCGTTATGATAATACAGTTATAATAACCGTATCACTACAAGAGCTATTCAAAATATTGTAAAAAAATATGTTATTACTTCTGGACTTGACCCAAAATCTATATCAACACACAAGCTTCGCCATACAGCAGCTACTCTTATGTACAAATATGGTAGAGTAGATATTAGATCTCTTCAACAAATTCTTGGTCATGAAAGTGTTGCAACAACTGAAATCTATACCCATATTGATGAGCATCAATTACAATCCGCTGTAAACTCTAATCCCCTTGCAATGATGTTTATCTGAACCAAAGAGACACTTAATATCGTGTCTCTTTAAAGAATAAACATAACATATTCAATTATATGGATTATGGGAAGTTAATAACCATAAATATTATCTACATACCAATATAGATAATATAATAAATTTATGAAAATATGCATTAACAAAACTATATATTAAGCTAGTTTTGTTCAATCAGACAAATTGGAATTTGTCTGCATCGTGTTATAAGAATAATGAGAAGTTATGATTGAAAATATACATATAATCTAATTCTCAAAAAACTATCACCATATTATACCTTATATAGATTTAAATAAATCTTGCTTTAATTAAACTTTTTTTCTTAAAGTTTGCTTCTATATAAGGTATTTCTCTAGCTGATTTTGTTCTATGTTTTACAACTCCATCATTATAATCTTCTTCTACTAAAAACACTACCCTATATTCTTCTTCTTTAGAAAATCTAATATGTTTAAAGAAAAAAGAATAATTTATTATTTTTATTGTAATTATTGACTTAACCGTTTCTATCATTTCCATATAATCAACTGCTTTTTTATTAATTAAAGTATTTAACAGCTCTGAATAAAATTCATTAATGTCTTCTAATATTACTGTCATCTGCTTGGCACAATCGTATACTACCTTTGCTGAACATATAGGAAATATATACTTGTTTTCTTTAAACATATCATGTATATTATTCCTAAACTCAAGTACAGCCCCACCTTGCCTGCAATAATTTTCAAATAAGTATTTATTATTTTTATTTTCTGTTAACGATAATAAAAAAAGGTTTCCTCCATCAATTGGGGCTCCTTCTTTATATGTTTCTCTTAGCGCTTCTAATGTTTTAATAATAGCTTCATAAATATATACTTGCCCGGTAATTCCCATATCATAAAGCTCTTTATTTTGATTTAAATACATTATTACTCCATCTAATACAATAGAAATATATTTTATTTCTGTTGTATCATCTAAAAAATTGCTATGAGTAACCCATAAGCTATTACTTTTCAATATTCCCTTTGCCCCAATTTCATTTGTATAATGATATAATTTTTTTCTTTTGCTTGTTTCTAATTTCATTATTACAGGATTTTTTTTTGTTACTTCATAATATTTTAAAGTGGTTATATCTCTCATTTGTTTATCCATATTATTTTTCTTCTCACTTCCTTTTCCCCCATATAGTATTTAAATAGATTTTCAATTATTGTTATAATGAGACTTGTTTAAATCGTCAAATTACAATTTATCTAAAGATTATATGAATAATCTTTACTTTGCAGTTATTTACATTGACCACACTTTTTAAATAAAATCTTTATATACTTTACCTTCTTGTTATTATCCTAATGCCTATAAATATAACTTGTCCAATTATATAAATAATCGGAAGCGGTTTATTCCATTAACGATTTTTAAGTGGATAGGTCTTGCTCTACACATTAATCTTAACAAAATTAAAACTAATCACTGTAAGTAACAATAGTAATTTTAGCTTTTAATATTTAGAACTTCAATCAAGCTCATACCATTCTTAATCTTTAATACAGCATTTACTTTATTATAATCCCACCCTTTATTTATTCCATACCTTATAAGCAACTCTACAATTTTGGGTCTATATAAGTTTATCAAATAAGCATTTTCCCAATCAAAACGCACTTCAATTAATGTAGACTTATATACAGCAGAGTAAATCCTCACTATAATCTTATATGGACCTTCAACTACCAAGTACTTAAACTCTATTTCATCAACAACAATGGTTCTTATCTTCTTCTTATAAACCTTCATATATTCCCCCTAATGAATAATGGTTAATTTAGGAATGGTTACTTGTCTTAAAACTATAAGTTTATATATTGATTTATTTTAGATTATACATGAAAACATTATACATGTACTCTCTATTACTTTTATAACTGATCTCAGTTTACCATTATAAGCATTAAGAGCTTATAGCTAATTAAAATAATACAACTAAATATTAACCAAGCATTATTAACTTAATCACCCTGTCCAATTTTTAGTCTAATTGGTATAAGATACATCTTATCCTATTTTATGAATTATGAGAAATTATATGGATAATTGGAAGTTAAAAGAGCGATAAAATTTATACAATGTCTCGCTCTCAATCTATTCATAAACAAAGCACAAAGGAATACCTCTTTGGCGTGCTTGCGCCGGTGAAGAAATGTGCCTTAACTGTCTTCTCAAGCCAAATCCCATTTGAGTGTTATGTTAGATGAAGTTATTACTGCCCTTTTTCAGCCACATAAATATATTTTTTGTATGTCCATTCGCCAACATTAATATCTTGGGATACAAATGAGTATTTACAAGAATTAATCTTAATATTTGCAACTTTTCTTTCTATATAATAAATTAATTCTTTTAGTGAATATATTTCTTGTACCATTAATATCTGTTGAAGGTTTGTCCAATCATATATTATTATATCCTCATCTTCATTTAGAGGTAATGGCATAGGGAATTGGAATAAGAGTAGTTTGTACCCCTTATAACAAGTAAAATTGAAGTTTTCTTCTTTTACCTTTATATCCTCATCATTAATAAAATCGTAGTACTCGTTAATTTGTTTGATAGCTTTTATAACTTCTCCGCTTTTATTACTTACGTCTAATATGCCAATTGGTCTTAAAAAATGCTTGTAGTCCCCTATTACAAATATCTTGTTTTTTCTATCGACTAAAAGTAAATCTGGGGTCAACACTTTTCCTCTTTTTGATATTTTCTTATCTATATAAATTTCACAATTAAGTCCCTTAAGATATGATTCTATCTCTTGTAAATTAAATTCTTCTATACTTTTTACAATTGAATCATATATTGGTTTCTTCACCGAATTTATTGCACCAAAAAACATCCTTCGTGGATCAATAGATATTAATAATCTCGGTGAAACATAAACTATATCATTTAAGCAAATAAATGGTTGGAAAACTAATTTAGAATGAAAGTTATGTAAATTAATAGTCAAATCATTAACAATTTCATTGACTTTCTTTCTCTCTACCAATGACATTTCACTTAACCATGATATAAAATCTTCCATGCCTAGAGTAACAATACATGATCCTAGATGATTTTCTAATCCAAAATTTAAGTCAATGTAGTCTTCATACCATGTATAATAAATAAAGTTGATAAACAATGCAGAGTATACTTTTACGAAATCTTCCACACCGTAAGACCCAAATGTCGTTTCTTTTCTTAAATCAAAAAAGAATTCATCCCTTAACCAATTTATTATATGATTATAAACTTCTAAATCTCTAACCTTCTCCCATGGAATATCGATTTCGTCAAAACTAAACTTGAATTCCTCATACCATTCATTAAAATTATTCTTCAATTCTTCTAAAGGGGCGGATTGCTCTATCTTTTCTATATAAAGCCTATCAAATTCAAATTGGCTAATATTCATATTAGGAATTTGTTCTTTGGAAATAAATTCTATTGTCTTTTTTTCAGGATCAATTGTTCCCTCACATAAGCCCCTATTAAGTGCTACATGTTCATTTGTCAATCTCTCATAATTATAGCCCCAAATTAAAAAGTCAATTGCCTCTTTGTCAATTTCCCTACTAATAGTATGTTCTTCATTCAGTTGATTATTTTCAATGGCAATCCATTTTATACACCGTGCTAATCCACCAGTCAAAAACGATAATGAGTATTGCTTATGATAATAGGATAACTCTAGCGTGTCATCACTTCTAAAATCTCTATATAAGTCTCCATATACCTTTAGCAGATGAATTATAGCTGTATTATAACTTCTCTTAAGGATTCTATACTTCTTGTACTCAAGATCAAGTATGTTCTCTTCTACTTCTCTAATTGTCTTCATATTATCTACTTCCTTTATAAATATTTCATCTAGTGATGAAATTGCCGACGCTTGCTAAAATTTATTTAATAATACTATCTCAAATTCACATTATTAGCCTAATGTATATAGGATAGTTGGAACTTGAACATATACTTAAAATTTCATAAAAATAGTTTCTTAATTATAAAATAATTTTTATATTTATAATCCTAAATATTTTTTATCTAATAACTTAAAGAATTATTCCTTTGTCTAACTCTTAATTTATTACAATTACCTAGTTTATTAAAAACAATACTATTCATCACGATGCTTAATTTTTCATTCCAAAATATATTTTTTTTGCTTTATCTGTAATTTTATATATTTTCCTATTGTCCCCATCAACATATAACTGGTGCTTTGTTAATAGGTTTTTGTCTTCTAATACCACCGAACGTTTAGATATTAATTGATAAGATGTATCTAATTCTTTTGCAATTAATGTAGCATATAAATTTAAATTTTCATTCTGATTTAGTACATGTAAAATATCCAATTCGATCTCTGATAATAAATCTTCTTTATTCACACTTTTAAATAAATCTTTATCATCAAAATAATATTTCTCTTCAATAAAACCTACCTCACGGCAACCTCTATAGCAGATCATTCCTATTTTATTTAAAATATCATATTCATTAAAATCATACACTTCTCCACATTGGCCACAAACATATCTAGTTTGTCCCAATAAATATTTCTCTAATAAATCATTATTATCAAAATATCTTGAGATATAATATTTTCTATATTTTGTATTGCCCTTTGGTCTTCCAAATAGTATATTATTTGCCTTACATAATCCATAATTTATAGAATAAATACTTATTTTTACTCCATCTCTATCAGATTGTTCATAATATTTTGTTACAAAATAATTTAATTCCAAGGAATAAAAAAACTTCTCATATCCTTTTTTTATATAGAAATGGCTTGTTGGGATTTTATTCTTTGGAATATCTTTAAACAATACTGTATTCTCATTCGCAAGTTTTGATTTTAATTCTTTAGATTTATCAATAATTTTACTTAGAAGAATCTGTTGCGCATGTCTATCAAGGTTCTCATTAAATGCTTCCGCTAAATAATTAGTTTTTTCAAAATAATAAACAACTTGATTCTCATAATATTTTTGAGTTGCTTCTTCAATCAATGCTTTAGTTATCTTTTTATCATATATTACTGCACTTTGATAACAATAGTGAAGTATGTATCCAAGCACTCTAGGTATATTCATGGATGCCTGAAATAATAGCTCTTTATAACTATCCCATGTATTATCTTTAGAATCTATCTGAAATATTATCGAAGGCTGTTCATTAAGATAAAATTCAAACCTTTTTGTTAAGAGTCTATCTAAAAAATCAATAGCCTTTTCTTCAAGTTCGGGTAAATCCTTAACTTTATAAATGTTATAATAGTCTAAACTTATTTCATTTATTTTTCCCTTATCTATATCACCATAAAAAATTCTTTTTGGATATGACCCTATCTTAAATCTAAAAAATTTTTCAGACCAATTATTTAATGGTGCTAATATAGTATTAACAAAAACTTGTTGAGCTTCAAAATCTATTTCAGAGAAATCATCTAAAAATATATGTACCCTCATTATACCTAATGATTTCAATTCCGAAGATATCTTTTCCATGTATTCTTTTATACTAAAATGCCTTAGTAAAAGTGATGAAAATTGTTTCATTTCTTCTTCAGATGAACTATTTTTTATACCTATTGATTCATCATAAGATACTTCAAGCGACACATCTTTTATAGATGCATTCTCTTTCATTCGAGCAGTTGTATTATTGCTACTTTCATTGCTACTAGCCTCTTTTAATTGGTTTGTGCTTTGAATAATAAGACTAACATCTGCAAATTTCGGTATTTTTATATTTTCTTTAAGATTTGTAAGCGCTAATCTTGCTTGCTTATACTTACCTTTTTTTATTATTTTTCCAACTATATTTTTATTCTCTAAACTTTCCTCAAGTTCATCAATCAATTCACTCAACACTTGTAACATAAAATTCTGTAATAACAATAATTTTTGTATATGTTCATTGTATGAGTCGACTTTAATATCTTGAGATATGGATTTACCATATAGTGTTTTAACATCAATATATGCTGATATTTCTTTATTTTGATGTCTAAAATATTCTTGTGCTTTTGCAAATATTGTGGATTTACCTGTTCCTTTTCTTCCTATTAAAAATACAGTAGAATCTTCAATTACCTGTTTAAATATTGCTTCATTAGGCAAAGGATCAACGTATAGCTTATCAATAATATTTTTATTGTTATCTTCATTAATTAACTCAGCTCGTTGTGCAAGTTTTAATGATATTATTAATTTATTTAGATTATCTAAAAACTCTTTATCAAATTGCATATTTTTCTCCTTTTTGAATGTAATTTATATATTTATTTCATCTAACTAATTAGTAAAATAACTATTATCTAAAATAATAGTTATGTTTTTCCAACTTCCAATTATAGACATTAGTTACACAATATTTAAACACTTGTACTTTAAATATTGTTAAAATCCTTTATTTTCAAAGTATCAATATAGCAATATCCAGCTATATATAATATCATGTATATTTTACCATAAAATATTACATATATATAATTATTTTTATAGAATTCTACACAAATCCCAAAATAAAGCATATAAATGTGAAAAAATTAAAGCTTCCACTAAGTGAAAGCTTTTAGATTCTTATTGTATTTTATTTATATCTGTATCCATTTTTCTAACAATAAACTTGTATTATCTTTTTGTTATTATTTTCTATACCTATATAGTTTTCTGCTACTTCGCCTATTAAATTTGTTGATTTTCTTAAATTATATTACCATAGAATAAGTTATTTAAACAAAAATATCACTTAATAACAATCTTTTTAATTAATCACTTCCCCCTTTGTTGAAGCAATATCAATACTTTTCAATCCGCTTTTTAACACAAGCTTACGTAAAAATGGATTATACATAAAGGGGCATTTAAGTAGTTTTAAGAAGATTTTGAAACGAATATTAAAGGTTTTTAACCAGTACTTTTTATTAGGGTTTTTACTATGGGTATTTAGCACTTCACTCAAAACTCGGGCGCTGTTAATGGCTGAACTGATTCCCTCCAGTGAACTTGGACTGATAAATCCCGCAGCCTCCCCAACTAAAAAAGCATTTTCCTTTCCACAGCAAAAATCATAAAATGATGATGGTCTAAGTACCATACAAGCCTCAGTTTTTATAGGTTTTCCAAACCTAAATCCAATTTTTTCTAACTTTTTTTTCTGATTTTCGAAGCGCTCCCGAGAATTATGTATAGGAAATGCACCGCCAAAAATAAACTTGTTATCTTTTGAAATGGACCAAGAACAGCAATCTGTGTTTTCCAAATCAAAAATACAGGAATAAAAAGGATTATCATTTATTTCAGAAAACCATTGCTGAATTGACATATAAGCCCGTATTTTCTTTTTGGGATACATCAATCGACGTACCATAGAATTTGCACCATCTGCCCCTACCAGATATTTAGTGATAATAACCTGCTTTACACCCTTTTCATAAAAAGTTACCCTATAACCCTCTGGTATTTTTTCAATAGAAGAACAATAAGAATTGCTATAAACCTCCACGTGATTTGGAATAAGTGATTTTAACCATAAATCAAATTTATGACGATCAATGTTAATATAAAACCGTTGATAATATCGAAGGAGAGTATTTTTCAGATCTATAGTTTTAACAGCAAAAATCTGAGGATCCACCATAACATCCTTTGGAAGTGTAATATCCAACTCTGCCAATGCTTTCTGGGCATGGGAAGAAAGCAATCCACCACAAGGTTTCTTAAATCCCTTTTCCCTGGAATTTTTTTTGTCAATAGCAATAATTTTATATCCTTTAGAAAGCAGTTGTGCAAGTATAGAACCAGAAGGCCCTAAGCCAATAATTGCAATATCATATGTCCTAATCATTGCTTTTTTCATCCTTATTCTCATTTTCTAAATCTTTATCTTCCCTATACTCTAAAATATCTCCTGGCTGGCATTGTAGTATTCTGCACAAAGCATCAAGGGTAGTAAATCGAAAAGCTTTTGCCCTATGATTTTTAAAGTTTGATACATTTGCCATGGTCATTCCTAATTGTTCCGATAACTCTGTTAAAGATATTTTGCGTTTTGCCATCATAACATCCAAATTAACTACAATCATATTTGATTTCCCCCTTTTAAAATGTTAAGTCATTCTCTTCTTTGATTTCAGCAGCTACTTTGAATATGTTAGACATTATCAAAAATAAAAAACCTACTGTTATTGATATAAAAATTACAACTATCAAAGGTAATATAGTCATTGCAAATAGATAAAAATCAAATAATACGTATAAAAATATGTTGCTCAAAAGATAAATACACGCCTCAGAAAATGCACAAATTGCAAGGATTTGAAACTCCTTTGATATAATTGGTGAAAAGGAATTTTCACTTGTAAGCAGTTTACAAATTCTTTTAAATTTAAATAATGCTATCAAATAAGGAACTGCACATAGGTAAATAAATGCTGTCAATATCCACTCTATATTTGATGTTTCTACCTTCATTCCTGATGTCTTAAAAAATGCTGTCAACACTAAAGGAATACTTATAAGGGTAAGAATTGTTAAAATAATCCCCACAATTACTAATCCATTTAATATTTTTGAACTTATTTTCTCTTTCATAAGAATTACCTCACTCTAAAATAATTTTTATTAATTGTTTTCATCCATATTATATATCATGTCTTAAATAATTACAATAATTATTTATCGTTATTCTTTATGTTTTTATCGTTTTTATTGAGCAATCCCTTTTTTCTAACTCAATAGTAACACGAGATGCCACTTTGTAAATTGAAAAATAAATTTATATATCAAAAACAGGTAGTCCAATTTAAACTTAGACTACCTGTATACCTGTAAATATACAATTTAATATAAAATATATTTTATATTAGCATAAATTTATTTGAGTTTTAATTCTCTTATCTTTAACTTGAAATCCCATACTAGCATCATCCAATCCATAGGTATGTGTTATCATCTTTTTAACTTCATCTTTATTTGAAATTAAAAACTTAATAACCTCATCAAATTCATGTGTTCCTCCAATTGTTCCATGAACTTTAATTGATTTCAAAGTAATTGGTGATAAAGTTACATTTTTATTAGGATACATTCCTAGTGTTATAATATGTCCATTAGGATTGATTAAATATAAAGCTTGCTGAAATGCTTCTATATTTCCACTTGCTTCAAAAATAATATCATAGTTACAATGTTTTGAAATTTCACTGTATGAACTATTATTTACTTCAAGGCTTTTTTCACTTGCAAAATTCACATCAAAGATCTTACTAATAAAATCTTTTTTACTATCATCAATTTCCATAAGTTTGATATTACAATAGTTAAACTTAAATTTTAATAATAAATAAATTGATAATCCTATTGCTCCTCCACCTATTATTAATATGCATCTATCCTTTTTATCTAACATTGATTCTATCTTTTTTATAGCATGCAGTGCTACTGAAAAACATTCTGTTAGAGCAAGAACATCAAAAGATGTTTCCATTGGTGCTACATATAAATATTTTGTTTCTACAACTGCATATTGTCTTGAATATCCATCAATAGTTATTCCAAACTTTTCAATGTTGCTACATAAATTTTTATCTTCTTTACATAAACAACAATTGCCGCACCATTTGGAACAATCTCCTGTTACCTTATCTCCAATTTTAATGTTTGAGGTATCATCATTTATTTCAACAACTTCTCCAGACCACTCATGACCAAAGTATAAAGGATACCTACAAGGTCCACTATAATTACCATAAAATAATTTATAATCTGATCCACAAAGACTTATAGTATTTATTTTTATTAAAGCATGTCCTTTAGGTATGTTTTGAGGTATATCTAAATCTATTTTTTTTATTACCTCGGGAGAAATTAATTTCAATCCCTTCATAATAACTCCTTCTTCCAACTTTTTATAAAATTAATGATTACTCTATTATAGATTTTATAAAGTTTCATTCATAATCATTTAACTTTATTGTACTAATTCCATACTAGAAAATTCTCTTATATGCTGTTCTATTTGTTTCAAGTATTTTATACTCTTATCTAAAGCATTATTCCAGTCATCAGCATGATGATATAGTTCTACACTAATGTAATATTGATAGTTATATTTAATTAAATCTTTAAGAATTGTATTAAAATCAATATCTCCTGTACCTGGTATTTGATGATAATGAACTCTATTTTTAATATCTTCTATATGAATATGCCTTGTATAAGGAATACTTTTTCTAATAGATAAAATAGGATCTTCTTCACAACAATATACATGTCCAATATCTAAGTTTAACATTAGTCTTGGATTATTTATTTCGTTAATTAAATTTATAGCTTGTTCTGTTTTTTCAATAAACATACCTGGTTCAGGTTCTAAAGCAAATGTTGTGTTTGGGCATTTTACTAATAAATAATTTATCCCTTGTTTCAAATAATCGTATGCTTCATTACTGGAAACTTTATCGGATTTGAATCCTGTGGCAAAATTAATTACATCAACACCTAGATATTCAGCAAATTCAGCTGTTTTAACAAGCAATTCAATACGTTTTTTTCTACCAATAGAATCCTTACAAATTATAGATGGCTCAAACTTCTCATCACTTAAAATATTATCACAACCTGTTGCTATATCAGATAAAACTAAGCCAGAACTTTTTAATGTTGATTTTATTTTTTTTACTTCTTCTATATTAATATCTAATGGATGAAAATGTTGTTTATGCAAAGATATTTCTACTCCATCATAGTTATGATTTGATATTTGTTTTATAGCTTCTTCTAATGGCATATTTCTTAATCCATTTGTATTATAAGCAAGTTTTAACATATTGTCCTCCTCTAAATTTTGAAATCAAATATCCTATTTTAAGCTTCTAAATCTAGTATATTTTTATAATAAATTCACTAAAATTAACAAGTTTCTTCTATAGCCTCATTGATTATATTAAAAGGAACTTTAATCATATAACTACCATCAGTGTTTATGCATTTTCCTATGTTTTCAAGAATAACAAACCTTATACCATTCATATCTTTTTTATTATCTAGTTTTATTCTATTAATTATGTCAGAAATTTTTATATTTGAAGGAATTTTGGTAGGTGTCTTCAATGCTGATAATATATCCAAATGCTCCTTAACATCCTGTTTACTTAAGTAACCAAGTTTTTCACTTACGCGAGCAGCAACCATCATACCAATTGATACACTTTCTCCATGTGATAGTTTTCCATATGAAAGCTTTTCTATTGCATGTCCAACGGTATGACCATATTCTAGAATCATAGCTAAACCCTTTTCAGTTGGATCTGCTTTCATTATTGGTAACTTTGATTCAATACTCATTTTTACTAAATTAAAAACGCCTTCTTGGTTAACATTAAAATCATTTTTAATTACTGATTTAAGTTTATTTAAAAAATCTGCATTATATATGAATCCATTTTTAACAGTTTCAACAAAACTACCTCTTATAAATCTTTCACTATCAAATGTTAAGAATGAAGTATCTATAAAATTAAATAAAGGTGTATAATATGATCCAATCATATTCTTACCATAAAAAGAATTAATCCCTTGTTTTCTGCTAAGAATGCTATCAGTCTGAGACATAAATGTTGTAGGTATATGAAAAAACCTAATACCTCTAAATGCTAAAGCAGCAGCCAATCCTGTAATATTCCCTACAACACCTCCACCTAATGAAATTAAAATTGAACTTTTAGTTACATTGTTATCAAATAAATCTTCCATTAAATCATTAAACACTTTTATATTTTTATGTTTTTCACCTGATGGCAATTTAATTAATTTTACTGAAACTTTTTCATTCATATATTGTAATAGTTCATTTCCAAACAAATTGTATACAACATCGTCTGTAATTAAGAAAAACTTATCTGTATTTAAATCCATCATCTTTTCTAATAGACTTTCTCTCCATATATTGCACCCTAAATATATTGGGGATGATTCTAATAAATTTGTTTCAAGTTTAACCTCTGGATGATAATAATCATCATTAATTTTTTGTGCTAAATTCATATACATTTTGCATTCCTCCTGTTTGTTTTCTCATTAATTTATATAATATGTTTTTTAATAAAACTACTCTGATAAATAAAATAATCTGCTATTATTTTAAATCAAAATACCACTCCTTTGCTGTTTATTGAATATCATTATCAATACTTCTTGATAACAATTACCATTTTAATCCTTTTTATTAAATTTGTAAATATTTTTCTATTAATTGTAAAATAAATTTCGTACTACAAATTTCGATAAACTTAATAGTTATTTTTGTTATCAAAAAATTAAAAGGGATAAGAATGAAAGACCCAAACACTAGATGTTTACTAATGTTTAGGTCTCTTTTATACACGAAATTCCAATTATCCCTTCAAAAAGCATATCCTAAGTTCTATTACTTTTCAGTATTTTATTTATATCTGTATCCTCTAATAATTTTTCCTTAATCATCTGTAAAAGTTGCCATACTTGACAGAGGAAATATTAATGTAACTTTAGTTCCCTTATTTACCTCAGAGACAATAATAATTTTTAGCCCCAATTTTGAACAAAGCTTTTCACATAGATATAAGCCCATTCCTGTACTTTTGCTAAATTTTCTTCCATTTTCACCGGTAAATCCTTTTTCAAAGACTCTATTTATATCTTTGTCTATTATTCCAGCTCCATTATCCTCTATGGTTAACATTACTGAATTAGCTTTTTTAGTTGAATATACACTTATCATTGGCTCTTTGCTATTTGAGTACTTTATAGAGTTTACTATTATCTGATTAATAATAAATTCAATCCATTTTCCATCACTATGCACAATTTCATCAATATCTTTTATATCTAATTTTATTTTCTTATGAATAAAATCTCTATAA
Organism: Clostridium sp. CTA-6; assembly: GCF_054768115.1. NCBI lineage: Bacteria > Bacillati > Bacillota > Clostridia > Eubacteriales > Clostridiaceae > Clostridium > Clostridium sp. CTA-6. The sequence continues at coordinate 13,536 of NZ_BAAAAU010000006.1, forward strand.
TTTCTTTTAATTACATTCCTTACTACTAAGTCAAGGTTAATTTGTTTTATGATATAATCTTTACTCACATTATTGCTTCGAGAATAATAAAGCACCTGTTCTACAAACCCCTCAATTCTATCCATCTGAAAGTCTATTTTATTAGTTACTTCGTTTCGATTATTTTCAATTATCAGCTTTGTAGAGGCTATTGGTGTTTTAATTTCATGTACCCATGTCTCTATGTATTCTCTATAATCTTCTTGCATATCCTTATAGTATTTTACATTTTCGTGCATATCTCTGCTTATTTCTTTAAGTATAGAATTAAGCTTTTCCCCTTCTATAAAGTTTGCTTCCCTTATTATTTCTGGGAGTAAATATTTGTTATCTAAGTTTTCTAATATGCTATCAACTTCATCATAATAATTTTTATATTTTATAAATTGCAAAGACATATATGAAACTAATGGCAAAAACCAAATACAAAATGCAGATAAAATTATAATTAAACTAACTTTAATGGCAGCCATTATAGCCGCTATTACAACAAATATTAGCATATTACATATTATTACTACCATTTTGTCTTTAATAAATTCACCTATACTCATGGCATTATATACCCTAACCCTCTCCTTGTTTCTATTGGATTCTCTATGCCTATCTCTTGAAGCTTTTTTCTTAATCTATTAATATTAACAGTTAAGGTGCTATCATCTACAAAATAATCTGATTTCCACAAGTATTCCATAAGTAAATCTCTTTTTACTATATTACCCTTGTTATTTATCAAATAGGAAAGTATCTTAACCTCATTTTTAGTTAGCTCTAAGGATTTATCTTTATAAATAACCGTTGCATTTGAAAGATTTAAATTAAAATCTCTGTAATTTAATATATTATTAGTTTTTAAGTTTCCATAGGTTCTTTTTAATATATTTGTTATCCTTGCTAATAATATTTCTGTGTTATATGGCTTTGTTATAAAATCATCTGCCCCTAAATTTATGCTCATTAATTCATCTACATCACTATCTCTACTTGTAACTATTATAATTGGAACATCTGAAGTCTTACGTATTTCTCTGCATATATAATAACCATCATATAGTGGAAGATTTATGTCTAATAATATAAGGTTTGCATGTTCATTTTCAACATATTTTATTATATTATTAAGATCTATAGGTGCTTTTACTTCATATCCATATTTTATTAAAAAATTTTGTAATTCTTCTCTTATAACTTCATCATCTTCAATAATAAGGATTTTTTTCATTAATTATTATACCTCCCTAACATAGAATATAAGGCTATTAAACTTTGGGGAACAAAATCTAATAGCCTTAATCATTATTATAAGATTAAATATCACTTTTTACCATATTTTTTGATTAGTATCCTCATATTTTACATATAACAAACTGCCTACAATTGTTATAACAAACTGTTGAAAAGATTATTTCAATAAAATACTTACTTTTTCTTTTGAATACCAGATAGTAGCATCATTCCAAGTCCAGTTAGTCCATACATAAACTTTCCAATTACTACGCTTACAGGTATTGAGAATGCTGGTTCAACTAAATCAAGAGATTCTGGATATTTTGTAAAGAAGTTTCCTCCAAATAAATCAACTGCATATGGCAATGGAATGAAACTTACTAACATCACCGCTGCCATAAGTATAAAAATTACTCCTTGGTGATATCGCCCTCCCAAAGTTCCTAAGCCAAACATAAACAGCATAGCTGGTAGCAGTGTTATGACTGCCGGCAACACAAGCTTTCCAAAATTAGTAAAGTTAAAATTCACAGCATAGAAGTACAAACTATAGACAATAGGAACCGCAGAAATTAAAACAAAGCCTATAATAATAGTTCCAAAGCGAATCATTTGAAACTTAAATGGGTCAATAGGAGTTGCTTTAGTTAACACCTGTACGCTCTTTTCCTGTTTTTGATAAAGAAAAGATATAAAAAATAGCAGTGTAACAAGCAATATTGGCAACACTTTAGCAAGGTATGTTCCATAGCTCCAGCCAGAGAATGGGGCCGTATTTGAAATCCCAAGAATTATCTCTCCACGCATAACTTCATAGCTATACAAAGCAGAAATAATAAGTAATCCTAAGAAAAATTTATTTATAATCAGCCTTTTAAGTTCATATTTAAATATTCTATTCAAGGTTTAACTCCTCCCCTTTTAGCTCACAAGCATTTAAAAAATCCTGCCATGTAATTTGTGTTTTTGATTTATTTTTATATAATTTAGCTAAAATTTCATCCATTTTATCTTCGCCCCCGACTAACTTTGAGGCTTTCAAAATTTGAAGAGGTAATTTTGAGTATTGTCGCAAGACTCTATCATTGCCATCAATATCTTGAACATACCTTTTGGGCAATATTTTTAAATATTCTGGATGCCTAGTATAAAAATTATTATTATTTTCTTTCACACGAGCCTTCCATATGTCCACATAATTTTTTTTGGCATATTCTTCTCCATGGGTTTTCTTAGCAACTCGGTAAGTTGTATAAACAGCAAGGCCTTCCGCTGACCAATTTCTATTATTCCCCCCGGAACCTACAGTGTGCACTCCCCACCACTGATGAGCAAGTTCATGAGCCAGTGTTTCAGCAGCAGATGCTCCCTTTGATTTATCACTTAAATTTTCATCATTAAAACAGAATTCTCCTATGGTACTATAATTAGGCAATGCTAGTCCTCCTGGAAATAAGGCTGTTTTTTCTACTATTTTTAAGGGTGAATTTTTAGCAACATTATTTAACTTTCCATAATGACTAATACAATAATCAATAGTATCCTTCATCACTTTTTCAGCACTCATATTTTTCATAGTATCCTCATGTTTACTGCTATAGTAAAAGTTTATGGGCATTTCTTCATTTCCTAGCTGCTTCATAACATAATCACCCGCCATTAAAGAGAATCGAGTTCCCCTAAGATGAACAAGCCATGTTTTCTTATCCCCATCCTCTGAAAGTAACTTCGTGCTATCCCCAGTTAAGTTTGCTACTGCTTTACCGTTCTCATTCTCTTGTGATGGATCCACTACTGGCATAATCCCAGCAGGCATGGTAAGCTTACATGCAAGTTCAGGATTATCCTTGCTGTTTGGTACTTTTATATTAGGAATAAAACCACTGTCTAAATCTATATATCTGTTGCTAATATTAGTATTCAGAAGAAAATCACTCAAGAAATATAGAATTTTAGGCCTTCCCTCATATTCTATAGCGAGCTTAATATTCTTTTCCTTAGGTACATTAAATATAATATTATTTCTTATGTTCTTTAATTTTTTAAATGTAACCTTTTTATCATTTACAATTATTTCATGAATGGTATATCCTGGATTTATTGTGAATCTGCATTCCTGTGTATTGTTGCTCAAATTTTCAAGTGAATATACCGCCTTTCCAGAAAGACTCCCTTTACTTCCATCAAATGAAATTTTCAAATCACTGTTTAACAACTGAATCTCTTTATTCACCTTATCAGAACTGTCCGCCGAATCATTATTAATCATTTCAATAATTCCTTCTTTAGATACCAGAAAAACATCAGGTTGATTTATAAAAGCATAGCATCCACTACCAATCATTGCTATAGCAATTAAAGGAATATAAACTTTCCTTGAATTATAAAGCATAGAACCCAATATTCTTTTGCCATAACATCGTACACTTAACAACCCAATTAACCACAAACCACCAAATATTAAAAACCAAAATAGTCTATTATGCTTCATTAAACGAAATACTTGTGTATTACTAAAATAATCTGACAGTGCTGGAACTGAAGGTTTTATCCAATGCAGGATATTTCCAATAGGTAAACCTTCAATTAAGTTTGGTAGCATTAATAGAATAAATGCAGCCATACTAAGATCTACACGATAGAAAATCTGATAAAGCGCAGAAGCTGCTAAAATTGATAGCAGTATAGATGGAAGTATCAAAAGAAAGAAGCTATTTAAGTAGGTATATATATCAAAAACATTACCCATTTTTATAACTGTATATGGATAATAAAGGGCTGAAGTAATAGAAACAGTAACAGTGGCCGCTATTCCTATGGTAAATAATCTCCCCACATTTAGTACCAAGGGAGATACAATACTATTTGTTAGTCCTTCTATTTCATATTTATGTACCCTATTGAACTCTAACAGGGTTAGTATTGCAAATAAAATCCCTCCACCTACCGCTCCAGCAATAGATGGATTTCCAATAAATTTGCCGCTTAACGTTCCCTCAAGCATGCCATTATTGTACAGTTTATATCCAGCCATTGGGCAAATCATAGTTAATATCATAATTAAATAAACAATTTTCGAATGGAAAATACGATTTAATTCCACCCTTAAATAGGAAAAGAAATTCATGACTATTTCACCTCTTTTTCCATAATAAGATACATATAGGCATCCTCAAGAGTAGGCTCCACAGCTTCTGCAAAGTCTGGAAGTGTTTCCGCTACAATACGGCAGGCAATACCACGTGCTGTGTTAACCCTTGACGTTATCTTATATTCTTGGTTTACTCTTTGTTCTGTTTTTTCTTCAAAGACTCCAACATGATTGTGTGCCAAGACAATCAATTCCTCTGGTGTACCTGTAAATAAAATTTGCCCATGATTAATAACAATCAGTTTATCACATACTGATTGTACATCTTCAATTATATGGGTAGATAATAAGACAATCTTATCCTGTGCAGTCTTAGAAAACAAATTACGGAAATTAATACGTTCCTCAGGATCAAGTCCAACGGTTGGCTCATCAAAAATTAATAATTCTGGATTACCCATAAGAGCTTGGGCAATGCCTACACGCTGCCTTTGACCGCCAGATAAAGTGGAAATACGTGCTTTACGTTTTTCTGTTAGATTTGTCTTCTCAATAACCTCTTTAATAACCTTCTTACTATTTTTAATTCCTTTTAGTGCTGCCATATAATCTAAAAACTGCCAGACGGTAAGTTCATCATAAAGTCCAAAAGATTGTGGTAGATATCCTAGACTTGCTTTTAGCTTTCTTTCATTTTTAAGTAAGGGCACACCATCTATAAGAATTTTTCCGCTAGTTGGTATCAACTCTGCTACAAGTAGTTTCATAAGTGTTGACTTTCCTGCTCCATTAGGTCCTAAAAGGCCAATAAGACTTGGACTTTCTATTTGCAATGAAACATCATTTAATGCTTTTTTACCAGCTTTTTTACCAACTTTATATATCATATTTAAATTTTCAACTGAAATTTTCATAGTTTTATCATCCTTTCATATGCCTTATTTAATATCTTCATATTTTACATATAACAAAATTAGATATTCCTTTTTACTATATTTTTATATCCTGCATAGGTTATATAGAAATATCCCAAATAAACTATAACAAATATTAAAACAGTTATTAAAATTGAAGACCCAATATTGATTTTATTAATAATCAGATTTCTTTAACCTTATCTCCTGTAACTTATTTTATACAATTCCATTTATTGTATCAATGAAACTATATTTCATTAACATTACATTTTTGTTATATTAATATAAATAACTCTTAAGCCTCCGAAAACTATATTGACAGTATATTATTATATTGGTACAATAATTGCAGAGTGATGACTGAGGTCACACGAAGGGGTACACCACCATGGGTGTAGGTCTTCGTGTGGCCTTTTTTGGTGCATATAAATTTATTTGGGGGTGAATTATGGTATACGTAAATGGCAATTCAATAAGCAATGCAGACAATTTATGCTTATATGATTATCTAGTACGCGAAGGTTATAAAATTTCCTTTGTTGCAGTTGAATGCAATGGTTATATTGTCCCTAAAACTCAATATAAAGAAAAAATATTAACAGATGGTGATGTTATTGAAGTTGTAAGCTTCGTAGGAGGTGGCTAATTTGAATATAAAGATTAATGGTAAACAAATAACAACTAATTGTTCTACTCTTCATGATTTGCGTAAAAAGCATTATGGTGATAGCGAAAATATAATAACTATTTTTAATGGTTTTCAAACTTTTGATGATTATGATATTAGCGAAAATGATGAAGTAAATTTTATTGAAAAAGGCAAAATGCCGCCACAAGATGAGTTTGAAAGCTTAATGTGTGCAAGACATACTCCTCATGTGTTTGAAAAAGTTAAAGCTTCTAAAGTAGCAATTGCTGGTCTTGGCGGTCTTGGTTCTAATATAGCAATGAATTTAGCAAGAACGGGAGTAGGCCATTTACATTTAATTGATTTTGATATAGTAGAGCCCAGCAACTTAAATCGTCAGCAATATAAAATTAAGCATCTTGGATTATATAAAACAGAGGCATTAAAAAATGAAATTGAAGAAATAAATCCATTTATTAAAGTCACTATTGATACTGTAAAAGTTACTGAAAAAAATATTCAATCATTATTTAAAAATGAAGATATTATTTGCGAGGCTTTTGATAATCCAACAGCAAAAGCTATGCTTGTAAACACTCTTCTTGAATATTATCCACTAAAGAAAATTGTATCCGCTTCAGGAATGGCAGGATATGAAAGTAGTAACACAATAGTCACAAAAAAAGTAACAGATAATTTTTATTTATGTGGTGATAGAGCAACGGGGGCTATGGTAGGACGAGGTCTAATGGCTCCACGTGTATCTATTTGCGCAGGACATCAATCAAATATGGTTTTAAGATTAATACTAGGAATAAAAGAAGTATAAAGTAAAGCTAAATTGGACTTATACACTAATAATCACAATGTCTAAAGCTATACTACTATTTTAAACTTTACTAAACATTAGATGAGATATAGCTTAATTATATAAATGTAACAGTAACAAAATAAAGGAGTGGGGAAAATGGGAAATGATATGAAAAATAATACTGACAAACTTATTATAGGTGGACATGAGTTTAATTCACGATTTATATTAGGATCTGGAAAGTATTCACTTGATTTAATAAAGGCAGCTATTGAAAATGCTGGTGCAGAAATTATTACTTTAGCATTACGTCGTGCTAATTTAGGTGGTAGTGCTAATATTTTAGATTACATACCTAAAAATGTTACATTACTTCCAAACACATCAGGAGCTCGCAATGCTGAAGAAGCCGTTCGTATTGCACGTTTAGCTCGTGAAATTGGATGTGGGGATTTTATTAAAATTGAGGTTATTCGTGATTCAAAATATCTTTTACCAGATAATTATGAAACAATAAAAGCTACTGAAATTCTTGCAAAAGAAGGATTTGTAGTAATGCCTTATATGTATCCGGATCTAAATGTTGCAAGAGATATGGTAAATGCAGGAGCTTCAGCTATTATGCCTCTTGCTTCACCTATTGGATCAAACAAAGGATTAAGTACAGGTGATTTTATTAAAATTTTAGTTGATGAAATTGAGATTCCAATTATTGTGGATGCAGGAATTGGACGACCATCTCAGGCTTGTGAAGCTATGGAAATGGGTGTTGATGCTATTATGGCTAATACTGCAATTGCTACAGCAGGTAATGTTTCAGCTATGGCAAAAGCCTTTAAAAATGCAATAGAAGCAGGAAGGACAGCCTATCTTTCAGGTCTTGGTCGCGTACTTGATAATGGTGCTTCAGCTTCATCACCATTAACTGGATTTCTTGAAGATTAAGGAGGAGATTTAAATGGAACAATCTATTGATCATATGAAATATATGCCGGGTATGGAGGTAATTGAATCTAATATTATGGATCAAGTTATATCAAAAATGAAAGCATATAATTATGAAAAATATACAAGCCATGATGTGCTTAGGGCTCTTAAGAAGGATGTATTAGATATTGAGGATTTTGCAGCTTTATTATCTCCAGCAGCCCTTCCCTTTCTTGAAGAAATGGCTAAGCGTGCTAAATTAGAAACACATAAACATTTTGGTAATTCAGTTTATATGTTTACTCCCCTTTATATTGCTAACTATTGTGAAAACTATTGTATTTATTGTGGCTTTAACTGTCATAACAAAATTAAGCGCGCTAAACTTAATGCAAAAGAAATAGAAAAGGAAATGCAGAGTATTTCTAAAACTGGACTGCAAGAAATATTACTTCTTACCGGTGAAAGCCGTAGTATGTCTAATGTTTCTTATATTGGTGAAGCCTGCAAAATAGCTAGAAAATATTTTAAGGTAGTTGGACTTGAAGTATACCCAATGAACTCTGATGAATATGCCTATTTATATGAATGTGGTGCGGATTTTGTTACTGTATTCCAAGAAACTTATAATTCTGATAAATATGAAACACTACATTTAGCTGGACACAAGCGTATTTTTCCTTATCGCTTTAACGCACAGGAAAGAGCATTAAAAGGTGGAATGAGAGGTGTTGGATTTGCTGCATTACTTGGATTAGATGATTTTCGTAAGGATGCATTTGCAACAGGGCTTCATGCACACCTTCTTCAACGTAAGTATCCACATGCTGAAATTGCTATTTCCTGTCCAAGATTACGTCCAATAATAAATAATGATAAAATTAATCCAAAAGATGTACATGAAAAGCAACTTTTACAGATAATTACTGCATATAGAATATTTTTGCCTTTTGCAAATATCACTATATCAACTCGTGAATGTGCTCGATTTCGTGATAATGTAATTGGACTTTCTGCAACTAAAATTTCAGCTGGAGTTTCAGTTGGAATAGGCGGTCATAGTGATGAAGAAGATACTAAGGGTGATGAACAATTTGAAATTTCTGATGCACGTACAGTATCTGAAATAGCTAATGCAATTGCTAATCATGGACTTCAAGTAGTTATGAGTGATTATATATATGTATAAGTTATTAGCAATTACCAATCGTCATCTTTGCAATAATGAGTTTCTAGAACAGATACAAGATATATGTACATTGAATGAAAAAAACACAGTCATTGAATCTGTAAGTATAGTACTTAGAGAAAAAGACTTATCTGAAAATGACTATAAGAAGCTAGCAGCTAAGGTATTAAAAGTATGTAAAAAAAATAATACCCAGTGCATATTGCATACTTATTATAAAGTAGCCAAAGAACTTAATTGTAAAAAGATTTATCTACCATTACATGTTTTAAAATCTAATCCTAATATCTATAAAGATTTTGATGAAATTGGAGTATCTATTCACTCAGTAAGTGAAGCAATAGAAGCTATGAATTTAGGAGCAACTTATATTACAGCAGGACATATATTTTCTACTGATTGTAAAAAAGACCTTCCTCCACGAGGTTTAAGCTTTTTGTCATCAGTCTGTAGTTCTGTACATATTCCTGTTTATGCTATTGGTGGCATTTCACCAGCAAATGCTGAAAAAACTATCAATGTAGGTGCAGAAGGTGTTTGTATTATGTCAGGACTAATGACTTGCAAAAGTTCTAAATTATTTATGGCAAAATAAGATAAATTAAAATGCTCCTACCCCCTTGCAAGATAAGATTTATGTAGTCCTGCAAGAAATGCAAATATTAAGCGTTAATAACTCCTTTAAATGAAGTCTACAGTGAAAGGGCTGTTTACCCTATCACCATACCTTCATCTAACTTTATGAAAAACCTCATTTATTTATGATACGATCTCTCACCATAATTAAATGAGGTTAGATTTTTTTATATACAATATAATTAAGCCTATTCCTCTTTTCTTTTATCATCTTCACTAATATGCTGTATTCCTACAAATATAAGGTTTATTAGCTCTCTTATGTTTTTCCATTGAGATTCATTTGAATCAAGATAATAATAATTTTTTGTTCCTTCTTTGCGGACATTTACAATTTCTGCTCTTTTTAATATTTGCAGATGATGAGAAACAGCTGGTCTAGAAAGATGAGTTTTCTTTGAAATTTCCTACCTTTCGTTCATTTGTTTAAACCATTATAGCAAATAGATATTCTTTTTGTTCATTGGTAAAGAAATTGATTACCATTATTTAAAATTAATATTTATCAAATAATTTTGTTTAATTATAACTTCAATAATAAAAATTTAAAATAAGCACATATCACTTTAATAATGGTGATACATTTCCTAAATAAAATATATCCAAAACATGAAGAGCTCTTGTACAAGCTGTATAAAGTAACAATCTATCTTCTTCATCCTTATATCTTAAATCACTGGCATTATATATAATAACCACATCAAATTCCAAACCTTTAGCAAGATATGCAGGAATAACTAAAATATCATTAACATAGTCATCATCCTCACTTACAATCATTTTAACGTTAATCCTCTCCCTCAAACAATTGTAAACCCTCTGTGCTTCATCAACATTTTTTGTTATTATCCCTATTGAATTATGGCCATCGCCCTTATAAACTTTTACCTCTTCAACTATTCTTTTATTTATATCTTTTTCATCTAAAAACCCAGTCAAACTTGGCCAATCTCCACTCCTTTTCACGTATTCATCATTAATTTCCTTATTTAATATTTTCCGCGAAAATTTAGTTATTTCCATTGTTGACCTATAACTTTTAGTTAAATTTATTGTAGAAGTATCCTCAGATTTAAGTATATTTACAACATTATTATAACTCCCAACATTCATATAAGGATTAATAGATTGAGATATATCACCAAGGATTGTTTTATTTGCTTTGTTAAATAATTGATTGAAAATTTCATACTGCAATGGTGCATAATCTTGAGCTTCATCAATAATTACATACTTTACTTCTTCTGTTTTTGGAATATCACCTACAGCTCCTTTTATAAACAATAAAGCTATTTGATCTTCATAATTTATCTTTTTAGCCCTTAAATTTTCTAAGGTATATCTTTTTATTTCTCTAATACTTTCATTATCATATTTAATATTTGCCATTTTTAATAAGCCCTCTAAATTTTCATAAAAGCTCTTATAACAATCCATCAAATCAAATTTAGTTTTTTCTTCTACCTTATTAATTATAGCTTTAATTTCTCTATTTACTAAGGATTTGCTTACTTTAACTATTTCATTCTCATCTAACTCTTCATTAGACTCTTCCATTTCTTTCACTGTTTTATCAACTAATCTTTTTTTATAAGGTTCTATAAGATATAAAAGTCTTCGTCTTAGTTTTTCTAATCTTCTCTTAAGAGGAAGACTCTCGTAGTCCTTATAAAATAATTCCTGTATTTCTAATGCTGAAATTATAGTTTCCCCTCCTAAAGTAATATCTCCAAAATCCCTACTCATTTTTTTTAAGTGTTCTATATATACTTTTAATAATTTAGCAAAATCCACAGAAGACTTAAATTTTAAACTTTTAATCCTAGTATCATAAGACCTCTCACTCTTATCTCCAAAAATATTCTCCATCATTTCACAATAATCTTCCTTACTATCTATATCCTCCAAAACTTTATGCATATATTCTTTAAATGTAGTTTGCAACATATTATCCTCTCCAAGCTGAGGTAAAACGTTAGAAATATAATCATTAAAAATATTATTCGGAGAAAATATCACGATATTTTTAGCTGTTATAATATCACGATGCTTATATAATAAATAGGCAATCCTATGCAGAGCAACAGAAGTTTTCCCACTTCCTGCTGGCCCTTGGACAATTAAATTTTTATATTTTTCATTACGAATTGCCTTATTCTGCTCTCTTTGAATCGTAGTTACAATAGCCTTCATTTTATTATCACTACTTTTACTTAATATATCTTGTAACACTTCATCATCTATTTTTATATTACTGTCAAACATATAATCAATTTTACCATTACTAATTTTATATTGCCTTTTCATTGATATTTTCCCATTTATAATTCCATCAGGACATTTATAATAAGCATTTCCAATTTCATAATCATAAAACATACTAGAAATTGGAGCCCTCCAATCATATATAATAAAATCAAAATCTTCATTAACTAAGTTAGAAATTCCAATATAGCACTTTTCAACATTTTCTATTCCATCTTCCTTAAAATCCATTCTTGCAAAGTAAGGAGATGAAATCATATTCTCGTATTTATCAACTAGTTTTCTTTCAAACTCATGGCTTCTCTTTTGAATTTTCATAGTATTAATAAATTGCATGAAATCTACAACATGCTGTAAACCATTTTCCACTGAAACAGCTCCAACATTTTTCCATAATTCTCTTTGAGTCTCAATAGCGTCTTTTTTAAAATTATCTTTGAAATTTCTCTTTTCTTCTAATTGTCTTTTTACCTCCCTAAGTACATTTTCTAACCATTTCATTTCTACTAGCCATTCAGATTTATTTATTGACAAAATATCTCCTCCTTATAATAGGCATTAACATTTTAAAATTAATATTGATATTTTATCAAATACACCTGAAATTACTAGTCTATAATTACTTTTTTATATATGATATAATTAAAGTGGGGAAATAATATATTAAAATTTTCTATTTTAAATTGGTAAAAAGTGAAAACCTCCATTTATATGAAGTTTCTCACTTTTTGTTATTATTTCTCACTATACTAATTTTTCTACCATTCTAGGGTATCAATTTGCAAATCTTAAAGCTATCTGTCCTCCTAGTGAAATTCATATAATATTTGCTTTACTTTTCCTGACTCTCCTATGACTTACTCAACATAAAATATAAGGCTATTAAATTTTGCTTTTTACTATATTTTTATATCCTGCATAGGTTATATAGAAATATCCCAAGTAAACTATAACAAATATTAGAATAGTTATTAAAATTGAATACCTAAAATTGGCTGTATTAATAATCATGCTGGTAAGATCATTAATTATCTTAATTACAACCATTGAATGAATTAACGCAAGAATCACTGGAAGACTAAAATACATCAAGGTTTGAATGAAAATTGTTTTGTCTATCATTTTTTTGTTTGCGCCAATTCTCTTTAAAGCTTTATATCTTTCTATGCTATCACTAGCCTCTGATAATTGCTGAAGAGCTAATACTGCCATACTAGTTATTAAAAATACTATTCCTAAATATATTGCAATAAATAGCATCATACTTGTTATTCCATTACTTTTAGAGTACACCCCATCCTTGGTAATGGCATCTATAGAAATATCTAAATTCTTATACTCATCTTTAATATAATTATCATTAATTTTATTATATTTTTTATTATTCTCTTCTCTATTTTTATCTAAATACATTACATTAAGTATTGAGGAGCTAATTTTATAATCAGACACAAATTCATCATTCATAACTACTGTGCAAAAGTTATCCGCAATGGAAGATGTTTTAAGATTTTCTTCTATAACCTTACCATTTTTAACCAAATATTCTATTTCTCTTATATTAATTCTTCTATTACTTTTTAATTTTTCATTAATTAGATTAATGGCACCACCTGAACTTGATAAAATTAAAACTTCACTCTTATTTAAAGTTATTTCTTTTTCACCCTTTAATTTTAAAATTTTATTATAATCAGATATTTTACTAAAATATACATCATAACGTGTAAAATTTCTTTCCTTAATCTTTAATAATTCACTTGCCTTTAATTCTGTATAATAATCATTGTAAATTGCATATTTTTCATTTTTACTCTTTTGGAAATCAATTTTATTTAACATATCTTCTATATGATTCTTTTCATTTTTGTTTTCATCTTTATTGTATAGCGTTACACTGGCGTCAAAGGGAGTGATTTTTCTACGTTCTTCTTCTTTAACTTTTTTAAAATTTATTCCTGTAGATAATACCACTATTGTAATAAATAGCATTAAACATATTAAAGACATTGATATAAAGTTTGTATTAACTTTACTGTTCATTTGTTTTACTACAAACATATTTAGCCCTTTAAAATATATCTTTTTGTTTTTATTCGTTACATATAATATAACTCCAGCTAAGCTAAAGAAAAATAATACTGTACCTACTATGGCAAGAGCTATTGGTATAGACATATTACGTTCTAAATCAAAACGTATCTCTAGCAAGGATTTATATGAAAATCCAAGAAATATTAAACATAAAACAAATGTTAATAAATATATAAATGAATTTTTTAATTTTATGTCTTCATTTTTTATGTTGGCTATTAATAGATCAATAACTTTATATTTAGAAATAACAAATACATTAAATATCATAACAAGCAAAAACATTGTTCCAAAGTATAATATAGTCTTACCTATAGCACTTGTTGAAACTATAAACTTATATTCATCCATTCCCACATCAAATAACTTTAAAGTAAATGTAGATAACCCTTGTGATACTCCAATTCCTAATATAAGTCCACCAACTAAAGATATAACTCCCACTATAAAGGTCTCCGTTACTAAAATTCTAGATATCTTTCTTTTTCCCATACCTAAAATCATATAAATTCCTAACTCTTTTTTACGTCTTTTTATTAAAAAATTATTTGCATACACTATTAATCCACCTAATATTATGGATACTAACACTGAAACACCTGAAATGCCCTTCATTATTTCAGACATAAATTTTATTTCAATAAGTACCTTTTGTGATTCTATTGAATTAAAGCTATAAAATATACAAACAGCTAATATTAGTGTTAAAAAATATATAGTATAATCCTTATAACTCTTTTTTATATTTTTAAGAGCTATCTTAGAATACATAATTATCATCACCTCCAAGAAGTAGAATTTTTCAACTTCATCTCCTGTAACTTATTTTATACAATTCCATTTATTGCATCAATGAAACTATATTTCATTAACATTACACTTTTGTTATATTGATATAAAATTAATTATTTCCATGCAACATGAAAACCCTAGACTAATTAATTAGCCCAGGGTTTAATGGTGGATACGAAATTTAATATAAAACTATTAAACTTTGGATAGCAAAATTTAATAGCCCTAATAATTATCATAGGATTAAATATTACTTTCCACTATATTTTTATATCCTATATATGTTGTATAAAAATATCCTGCATAAACTACAATGAATATTAAAGCCGTTATTAAAGCTGAAAAGCTAATGTCAATTTTGGTAAATACACTTATATAGTCACTAACTACATTAATTCCAATCATTGAATGAATTAATGCAAGAATCATTGGGAGGGCAAAATATATTAGGGTTTGAAGGAAGATTGTTTTATCTATCATTTTTGAGTTTGCACCAATTCTCTTTAAAGCTTTATATCTTTCTATACTATCACTGGCTTCTGATAACTGTTGAAGAGCGAGTACTGCCATGCTAGTTATTAAAAATACTAGTCCTAAATATATTCCAACAAATAATATTGTTGTTGTTCTACCCTTACTGCCAGAATAAATATCATCCTTTGAAAAAGCACCCATATATGAAATATTTAAACTTTTGTACTTACCATCTAAAAAGTTCTTATTTATTTCCTTATATTTTTTATTATTTTCTTCTCTATTTTTATCTGAATACATTACATTGAGTATAGAATAAGCAATTTTATTGTAATCATATAAAAATTCATCACTTATAACTATTGTGAAAATATTATCTGCAAAAAGATAAGTTGCAAGATTTTCATCTATTATTTTATCATTTTTCACTAAATACTCTTTTCCTTTAATATCAAATTTTTTACTACTTTTTAACTTCTCATTAACTTGCTTTACCAAGTCATTTTTGTTAGACATAACTAAAATCTCATTTTTATTTAAATTTATTTCTTTTTTCCCCTTTAGTTTCAACATTTTATTATAATCAGATATTTTAACAAAAGCTACCTCAGCATCCTTATAATATTTATCTGTAATTGATAACAAGCTATCTAGCTTTATCCCTGAAATATATTCATTGCAAGTTGCATATTTTTCATTTTTACTTCTTTTAAAATTGATCTTATTTAATACATCTTCTAAACTGTCTTTTTTACTATTATTTGATATTATTATACTAGCATCAAAAGGTGCTCCTATTTTAACCCCTTCTTCAAAGCCATTTTTAAGACTTATTCCTGTAGATAATATAAGTATTGTGATAAATAACATTAAACAAATTAAAGACATAGATAAAAAGTTTGTATTAACCTTACTATTTATTTGTTTTACCACAAACATATTTAGCCCTTTAAAATATATCTTTTTGTTTTTATTTACTACATACAATATAACTCCAGCTAAACTAAAGAAAAATAACACCGTACCTACTATTACAAAGGCTATGGATGGTTTAAACATAGGCTCTCTTAAATTTAACCCTGTTTTTAGTATAGATTTATATGCAAATCCAAGTAATACTACACATAAAACAAATGATAATAAATATATAAATGTATTTTTAAATTTTATATTTTCATTTTTTCTACCTGATGTTAGCAAATCAATTATCTTGTATTTAGAAATAACAAATGCATTAAATATCATAACAAGTAAAAACATTATTCCAAAGTATAATATAGTTTTACCTATAGCCCTTGTTGAAACAGCAAATCTATATTCATTTATAGAAACCTCAAATAATTTTAATGTAAAAACAGATAACCCCTGTGATACTCCCATTCCTATTATAAGACCTGCAATTAAGGATATAACTCCTACTATAGAGGTCTCTGTTACTAAGATTTTAGATATTTTTCTTTTTCCCATACCTAAAATCATATATATTCCCAATTCTTTTTTACGTTTCTTTATTAAAAAATTATTTGCATATAATATCAAACTTCCTAATATTATTGATACAAATACTGATACAGCAGACATAAAATCCATTAATTTAGATACATAACTTCCACCTGAAGATTTTATATCAGTAAGTGCCTTTTGTGAATCTATAGAGTTAAAGCTATAAAATATACAAACAGCTAGTATTAGTGTTAAGAAATATATAGTATAATCCTTATAACTTTTCTTTATATTTTTAAGAGCCATCTTAGAATACATTATTGTCGTCACCTCCAAGAAGAGACGTAACTTCTATAATTTTATTAAAAAATTCTTTTCTTGTATCATTACCTCTTACTAATTCATTAAAGATTTTCCCATCCTTAATAAAAAGAATTCTATGAGCATAGCTAGCTGCAAAAGCATCATGAGTTACCATTAATATAGTAGCCTTTAATTCTTTATTTAGCTTTTCAAATCTTTCAAGTAATAATCTAGCTGATTTAGAATCTAGAGCTCCTGTTGGTTCATCGGCTAGAATTAAAGATGGATTAGTTACTATTGCTCTTGCTGAAGCAACTCTTTGTTTTTGTCCACCTGACATTTGATAAGGATACTTGTTTAACACCTTTTCAATTTCTAAATATTTTGCTACTGATTTTACTTTTTCATCTATTTTTGAAGTTTTCTCACCTTGTATTGTTAAGGCTAAAGCAATATTCTCATAAGCTGTAAGGGTATCTAATAAATTAAAGTCCTGAAATATAAATCCCAATTCATTTTGTCTAAACTTATCTAATGATTTTGATTTTAGTCTGGTAATATCATTGTTATTTATCATTATTTTACCTGTAGTAACATTATCAATAGTTGATATGCAGTTAAGCAATGTAGTTTTACCACTTCCTGAAGGTCCCATTATACCAACAAATTCTCCTTCATCTACCTTAAAACTAATATTATCTATAGCCTTTGTTACATTATCCTTATTACCATAATACTTTTCAATTTTTTCTACACTTAATATATTTTGCATTTCTAATTCCCCTTTTTCTTTATTTTAACTGAATTTTTTACCTCTTATGTAATTCATTTTATATAATTTCATTTGTTGTATCAATTGAACTATGTTTCATTAATGTTACATTTTTGTTATGTTAATACAAATCAATTCAATTTTTAAAGAAAATACTAACTTTCTATTATAGTTATTTTTTGGGGTAGAATTTCAAATTTTTTATTTTATTTTTAAAAGTTTTTAGATTTACTTTTATTTTTACTTTACATAATTATATTTAAGTAACTTAGTCTATATTTCTTATTTTTTTCCTTTCTTATCTAAACCATATTGTGTTTTCATCTATATATATGGATAGGAGATATAAAGTGCAGTAATTTTTTAAGCTTTTTGATGCTCAAGTATTTTTGTAGTTTTCTTATTGCTTTCTTTTTCTTTATTACTACAACAACTATTACTTATTACTTCTTCTTTATTATTTATTACTTATTATTTCTTTACTTACAAGGCCCTTATGAGCCCCTTTATAGTCCTTAGTAATATCCTTATAATTATCTTTTAGTTCATAACTTTTATCTATATTTACAAATCTATTTTTATTTATATCTATAAAATTATCTTAAATTTCATCTATACGCATAAAACTATCTCTAGTTTTATAATTTTCATCCTTAACTATAAATCTATCTTCAACTTTATTGTTTTTATCTCCACTAAAAGAACTATTTTTTACGTCAGAAAATAGCTTAATAATTAAACCTATAAATTATTGCAAAGCAAAAGCTCCCACATTGTGAGAGCTTTTAAAACTATCCTTTTTTATATATCTACAGTATAAATATGTTTTTTTCCTACCACAAGAATTAATACCTTCTTTAAATCATCCTCTCCAAGTTCTTCTTGAACCATTTTACTTTCAGCATATCCTTGGAGCTGTTTTATTCCTTCTTCTTTTACTTTTTCTAAGGTATCTCTTTCACTTTCTTTTATATATTTTAGTTCTATAATCCACTGGAATTTAGTTATATCTTTAAACTGAATTTTTCTTTTAAGCATTATATCTACATATCCTTTATTGTTCTCATCTTCACTTTTTATAAAATAAGTACTGTCTACTCCTAATAGTGTAAGAAGCATCATCTTTATATTTTTTTCATCCATTTTTATTAAATCTCTATTGGATAAATCCTCTAATATGTTACTTACAAGATTTATTAAGGGCTGAATGTTTCCATTCATTCTCATTTCATTAACAGCTATTCTTATGTTTTGTATTTGAATATTATAGTCTTTGTTTAAACTTTGGAAATATTGCTCCCAGTATATTGTTTTTATTACGTAGTTAGGTATTCTTAGTACTGTACCTAGTGGACCTTGTTCTTTTATAGTAAGCATTCCAAGATAGAATAATAAAGATTTAAAATTTTCTTTTACACTATACATGGTATGAATATTAAATCTATCTACTAGCATAGTAGAAGTTTCCCCTGTGGTTATTATTTCCTCTAGAGCTTCTCTATCATTAAAATTATAAGCCAACTGATTAACTTTGCCGTAATCAGTTTTTACATTATTATCTATCATTTCCTCTGGATATTCATTATAAGCTAAATACTTATTAAGAAAATACATAGACATATCTGGATTAAAAACTGATTTGCAATTTTTGTTGAATTTATATCCATTATAATATTGGGTCATATCAGTACATATCTTTTCTCTAAGTTCTGTATTTTCTATATCCACTTCATCCATAATATAAGAAATCTCGCCTCTTGTAAAACCCATCATAGCATTAAGATTTTGATCTAATGTATAATTCATAGTAATATTAAAACCACTAGTTAAATCATCTAGCATTATAGGACTTACTCCAGTCATAAATATTCTATTAAAATTGTCAGCTGTTGCATCCTTTATGGCTTTATAAAATACCTTAACAAAACCTTCACCATGAAGTATACCACTATAAGTACTTTGTTTTCCTCCTGTAATCAGCTCATTGGCAAAATTATCATATTCATCTATTAAAACAAATACTTGCTTATTGTTGATTTTGCTAAGCATACTTATATGAGCTACAACCATTTCTGCACTCATATCTTCCATAGGTAATTTGTTTTCACCTAATAAATTACCATATTTATATAAAAATTCTCTTGCTGCTGATGAAACTTTAAAATTAAAACTCTTTCTTAATTCTTCTTCCCCATGTCCTGCATCTACTCCTGCAAAACTTATTTTCCATACAAGAAATCTATTTTTATTTTTTGTAGGATTTTTACCTATATATAAATCTCCAAATAATTCTTCAAATTTATCCTTCTTATTTATATCATAATAGTTCTCAAGCATTGATATAAAAAGGCTTTTACCAAACCTTCTAGGCCTTATAAAAAAATTATAGGGAGCGTATCTATCTAATAATTCTATGTAAGAGGTTTTATCTACATAAAGATAATCCTCCTCTCTTAAAACTTCAAAGTTAGAAATCCCATAAGGTATTCTCTTCATTTACTCTCACTCCTAACTTAATTTTATCCCAAGAATCTTATTTGTTGAAACTTCTACTTTTCGTAGAAGTAAGCGATTCACACCAAATTGTAAATTTGGGTTCACTGCTTATAGTATACCCTATATTTCATATCATTTGAATAAAAGGCTTTAAAAAACTATATTTACAAAAAAGCTTTCACATTGTGAGAGCTTTTGCTTTATAAACTAATCTATCAAACTGATTAATTTATCTTAATATTTATGTATTGTACAAAAAATAAAAATTACTATAGTAATTTATCTCCTATAGCAATTTCCAGTTGGACCTATGCTTTATAAACTTATAAAAGTTATCAAATTAAAATATTTATTATAAATCAACAGATTTTAATAATTTACTTATTAGCATATTCCTCCATCTGTTTTAAATAATTAATTTGAGTTTCTGTCTTTCCAGCATATTTTATATTATCTGTAACAACTTTTTCATTAATATTATTAGAACTAGAGGTTATATCAATTTCTATTTTTTCAAATTCCTCCTGTGTAAGTTCTATATAGCTCCAGCATTTTGGACAGGCAATACAATATTGTTTTTTATAGGGTATTATAGGAATAAAAAATAACGTAAACCATGTTCTTACAACACATAAATTCCAAACTTCATCAGTATTACAATAGTTACATGTACGTTCAAAAACTGCTCCAATAATCTTTTTGGTTACTTTTCCCCAGCCCCAAATTATCATTTTATCACCTCATACAAATTATTTCTTCACAATTATACCATTTGTCCGTATTTATTACAATATATAACATAAATATACATAATCCTCTGAATATAATAGATAATTTAAAACTTATATATAAATTAGCAAGTAATAAATAATAGGGGGATAATGAATTGCTTATGACTTGATATAAATGAAATGTCTAATAAAGAAACATGTGGTTTTTCAAAAGATTTTCTACGTCAATTAGAGCTTATTATCTATAAATATAAAAAATAATTTAATAATTAAACATATAAATTATTACAAAACAAAAGCTCCCAGATTATGAGAGCTTTTGTTTTTATTATTTAATTCAACTATATAAAAAGGAACCTATTTCAGAGGAAGTTTTTATATTTTTAACCTTTGAAAGGAAGTCTTCCTGATCCATAATGCTCATTAACTCTTTTAATGCATTCATATGGTTTACTTTATCTATGGAACATATTGAAATTATAACACTTACTGGATCATGTTCAGTATTTCCAAAGGAAATTGGATTTTTTAAGGTTAGCATACTTATACCAGTTTTTAGAACTCCATCCTCTGGTGCTGCATGGGGCATAGCTATTCCATGTGCTATAACAATATAAGGGCCCATATTCTTTACTGTGTTTACCATAGCATCTATATAGGATTCCTTTACACAGCCATTATTCATTAATATCTCCCCACTTTTTCTTACTGCATCTTCCCAGTCTTTAGCTTCTTCATTTAATTTAATAAAATCAGGTTTTAGTAGTTCTTTTAAAGAAGGTTTATGATCTTCAGTAATGGTAGGATCTTTTATATTCAAATATAGTGCTAGTTTATTTCTCAATTTATAATAATCATGTATAGTACAATTTTCTTTTATAATATTTAAAATCTCTTGCACCTTATCTCTTTCTTCATATTTACAGGAACTATTGCATTCTTCACTGTTATCTCTAATAAATTTTGCAAAGTATAAACCTAATTCACTGATGTTTTTTTCCGTTAAAAATGTATTTACTTCTATACACTTTATCCCCTTAGCCTTTAATGGAATTGTAGTTACAATTAAATCTATGTTTTTATTATATTTAAGGACCTTTTCCATAGTATGGCTGGATATGGTGTCTATTATATTTATATCAAATATAGATTTTAATTTATTAGAAATAAACTTTGATGTACCTATGCCTGTGGCGCATACTATAAGTACATTTGGTTTTCTATGGTTTTTATTTTTGCTTCTTTCTATGGAAGCCATAAAGTGTAGTGTAAGATATCCTATTTCCTCTTGATTTACACTATCACCTATATCCTCTTCTATGAACTTTACACCTTCCTCTATACTTTCAAAGATATAGGAATATTTCTCTTTTATTTCTTCTATCAATGGATTTTTTACTTTAATATCATGTTTAAGCCTGTATATAGCTGGACGAATATGCTGAGCAAGACTATCAAAAAGCTTATTATCCTTACTAAAATTAATTCCTGTTATATTTTCTACATTTTCTATTAGTTTAAATACTATAAGATGTAAATAAATCCAATCATCCTTTACAATATTTTCAAGGGTAGAAGTATTGCTACCTAAAATATGAATTGTTATATAGCCTATTTCGTCCTCTGGTATAGATATTTTGAATCTATCCTCAAGCATCTTTGCTATACCTGATGCAATAGCATATTCCGCAGTTTTCCTTAGATTCTTAAGCTCTTCACTATCCATTATTATATCCTTTGATAATTCTATTCTTTTAATGGCTATAGCTATATGAATAACAAGATTATTAAAAGCATCATCTGAAAATGAAGTTTCCATCTGCTCCTCTGCAATTTTAATAGTATTTCTTATAAAGTCTATATCTATATCATTAAAAAGCTTAAGGGTGGTTACATTGAAAAAGTTTATAGAATCCATGCTCTGAAAAAAGAGCTTTACTGCAGCCCGTCTAAGATCCCTTTCCCTTCCCAATATTTTTATGCCCTGTCCCTTTGAACTTTCAAGGGTTATTTTATTTTCTGATAGCCATTTTTTAACCTCTATTAAATCATTTATTATAGTACTGCGGCTTACCATCATCCTATCTGAAAGCATATTTATAGTTACAAATTCACTCTTATTTAAAAGCTCATAAATTATATAAAATACTCTCTCTTTTTGAGAAAGAACATAGTCATAATTATTAATTTTGCCAATAATCTTAAAAAGTTTTTTTATTTCTTCATCCTTTAAATCTAGGCTGATGCCTAAGTTAGATTTTCTTTCAAGTTTAGGAAATTCAATCTCAGCTAAATAATCATCTATTTTATCTAAATCATATCTTACTGTTCTAGGACTTTTATTAACTTTTTTAGAAATTTCCTTTATAGTTATAGGCTTTTCGTTATTTACTATCATCTGTAAGATATTTGAGCATCTTTTATTTAACACGATGCATCATCCCCTTTAGTGTTTAAATTAAAAATATAATTGCCAAATAAAATTTATTTACTATATTACTTAAAATGCCTAATAATCCACAATAAAATACTCTTTATATAATAACTATAGATTTTATTATAAACTTATTATATAAAAAAGAAGTGCAAATATATTAAAATGAAGACTTTATGGAAATCATTTTATATATTTACAACTCCTTTTTATTAATTTATTCTTCTATATTATTTAATGCTTTTGATTTAGTCTTAATAAAGTTTGGAACTATAAGAGCTACTAACATCAACATAGCAATAATTATTATTCCTGTTTTTCCTGCTAGATTTGATGTTTTTCCAATAATTATACCAAGTACACCGAAATCAAAATCACCAAAGGTTGTGTTTTTGAATCCAAGGGTACTAAGTACTGGAAGAAGTAATGCTGGGGCAAAGGTTATCAAAAGTCCGTTTACAAAACTTCCAATTACAGCTCCCTTTTTTCCTCCTGTTGCATTTCCAAATATACCTGCTGTAGAACCACAGAAGAAGTGAGGTACAAGTCCCGGTATTATAAGTACTCCTCCAGCTACTCCTAGTAAAACCATACCTATAATTCCACCTATGAATGAGCTTACAAAACCTATTATAACTGCTGTAGGTGCATAAGGGAAAAATACGGCACAATCAACTGCTGGTATAGCGTCTGGTATAATTTTTGTTGCAATACCTTGGAATGCTGGTATAAGATCTCCAAGAATCATTCTTACGCCATTGTAAACAATAGTAACACCAACTGCGAATTTTAGTGATGACATTATAGCGAATAATATAGGTGACATTCCATCTGATAATTTAGATACATATTCAGGACCAGCGGCTACAGCTGCTACTATATAAAATACCATCATTGTAATTGCTGTAGAAATAGTTGTATCTCTTAAGAATCCCCACTTTTCAGGAATTTCAATATTTTCAGTACTTTCTTCAGGCTTGCCTACTTTTGAACCAACCCAAGCTGAAACATAGTATGCTAAGCTTCCAAAGTGACCCATAGCAATTTCATCGCCATCAGTAACTTTTAATGTGTATTTTTGTCCAATTGCTGGTGATATTGCACTCCATGCTCCAAGTAAAAATCCACCAAATAATATAAGTTCAGTTCCCTTCATACCGGAAGTTCCTAAAACTGCTGATAAAAGACATGCCATAAAGAAACTATGATGACCAGTCAAAAATACATATTTGTATTTAGTAAACCTTGCTATAACAAGATTTATCAAAAGTCCAACTACTAAAATTGACATGGTTTCTACCCCTAGTACCTTTTGGGCAACAGCAACGATTGCTTCATTATTTGGTACTACTCCAGTTATGTTAAAGCCAGTTTGGATCATTCCTCCTAGGGGCTCTAAGTTTGCTACTATAAAATCTGCACCGGCACCAAGCATCAAGTAACCTAATATTGGTTTTAAAGTTCCTGTAAGAACCTTATGTCCAGGTTTCTTTAAGGCTACAAGTCCTACTAATGCCATAATACCCATTAATAATGCCGGTTGTTTTAAAACGTCTCTTAAAAATTGAAGTAATCCTAACATTTTAATCAACTCCTATTTTTTTAATTCTTCATCCTTTTGTTTTATAATTTCAAGTACATCCTCTGTGATTTTTTTCTTATTTATATAACTTCTTACCACAGCTACATCTCTTCCTTCAAATTGTTCTGCTAGTTCTTTTACTGTTACTATTAAATCCGCCTTTTTACCTTGAGCAGAGTTAAAATCAGTAGATTCTACATTTGCAGCTATTCCGTTTTCTTTACATATTTCCTCTATCTTCATAGCAAGCATAAGACTGCTTCCAATTCCATTTCCACATACAGTTAAAATATTCATATTAATCCCTCCAATTTGTTTATATATTTTATTTTATATAATCTAGTATTTCTTTCTTTGTTGATGCATTTCGTACAATCTTTAAAAAGTCATCATCTTCTATAAGCTGAACAAGTTCCCCTAAGACCTCAATGTGTGCCTTATTATCTACAGCACATAAGAATATAACAATATCTACAGGATCATGTTCTTCGTTGCCAAAATTAACTGGATTTTTAAGCTTCAAAAGTCCAATTCTTATATTTTTAGCTCCAGCTTCAGGTCTTGCATGAGGCATTGCTATTCCAGGTGCTATTACAATGTATGGTCCCATGTTTTTTACCGTATCTACCATAGCATCAATATAGCTATGTTCTACGGCTCCATCTTCCTCTAATAGCTTTCCTCCTAATCTTACTGCCTCTTCCCAGTTTTTCACTTCCACGTTTACTTCTACGACCTGATCGTTTATATAATTTTTAAGCATTAGTTTTACCGCCTTTCTTGCAATTATAAAATTGAAAACCCAAGGCTAGATGCGTCTTTGTAAAATCCTCTTACAGTTTCAATAGAATATTCCTTTAGATCCTTTCCCATGTTAGGCATTTTTTTAAGTATGTCATTTGTTACAGTAATTATTTCACAACCACATTTATCTGCTTCTACTATGCTATAAAATTCTCTGCAACTTGCCCATAAAAGTTCTACTCCTTCTTTAGTTTTGCAAATTTTGCTTGCTTCTTTCATAATCTTAACTGGATCTTCACCTGTATCTGCTATTCTTCCTGCAAATACTGATACTATACTATCTACTCCAGATTTTAATGCCTCTACTACTTCTTTTACTTGATCTATTGTAAATATAGCAGTTACATTAAGGTGATATCCTTTTTCTGAAAGTTTCTTTATAAGTGGTGCTGTTGATTCACCCTTTGTGTTTGTAACAGGTATTTTTATATAAACATTCTCTCCTAAATTTCCAAGAACCTCTGCTTCCTTTTCCATAGTTTCTAAATCATCTGAAAAAACTTCAAAAGATACAGGCATATCCTTTATTTTTCCCAATACTTCCTTTGCAAATTCCTTGTAATCAGTAATTCCTGCTTTTTTCATAAGGGATGGATTTGTTGTAAATCCTTTAACCATTCCTTTATTATAAGCATCTAACATACCATTTAAATCTGCTCCGTCTGCAAATATCTTAATTTTTAAATCGTTGTACTTCATAAAAATCACTCCTTAGTTTTATATACTGTAATCCTTTTCTCTTCTATGTCTTAATTATATAAACTAAGGGTTTCACCATCAAGATTAATATATTTCAACATAATTGTGGCAATTTTTAATATGGAGTATCTATAATTATTTAAACCAAAAATGATGCTGCTATTTTATTAGGTAAGTTATCAAGCAAATAAAAAAAGGATACCTACATTAGTATCCTTTTTTATGACAATAGTTTAATATTGTTCACTAATTTTTTTATTAAAATTTCTTTTTAAGATATATTCTACAGTAATAAATACAATAACTAATATTAATAATTCAGGTTCTAGTAAAATAACGCTTGTATTATAAATATCAGATTTATTTAATATTAGCGATATTATAGTAAGCAGTAGTGTACATACTCCTGAAATACTCCATATTAAACTACATTTTCTATTAACCGAAGCCAAGTTATTTGTATTCTTATACAAATGTTCTCTATCTCTCTCTGAAAAACCAGTAAAAAACGTTGCTATAGGTACAATTAAATCTAATGTTCTATCTATCTTTTTATATAAATTACATTTATATAAAATTCCTATAAAAATCATTAGTACAGGAATACCTATATTGCAAGTGGATATTAATATATTCATACCAAAACCTCCATATATCTTATAATAACATAACTATTATTAATTACCCTTTTTATGTAAGTATTATTCATGCGCAACAAAATGCATTTGTTATTTGAAATATATCTTTATTTTACCATATTATTATAGGTTTTGTGGTGTATTATAGAAATTTATTTATATCAAATAATTCATCGTAAAGAATAATTACATATTTACTAAGAAATTCTACTTTAAATAAAATCTTATTAATTTGCGTAAATACTTATTACATAAATTTAAAAGGATATTGATAAAATACACTTATCAATATCCTAGAAAATACAATTAGTACTGATCTTTAATATATTATTATATACTATGGGTTACACACACTACATGGAGTTAAGCCTTCATTTCGTGCTTGTGATACTGTTGTTTCATAACAGCTTTTCTTTAAATATCTACACCCTGAACTATGATATTTAGATCCAGTTCTGGTTTTATATACTGTATAATTTTGATTATCATCTGCATTTTGGCTTTCATTAGACTGACTATTTGAATTACCTTTGCCTGTTGACTGTGCAAATGCTGCCTGAGCTTGTTCATTCTCAGCTTTTACTTTATTTTCTTCTTCTTGTTTTCTTTTTAATTCTTCTTGCTTTTTTTGTTCTTCTGCAGCCTTTTTCTTAGCTTCCTCTTCTTGTTTTCTTTTTTCTTCTGCGGCTTTTTTCTTAGCTTCTTCCTCTTGTATCCTTTTTTGTTCTTCAGCTAACTTCTTTTCTTCTATCTTTTTTTGTTCTTCTTGCTTAATTTCTTGTTCTTGTTTAGCTTTTTCTGCCATCAATTTTTCATTTTGAATATTATTTCCTACGGCTACATTAAGGCTTCCTATAATAGCTAAAATTATTATACCTGTAAATATAAAGTTTTTCTTCTTCCTAGTTAGTTCTTTTAAGTCTTTTTTGTTCTTTAAAAAATAACCTCCCACTACAATAGCTGAAAAAATAGTTGCCCATCCTGTAAATCTAGGTAAACTTCCCATTAACACTATATACATTACCGCTAATAAGGCTATATGGGATTTTTTCATATTACGAAATTTATCCACAATACTCCCTCCATATTTTTATAATATATTTCCTACACAAATATTCTTCTACAGAGTTATGGATAATCCTTCAAAAATATAAAATAATATACAATATTTACATAATTACAGAAACTATTTTATCTCTTCCCTTTAAATACTAAAAACCTGTCCTAAAAATAGACAGGTTTTTAAAATTTAAAGTTATTTTTCTTCTTTTCGCATAATCCTTACTAAATTATCTTTATGCCTAAATACCATTAAAATACCGGCTATTGTAGTAGAAATTATTATTTGAATAGGTAGTTTTGTGATTATACACATAACAGGTATTGTTATGCCTATTACAATAGACCTAATAGATACTATACTTGTAAATAAACCCAATATAAAATAAACTGCAAGCCCTGTTAACGTTGGAATAGGTGCAATAAAAATAAATACGCCAAGTGTTGTATTTACACCCTTTCCTCCCTTAAACTTAAGAAAAGGTGTATAATCATGTCCTAAGATTGCTGCTATTGCAATAATAGAAAGATAAGTGTCAGTTGAAACAGGTAATTTAATAATCTTTGATAAATATATTCCTAATACTACAGGAATGATACCTTTTAAAACATCTATTGTTTGAGTAATGATAGATATTTTAGTTCCTACAATTCTTTTTACATTTGTTGAACCTATATTCCCACTACCTTTTGTTCTTATATCAATTCCACATGTTTTCTTAGTAATAAAATATCCTGTTGGTATTGAACCTAACAAAAAAGAGATTACGCTAGTTATTATAATAATCATTTACTTCACCTTAAGTTTATTATATTTTGTAGCATCATATTCTACAATTATTATTTGATTAACGTAAAAATTATACCACAACATCTATACATTTTCATAATTTTACAGAAGGCATAAGAAGTTTAACACCGTTAAATCTTCTAAATTTATTAATTCAATTGATGATTCATTACTTTTTGACAAAAAAACAAAACTATGATAATAAGTAAAACTACAATAAATTTTATATTAGCCAAATATAAATGATGCAGTTATAAGTAAAAGTAACAGATAGGTAATAACACCTTTTTTCTTCCATATCAAATCAATAATCACAAGAAGAATAAAAACAAAAAGTGTTATTGCAATTATAATCAATATATTATCGCTTGAAAAATTATCAGATGAAATATTATACCCCATACTACTACTAAGTAAAATTCAAAAGTTTTTACGACTTTATTATCATTTAAAGATAGCCTAACATAAGGATTATATTCAATTTGTCAAATATTTTTTATTAAAACATAAATGTATAAAAAGAGAATCAATATTCGTCTAATTATATACAATATTTTGAAGTTAATGTTATAATTAGTATGTAAACAAGCCATGATTCAAATTATGTTTGTTATAAATCAGAAAAATTTATTGAATTAAGTGAGGGATGATAAAAAATGATTTCTAAGAAGGATATCACATAATATGTTTGATTGTTTCCTTATATAGTGATGGTAAAATCATAAGCGTAAATAGTACACATGCAATAAAACATTCTATAGCTAAAATCATTTTCTCACCCCATTGCATAAATAATTTTAATTTGTAAATAAACTAACCTTTATAATCATCAACATCAAATTCATAATTTTTATAATAATACTTACGATCTTCTTCTGTAATTTCACGAATAACTTTGCATGGATTTCCTATTGCTATCACATTGTCTGGAATGTCTTTTGTAACAACACTTCCCGAACCAATAACAACGTTATTTCCAATATGAACTCCAGGATTTACAACAACATTTCCTCCCAACCACACATTATCTCCTATTGTTATACCAATTCCATATTCATATCCAGAATTTCGTGAATCAGGATGTATGGGATGACCTGCTGTATACAAAGAAACATTCGGAGCAAATTGTACATTATTACCTATAATTACTTTTCCCACATCTAGAATTGTACAGTTGTAATTTGCAAAAAAGTTATCTCCAACCTGAATATTCTTTCCATAATCACAATAAAAGGGTGCCTCTATATGTACATCTGCACCTGCTTTTCCAAGAATATCTCTTATTAATTTATGGATTTTTTCATATTCATCTGGTAAGCAATGGTTATACTCATAGATTTTCTTTTTATTTTCCATTCGTTCTTCTGGTAATCCATCTAAGCACGCTTTATATGGAAGCCCTGCTAACATTCTATCTTTATGATTCATAATTGTCTCCACCTTCCACGTTATATTAATATTGAAAATAAATTTCACTTTATCTTTTAACTTACATTATAGCATTTTGAAAGGGATACTAGAACTCATTCAAGTGCCATTGAAGCAGATATAGCTAACATAATAATTCATGTTGGTAATAAAACTAATCAAAATGCTACTGTTGTTAAAAATCTTTCTGAAAGCTCTAACACCCCTTCAACCTTTGTAGCTAAAGATGTTAATTCAGAAGATGATATTGCATGGACTCTTAACATTCGTGGAAACCATATTGAATTTTTCCCACTAATTTTATTATTATTACAATGGATTAGGTGCATCTATTCATCAATGAAAATAAATTAAATGATGAAATTAAATCAAATCTTAAGGAAAATGGTGCATTATTTATACATCCATATAATAAAATATACAAAGAAGTTATTACAGAAATAAGTTCTTCTAATAAACTAGATGCGTTCCCTGCAGAACAAGGTAGATTTATTTGTCCAAGTTTTGAACCTATTTCTTCATGTGGTGAACATGCTACCATAGTAACATGCATCTTGCTCATGGAGAATTCCTTTATGGTTGTAACGGTATGAATTTGGACATCCTTGCACGTGCTCCATTCTGGAATAAAAACTTAAACTTTAATCATGGTACTGGCCACGGTGTTGGATATTTGATGAACATTCATGAAGAACCAACTGGATTTAGGTGGCAATACCCTCCAAAGGAAACTCATCGCTTTGAAGAAGGTATAGTTATTACTGATGAACCAGGAATTTATATAGCAGGCTCACATGGAATACGTATTGAAAATGAACTTATTGTATGCAAAGGTGAAAATAATGGTTAAAAGAATATACTAGAGAAATTTAATAATTATAAATAATAGAAGGAAGGTATTTCACAATGTCTGAAAAAAAACAAAAACATCCTATTGGATTATGGCTAGTAAATATCTCCATAGCTTTACAAAGTTATGCAGCTTATGCAGTAGTTTCAATATTAATACTATTTTTAACAGCTGATGTTAGCAAAAATGGACTTGGTCTAAGTGTACCAAAAGCCGCTGCTATCATAGGTTTATACCAAGGTATAAACTATATGGGTTCCCTAGTTGGTGGATATATAACTGATAAATGGCTTGGAATCCAAAAATCACTAATATTAGGTTGTTTTCTAACTGCTTGTGGTTATTTGGCGCTATTTTTTGCCAAACCAAATATTGGTAGTGTCTGGTTGGGACTTATTATCCTAATTGTTGCTGGTGCATTTTTCAAGGCACAAATTAGTAGCCTTGTAGGTGAACTTTATAGCAAAAATGAATTGTCTAAAAAAGATGCTGCCTATAGCATATTTTATATGTTTATAAATATCGGTGCTTTTTTTGGACCTATAATTGCTGGTTTAATTTCTGATAAATGGTTCGCTAAAGTAGCCGCTGATGGTGAAATCGCAGCCTATGGTTATAAATACATTTTTCTTATGTGTACTTTGATAATGATATTTATAGGTATCTTTATTTGGATTGTATCGCCTAAATGGCTAGGTGAGATAGGGAAATACCCCGTTTCTAAAGATAAAAAAACTTTCACAGAATCCGTAAGCACAAAATCAACAGAAAAAGCTAAAGCACAACCTTTGACACAATTAGAGAAAAATCGTATTAAAGCAATGATTGTGATGTTTGTGTTTGTCATTATATTTTGGTCAGCATGGGATCAAACTGCTACATCCTTCTCTTTACTTGCAAATAAACTTGTAAACAGAACCATCGGTGGATTTACAATGCCTGTACCTTGGCTTACTTCTATTAATGCAATCTTTTGCGTAGTATTGTCACCAATAATTGCGAATATATGGTTAAAACTTGGGAATAGTAAAAAGGGCGACCTATCAGTTCCTACTAAAATGGGACTTGGAATGATTTTAACAGGTATTGCCTTCTTAACCTTAATACTAGGTATATCAACATTAGGTGGTGTTTTAGACGGAAGTAAACAAATGAACATACTTTTCATCATTGTGGCTTACTTTTTATTAACAGTAGGAGAGCTTTGCCTATCTCCAATAGGAATGGCAATGTTCAATAAATTAGCTCCTGCAAAATACGGCTCCCTAGCAATGGGTGCATGGTACTTAAGCTTCTTCTTTTCAAGCATAATTTCAGGAAAACTTGCAGGATTTACAGATACCCTAGGATATACCCAAATATTTGGCTTAATATCTGGCATTGTAATAGTATTTGGTGTAATTCTAATTTTATTACGAAATGGATTATTAAAACTAATGTCTCTAGATGAATTAGATAAATAATAACATAAAACAGTATTACAAAACAAAAACCTATCTTAAGCATTATATTTAAATAGCTAAGATAGGTTTTAAAGTTAAAATTTCTTGGAAAATATTTCATTGTTAAATATAACATTCATATAAAAAGGTTTCAGTATTTTTATCTATAGATTCTCTTCTATTGAAATCACTGAATACATGGCTCCCTTTAAATCCTGCCTTTAATATTAACTTGTCTAATTCTCCAAAATCATATAATTTTATACGAAAATCCATTTCTTCTTTACCTAGTAAATTATCGCCATCATATAACTCATATAAACTTGGTGTAGATAATATTTTTTTTTGTTTATCATAAAAACTTTTACTTTTAAAGATTATATCATAACCTTCTTTAGTCTTTACGTGACAATTTTCAAGGTACTCTTCCCTATCAGGAATTATATTGGCAGTTGTCTCAGCAGCAAAAACAAACTTGCCTTTTGGTGCTAGTGCTTCCTTCATTTTTACCAGCACATTAAAGGCAATATCCTCATCAAGAAATAATGAAAATGAACCAGATGTAATAAAAATATAATCATATTTTTCCTTTGGAGAAAATTCTTCAATAGAACTTTGAAAAACCTTTGCCTTGGGAGCTTTTTTATAAAGTTCTTTTAGCATTTCTTCTGACATATCAAATCCAGTAATATTAAAGCCTCTTTCTAAAAAAGGTACTAGAAATCTTCCACTTCCACAAAGGGGTTCTAGTATTTTCATCTTCTTTTTTGCATATTGTAAATAAAATTGCAGCTCATCTTCTGGTGCATGAGGATGTAGTAACTCATACATTACTGTACATAAACTTCCATAATAATTAATCATTTAATATCACCTTTCCAACTTTTTTATCGGCACATAAATATCCATAACTGTGTCTGGTCTTAAATGACATCTCTCATCATAAAATTCAAAATCCAATTTTTCTTCATCATATTCGTAATCATTATTTTTAAACCATTCATCAAATATATATTTCCATGATTCTTTAATAATTTTTGCAAATTCCCTTTGGTCTTTGCTATCTACCGTATTAACAGGATTTGTAGTAAACACTGCATACTGAGCCTTTGGTACTTCAACAGTTATCATATCAGAAGTTACTTTAGAAAAATCCTCAACAATAACCCCTAATAAATAGGTTATATCCCCACTATCAGAACAAGGTATGCATAATCCAACTTCCCCATGTTTTAAGGGTGATAGAATTTTGTATAGTTTACTTTCTAGATTTTCTCCATTATAATTGCTCCAAAAGGAGGCTACATCCTTTGTATATTTACTATCTGCCACATTAGTTTTAATACCATATCCAGCAACTTTAAATCCATGTTTTTTAACTATATATGGAGCATTCATAAACTTACCTAGTATTAAATTATTTTCACTTTTGTAATAGGATTTCATTTTTTTAATATATTGACTTGGACTACATTCAAACTCTTTTCTAAAGGCTCTTGCAAAACTACTTGGTGTTTCAAATCCCCATTTTAAAGCAACATCAATTATTTTTTCACCTTCTAATAAATCTATAGTAGATAAAGAAAGTCTCCTTTTTCTTACATATTCCATTAAGGGCATACCCTTTAAAAAAGAAAAAACTCTGCAGAAATGATATGATGAGTACCCTATTTCCTGTGTAATCTCTTTAAGTGTAAGAGGCTCTTTAATATGCTCTTCTATATAATCAATACAATTTTCTATATCTTTTCTATAATTCATTACATACTCACCTACTTCATGAAGCTATTATTATAATATAACAAAACAAAATGTTTTTCTGTTCTTATTTTGCTATTTTTATTTTTAAAACTGACCATAAAGATTATAGAATATTCTTCTTTTGCTTAATTCTAAAATAATATTAATTTTATTAAAAGTGAATATATTCAATACCCATGTGAAAATAACCATTGAAAATGTATACCATTATATTGTAATTAATGCTATAATCCAACTATAGTTACACCTTAATCTAATGTATAATTGTGAGACAATATATTGTAAAATAGGAGGCATTATATGAAAAACAAACTTAAAATATTAATACCTTTAATAATAATCCTATCATTAAATTTAGTAGGTTGTAGAATGAATTCTGAAAAAAAATCAAAGGAAAATATAAAAAATAATTCTAAAGTTGAAACATATGATTTGATAAAATATAAAGGCACATATATAGGCGATAATAGTTCTGTAGGAAGTATTATAAAAAATTTACCTGCTAATAAATATAGTGCTGGATTTAGTCTACAAGCTAGTAAGGAGCCATATGAAATAACTGTTAACTATAAAGCGAATGAAAATTTAGGTGAAGAAAATTATAATAAATTTTGGAGTGACAAAAAAGCTGACAAGCTTTTAGAAAAGAATGCGGTAGTATTATTATCTCTTATACCAAACGCTGAAATTATTAAATTTAATGTAGACAATATAGGAGAAGAATCCTATAAATATGATAGAAAAAATTTAGGACAAAAATACGGTAACTTAAAAGACTTATTTAAAGATAATGATTCATTGAAAAAATTTTTAAATAATTAGTATCTAACAATTTATATAGCCCCATTAAAAGAAAAACATTTAACTTCTTTTAATGGGGGCTATAATTTCAATAATACTCTAAATTATAATCTGAAACTAAATTTAAAAAATATTTTAGTCAATAAAAATCCTACAATTTAACTCAAAAATTATTGCCATGTATAAATGCTTATTCCAAATCAAATAATTACATTTCTTGCTTAAGTACATCTCATGTTATTGTTCAACGTATTTATACTATAATAAACCAAAACCTATAGCAAAATTTAAATACATCCTATGTATATATTTATATATAAAAAATAAAAGTAATTTATAGGATAAAACTGCTTAATTACTGGTTTTATAGGTATTTTAATAAATTTTATTATAGATAAAATACGTCAAACAAAAGAGCCCTGTTTATTAAGGTTCTTTTTTGCATTATGAAGGATGTCTATAATTAACCTATTGGGAAACCGTTATATTTAATATTCTATAAATGTTAAAAAACCCCTTTAAATCATTAAAAATAAGCAGCCCGATTAAGAACTGCTTTAAAATTATTCATTTTATTTTATCTGTATCCATTGAGGATTTATTTTATTAACTAAGTACCAACCTTTATATTCTCCATAAACATTTAATTGTCTATTTTCTGGAATAACTCCATTTTTATTATTTTTATTTCCTGTTGGGAAGCTGTAACATATTGTTCCTTTCGGAGCAACACATTGTTTTATTGGATTGCTTGAAGCAGAAGGTAATTGTGGCATATAACTTATTCTAATATCATTTTTATTTACCCATTGGATGTTTTTTGATATATTAACTAAATAGTATCCACTATATTCATCATAAATTTCAACTTCTGCATCCATGCCCCTACTTCCTGTAGATTTTTCGTTCATATATGGATTATCTAAAAACAATAATTTATTAGTAATAGATTTTCCTTTTGCTAGTATAGGTAATTGAGGCATAGATACTATACTATCTTTATGTATCCATTGATCATTTATTTTATTTACTAAATACCAGTCTCCACATTTACCATATATATTTACTTTATAGCCACTATAATTTATTGTTCCATTTTTATTTCCATCTGGTATATCATAAAAACTAGTGCCTGATTTTATTTCACAATTTTTTAAAAGTGGTAATGAAGAAGAATTAATTCGTTTTATAAAATCACTTTTAACAAATGAAGGTATTATTCTTCTTCCTGCATAGAATTTATATACTGATGCTATTTTGACTACATCTCCTGGTTTTGGAGAATGTATCATTTGTCCATTTCCAACATATATACCTACATGACCGGTATGTGGGAAAACTAAATCTCCTGGCTGTAGATTACTTTGTGATACTGCAGTACCTACATTAATTTGATCATATGTTGTTCTTGGTAAGTTTATTCCTGCTGCATTTCTGTATACATATTGAACGAATCCTGAACAATCAAATCCTGATGAAGTAGTTCCACCAGAAACATATGGTGTTCCTATAAATTTTTTGGCATAGTTTACTATATCTTGTCCATTTGCTGCAGCTTTAACATTGCCTACATTTAGTGCTAAAGCCATAAAAACAGCTAAAAAGATACTTAATATAGTTGTTTTCTTTTTCATCTTTATTCCCCCTATTGATATTTTTATTTTGTTTTAATACCCTATAATTACAACATTCCTTACAATTAATTGAATTCCTTCTTTTTTTATCCTACATATTTTTACTTTTTTATAAATTCTGATACAGCCTTAAATTAAAATTAAATAATTATTTTAAATCTTTATTAATAAATTACTAATTTTGTTTAAAAAATTTATCAAAAAATAAAAAATAATAGCTATAGCATAAGCTACAACTACTATTTTTAATAATACATCTCATGTTAATGTTCAACCATAGTAAAATAGCTATTCTTTATTTCTAAGAATATCATATACAAGTAGTGCATAACAAACACCCATATACTTATAGAATTTCAGTAAAAAATAAAAAACTAGATTGGATATTAACCCATTCTAGTTTTTTGCAAAGATCTATTTAGATATTTTTAGCTATTTCATATGCACTCCAAATAGCATACATAATATTTTGAACTTTATTAGCATCTCCAATCAGCCTTGCATTTGGAATATCAAATCTAACTTCATTATATAAGTCTTTTTCAGATAAATATCCAATAGCTACAACAGCACTATCAGCATTAATGATTGATTCTTGTCCATCTGTATTTAAAACAAAACCTTTATCTGTTTTCTTGCTGATATAAGAGCCTGTCTTAACATTAATCTTATTAAATTTAATTAAATCATTAAGCATATCATGGTTTGCATGACATAAAGGTCCTCCTACTTGTAAAATATCATTTTGCATCTCTACAATTGTAACCTCTTTACCTTGTTGTTTTAACCAAAGAGCTGTTTCACATCCAACAAGTCCTCCACCAATTACAATAACCTTTTCACCAACATTTTTTCTTTCCATTAGCACATCTTCTGCTGAATAAACGTTATCAGCTCCTTCAATAGTCAATGTTCTTGGACTAGAACCTGTTGCTAAAAGTACTTCATCAGCTCCAAATTCTTTGATATTTTCCTTTGAGGCATCCACATTTAACTTTATTTCAACACCTAAATCTTTCAATATGCCCTCATACCACTTAACAAGTGCACGATCATCATCTTTGAAATCTGGAACTCCTCCTGGTACAATATTTCCGCCAAGATAACCATTCTTTTCAATCAATGTTACTTTGTGTCCACGAACAGCTGCAACTCTTGCGGCTTCCATTCCTGCAACACCACCACCTACAACAAGAACTTTTTTAATCTGTTCTGCTTTTTTTAGTCCATACTCTTTTTCACGTCCACAGGCAGGGTTTACTGCACAGGATACTGTTGCAAAATTCTGTAATCTTCCCATACACCCTTCTTGACAAGATAAACAAGGTCTAACTTTATCATATTTATCTTCAAAGATTTTATTTGGAATTTCTGCATCTGCAAGAAGTGGTCTTCCTAAAGCAATCATATCTGTTTTTCCTGACAAAATTGCATCACTTGATAGTTCAGGATCTTCCATTCTTCCTGCGGTAATAATAGGTACATCTACTGCATTTTTAAGGATCTCATTGTATGGAAGGTATAATCCCTTCTTTTGATACATTGGTGGATGACTCCAATACCATGAATCATAAGATCCAACGTCTCCATTTAACGCATCATATCCTGCTGCAACAAGCATTTTTGCAGCTTCAATTCCTTCTGGAATATCTCTTCCTTTTTCTTCAAATTCTTCACCTGGTAAACCGCCTTTACACCAATCTTTAATGAAGCTTTTTATACTGTATCTA
Source organism: Clostridium sp. CTA-6 (assembly GCF_054768115.1). Classification (NCBI taxonomy): domain Bacteria; kingdom Bacillati; phylum Bacillota; class Clostridia; order Eubacteriales; family Clostridiaceae; genus Clostridium; species Clostridium sp. CTA-6. The sequence goes on from NZ_BAAAAU010000006.1 coordinate 52,023, forward strand.
AGAGAAACTGGGAAGTCTTGTCCACAACGTTTCTTAATTTCTTGTACAACTTCACAGGCAAATCTTAAACGATTTTCTAATGATCCACCATATTCATCAGTACGATGGTTAAAGAAAGAAATAGCAAATTGATCTAATAAATATCCTTCATGTACTGCGTGAATTTCTACACCATCAAATCCGGCTTTTTTTGCAATTTCTGCTGACTCACCAAAGGCTTTTACATATTCTTTTACTTCTTCTGTAGTTAACTCACGACAGGTTACTCCTGGTAAAAATCTATGTGGAATTTTAGAAGGTGCTACTGCCACTTTTCCTACAATAGATGGTATACTTACTCGGCCAAAGCCTGCTGATAATTGTAAAAAGATTTTTGCTCCATATGCATGGACTCTTTCTGTCATTTCATTACCTGTTGTAATAAAGTTTAAAGGGTTAATTGTTGGACATGGCATGGATGGCAATGCACATTTTTCAATGCTATTTTCCACCATTGTTACGCCTGTCATAATTAATCCAGTTCCGCCTTTTGCACGTTCTACATAAAACTCAATTCCTCTTTCATTAAAACTACCATCGGCGTTACACATTCCTCCTGGTCCCATTGGAGCAAGAACATATCTATTTTTAATCTCCAATTTTCCAATTTTAATTGGGTCATAAAGTACCTTATACTTATCCTTCATTTTCTTTCTCCTTTCTGAATTCACATTTGTATTTTTTTATTTTCTTGTTACCTTCAGTATAGAGCATAAAGTAGCTTTACTTTCAAGAGGATATTGTTATATTTTTATCGAAATCCATAATTCTATATATGGATGCAATTTAGCTCCCTTTTCAACCTCAACTAATAATATCTTTCCCCAGGCTATTTCACCTATTTCAAGACCTTTTTTTATTGCAAATTCAGAAGCCTTTTTAAAAACTTTCTGAGGATGTTGTGTAAAATCCTCATCTGCCATTACAATTGTATGTATACAAGAGGTGCTTTTTAATTGTTTTGTGTGTAAACCTAATGGAAGCTCTAATTCTTCTAGCTTTTTGGTGTTTACCAAATATCCAAAGTTACTCATTCCCATTCTTGAATCAAATACCCCCAGCTGAACTGTTGGCATTGCTTTTACCCATTCATGAATTATCCTTTGGGAACTACGCTTTTTTGAAAGCCATCCACACTCATCATCACATATAATCGTTACTTCAGGTGACTTTGCAAATTCATATTTATTCAATAGTTCTTCAATTCTTCTTACGCTAACAAGATGTTCCCCAATAGCATCTGCTAAATTCATGTAATATTGGGCCCTTTTTAAGGCTTCTAATTGATACATTGCTTCTCTTTCTTCTATTAATTTATAATTATTTTCTTCCCCACCAAATTGTGCAATAATAGTTTTCATAGGTATTTCCATAGAACGATACTTTGTATAAGAAAGCAATCGAAATACATCTACAACATTATAGTAGCGATGACCATTTTTCCCTTTTTCCACTTTAATCAAATGTTCTTTTTCAAAATAGTGAATAGCACTTGTGGTGCATCCAAGAATTTCTGCTAAATCTGTAATACTATATCTCATAATTCTCTCCTTTCTGCCTAAAGTCACTTTAGGTATTTGTTAAAAGATTATCCTTCTGCTTTATTAAAATAATTTACTATTCCTTTAATTAGTAACAATAAATTTAAAACAGGGGTCATATATACTAAAAACATAAAGAAGTATCCTATTGATGGATTCGACATACTAGCATTTATTAATCCATTAACAAAGTTAGTTACCTTTTCATTGTCTATCTCTTCCAAATTCTCTTCTATATCATTGAAGGCTTCAAAGGGATCTATATCTTGAGACATGTTGTTTATCTTATTTATTATAAAAGCCATTGCTCCTATTAAAATATTTAAAGTAAAAAAACTCATATTTCCCACCTCTTTAAGTGTATCTTTTAGTATTTATTATATATCGAAATCCATCTAAATGATTATATATGATGTGTGTTTTACAACATATTGAATAAAAGCTTTAGATTCTTCTAAGACTTTTAATAATTGTGGTGTTTGAGTAAATTGTTCGTTTTTTCATATGCCATATTCTTATTCTCCTAAGAATTTATTAATGCTATTATTTATTGTTACCTCCGAAAATGCTATAATAGTTTCTGTTATTGCATATGAAGATATATCATTTATAAATTCTTCTATATCATTTAAAGATTTAACTAATAATTTAACTAAAAAGCATCCATCACCAGCAATTCTATAACACCATTCACTTCGTTTATACTCCTTAATGAATATCTTGAATTTTTCATACTGTCCATTTTTCATAGTTACCTTGACTATACAATCAATAGACAATCCAAGTTTCTTTTTATTTATTTTAATTGTATACCCTTCAATAACCCCATCATCTTCGAGTCTTCTTACTCTTTCAGTAACAGATGGTGGTGAAAGATTTATACGTTTAGATAATTCTCTTATAGATAGCCTACTATCTTTTTGTAACTCTTGTAAAATTAATACGTCTATTTCATCTAATTTCATTTGTAACTTCCTCTCTCAAATTATTATTTCAAATGATATATTTATTATTATATTATATATCAATTACAATACAATATTAACATTATAATTTGTATAATATTAATTGTTAATAAAATATATTTATAGAGGAGAGATACCATGGCAAGAATAACTTTTTCACAAGAAGGACTCACACCATTTCAACAATTATTAGGTCATAATAAATATATAATGGAAAAATGGACTTCTTTAGAAGAATGCTTTTTTAATAGTAATACATTTACACATGAATTAAAAGAAGAAGTAAGACGTACCCTTGCTTTTAATAACGGATGTCAATATTGTATGTCTAAAGGTAAGCCATCTAATGAAATAACTGATTCAAAAATTTTAATTGCTACTAAAATCGCAGATATTATTTCTAAAAATCAACTTATTGATAATGAATATTTTAATAGACTAAAAAATGAATTTAGTGATAATGAAGTTTCTGAACTTTTAGCCTTAATATGCTTTATAACAGCTTCTCAAAAATTCGGAGCATTACTTGATTTACAGCCAAGTTGCTCAATTTAACTTATCAACAATAACTTAATAACATCTAAAATTAATATTAATATCTATAAAATAGGAGATTATATGTCAGTAACCTCCTATTTTATCTGATTTTATAAGCAATATTGCCTATATCAAATCATTAACTAAAAAACCTATCAATATTAAGAAAATCTGATATACGATAAACTTTTGAATTGTGTAATTAACCTTCTTTAAATGTTATATAAAAATCTTTATCTTTTAATTTATTGAGTATTTCTATATCTTCTTCAGTCCAACCATTTTATTCTAATAATTCTGCGTTTAATAAATTTTCTACAACTTCTTTAATTAATTCTACTTCTTTTTTCACTAAACTCACTCCTCTACAATAATTTAAAATTGCTTATTATCTTTGTATTACGACGTAAAAAAACCGCATATCCATCTTTGAATGATACGGTATTTAGGACTGCTATTCGATTTTTATTGCTGGCTCATACAACTTTTTTATTATATATAGTTTCAATCAATTTTCTTAGTGGCTATCACTTTGCTCCAAACATTATACCATTATTTGTTTCTACAAAATCACTTATAGCATTTGCAATCCTATCTATTTGTTCATAATCTAAAGTGTCTGGAGTATCTGTAGGCTTATGAATCAATTCCTTTATATTTTCCTGTACAAAGAAAAAATTAGGAATTTTTTCATTTTCAAAACTCATGTGGTCACTTGCACCCCTTATAGTTGTATCTGCAAATTCAATATTATTCTTTTTTAAAGTAGTTTTCACAGAAGCATATAGTTTGTTAGATACTTTACTTTTATTCTTTAAAGCCAGCTTTCCTCCATTTTTAGAACCTATAGAATCTATATTAATATTATATAAGTTCTCATACAATGATTTAGATATAATCTCATCAACAAATGCTCGACTTCCTGCTAATCCCTCTTCTTCTCCATTAAAGGCACATATAACTATATCCATATCAAAAGGTTTTTCCTTTGACTTTTCCTTTAAATTATTAGCTACTTTTATTAAAGCTGACATACCAGAAGCATTATCTAATGCTCCTCTAATAATCTTTCCATCTTGATATCCTATATGATCAAAATGTGCTGATATTACCACTGCTTTTTTACTGTTTTTACCTTTTATAACACCTACAACATTATTAATTGTTCCCATTTTGCTGTCTTCACCACCTCCGTAAACTTTTATAATATCCTGAGAATACTTTTCATAATAACTGTTCCCGAACAAAGGAGCTAGTCCTATATCTTTAAAAATCTTATTAACATATTCTCCAGCCTTATCATTTCCTTTTGAACCAATTAATCTACCTTCAAATTCATCAGAACATAATGTATTTACGATTTCTTTAGTAGTTGGAATTTTTACATGAGTTTCAACCTGTGTTGATTTGGATGATTGTTCATCGGTAACTGTCTTACCATTACTTTCTGTAGATTTTATACTAGTTGTATTAGAACCACAAGCCGTAAGAGTTATAACTATAGTAAAAATAGCACATAATTTTCTTAAATTTTTAATAATAATTCCCTCCTAATAATTTATTTTAACAATTATCCCCATACATTGAATTTATATTTAATTTTTAATATGTTATTCATCTTAGTAATAGATTCATAATATCTTACCATCATGAAATAATGTGGTGTTCAAGTAAATTATTAAGTTGTTGCATTAAATAAAAAGAATATAACAGAACTTTGCTCTTAATTGCCAAAGATAATACTCTTCAATATCATTTTATATAAAAAAGTAAACTTGTATAATTTTCAAATCTGTTTTTATTAATGACTAAAATTTTCTGCAAATTGCTTCATAACTGTTTGTACTTCCTCAATCTTATCCTCTTCTACTCTTTCTAAAATAAAGCCTAAAAATTTTTCTTGCCCTTGGTTCATCACTGTACCTACTATAAATTATTTATGTTAAATATTATATCAAAATACACCGTGCAATAAACAAAATTATTTATATAATTTATGTCATGTGTTTTCACTATTTTGTATCAGTTAACATTAATTACATGATATACCGCATTATTCAATTTTTGAAGAACCTTATTAGCAATTTTATTTTCAAGGGCTACTTCGCTTTAATTTCAGATTATGTACAAATTTAAATACATCCTATGTTAATGTTCAACTTGGAAAAAGCTAGACAAAAGCAATATAAAAGTAGAGATTTAAATACATCCTATGTTAATGTTCAACCATAATAAAATAGCCATTCTTTAATTTCAAGGATATCATACAACCATTGATTTTACAAGATTTTACAGAAATTTTTCCAAGTAGTTTTGCTTTTTACAAATATAAAATAAAAACTTACCATAAACCTTATGTGTCAACGCTCTAAATAGGTTTTAAAATTTATTTTGGCTGGAAAAATTCAGTTAACTTTACAATATATTTGAATTGCGCAATAAAAAATCGCAAATTCAATTTCTTGAATAATGCGATTTTTTACGTTTATTATTATAGTAAAATAGTTCCCTTTGCCAAAATAGCTACCTCTCCAGACACTAATATTTCTTTTTCAGAAATGCTCATAGAAACCTTAATTTTACTAGGTCTGCCGACAAATCTTCCTTGATTTATTATAATCTCATGACCTACATTAAAAATATTATGCTTATATAAATATGCACCTAATGGTCCAGCTGCACTTCCTGTTGCAACATCCTCAACGTTTCCTTGATTATCCCAGGTCCGTCCTTCTATATAATTCACATCAAATATATAAGCAAATTTAGCACCTACTTCTTTTAACATTTCTTCAAATTTAGAACTAATTATTTTTGCATTCTCTATTCCTGAAGTTAATGGTACTAATAAGTATGGTAATCCTGTTGATACAACTTCCATATGAAATTCTTCGCTTAAATTCTCTTCTGACAAGTTCAATGCATGTACATATTTATTTCTCTTCTCTTTTGAAACTTCACAGAGGAATTCCGCTTTTCCTTGATTCATTTGTACTTCATAATACTCCTCTATCTTTTTTGAATTAACTATAATTGTTTTTTGATTTAATTGAAATGCAATTGCTATATCTTCTTCATTTCTAAAAATATGACTATGAATAGTAGCAGCTGCTCCCAAAATAGGATGCCCCGCAAAATCCAATTCTTCATCTACTGTAAAAATTCTTGCATTAAATATACTATTATCTATTCTTCTCACAAAAATTGTTTCAAATTGCTTAAACTCTTGTGTTAATTTCAACATAAGATTATCCTCTAATTCCTCATTACAAAAAACAACAGTTAATCCATTGCCAGATAATATTTCATTGCTAAAAACATCAACATGAAAATATTCCATTTTAATTCCTCCTTATATAAAAAATATAATTAACATTTATTTTACCTAAAATCATAACATATAGTGTAAATACCGCATCATTTAATTTTCAAAGAAGATCTTTATCATTTACTACGCAAAAATTTCAAATTGTTCATCAACTAAGAAAGGTAGAAATGTCTTTCTTAGTTGATAAAAACAAACACTATATACCATATTATATCAATTTTGTACTATACATCAGCAGTCCTTTAGCTACTCCTAGTATTACCCGATAATGGAATTTATATTTTTTACATGCGAAGCCTGAGCTATAAAGTCGGCAGCTCGATCAACCCGGCTCCAAATTTCACACAGGTTCCACCGATCTTGATTTCAGAAAAATTGTTATACGTTTTGCTAACAGTAATATTAATAAAGCTCGGTCTTCCCATTTCAATTCCCTGCTCATTTATAATCATATATTTACCGTCATACCCGTGTGCCACCAGACCGTGTTCAACCAAATATGCTCCCAGCGGACCGCTTGCCCCGCCTGTAGCTGGATCTTCTGCAATGCCCATAGCCGGAGCGAACATCCTGCTGTGTATGGTTGATCCGACATGGAGGGTTTCCCTAGTAAAAGCGAATATATGTTTCGTATCCTCGCTTGCCGAAAAGAATTTCTCCCATGTATCAAGCCTTAGCTTTATCTTGCTGATCACATCCAGGCTTTTTAGCGGGATATACAAAAAAGGCACGCCGGTAGACACTGTCTGGATAGGGCTGGTTGTATCAATATCGGCGATATCAAGGGAGAGTAGTTCGGCGGCTGTCCTTATATCTCCAAAGACCTGCCCGAATACCGGCATAGGCTGTTCCATTTCAATCGACCTGATTCTCCCGCCTTCCACGTGAATAGAAACAGCTATTTCTCCGACGCCTTCTTCAAAAATAAGCTTGTTCATTCCCTCGCGGGTTTCGACAGCGCCTTCATCAGCAAGAACAAAAGCCGTACCGATGGTTGGGTGGCCTGCCATAGGCAGCTCGGTTTTTGGTGTAAATATTCTGAGCTTTTTATGATTTGGCCCAATATCTGTAACAAAGGTTGTTTCGGAAAGATTAAGCTCTCTCGCAATACTCTGCATTTCTTCACTTGACAGCTTTTCCGCATCTTTGAATACGGCCAGCTGATTTCCGCCAAACACCTGATTTGTAAAAACATCCACCAAGGTATACTCAAATTTTCTCATAATCGAATTCCTCCCATTCATTGTTTCCTAATATTTCTTTTTGATATTATAGCAAATGAAGTTTATTTGGGATTTTTGGAAAAAATAATTTTTCTAAGATTAATAAATATTTTCTCATTAAATAGCCCTCCAATACTTAAACATAATTTACTCCATAATTATAAATCAATTACGTATATAACAGTCAAACACAAAGTATAACAGTTAATTTTTAAACACAATTATGATTTTGATAGCTTTCAATATTGAATCACGATATAATACAGATATATAATTTAACAATAATTATTATACCTATATATAGCACTTTAGGAGAGTTTGTTTATGAATATTAAAATTGATAAGAATAGTCTAATTACTATAACTCAACAACTAGTTCATTACTTTTCGGATAGAATTATGTCTGGATTTATAAAAGCTGGTCAAAAGCTACCTTCTATCAGAAGTCTAGCCAAGGAATTAGGTATTAGCCCAATGACTATAATTAAAGCGTATAATAATTTAGAGCAAAATGGTTTGGTAACTACAATCCAAGGTAAAGGTACCTATGTTAATGAAAGAAACAGCGCGGTGAAATCTAATAATATTACTGAAAAAGATAGTTTTCAGTGGCAAATGTCTGTGCCAGACTATTTATCCCGGTCTCAATTTAGATATAATCCTAATTTATCCTACTCCAATGATTACTATAATTTGTCCGTGGCCTCATTAAATCACAAACTGTTACCTACAAAAACTATATTAAAGGATTCTTTAGGCTTAATTCAAAATGATATAAAGCTTCTTTCTCAATATCCTCCTGCTCAAGGTGATTATGAGTTTAGAAATATCATGTCTCGATACTTGAGATTAAAAGAAATAGCTACTTCGCCGGAAAATATTTTAGTAACTAGTGGTTCACAGCAAGGAATAAGTCTTATAGCCAGCACCTTTATTGGACCTGGAGATATTGTAGTTATGGAAACTCCTACATATCCAGGGGCTATAGATTTATTTAAATGCAGAGGAGCAGTAATTTTAACTGTTCCTGTTGACAGCGAAGGTATGCGAACTGATATTTTAATGAATCTATGTGATAAACACTCGCCAAAGCTTATCTATACTATTCCAAATTTTCACAATCCAACTGGATATAGTATGAGTTCAAAACGGAAAGCAGAGCTTTTAGATATAGCTAGATATAACGATATTCTTATAGTTGAAGATGATCCTTGGAATGAAATTTCATATAAAAGAGAAAAGATTAAAACAATAAAATCCATGGATACTGATGGACATGTAGTTTATATAAAAAGTCTTAGCAAGATCCTAGGTCCTTCCTACCGGCTAGCTGTCATTATATCAGAGAGTTCGATACTCTCACGACTTATAGCAGCTAAAGCTAATCATGATCTTGGAACATCTGTACTAATCCAAAAGACTATTATAAACTTTATCCAGTCCAATAAAATCACATATTATATTGAAAGTTTAAATAAACAGCTGGTAAAAAGACGTGATAAGGTAATTAGTTTATTGAAGATCCATGCACCTTCTGGTATGAAGTGGGCGATACCTGAAGGTGGAATAAATATTTGGGTTACACTTCCTAAAAATTTTAATGTTGAAAAGCTATTATCTTACTCTATTACAACAAAGAATATTTCTTTTTTACCTGGAACCATATGTTATCCTAATGAAGTAGAATTTAATAATCTTAGAATATGCTTCACATATTTAGATGAAGAATTCATAGAAGATACTATAATTGAGCTTTGTAACCTCATAAAGCTTCTATATACGACTAAAAACATTACTGACTATAGGCCTATTATTTAATAAAAATCAGGATCTACTTTATCATTGTAAGTCCTGATTTTTTTAAAATTATATCAATCATTTGTTAAGTTATAGTGAAAATTAATACTTTACGTATAATCTCATGCAATAAAAAATCTAAGACTTCCCTATTAAGTTTATAATGAAATTTCTCACAATTAAATCTGGATGAATCATGATTACGAATCAACTTTTGATAATGCTCATTTTTTGCATATTGCTATAAGTGGTATCTTCAGTTCCTGTTCCGTCATCCCAGCATGATTGGAAATAAATTGATTTGATCTTTGAGAATAAACAATACCTTTGTCACTAATTGCTACTGCTAAATAATCTCCTATAAATTCTTCAAACTTAGGATGCATTTTTCCAACACCAAATATACTCTTTTCGATAACCTCTTCTTTTGAGTACAATAAAAAGTCGTCGCCAAAATTATAATGGAATTCAGTGGAAAAATCATTCAAATATTCATCTTTTATATAGAAAGCTGTAGCTCTTGTCTCGATAGAAGTTGGACGTTTTAACATAGTAATTAACTTAGGATAAACACTCAAAATATAGTGCTTCAAATTACAATGTCCATGGTCTGCAGTAACAATAACCAATGTATCGGATAATCTTTTGCACATATCTGTTACTTTTTCTTCGAGTTCTTTTATATTCTCAGTAACCAGACTGTTATAGCAACCAAACTCATGCATTAAGCTATCAGGATTTTCCCAATATCCATATATGTATTTTTTTTCGGAGGTAGCACACAACCGTTCTACTTCATGCGTCAATTCATCAAATGTTTTTATTTTATTACTTCCGAATTTTGACACACTATATGCGTTAGCCATCCTAGCATCTCTTATTTTTTCGTAAATACTTTTATACGGTAAAATTTGGCTGGCAACATGATAATCCGCCACATGAATTTCTGTGTCTTTTTCCGTATTAATAAATGCGTTTACAATTTTATTTATTTCACTAAAATACAAACTCCATCCTAGCCACCCATGTTCCAAAGGGGTTAAACCACTTTCAATAGAGGTCGTTGCTGATGTAGTAGTTGGAGGAAACACAGATGAATATTCCTTAATCAAATTCTTTCGAAAAAAAACATTTTCCGATAAATGATATTGTAATGTATCAACCCCTAATCCATCAAATAGCAAGATAACTACATTTTTATATTGATATTTCAAAAGCTCGTCCACTTCTTTTAGTGTACTATGTTCACTCTCAGCACCAAAATATTCTAAGATAGAGCAAGCAAGATTCACGATACTATTATTATAATCAACAAACATATTTTCTCCCTCTACTTTTAACAGCTTATTATAAATAATCTTTAGTTCCCCATTTTTTACTATTGTGATATAATTACTAGTAATTATATCATATTTATACACTAATCAATGTTTATTTTAGTAGTAAATATAAAATATTTTTTACTTCTTAACACCGTCTTATTCAATTTTCAAAGAATATTATTCTTATCTACATTTTCAAAAGTTACGCCGCCTTTAATTCAGACTGTGTACAAGTTTAAATGCATCCCTTGTTATTGTTCAACCAAGTATGGGTGAAGTTAAGCAAGGTTAAAAAAAGATTTAAATACATCTCATGTTACTGTTTAACCATAGTAAAATAGCCATTCTTTAATTTCAAAGATATCATAGAACCATTGATTTTACAAGGTCCTAAACAAAATTTTCCAACCGTTTTAAATAATTTGAAATTTACATAAAAAGCACCACCTAACCTCTTATATATCAAAGGTTAAGATAGATTTTGGAACTAGAGTCGGTTGGAAAAAGTTTTTGTTCTTTTCTTTTATTTATTTCAATATTCTTTTTATAAATTTATATAGCGCTAATGATATTATAATAAATTTTATAGCTGCCTAAATGACAACTTCCTTAACCTAATCATATAATAGTCCTATGAGAAATATTGTACAGGAAGGGATTAAATGAGCAAATTGAACCCTGAAAAACTTTCAGTGGAATTTAGAGATGGAGTAACTAATACAGAACCTATTTTAGGAAGACGCTACACCCTTACTCATTCTGATATAACCGCAGAACTTTTTTTAACTATTGGATTAACCTATGCCTATGATAAAATTGATGCCATGCGGGATGAGGTTCTTGGTGAATGGATTGAAAAAGAAAAAAACTACTTATTTCATGTTTATCTACATGTAGATGGAAATAATCCAATTGTTACAGGTGTACGAAATCATATTTTTAGGCGTGAATTACCTCTTGCTTTAGAGGCTATTAGATATGGTGATAGAAAATTTTTTAGTTTTCACCCCAAACTAGATAATTCTCCAATAATAGTGCACTTTATCTCATCTTATCCTAGCTTTAATAGAATAGAAAAATGGGGTACTTTTTCAGATTATTTTTTGAAAAAGTAATAAAACATAATATGATCATATAAAAGCATTTATAAAAAGCCCTCACAATGTGAGAGCTTTTCTCTATAAAGTATGCTCATTTTATTTGGTTTTCTTTTTTTCCATTTTATATTTTTGGTATAAAATATCTTTTAAAACCAAAACAGTATCTGTATCGTTAAAGCCGAAATCATTTTTAAAACTATCATAAATCTCAGATATCTTTTCACTATAAGTGTTTATTCCTTTTATATCTGGATATGAAGCTAAAATGGGGTACTTTTTACTCCATGCACCTGTCCAGTCAATTTCATCAACTATCATTTCAATACCAGTAACATCGCCACTAATATAATTTTCACTAATAAGATAGTCATAACTTACATTGTAAAGTTCACTTAGCAATTTTGCTTTATTAAGTTCAGGAACCGTCTGATCTGTTTCCCATTTACTTACTGTTTGCCTGGATACACTTAATTTTTCAGCAACATCTTCCTGTGATAGACCTGCCTTTTTACGCAAATATAATAATTTTTCTCCTAATGACATAATTCTCACCAGCCTTTACTCTATTTCAAGTTAACTTTTAACTATAGTATACTAGACATTAAAAATCTTTTCTATCAAGTAAAGATGACAATTTGTCAACTAAACTTAACTTTTATCTCTGCAACATCCTTTATAATAAATTTTGTAATAAAATAATTATATTAAGTTTATTTTTGAAACTCTTTTTGTATATATAGAGAAATTTGATTTAATGCTTCGTCTGCTTTATTTGTAATTTTATCCATTGTAATAAATCCATGAGTAATGCCTTTATATCTAGTAACCTCTGCTTTAACTCCAGATTCTTTTAGTTTATTAGCATATGCTTCTCCTTCATCTCTGAGAGGATCAATTTCTGCTGTCACTACGAGTGTATCAGGTAATTTTCTAAGATCCTTAGATAAAAGTGGGGATGCATAAGGGTTTTTTCTATCTTCTTTTTTCGGTGCATAAATTGAAATATACTTTTCCATATCCTCTGTTGAAACATTTAAGCTATTAGAAAAATAAGACCAAGATTTACTGTTCAATTCAAATATATTTGTAGATGGATATATTAATACCTGGCATGTTATAGGAGGTCCATTTTTATCCCGTGACATTGCTGAAACTGCAGCAGAAAGATTTCCACCTGCACTATCCCCTACAACTGCTATATGTTTTTCATTTCCATTTATGCTTTTTGCATTTTTATAAGTCCACTGAAGCACATTATATACATCATTAAGACCAGCGGGAAAAGGATTTTCTGGCGCAAGCCTATAGTTTACAGATATTACAATTGCTTTTGTGTTCTGTGAAAGCTTTCTACAAACCCCATCAATAGTATCAACATTTCCTCCAATCCAGAAACCACCATGTGAATAAATGATTATAGGAAAATTACTACCGTTTTTAGGTGTATATATTCTTACTGGTATTTTCTCATTGTTCATTTTTATATCAAGGTTCTTAATATTGGAAAATGGTATAGGTTTATTTGACCACCTAGTTGATTGCTTATTTAAAGCTCCTCTAGTTTCTTCAATTGATTTACTATTGAGTGATTTAGGATTAAGAATTTTATATAACTGCAAGTTTGCAGCAACATACATATTAAGCTTACCATCCTTGGTCTCAGTTAAATTCTTAATAATAAAAAATCCTGCTATTACAAGTATAACTAGAATAACTGATCCTACTTTTATTACTTTTTTCACTTCATTTACCTCCATCCACTATAAAAATTCTGCAATAAAAATAACTAAATTTACTTATATATTTTTTCCTTTACGCATTTTAATATACTTAAAATCTTTGAACATTAATTTCTAGTTTAGAATGCGGAACTTTAGGCTCATTATATAAAGAACATTGATAAAAAGAATAAATAATTGCTGTACATTTTAAGTCATTCTTCCATATAAATAACATATAATATACTGTTCACACTTTATCAGGAGGTAATCTATGTATTGTTACACTTATGTAAACCAATTTGCTTGTATTTTTAACGAACTTGAACTATGGACCCATATTTCAAGTGAACATCCAACTTTTCTTAAGACGGTGGCTTCTCTTTCTAAGATTAACCTACCAAAATCCGCTGTAGATAAACTTGATGATATTCATAAAAGGTTTTTAGGACTATATAACGATGTAGTGTACTTAAAAAAAGCTTTAAGGGCTAATCCTATGTTATATTATCAGTCTATTGGAAATATAAAAAGAATTATTAATAAATTCATGTTTTATGATACTCAAGCTCTATCCTTCTACCCTGAATTACTTGAGTTTGGAAAAGAAAATAAAGTTTGGCAAGAACTAGTTAATCATATAATTCATGAACAACATTTTATGCTTGAACTATTTAAAAATTTAATATTACAAATAGGATAAGTAAAAAATATATGCACCTTGACTTATTTTGTTATATACCTATATTAATCAATATATAAATTCTATCAAAAAATATTAGAATCATCCTTAAACTATAATTATCTGCTTAAAGATGATTCTTTCTATTTTTAAAAACGTTTTGGTAAGACAATACCTGCTTTTTTAACTAAGGCTGTTGCTTTTTCCTGTGTTTCTCTAATAATATCCTCTTCATCTATAGTTAATAATACTTTATTCTTCATTAGCCACTTACCATTACACATAGAAGATTCTACATCACTAGAGTGCATTGAATATACTATATTTCCAATTGGATCATGCATAGGAAGGCTGCCAATAGATTTAGGGTTAATAATTATTAAATCTGCTTTTTTTCCTACCTCCAAAGAGCCTATTTCATCCTCCCAAAGGGCACATTTAGCACCATTCATTGTAGCCATTTCTAATACTTCATCAGCAGGAACAACCTTTGGATTCAATCTTCTACCTTTATGTATTAATGAGGTTAAATGCATTTCATCAAACATATCCATTCTATTATTAGAAGGAGCGCCATCAGTTCCGATTGAAACATTGATTCCTTTTTCAAGCATTTCTGGAATATGTGCAAAACCTAAAACAACTTTCATTGCAGCACCAGGATTATGGGATACTTTTACATTATGAAGCTTAAATAAATCAATTTCTTGTTCTGTAAGCCATACTGTATGTACAGCTAAAAAGTTTTTATCTAATACCCCTAATTTAGCTAAATGCTGAACAGTGGTTTCACCACGAGTTGCTTCTGCATATCTAACTTCCTCTTCTATTTCAGCAACATGCATATGAATACCTACTTTATATTTATCTGCTAGTTCTTTAGTTTTAGTTATTAATTTATCTGTAGTATTAAAAATAGTTCTTAAGCCAAACCAATACTTAATGCGTCCATCTCCTTTACCATTCCATCTTTCAAGTAACTCTACTTGTTTTTCTAAAGATTCCTCTGTGGTTTCTTGCCATTTTAATGGTAAACCATCACCACAATCCATAGTAGAGCGACAAAGAATACCTCTAAGGCCTGCTTCTCCTAGGGCTTTTCCCATGCCATCTACTTCTTGTCCACCAGCTTCACAAAAAGTAGTAACACCTGAACGTATTAGTTCTGTACAACAGGCCAGTGAAGAAATATAAGAATCCTCTAAATCCATATTGCTTTCGTAAGGCCATATACGTTTGCGAAGCCAAGTTAAAAGATCTACATCGTCAGCTAAGCCTCTAGCTAATTGTTGAGATAAATGCACATGAGTATTTACTAAACCAGGCATTATGATTTTTCCATTAGCATCTATAATTTCAACATTAGATTTAATTAATTCAGATTCCACATTACCTATAGCAATAATTTTAGAATCCTCAACTAAAATATCACCTTCCTCAAATATTCTCTTTGAACAATCCATTGTAATAATATAACCATTTTTTATTAAAATTTGATTCATAATATATTCTCCTTTATCTATCTCTATTTATATATATAATTCAATGAAACTTAGTAAAACTTAAATATAAACATAGTTCTAAGCTTCAGAGGGAGTTTTTTACGCCCACTGAAGCTTAGAACTCGTTATCCCGGGACGTAGCCGCTCTTTATTCCCACTTTGAAGAAGATGAAAGTATTAGAAGGGTTTGTCATCGGATAAAAATTCTACACGGCCTCTTCATATTCTTGTGATTTAGATACTTCTACGGGTGCCTTAGGTAAAAGTATATTTAATATTACTGCAGCCAAAGCTCCTACTGTAATTCCAGAGGAAAAAATATAATTTGCAAGACTTGGCAAACTATTTAATATATCTTTAGGTAAAACAGTAGTTCCAAGTGCTAAAAGAATAGGTAATCCAATTAATAACATATTTCTTTCATCAAATTCTTCATGCTGAATTGACTTAAAGCCGTTCATAGCAATAATTACACAAACTACTGCAAAAACTCCACTAACAACTGCGCTAGGTATACAAGCAATTACATTCATTAATTTAGGTAACATACCAAGGGCAACTAATATGATTCCTCCGGCAATAATAGCCATTCTACTACCAACACCTGTTACTGCAATAATACCTGCATTTGTGGAATAGCCTGTCATTGGAGTACCACCAAACAATGCACCTACAAAACAGCCAATTCCCTCGCCCACAGCGCCTCTATTTAAACCTTCATCTGTTAATTCGCTTCCTGTAACAGCAGAAACTGCAAACCAAGTTCCTGAGGTTTCAACTAAAATAACTGCATAAATAAATAACATAGTTAAAATTGCTTTTAAATCAAATACTGGTTTTCCGAAGGGTAATAATTTAGGGAATGAAAACCAAGCTGCCTTTGTAACAGGTGTAAAATCTACGACTCCTAATAATGAAGCTGCGATAGTACCACCAATTAATGAAATCATTACAGATGTAAGTCGAACAGCTTTGCCAAACTTATTGGATTTACGTCCTATCATCATACAGCTAACTAATAAAGCTGATGAAATAAGAGCAAGGACACAATTTATTTTTAAATTACCCGGTGCAGTAAAAATATTAGTCATAGCCACAGGCATTAAAGATATTCCAACTATCACAATAACAGTACCTCCAACAATATGTGGAATAAATTTAGAAATTATTTTTGAGAGAAAACGTAATGGATAACCAAGTATCATTAAAAATAGTGAACCTGGAATTAAACTACCAACCATAGCTTGTAATCCTAACTTACTTCCGATGGCAGCTAAGGCACCTATAGGAATATAGGAAGGTCCCTGCATAATAGGTAACCGCATGCATAAACCAGTTTGTATTAGTGTAGCAATTCCAGCGGCTATAAAACTCATTTGTATAAAATAGGCTGTATTTTGGGCATCAAGAGATAAAATACCTGCCAATATTATAGGAACTATGTATAAATCCATAGCAAAAACATGTTGTAAACCTAGAAAAAAGGCGTATCTTAAGCTAATTTTTTCATCAATTCCAACAATTAAATTAGTATCTTTAGTGTTTTTCATTGTAAAGTCCTCCTAGTAAAATTCATGCTCATAATAATAAAAAAAGCTATAAGGTATTCACACTATAAATGAAAACCTTATCGCTCATTATTTTAGATAATAAAAATATATACTTAAAAATAATAATTAAGTAGGATTCCACTCATAGTCAGACAATTTACGGTTATCTGGTAGAAACTTCCCTCCATATTCAGGAATTATATGAGCAAATTATTTAATTATGTCTTTATATATAAATAAGTCTGTCGACCTTTTAAATAAAACAATATATTATTTAATAGAATTTGTAACTTGATATTAGCAGAATTAACCTTTTAAGTCAATGATTTTTACGAATATTAACACAAAAAATTGTAAGAACGTTAACAATTATAGTGAATACTATAATTAAATTTTGTGATAAAATAATTATATCAATTATATTTTAGAGGTGACCTATGAGTAATAAACGTAATTTGCAAAGTATAAGATCTTTCTACCTATGTATATTAATTTTCAATATAGTTTACAGTTCAATATTTCATTTAAATAATAAAGGCTTCAATATAAAACTCTTCGGATATTTAACTATGAGATCAGTAGTTCTTTTCACTTTTAATTCCATATTATTCCTTTGTATAGTCATTGTTGTTGAGAAAAAAATTAATATTGATGAAGAAATAAAGACACAAGTAAGTATGAGAATTAAGCCTTTATATTTAGTTAATATGTTTTTTATAACGTATATTTTAGTATGTATTTTTCTTTTAAAAAACCTAGATCTAATCCTATCATCCTTTGTAATGGAAATAATATATATTGGGATTCTTATATTAACTAAAAAAATAATAGCTCTAGAATTAACAGATAGACAATTACAATGGCAAAAGGCTTGCGGATATATTGATGAAAGCTGTGAAAAAAGTAGTTTCCTATGGCGATTTAAAATTTGGTATTCCCCTCACATAAATGTACCTTTTAAAAGTAGATGGAAAGGGCTTTCACGATTGCTATATGACCTTGCTCTTGTGTACGGTATATTTATTTCAAAAGGCAACTTGTTTTCATTACCCCTTTTAATTTTACTTTTTCCAGATGTATTATCTTGGCTAGAAGGACTTTTGGGACTACAGACTTCTCTAACTGGAATCTGTACTTGTATAACTGAACATCATAATAAAAACAGTCATGTTATATATCATAAAGTTTATGTAACAGATTATAAAAACAAAAGAGAACTAACCTTTTATGTAGATGGACCACTTTTCATACATGAAAATTCAAATATGACTGTAGTTCATGGAACCTTCTCTAAAAGAGTTTTATATGTAGAAGGATTAAATTTAGATATAAGATAATTATTGTATAATGCTATTTGCTTTTGAAAAACTGTATAAGGATTTCTAAGTTTAAGAGGGAACAAAAACTTACTCTTAAGCTTAAAAATTCGTTTGTTAATTTCCACAATATTAATAATCTTCCTTTATAAAACCCAAAATCAAAAAATCATTGACGAAAATTATAGAACTCTATATAATAAAACTCAATTCCTAATTAACTTTACTATTGTATCATAGTAAAATTTATCAAATTCTCTTCACAGAATAGATACATTTCATTGATTTAGTCTGAACTACTTCATATAGTTATTAAGTTTTTTAATTATTAGGAAATACTAAAGAAAAGGAGAGGTGTGTATGTTAGAAAAGAAATATGGGCTTTGGACAACAGTTTCCATGGTTATTGGTATAGTAATCGGATCTGGTGTATTTTTTAAAGCTGATAATATTCTTATGGCTTCAGGTGGAAATGTAAAAACAGCCTTACTTGCATGGTTAGTAGGAGCAATTTCTATGATTTTTGGAGCCTTAGTTTTTGCAGAGTGTGCTAATAGATTTGAAAGATCTAACGGTATAGTTGACTATGCCGAGGGTATGCTTTCAGAAAAATTTGCTTATTTAATAGGATGGTTTAATGGAATTATTTATTATCCAGCAATAGCTGCGGTACTAGCTTGGGCAGCTGGTAATTATACTGCTATTTTATTTAATAAAGATGGTAATTTTGTATGGATTATGGCCGCAATATATATGATAGGTATATATATTTTGAACTATATTTCACCTATACTATCAGGGAAATTCCAAATTGCTTCAACAGCAATCAAACTAGTTCCTTTAATGCTCATCGCTATATTGGGTACATTTCAAGGACTCAATAATGGAATTTTAATTGAAAATTTTTCTAAAGTATCTACTATAGGTGACAGTGGAAGTGGTTTTGCAGCTGCTGTATTAGGAGCAGCCTTTGCATATGAAGGATGGATTATTGCAACAACAATTAATGGTGAAATTAAAGATGCCAAAAATACTCTTCCTAAAGCTCTTGTATTTGGCTCATTAGTAATAGTTATTATATATATTTTATATTTTCTGGGTATTGTAGGAATGATACCTACTGAAACTATTTTAAAACAAGGAGACAATACTGTAAATGTGGCTGCTAGGACTGTATTTGGAAACTTTGGAGCATCTATTCTTACAATATTTATAATAGTATCCTGTTTAGGTACTCTTAATGGTCTTATACTTGGAGGATCTCGCTCCTTTTATTCTTTGGCTATCCGTGGTCAAGGTATTAAACCAGAGGCTTTTTCTAAATTAGATAGTAAAACTAATATACCTACTAATTCTACTATAGCAAACTTTATTTTAATTTGCATTTATTTAGTGGTTTGGTATATGAATTTTAAAGGACTATTTTCTAATAAGATGTTTGTAGATATTTCAGAATTACCAATAGCTTTAATATATGGGATTTATATTATTATTTATATTGCATATATGATGAAAATGAAGGACTTATCATTTATAAAAAGATTTGTTATTCCTTCCCTTGCCCTTATGGGAGCTTTAATTGTTGTATACGGTGGACTTTCTAAACCTTCTGTAATAATTGATTTAGGTATTTCTGTTTTTGTATTTCTTTCCGGTTTACTATTTTATAATAAGAAGAAATAAATTAAATAGAGTGTGTCAAAATAGACTTAATTTTATTTTGACACACAACCTTACTTTAAACTGCATCTTACTTATTATAATTACTTTTTAATAATAAGAAATCTCTTTCTACTTCTTCTATATTTTTATATTTTTTCTCAATCCCTAATAATCTTTTTAAAAAATTCATTTCTTCACTAAATAAATCCAATTCCTCATACCAAGGCTTTCCCTTAAAAGTTTTACATTGAAAGGATGTATAATATAAATGTAATAAGAAATCTCCTAAATATGAAAAGTCTACATTCTCAGTGTATCTCTTATTATTAATCCATCTAGCTAATCCAAAATCTACTAGATTAACCTTTTTCTTATAATATATTGTATTTGGAATTCTTATATCTCTATGTACTATTCCACTCTTATGCAAATACTTTAAAATTTCAATAATTTGAATGCATATATGATAGATTTCTTCTCTTTTAAAAACATATTCATCTTCACAAATAATCTCTTCAAAAGTTTTGCCTTCTTTGTATTCTAAAACATATCCAAAAAATTTTTCAAATTGTAATGTTTTTATAAATTTCGGAATACAGTTATGATTAATATTCTTTAATATTTCTTGTTCATAAATAACTTTACTTCCTATCTTTTTTAACATTTTTGTTTTTAATTGTTTTAATATATACTGTTTATTATTACTTTGGACTAAGTAACAAATTCCAAACCTACCTTCTCCAAGTATTTTTAGAACAGTATATCCATGAATTTTTTGCTCTGGTAAATATTTAGTGTCTCTTTTAAAAAATTTTATGACCATGAACTATATTTTTTTCGGCGGTTATGCCTTTTATATGAATGTGAATAAGATCTGCTCTTTGAAGAAAATACAGACATCATAGACCCAAAAAATCCTGATTTTGATCTATGGTGTTTTTTATAATAACTACTTCCTCTATGTTTATTCTTATGGTATCCATTACTAGATGAATTAACTAAATTAAAAATTTTAGATAATATACTCATATAGTTCCTCCTCATGTTTATTAAACTTTAACACTTTTAGCCTTTGCAATAATTTTTCATTGTTTTTAATTTATTTATATTATATCCTAAAAAGCTCTTATTTTTAACTATCTTTACAAAATATTATTTCCCATTTTAGGGAAATGAATTGTATTCGTATTTTATTTACATCTTAGAAAATAATATTTTAAAGTTCTCTGTAAAGACATATTTAATTTTAATATAGCAAAGATAAAAAGTACATAAAATAAACTAGTTTATGAATGTACTTTTTATCTTTGCGCTCTCAATTAAATCTATTTTGTTTCCTCAAAAGCATATATAGCTGCGCCTAATGCTCCAGTTAGTTGTGCTAATTCTGGTACTTTTATATCATGGCCTAGTTCCTTTTCCATAGCTTTAACTATTCCTTTATTTCTGGCTACTCCACCTACCATAACTACCTGATCTTCAATACCTACTCTCATAGCAAGAGTTGATACACGTCTTACTACAGAGGTATGAATTCCTGCTACAATATCTTCTTTTTTTGCATTTGCTGATAGATGAGAAATTACCTCTGATTCAGCAAACACAGTACAGGTACTACTAATTGAAACTTCTTTTGTAGATTTTTCTGATATTTCTCCTAGTTTGGAAACATCCGTTTCAAGAACTCCTGCCATAACATCTAAAAATCTTCCTGTACCAGCGGCACATTTATCATTCATTATAAAATTTATAAGTTTACCCTTATTATTCAACTTCATAGCCTTAGCATCTTGTCCACCAATATCTATTATAGTCCTTGCACCTGGTATTAAAAATGCTACTCCTTTAGTATGGCAACTTAATTCACTTATTTGTTTGTCAGCATCTTTATATTGGATTCTACCATAGCCTGTAACTACGGTTTTTTCTATGTCCTTTTCTGTTAAATTAGATTTTTCTTTTAATTCTTTTATTAATTTTAGAGGTCCACTGGTTCCAGTTCCAACAGGTACTAAAACACTAGCAACTATTTCCTCTCCATCCTTTATAATAACACCCTTAGAGGTAGTAGAACCTATATCCAATCCCATTGTATACATATGTGTATCCCCCTTTTTAAAATATTTTAGTATAATAATTGTTATTCAGACTCTACAGTTGATATACCATCTTTTTTATATATTATCTTGATCTTCTACTGATATATTGTCCTCATCTTCCTTTGATGCATCGTCATCTGTACTTTTTTCCTCTTCTATTGATATACTCTCTTTATCTTCTTTTTGCATATTATCCTGACCTTCTACTGCCACATTTTCCTTATCTTCCTTTAACGTATCATCTTCACCTTCTGATACACTGTCCTGTTCTTCCTTTAATATATCATCCTGATCTTCTATTGACACACTTTCCCTATCTTCCTCCAATGTATCATCTGCATCTTCTGGTACACTGTCCTGTTCTCCCTTTAGCACATCAACTTGATCTTCTACTGGCACGTTTTCCTCATCTTCCTCCGATATATCATCTTGGTCTTCTATTAACTCACTGTCTTCTTCCTTTAACACATCATCTTTGTCTTCTTTTGATGCAATGTCTTTATCTTTTTTGGATATATTATCTTGCTCTTCTTTTAACGCACTATCTTTTTCTTTTAACATGTCACTTTTATCTTCTACTGATGCACTGTTTTGATATTCATTTGATATATCATTTTGCTCTTCTAATAATATACTTTCCTTCTCTTTTTTAAATCTGTTGTTTTTTATTCTTCCTACAACTATACATGGAATAACTACAGCGAATATACCGATTATTCCCACATATCCATAGCCTACAACAACAATTTTAGTTAATCCAAACAAGGAAATTGCCATAGATAACACCATACATACGAGAGAAATTAATCCTCTTCTTTTTTTAATATTCTCTGGTTTCTTAAAAACATGTTCAAATCTAGCCACTGCTCCAAAGACACATCCTATACCTGTGGATACAAAGGCTAAAAATAATACTACTGAATAAGAAAATAATAAAAATCCACTATTAAAACGTTTACATATATATAAAATCGGTATAGTTTCCTTTTGAGCCCCCGGCATCCATGCCAGTAACATTATACAGGATAATGTGATCATTACACCGTTTAAAATAATACCTAAAGTCATTGACTTATTAATAGCTTTATCAGTTTTTAAAGTGTCACTAGCACTTAGTACAATAGCAACAACAAAGGCCTGATAACCAGCATATCGGAGTCCGCTATACAAAACTGTTCCAAAGGATGAAGGTGAATATTTTGTAGAAACAAGATGTGATAAATTCCCTGAATTATTAACTATACCTACAATTACTATGATTGTTAAAAATATTAATATTAGAACGGTTATAATAGTTGAAGCTTTTCTTATTAATTCAGATCCATATATAGTTAATATATAAAAAATGCCGCCTGTGATTAATACCCCTACCAAATAATTAACACCATAATTCTCCATTAAAGAAGCGGAACCTGCTATGGATCCTCCTGTACCTAATAATACTATCATTAAATATCCTATTTCAAAAATAACAGAAAATACTTTGTCATAGGGTTCATACATCTTTTTTGACCAACTTTTATAGTCATAGGTTCCATAGTTTTTTGCTAATATTAATGATTCTCTATAAGTTAAACCTATAATTATAACTATAACTGCAGGTAACCATACAGAATGCCAACCATGTTTAACAAAAAAATTCATTGTTTGGTTACCTGTTGCAAATCCCCCTCCCACATGAGCTCCAAACCATACTGCTGCTACCTGGAAAGCAGTTAAGAATCCTACCTTAGATTTTGAATTTTCACTCATATTATTCTCCCCCATACATATTAAATTGGGCATAATTTTTATATTCTGTCCCCCTCTTAAGACAATCCTTAAATATTGAGATTTGTTTTATTTTAAAACTATCACAGCTAATAATCTCATAAGATATGATATATATTTAAATACTACCCTTCTAATTTTCAGTTGATTTTAAAATTCCGCCTGAAGATTAGAATTATCTTTATAATAACCCCCCTGATTCTAATATTTCTATATTAGAATAGGGAGGTTTATAATAAATACTATAAAATAAATAGTATGGAATACTTAATTTTATAAAATAATTTTATTTTAAACTATTTTGCTTTGTTCAAATAGCTTAGTAATACGATCATCATCATCTAATAATTCTAATAACTTAGGTACTACATCATATAGGTCTCCCACTATTCCGTAGTCTGCTACCTCAAATATTGGAGCTGATTCATTTTTATTTATAGCAACTATAATATCTGACTCTTGCATACCAGCTAAATGTTGTATAGCTCCTGAAATACCGCAAGCTATATAAACTGTTGGTTTTACAGTTGTTCCTGTTTGCCCTACTTGATGTGAATTTTCAATCCAACCAGCATCTACAGCTGCACGGGAAGATCCAACCACTCCCCCTAATCTATCAGCTAATTGTTTCAATAATTTAAATCCATCAGGATTTCCAAGGCCAAGTCCCCCAGATACAATAAAGTTTGCATCTGTTAATGATACTAACTCTTTTTTAGATTTAACTATTTCAACTACTTCTGTTCTTATATCATCCTTAATTAAATCTGCACTTAATTTTAAGATTTGACCCTTTCTATTTTCATCCTTTACAGCTTTATCCATAACCCCTGGTCTTACTGTAGACATTTGAGGTCTATTATCAGGGCATATTATTGTAGCCATGATATTTCCCCCAAAGGCTGGACGAGTTTGTTTAAGTTTTTTATCTTCTGGATCTACTTCTAACTTAGTGCAGTCAGCTGTTAACCCGGTATCCAAATTTGATGCTATTCTAGGAGCTAAATCTCTTCCTATATGAGTTGCACCAATTAGCACGATTTCTGGTTTAATATCATTTACTGCATCAACTATGACCTTTGCATATCCGTCAGTAGTATATTTCTCTAATAATGGATCATTTGCATAATAAACTTTGTCTGCTCCAAACTTTATCAATTCATCTGCTAAATTATCAACATTATATCCAAGTAAAACTGCGCACAATTCTACTCCAATATCATTAGCTATTTTTCTACCTTCTCCTAATAACTCTATAACTACAGGAGTTATTTTTCCCTGTCTTTGTTCTGCAATTACCCAGACATTTTTATAACTACTTAAATCTTTTTTTATATCCATATTACCCTCCGATCATTTTTATATAATATGCTTTTGTTTCAAATTTACAACCAATTTTTCAACAACTTCTTCTGTTGATCCTTCTAGCATAACACCCTTACCTTTAGGTGCTGGAGTAAAGGATCTAAACACTTTAGTTGGAGAAGCCTTAAGACCTACTCCTTCTTTATCTATATCTAAATCATCTATAGTTAAAACTTTTATTTCCTTTTTATAGGCATCAAATATTTTGTCCACAGCCATATATCTAGGCTCATTAAGGGAACTTACAGCTGTTAAAAGAGCAGGTTTTTTGACCCTAATTATTTCATATCCATCCTCTAGCTGTCTTTGTACTGTTATTTTGTCCTCTTCTATTTTAAAGTCTTGTACATAAGTAACCTGTGGAATACCTAATTTTTCTGAAATTTGTGGTCCAACCTGTGCTGTATCTCCATCTATAGCTTGTCTTCCCGCGAATATAATATCATAGTTTCCGATCTTTCTAATTGCTGATGCAATAACCTTTGAAGTAGCCCAGGTATCAGAACCTGCAAAGGCTCTATCACTTACTAAATAAGCCTCATCTGCTCCCATTGCAAGGCATTCTCTTAACATAACATCTGCTTGAGGTGGTCCCATTGAAACCACTGCCACAGTTACATTTTCATCTTTGTCTTTCATTTTTAAAGCTTCCTCAAGTGCATTTGCATCATCTGGATTTAATATACTTGGAACACCTTCTCTTATTAATGTTCCTGTTTTAGGATCTATCTTTACTTCTGTTGTATCTGGAACTTGCTTAACGCATACTACTATCCTCAAATTCTTAACCTCCAATTTTGTTTATTTCTCAATATATAACTATTTAAGAGCTTTTGCAGCAATAACCATTTGCTGAACTTGAGATGTACCTTCATATATAGATGTAATTCTAGCATCTCTATACATTCTTTCTATTGGATAATCTTTCATAAATCCATATCCACCATGTAATTGTAATGCTTTGTAAGCTACTTCATTTGCAATTTCTGCTGCATAATATTTAGCCATTGCAGATTCAACCCCTGGATTTATACCATTGTCTTTCTTTTCTGCGGCATCATACACAAGCCATCTTGCAGCTTGAACCTTTGTCTCCATATCTGCAATTGTAAATTGAGTATTTTGGAATTTTGCTAAAGGTCTACCAAATTGAACTCTTTCCTTAACATATTTTACAGCTTCGTCTAAAGCCCCTTGAGCTATTCCAAGAGCTTGAGCTGCTACTCCGATTCTACCCACATCAAGAGTATTTAAAGCTATCTTAAATCCTTTGCCTTCTTTTCCAATAAGATTTTCTTTAGGAACTTTTACATTTTCAAATATTAAATCCGCTGTTTCAGTTCCTCTAATTCCCATTTTATTTTCATGAGCACCTGTTGAAAATCCGTCCCACTTACTTTCAACTATAAAGGCTGAGATTCCCCTTGATCCTTTACCTTTTTCTGTCATTGCTGTTACTATAGCGAAGTCACAAATAGGTGCATTTGTAATAAATGTTTTTCTTCCATTTAAAATATAATGATCTCCCTCTAAAACCGCTGTAGTTTGACCAGCACCAGCATCAGATCCTGCTCCTGGTTCTGTAAGTCCAAAAGATCCAATATATTCACCCTTTGCAAGAGGCTTTAAATATTTTTCTTTTTGCTCATCTGTTCCAAAATTAAGTAAAGGTAATGCTACTAATGATGCTCCTGCTGTTATAAAAGTTCCAGTAGATGCGCATCTTTTACTGATTTCTTCCATTATTATGCAGTATGATACATAGTCTGCTCCAGCTCCACCATATTCCTTAGGTATTACAGGACTTATAAATTTATATTGTGCAAGTTTTTGTAATAACTCTTTAGGTAATTTCCCTTCAGTATCAACTTCTTCTGGAATATCTTTTAATTCCCTATCTACAAAATCCCTTACGGATTTTCTTAAAAGTTCATGCTCTTTTTTAAATAACATACTTTCCTCCTTTTAAATTTAAACCTTCAATAAAATATAGTGATTTTTCATTTTAATTTTGTAAAATATTTATTTATAAACCTATATACTGTTTTAAAAATTTCATATTAATTCTTCTAATATGTCTTTTCTTTTAGCTAATCTATAATAAAAGAACTTCACATATTAAAACTTTTAGTGAAAAATCACTACATAATTTATAAAAGGAAATTTAATTATTTTTATATAAAATATTTTTATCTCAATCTATCTAATAAACCCATTACTTTTTATTAGCTATCCATCTATAAACAAAGTTTAAAGTTTAATATATAATAAATTTTTTAATTTTTCCTATAATTAAAGTTTCAAATTTAAATTACAATTTTTTATATTATTTCTGAGAAGGTTTGAATTCTTGTTCTTATTTGTTCAACACTCTTATTTTGTTGGTCTACCTCTATCATAGTTGTAGGGATATCTTCTTTTTCAATATCCTTTTTAACAATTGGATAGTCATATTCTTCTGGGTCACAGAATTTCATCATTGCAAATACTACACCATCTATTCCTTTAGCTTTAGCTTCCTTTGCAATCATTGAACCTCTAATCTTTTTAGGATCATATGCCAAAGAACATCCTTCAATATTTGACCATTGTCTTGCTAATCTATCTAGTGCATTTTTTCCTTCTGGTACGTCTGTTCTAAACTGTCTGCTTTCCTGAGCTAAATCATCTGCTACTATTCTTAATTTATTTTCTTCAAAAACATCAAGCATTTCTTTTGAATCTAGAAGTATTCCAGTGACTAATACCTTTTTACCATCATATTTTTCTTCTGGTAAAATAGCTAATAGCTCATTTAATTCTTTTACTATTTTTGTATGTTTATCTTTTCTCATAAAAAATCCACTTTTAATAACAAAATTTCTTTGGTAGTTATTTATTGTATTAGGATGTTTAGCCGCTTCATCTACAAAAGATCTCATCACTTTTCTATGTTCATTGTATATCTCTATACTATTTTGTAACTCTTCTTCAGTTATTTCTTTTCCTCTTATTTCCTCTATTTTTGCTTTTACATGTTTATATTCTTCAACTAAATACTCTACGCCAGCTTC
Source organism: Clostridium sp. CTA-6 (assembly GCF_054768115.1). Classification (NCBI taxonomy): domain Bacteria; kingdom Bacillati; phylum Bacillota; class Clostridia; order Eubacteriales; family Clostridiaceae; genus Clostridium; species Clostridium sp. CTA-6. The sequence goes on from NZ_BAAAAU010000006.1 coordinate 80,592, forward strand.
TAATTTTCTATTTTGAGGATGAACTAATGCAATATATGGAATATCTTTAATAGCAAATTTCCAATTTTGTCCCATACAGTTTAATGTATCGCACATTCCAGGAATAATAACAGCTGATAATCCCTCATATATCCCTTTTAAGCCAAACTCCATACAGGATTGCATTATGGAACAACAAAATGCTGGATAATATTGTTTAGCTAAATTAGCTTCAACATCGCCTCCCCAGATACCTATTGGAAGCATATCTGCTGCATATACTATTTCCTCTGGAGTATATACTGGGAAACATCCTATTACTTTATTTCCTGTTCTTTCTTTATAATCTGAAACAACTTTTTTAGGGTTCTTAACAATTCCCTCTAATTTAGATAAAATATTTTTTATATTATCCATTATTTGTTTCCTCCTTTCTTTCTTTCTTCCATAACTTCTACTAGGCCTTGAAGCCTTGTTTCAAACTGAGCCTTACTGAAGTTTCTTGGATCTGCTTGGTCTCCATCGAAGCCTGCGTATGGTATACCTGTTTCTTCAAAAACTTTTCTTTCCATTTCATATTGAATAAAGCTCATTAATTTACAGCTTCTATTCATGTGATAGAATGCTCCATCACAATTTCCATCTATTAAGGAATCTATTCTGTATTTACACATTGTTTCTAAGTTAACATTGTTAAACATAGTACTATAAGCTTTAGCCATTCCGTCTAAATCGTTTACTTCATACTGTAATGCCCAAGCATGAGGGTAAACACTTCCAGTCATGTTAACACCATAACCTGCTAAAGTTCTCATCTTATAGCCTATATATGGCCAGCATGGAATTCCTTCCATCATAATTCTATATTTTTCTTCTCCTCTAAAGGAAGTTGCTTTATTTTTAATATTATCTTCTAATTCAGAAATCAATAATTTGAAAGCTTCTGTAGTTTCTTTTTTGCCTCTATAACATACGATAACAGCCATATAAGTAAATAAGTCAAATCCATTCATTGGTGATGGGAAAGATCCTGATGGTAAACTCATAGAATATTTCCAAAGCTTACCGTTTTCAGCAGAGATTTTCATAACTTCTTCAAACTTCTTAGGATCAAATTTCTTTCCAGAAATTTTTTCAAGTTGTTTTATAGCCTCTTCAAATTGAGCTCTAAGGTATTTAATTCTATTTTCTGTTACCTCATCTTCATTATTAAATGTGGTATCAATCATTATTAGTGGTATATCTAATTCCTTTGCAATGTTTTCATACCATTTAATAACTTGATTACAAATATTATTACAGCAGCATATAAAGTCAGGCTTTGGCATGTTTAAGTTTTCTGATCCACCTTTTTCTAGAAGTCCAAAATTTGTTCTTGCATATGCACATAAATCAATTGAATATCCAGCACTTTCTGCAGCCTCACAAAGTGATAAGGACTCTTTCTTAGCTGCAACCCCAGCCGCTTGGTTTTCTGGATATAATACGTCTAAACCAAAAGTTTCTACTAATTCCTGTGGGAATACAGAAGTTGACCAACCAACCGGTTTTCCCTCTTCTTTTGCCTTCCAAGCATCAGCATAAGATTTAGCTAATATACCATTAATCACTTTTGCCGCTTTCTTTTTTTCGTCTTTCTTATCAGCCATTTATATTCCTCCCCTTTCTCGATCTAAGTTTTTATACCCTCCATCTAAAAACTTACATTAATTTATTTTATTGCATTCTCTTTTCTCATTTCTTCTATTTCTTCTTTGCTATATCCTAATGATGTCAAAATTGCCTCAGTATCTTCACCAATCTTTGGTGCAGCTTTATATGGTCTCATTCCAGCTTCGCTAAATTTAACAGGAGAATTAACTAATACACCAGTATTTCCACTGTCATATGTGGTCTTGAATAAATAGTCATTTGCCCATGCTTGCTCGTCTTCTAATATATCTTCACAATATTGTAATTTTTCATATGGTAAGTCAGCCTTATCTAATAAATCTGCCCATTCCTTTAAATCCTTTTTAATAAATTCTCCTTCTAATACTCCAACAAAAGTTTCAACATGTTTTACTACTTCAGATTGTTTATTAAATCTTGAGTCTTCTATTAGGTCAGGTCTATTTATTACTTCCTTACAGAATTTAGGGAACCATGCATCATATTTAAGCAATGCTAATTGTATCCATCTATCATCTTTGCATCTATAAGTTGTTGCTAATGGGTTATTTGGAGTTCTTCTTGATAATGGCATTTTATTTCCGTATTGAGCTGTAGTAATCATTAATCCCATACCAAATATAGCTGTGTGATATAAACTTACTGTAACTCTGTCACCTTTTCCAGTTAATTTCTTTCTGTGAAGTGCTGCTAATATACCAGCTGCTAAACTCATGCCTGCATAATGATCACCAAAACCTGCATTGGTATTAGCTGGTGATGTTCCTTTTTCCATTAAAGATGTGCTTACAGCTCCTCTTGCAAAATATGCAGTATAGTCAAATCCAGGCTTATCCTTAAGTGGCCCTTTTTCTCCATATCCTAATATATGTGCATGTATTAATGAAGGATATTTATCCTTTAATTGATCATAGGATAATCCACTTCTTTGTAATGCCTTTTCTCTTACATTTGTAACAAAAACATCTGCATCTTTAAGTAATTTTCCTAATACCTCTTTACCTTTTTCACTTCTAGTATTTATTGCAACGCCTCTTTTATTTCCGTTTTCAAGTTCAAACATAGGATTTTCATCATCTCTTGCTGGTGAATTATATACTCCACCTACAACTCTTATATTATCTCCCTGAATTGGTTCTATTTTAATTACATCAGCTCCCCAATCAGCTAACAATTTTGAACAACTTGGAGCTGCTACAAAACTTGATAATTCAACTACTTTTACACCTTCTAAAGCTAATCCCTCTTTTGTCATTTTAACATTCCTCCTTAAATATTAAACTTTACTATATTGAAATGGCTAAGCTTGCCTTACTTTTAAAAGGTAAACTTGTACCAAATTCAGCTAAATAATAAACTTGTACCAAAATTCATTAAATATAAGGCAAATTTAATTAAATAATTTAAAAGTAAACTTGTACCAAATCCAATTAAATAACTAAATTTAAAATGATTTATTCTGTTGATTAAATAAAATCTTTTCTGTTAATGTTGAAAAATAGTTAAAAAATTAACAATTTTACTCATTATTTTTTCATTTTTGATACTGATTTCTATTAAATTAGCCTACTTTATAAGGGTTAAAATTGATTTTTTATATATTTTAAATTTTATTTGTACCTACTATACTATTATTCAAGTATTTTGAAATTATGCTTATTTATGATTGTTAAAAAAAGTACAATTTTTCTTAAAAATTTTTATATATAGTAATTTATATTTATTAAAATTTCTTTTAGTACCATTCTTAAGAAATTTATTATATTCTTATTAAAAAAATCTATATAGATATATATGTGAGAAGTATTTTAAAAATTACATTAAATAAATAATTCTGGTTCTTTCCTATATTTAAAATTATTTTCTAGTTCCTGTTTATGTTTTAAGTAGCCATTATCATCAAAATATTTTGCCTTAACAGGACATTTTTTAATACAGGCACAACATTTTATACAAATCCCATTTAATTTAGTTACATCTTGAAAATCAATAGATCCCATAGGGCAAAGATTCACACAAAGCTTGCAATTTATACAATTATTATTTGTTTTTGGTTTAACTTTTCTTATATCAATGGGATTTTCATTTTCATCCCTCGGCATATAATATTTTCTATAAGGTATATTTCCCTTTACAAATACATTTTCCATTTGCTTTTCATCTATAATCTTTTTATATACTTCATCAGCAAAAAACCTTACTACATCCATATCTTTTTCATCTGGTCTATTTTTAGCAAGACTATTAGAAAAAGAATGTTCCCCTATAAATGCAGCTCCTCCAATAACATTAAAGCCATTTGATTCTAGTATATCCTTTAGTTCTATTAATGCATCATCATAATTTCTGTTTCCATAAACCACTACCGCTACGGCCAGTGCACCATTACCAATAATAGTTTTTAAGTACTTTAAAAGTACATTAGGAACTCTTCCTGCATAAACGGGAACTCCTACTATAACAATATCCTCTTTTGAAAAAGACACTACTTTTTCTCTTACCTTTGGTAATGTAAAATCAACATTACTTATCTTTTCTTTTACCTTAAAATCTTCTGAAAGTTTTTCTGCTATACCACATACTACTTTTTTAGTTGTATCCGTAGCACTAAAATACATTGTATTTATTCTTTTATTCATCAAGGTTTTTCCCTCCTATAGGTGTATCAAAATATTTTATATTATAAAAGGTATTACATATGTATAATTATATATGTAATTGAATAAAGCCTTATGTATTTTTAGTAATATATTATTTATAAATCAGATAGTATATTACTAAAATCTAAAAAAAACATATCTCAAAATAAAATCAATCCAAATTTAACACCACAAAGATAAAAAATACACTCATAAACCGATTCATTTTGCTAAGAAGTTCTAAATATGGCTCCGTTAAAAATTTTCTACTCAGTGGAGGCACCGTCCTTGGTTTCACCACTAGCTCCTCACGTCCTGTGAGGAATTACGAAAATTTTTAACTTCTCCATATTAAGAACTACTAAAGCTTATTCATATGGTTTACTACGTGCATTTTTTTATCTTTGCTATATTAAAATTAGATCTATTTTCATAGGACTTCTTTTTAAATTTCAATTATTTTTTATAGTATTTACATATTAATCATTTTGTGGCATATTATATATTGTAATATTTTAACTATTTTACATTTATTTATAAATAAGGATTGGTGATGAAATGGATTTAATTAAGCACTATGGTTCAATTATAAAAAAGAACATAGATACTCCATCACGTACCCGTGCTCTTTTAAAAACAGGATATACTCTTAATTACAAATTTATGGACAAGTTTCCTAACCATCAATTCCCTTCATCCCTACAATATCTTGAAAAAATATGCATGAAATTTATATTAGAACCTCTTAAATATCCAGAACGTTCCGCAATGGTTAATTTGTTTGCTCCTTGTGAATTTTTGCATGCTCTAGACATTTATCCTATGTTTGTTGAAGGGATTTCTTCTTATTTATCTGGGACAAAATGTGAAGATGGCTTTATAGATTACGCAGAAAAAATGAATATTCCAGAAACTCTTTGTAGTTATCACAAAACCTTTATAGGAGCTGTTGAATCAAAGCTACTTCCCAAACCACGGTTTGCAGTTACAACTACTATGGCCTGTGATGCTAATATAAATACCTTTAGACATGTTTCAAATTGCCTTGATATTGAATTGTACATCATTGACATTCCTTATGAATATTCAAAGGATGGAGAGGAATATGTAGCCTCTCAATTATATGAAATGGTAGAAATGATTCAGGATATAATGAATGTTAAATTAGATGAAAATAAACTAAAGACAGTAATTCATAATGAAAATCTTTCAAGAACATATCAGTTGAAATATATGAAAGAGCTTTCTTGTAGATACTTTCCAAACACATTAACCCTTGAAATGTATAAGCTTTTTACTTCCCACGTAGCTATGGGTAGAATAGAAACTTTACAATTTTATAGAAAAATCTATGAAGATATTCTTACTTATGATAAAGGTGAATGCAAAAAATTCTTGTGGGTTCATTTACTGCCTTTTTATCAAGAAACTCTAAAAAAATACTTTAATAATAATAAAGAAATTCAATTATTAGGCTGCGATTTATCCTTTGATTATTTAGCAGAGTTGGATATAAAAAATCCTTATAATTCAATAGCAAAAAAGCTCATACTAAATCATTTTAATGGGCCTCAGTTAAGGAGGGCTGAAAATATATTGAATGCAGCAAAAACTCTTAATGCAGATGCAGTAATAAATTTTTGTCACTGGGGTTGTAAGCAATCCAATGGAGGAGCCATGCTACTTAAAAAAGTTATGGAGAAAAATAATATTCCTTATCTATCTATAGATGGAGATGGGGTTGATAGGCGAAATTCTCAGGATGGTCAGCTTCGTACCAGATTGGAAGCATTTTTTGAAATTTTAGAAAATAATAAAGGAGGTATCTAACTATGATTGCATATACTTGTAAATATACCCCCCTTTCTATACTTGAAGCTTTTGATGAGGTTCCCATAAAAATAAATCCTATAGCATATACCTTTGATAGAGCTGATGTACTTATGCACCCAAATATGTGTACATATTGTAAGTCCTTATTTGAAAACCTTATTGATTATAATAGTGATCAGTTACTATTAATGAACTGCTGTGACAGCATGAGAAGATTATATGATGTTTTAAAATCCCAATCAAATATGAAATATGTATATATGATGGACTTACCTCACAAAAACAACTGTTGTTCACGTATTTTGCTTAAGGAATCCTTTATGAAATTCATAGATAGTTATGAAAAGTTTAGTGGAAAAAACTTTAATGTTGAAAAATTCAAACTATCTATTCAAAATCATATTGTTACTGGTAATACCTGTGAAAATAATTTTAATAGCAGGATTGCTCTTTTAGGTGGTAGATGTGATGAATCCCTTATAAATGTGATAGAAAATTGTACTGAATCATCAGTATTAAACCTTACTTGTACAGGGGAAAATTTTATATGGGACAAATTACCTGATTTATCTTCTATAGATGATCTTATTTTATGGTATGCTGGAGCTATTTTGTCTCAAACTCCTTGCATGAGAATGTCTGATATTTCCTACAGAAAAAAACTTATTCTTTCTAATAATATATCAGGAATTATTTATAACACAGTAAAATTCTGCGATTATTATTCCTTTGAATATGCATCAATTAAAAAGAAACTTAATATTCCCATATTAAAGATTGAAACTGATTATACTAATCAAAGTAGGGGACAACTTACTACCAGAATAGAGGCCTTCATTGAAAGGTTGTTTAAAGGGAAAACAGAAACAAGTTGTGAAACCTTCTCCCGCTTAGAAAATAACTGCTATGTAGCAGGTATTGATAGTGGATCAACTTCTACAAATGTAGTGATTCTAGATAAGGATAAAAACATAATCAGCTACTCAATAGTAAGCACTGGTGCTAAAAGTATTCATGGTGCAAAGGCTGCACTGGAGGTTGCCTTAGAAAAGGCTCATCTTTCAAGGGATGACATTAAATACATTGTTTCCACTGGCTATGGTAGAATAAATATTCCTTTTGCTAATGAGGATGTTACTGAAATAACCTGTCACGGCATTGCAGCTCATCACTTAAATCCTAACATTAGAACAGTTATGGATATTGGTGGCCAGGACAGTAAAGTAATAAGATTAGACGAAAATGGGAATATTAAAGACTTTGCAATGAACGACAAATGCGCTGCAGGTACAGGCCGATTTCTTGACATGATGGCTAGAACTCTCCAAATAAGCATTGATGAAATGAGTAAGGAAGGGCTTAATTGGAAGGAAGAACTTAAAATAACCAATATGTGTACCGTATTTGCAGAATCTGAAGTGGTGTCCCTTATAGCTGAAAACAAGGAAAAGTGTGATATAATTCATGGACTTAATGATTCCATAGCTTCAAAAATGCTATCATTATTAAATAGAGTAGGAAAAGAGGGCTCTTATATGATGACTGGAGGTGTAGCAAAAAATCTAGGAGTAGTAAAAGCCTTAGAAACAAAACTAAATAGCAAAATCTCTATATGTGAAGAACCTCAAATATGTGGAGCTCTTGGGGCTACCTTAATAGCCTTTAAAAAGTATGAAGAGGCTTTCTCAAAATAAAATATATTTAATTTTAAATATAGCAAAGATAAAAGATGAATTTAATAAACGGAACCAATCGGTTTATAAATATATTTTTTATCTTTGCCTTTTTAAAATTAAATCTCTTTGATCCACCCCTTCTTACAATTTACTTTGAACTCAATTTCTCACTTTTTAGTTACATTCTATTGTTTTTAAAGTAATTTTATAAAATTCTAATATTATATTGTTTTGTATATACTTTTAAAATCACAAAGTATTTGGTAAAAATTTCACATTCACATTTATAATAATAATCCTATAGTTTCTGTGCAATAGTATTTAATTCTTCAGACATAGATGTTATTTCCTCTATACCTGCTGTAATTTGCTGTGAAGCTGCTGCCTGTTCTTGACTTGAAACTAATGAGCTTTGGCTTTTTTTACTTACGTCCTCTACCTTTATCTTAATGTTATCTGTTAACTCTTTAATTCTTGGTACTGTACTTTTAGATTGCTCAGACAACCTTCTTATTTCCTGTGCAACTACACCAAACCCTTTGCCAGCCTCTCCAGCTCTAGCAGCTTCAATAGCTGCATTTAATCCAAGCATCTTTGTTTCATCAGCTATTGCCTTTATAAAGGAAGATATTTCGTTAATTTCCTCTGATACAGTTATTATTTTGTCTATCTCTTGATTTAAATCCTGTTCATTAGTATGTATTTGTGATGCAGATGCTGCCAACTGTTCAATAGTAGCAGAGATCTCTGAAAGATTGTCTTCAAGATTATTAGACATAGTTCTCAATTTGTCTGCAACTTCCTGTGGCATAATTATGCAGAAAGAGCCTACAACTTTGTTTCCATTTTCCTCGTCAAATAATGGATATCCTGATAAAGTTACAGGAACTCCATATTCTAAAGTTTTTACTTGTTCTAACTGTGGTTTTCCTGTTTTTATTACTTTACTTGCTATAAAATCCTCCTTAAGCTTATCTCCAGATTGTATAGTTGGAACATCAAATTTTTCTGATGACTGTATATCTACAATCTTATTTAAATCCGTCGTAAATAAAAACGCCCCTTCTGGGAACATTTCCCCTAGCATTGGGGCAAAACTTCCAAAAGATTTACCGATAGGATGTAATTTTGGCACTGCCATAGCAAAAGCTCCAACCACATTATCTTCCTCATCTACAATTGGAATTGAAGTAATTGTTAATCTTATTCCGTAAGCAGAACGGTCAATATTTTGAGATAAAACTCTTCTTTGACGCATTGCAACAAGAGTAGTACTATCACTACCCAATTTATTTCCTACACTAAGTAATTTAATATTAAGTGAATCAGAGGATTTTACCCATACTATAGTATCCCCTTCCATTATTCCAAATATAATTCCCCCTGGAACTGTATTTGCCTGCACTTCAGCTAATACCTTTAAACTTTCCAATTCATTTACTAAAATCATAATACGTCCTCCCTATATTAAAATGTTCATTACAAACACATAAAGTATTAAATAGCTTATTTTTCATTATATTTGTATACTTTAATAATAAAAAATATCTTCCCCAGTGATAATGATACTAATCTGTCACCTCTCTTTTTTTCTATATTTTGTTTGTATATTTTACACAATTCTACATAACATTAGTTATTCCTTCCTAATATTAGAGTGGTATCTATATATTATAAGGATTAATAGGGACAATTTACGTCCTTTATTTACTTTTATTTACAAACTAAATAATATATCGCTTAATTACAAAAAAAATGTCTCAAAATAAGATCAGCTTTAATTTTAAAACAGTAAATATAAATAAATACATTCATAAAGCAATTCATTTTGCTAAGCAATTCTAAATTTGACTCCATTAAAAATTTTTTACCCAGTAGAGGCAACCTCCTCTGGCTTCACTACTGGCTCCTCACGTCCTGTGAGGAATTACAAAAATTTTTAATTCCGTCGAATTAAGAACTGCTAAAGCTTATTCATATGTTTATTACATGTATTATTTTTATTTACTATATTAAAATTAAAGCTATTTTGAGACACTCTCTTTTCATTTAAAATATTTATATACTTACCTTTGAGCTTAATCTATGTTTATCTTCCATTGGTTTATTATTATCTGAATCCCATTGCTTTGCCTACATAAGTGGTTTAATCCTTATTTTTTACAGATATAAATATACTTATTTTGGTTCCTATATTAACTCTACTTTTGATTTCTATTCTGCCTTTATGCTCTTTTATAATCCATTTTGCTATAGAAAGCCCTAAACCACTGCCTCCTTTATCTTTTGTTCTAGCCTTATCAACTCTATAAAATCTATCAAAAATATAAGGTATATCTTCCTTAGGGATTCCTGAACCTGTATCCTCAACTGTAATAACAACTTTATTTTTATTTATATGTGATCCAATAGTTATTTGCCCATTTTCCGGTGTAAATTTCAAACTATTATCTATAAATATTCGTAAAGCTTGCTTTAACAATTTATAATCTGCAAAAACTAGAATATTATCATTACTTTCATTAATAATATTATGACTTGAATTTATTAACCTAGTTTCTCGTACAATTTCATCCAATAATTTATTTATATAAAACTCTTCTTTATGAATCTTCTGAGTTTTTTTATCAGCCCTTGCTAAGAATAATAATTTTTCAACTAGATCCTTCATATTTTCTGACTCATCTTTAATAGCGGTAACGGCTTCTTCTAAGACTTCTTTATCATCTTTACCCCATCTATAGAGCATATTTGCATATCCCTGAATAACTGCAATCGGGGTTCTAAGTTCATGGGAAGCATCCGATACAAAACGATTTTGATTTTCATAAGACTCTTCAATTCTATCAAACATATCATTAACTGTCTGGGTAAGTTCTCTTAATTCATCATGGAAACCTTTCACATTAAGACGAGTATCTAAATTTTGTACATTTATCTTTTTTATTGTATAATTCATTTCATTTATAGGATCAACAACTTTTTTACCTATACGAGAACCAAATTTTATAATTATAATTATAATGGAACTATCAATAACCCCTAGAATGATAAAATATAAATGAAAATATTGATTTTCCTTTTGTAAATCACTTATAACTTGTATATAATATATTTCATTTTTTAATTCAAAACTTTTATTTAAAATTAATCTTTCTATATTATCATTTCCTGTTATAAGATATGGTAAATCCTTTTTAAAATTCCCATAATATTCTTTCATATTTTTATTGGTTGAGTAAATAATGCTTTTATCATTTTCCAAAATATTAATAGATACATTACCTTTTTTAGCAACACTATCTATTAATTCCTTTGGGACTTTTGGAACATCTTTTATATTATTTGATACTATTTCTGCATACATATTTAAGTTATTCTTAGCCTCTTTTATTAAAAAGGACCTAAAACCAAACAAAACTGTATATGTAAATAAAAATAGCAATATTGATATTATAAGTGTATACATAAAATTCAACTTAAAAGTAATAGAGAATCTTAATCTTATTTTAAATTTATTTAATAAAGCTTTAATAATTCTTGGAATTACTATTATTATTTTTTTTATAATTATATAAATATATTTAAAAATATCTCTAATAACCTTTATAAAACTCAGCTTCTTATTCATCTTTTAAAAGGTATCCCACTCCTCTAATTGTATATATAAATCTTTCACTATACTTATTATCAATTTTTGTTCTTAAATATCTTACATAAACATCCACCACATTAGTGTCCCCAAAATAGTCAAATCCCCATACTTTATCCAATATTTGTTCTCTATTTAAAGCAATATTTTTATTTTCCATAAAAAATTTTAATAAATCGAACTCAGTCTTTGTAAGATCTATAATTTGTTGATTATAGGATACAATATGTTTATCTAAATCTAATTCTAATCCTTTTATAGAAATAGTATTAGAATCTTTTACTTCTAATTTTTTTCTCTTCAATGCTACTCTTATTCTAGCTAAAAGTTCTTCTATAGCAAAAGGTTTAGTAATATAATCATCAGCACCAGTATCTAATCCCATTACAATATCTGTGGTTTCGTCCTTAGCTGTTAACATTATTATTGGTATATCTGATATTTGACGTATCCTTCTACAAACTTCCATACCATTTAATTTAGGAAGCATTATATCTAATAATATTAGGTCACACTTTTCATTTAAAGCTTTATCTAATCCTTCTCTACCGTCATATGCTTGCTCTATTTCATACCCCTCATATTGTAATTCTAGCTGAAGAAAACGAGAAATTTTAACTTCATCTTCTACTATAAGAATTCTTTCCTTATGCTGTTTATCCATTTTAATTCCTCCAAAAATTATTCCACTTAATCTAAAAAACTATTTATATAAATTATACCTTAATGAATAGCTTTAAGTACTTGTTTTTAGCTAATATATTTTTATTATACAAAATATTTTTTAACTTGTATAAATATATATACAATAAAAAAAGCTACCTGAAAATATATTTAGTTTTAATATAGTAAATATATTTTTTCAGACAACTCTTTTTACTTTTATAGAATAATTCTTAAATTTAAACCACAGTTTATTTAAAATTTATTTAATTATACACTTCTTTTTCTTCTGATAAATCATCAACTATATCATTAACTTTAGTTGATACTTTATTTAAAATATCATTAACCTTTGAGTCTTCTCCTGAATTTTTTTCTATTCTAATAGTATGCTTTGTTACTAAAGCAATTATAGTAGCCGCTATTGTAACTGGAAATGCTAAAGCAGCACATAATATAACCACATTAACTGGTACTTTTAATACAGTTTCTTCTTTTTTTCTGACTACAACTTTAGTTTTATTGCCTTTTCTAATTAACATCTTAATTTTATTAAAAAATTTACTCTCACAGCAAAAATCCTCATTGACCTTTTTATTCTTTTCAAGATATACTAAAGCTTCTATAATATCACCATCAAATTTTTCTAATACCTCTTTTGCTTCTTCATAGCTTACATTTGCTCTCTTTCTTAATAAGTCTATTTGTTCTAAAGACACATTCATTATAAAATCCCTCCATTTTTATTATATATGTTTAAGAAACTGCATCTAATCTAATAATTTCTTATACTTTATGTTTTTATTATATATAGTGAAAATTAGAGGGACTTTAATAAAAGATTAGAATTTGATTAGAAAATATACCTATATATACATAAATTGCTTATCTTGTTCCTTACTCTAAAAACATTTTAAACGCTAATATACTTAAGCTCCCACAATATGAGAGCTTAAGTATATTATTATTTTAATTATTTAATTATTTTAATACGTTCTTCTAATGGATTATATTGTTTTTCATCTGGATTTACTACTGGTTTTCCAAAAGGCATTTGAGCTATAAGCTTCCAGTTGTTTGGTATATCCCATTCTTTTTTTACATCTTCTTCAATAAGTTCATTATAATGTTGCAATGAAGCTCCAAAACCTTCTATTTCTAATGATGTCCAGATAACAAATTGATGCATTGCACTAGATTGTTGAGACCATATTGGGAAATTATCTTTGTATAGAGCGAATTGTTTCTGAAGATCTTCTACTACACTCATATCTTCAAAATATAAAATTGTTCCATAACCACTAGCAAAAGAGTTTATTTTTTCTTCAGTGCTTCCAAATTTATCTTCAGGTACTATCTTTCTCAAAGCTTCTTTTGTAATACTCCATAGTTTATCATGTTTATCCCCTAATAATAGTACAATTCTTGCACTTTGAGAATTAAAAGCAGAAGGTGTATGCTTTACTGCATGCTCAATAACTTCCTTAATTCTATCATCTGAAACTACTGCTTCCTTACTAATTCCATAAAATGTACGTCTCTTTTCTATTGCTTCATAAAAATCTTTTTTCATTATTGATTCCTCCAATTTTATATATGATTTTGATTTCATCATTAAAAGGTAATTATATTTAATATGATATCTTATATTATAATATCCAAAACCGTTATTTATATTTTCTAATTTTATTATTTGTATAAAACTATGTACTCTATTCTTAAATTTAAGTTATAAATAATAATATACATTTCTTTATCAGTTGGTTACTATTTGTAATTAACTTTGATCATATTATTTCATATATTTTCTTATTAGTCAATAATTATTTTTAATTAATTATTATTATCCATCCTATCTTCAATTTCTTTTAATAAATAAAGTTACAATTTCCATACCAATTTTTCTTGCCATTGATTAGTAATTCCCCCTCCCAATTGACTACAAGGGCTTCTACTGCTAAATGCATGCTGGATACAATATAAAAGACTATCTCAAAATTTAAATTAAGATAGTCTTTTATATTATCAATTCATATTATTAATTGATTCTACTTTATTGATTGGGAACTCTTTCATAAGGGGAGCATTTAAATCTTCATTAAATAAATGAACAGCTGAAATTTGGCAATTTTCATAAGTATAATAATAATATGTAGCTGATTCACTACACATTGCAGAAGTATATAATGTATAATCACAAGCATTATCAGATTTTAAAACTGTTCCTTTAGGAATTTCACAATTAGACAATATATGAAATATACCATTTATTCCTTCAATCTCATTATCAATATCCACAATATTATTTTTTAAATAAACTGCCCTAACAAAGCGAGAGGGTGGAGTAAAATCTCCTGGTAATCCAAAAGTTCCAGACCCTTGGCTAAAAGCAGATAACTCTAAACCATTCCATGTAACATTATCAAATTGTTTAGCTCTCACTCCAATATATTGACGTAAATTACTTAAATGCCATTCAAAATTAGGACTATTTGTCATAACACCAATTGGATTATCAAATACCTCTAATCCCCTATATGTTCTTTCTATCACTATACTTTTACCAGATTTATCAGATAAAATCCAATGCAAGGGTGGAGCAAAATTTAATATAGACAATACTTTATTAATAATTACTACATTTTTCAATGATTTTTTTACTTCCTCTAAATTTTTAAATTGAGATAGTGCCCATAATACAAAATCATAACAAGCTATATTTTCTTTATTTTCAATATTTTCCTCCTCATACTTTGCAAATCCAGGGAAATAAAGAGTAGCACAGGTTAAACCTTTTTCATTCACACCATCAGCAAAAACGGGATGATTGTCTGTTACTACAGACATACCAATAAAAGCATATTTTGTACTTTTAACATTTTTATCTGTTACATTAGTCCATTTAAATTTTCTAGGAATTAAACGAACAGATTCATCAAACTTCACTGAGAAGTCCATTGTACGTCCAAACAAATTTTTACTATCCTTTGTTTTTAGAATTACACTAGTGCACATAAATTAAACACGTCCTTTTAATTCCAATATATTACCAATACATTAGTTAATTTTTATAAAAAACAACATGCAATTATCCTCTTAAATATTATTTTTACAATAAACATAATATTTATTCTTGTAAAATATATTTATATATTGGTATTGTTAATATTAACTTATATCTATGTATTTTTTAATATATTGTAAAATTTATAAATTTATAAAAACAAAGTGTAAAAGATCTTATTCTAAGCTCTTTTACACTTTGTTTACATTTATTCTAGAACCATTTAAACCATTTTAACCATTCTATATAAATATTGTGAACAATACTTTTCCTTCTTTTCAAATTTATAATCTAATTTTTCATAGAATTTTCTTACATTTTTATCCTTAGCCAATAGTGAACAGCCCTTATATCCTTCTTCTTTAGCAATTTTTTCTGCTAGTTTCATTAACTCTTTTCCTATTCCAAGACCTCTAACTTCTTTAGTTGTGGCTAAGTTTGCTATATAAAGTTCTCTTTTTCCGCCCTCTTCTAAACTCATTCCCTTAATAAAATCTTTTATAAATTTTACCTTTTCTTTAATCCCTTTAATCATAAAAAGCAACTTTAAACTAGTTTTAGTATCTAGCTGTGCTATTTCTTCACTATTTAAAAGAATTATAGCTCCACAGATTTTATCATTTCGCTCTGCTACCTTTATATTTAAATAAGAATATCTAGATTCACCACTTAATACTAACAATTTAATCCTATTTAAAATTTCCTCTTTAGTCCCCTGGCCCCAAATATGCTCTGGAAGATCCTCCGTATCATATATAAGACCAGTGATAATGGGGGCGTCCTCCTCCACTGCATCTCTTAATGTCAAGTTTTTCATAATTATCCCTCTTTCATAGAATTTTCTTTTCAACATTATATATATAATTATATAAGAAATTACTTAATTAATTAAGACCGTGGAAGCATAACATAGTAGTACCATTGTACTATTATTAGATTTTTACTAATTTATACAATTATTAGATTAGTACTTATTATGTAAATGTGGAAATAAAATAGATTTAACTTTCACACCGCAAATATAAAAAAATAAGAGCATTTTTTATAATGCCTATTAAATAAAAATTAAGCTGAAGTAAAAACTTCAGCTTAATTCATTTACATTTTATAGTATAAAACTTAATATAATTAGTTCTATTAAACCTACTGCCCAAGCTATAGTAGTAGTAACTGACCATACTTTTATTTGTTCTTTTGCGTCTTTTATTCCAAGAGAACGGTTAACTACCCAGAAATAACTATCATTGAAATATGAGAATAAAAGTGATCCCATACATGCTCCAAGTGCTGCTAATATTGGATTAACATTTGATGCTGCAACAATTGGTGCAGTTATAGAAGCTGCAGTTATCATGGCAACTGTTCCACTTCCTTGGATAAGTCTTACTAAAGAGGCTATTATAAAAGGTATTAATACAACAGGCATATGAGAACCTGCAATTGATTTCGCTATATAATCTCCTGTACCACTATCACGAAGCACCATACCTAATGCTCCACCGCCACCGGTAACTAATATTATTATACCAGCAGATTTTATTCCTTTTTCCATTTCATTTATAACATCTTCTTTGCTTAGCTTACCCGCTAGTCCATATATAGCAATTACAAGACCAATTCCTACTGCGATTATTGGCGAACCTAAAAATTGAACCATGTTAGTAAATCCACTAGGAGCTATTGATTTTTGTTTAATTAAAACATCTAATATAGTATTTATAAGTATAAATATTATAGGTGTTATTATTGGTGCAAAAGCCATAAAGGTAGATGGTAATTCTCTATTATCCTCTTCATGTTCAAAATCATATACTGGCTCTTGATATTCTGTTCTAATCCACTCATCTTCTTTATCCCCTGGAATTTGATATATTTTTTTTCCTATATACTTTCCATAAATCATTCCGGCTATCACCATAGGTATAGCTAAAGGAATTCCCCATAAAATAAAGTTTCCTACACTTACTCCAAATATCCCTGCAACTCCCACTGGGCCAGGTGTTGGTGGTACCAAACTATGTGTAATTACAAGTCCTAATCCTAAAGCTACTCCTAGAGAAACTACTGATTTTTTAGTTTTCTTGGAGATTGCTTTTGCAAGTGGTGCTAAAATTATAAATCCTGAATCACAAAATATAGGTATAGACACTATAAACCCTGTTATTGCTAATGCTAATTCTTCTCTTTTTTTACCTAAAAACTTTATAAAAGTTCTAGCCATTCTCTCCGCTGCACCAGATACTTCAAAAATCTGGCCCATCATTACCCCAAAACCTATGATTATACCAATGCTTCCTAATGTTCCCCCAAAACCCTTAGATATTGAATCAATTATTTTATTAGGTGGCATTCCTCCTACAAGTCCAGTAGTAGCTGCTGCAATAATTAGTGCTAAAAATGTATGAATTTTAGTTTTTAATATTAAAAATACGAGTATGCTAATTCCAACTACAAGTCCTAATATCATTTGATTTCCTGCTACTGTGTTTCCCATTATTCTTCCTCCTTTTGTTTTGTAAAGGTATTCATTTGTATTTAAAAAAACTAGTAAAAAATTTTATGTATACTTTATCTATGTAATAAATTTATGTAATATAAATTTCCCCTATGAAGTTAAAACTTAAATTTCAGCTTATCTATTATCCTAGCTGATTCTTATCTTCATCTTTCATCGGGTGAAGATAAGAATCCCTAGAACTTATCATAATTATTAATAAATTTTATTTTTTGAATTTAGGTGAATATTTAGCCGCTAAAATTATAGCTTCTACCATACTTACAGAACTAGCTTGTCCAGTACCTGCTATATCAAAAGCAGTTCCATGATCTACTGAAGTTCTAAGTATTGGCATTGCATTTGTTACAGCAATAGTTCTTTCAAAATCTAATGTTTTTGTTGCTATATGCCCTTGATCATGATACAAAGATAATACTGAATTATATCTTCCCTTAAGAGCTAGATGGAATACTGAATCTGCTCCTATAGGACCTTCTACTTTATATCCCATTTTTTGAGCTTCCTCTATAGCTGGAACAACAGCTTTCATTTCTTCATCCCCAAACAAGCCATGTTCTCCACTATGAGGATTTAAACCTGCAACAGCCATCTTCCCATCCTTTACTCCTAATTTTTCTAGAGCTTCAGAGCATCTTATTATATAATCTAATACTCTTTCTTTAGTTACTAAGTCACAAGCTTTTCTTAAAGAGACATGTCTTGTTAAGAAGAATACTCTCATTCCTCTAACTTCAAACATAGTAAGAGGATCTTCTGTATCTGTTAAATCTGCTAAAATCTCAGTATGACCAATATAATTTACATTACCTTCTCTTAAGGACTCTTTATTTATTGGAGTTGTAGCTATAGCATCTAGCTCTCCCTCTTTAGCCATTTCTACAGATTTTTTTATATATTCAAAGGCTGCTTTTCCTGCTATACCTTGAACCTTACCTATTTTTAATTCATCAATATTTATATTATTTAAATCTATCAAATCTATAGTTCCTAAAGTAAACTTACCCTCATCTGCTTTTTTAATTGAATTTATATTTAAATTAACATTGCAGAATCCCATAGCTTGTTTAATTACTTTTGCATCTCCTATTAATATAGGATTACATTTTTCATAAACTTCTGCTTCAGTTAATGATTTTACTACTATTTCTGGCCCTACACCGGCTGGATCTCCTATAGGTATTCCTATTATTGGTTTATTATTAATCATATTTAGTCCTCCCTAGTCACAATTAATATTTTTAAATAAATAATCTACACATAACTCCATTCCATCTTCTTTTCCTACCATTCCCCCTTTGCTTACAATTTTCATGTCTGGGAATTCTCCTTCTATAAACTTGCCATAAGCGGCTAAAGGCATTACTTCATCTAAAAGTTCTAGTCCTGCTGAATTAAATTTTCTACAAATACTAACACTTATATCTCCTCCACTGCTAAATATACCCTTTATAGATTTTATTTCTTTCATTATTCTATAACTTATTTCCGCTACTGAAGTATTCATTATTTGAGATAAAAATTCTTTTGTAGTATTTTGTTTTTTTGCTTCCTCATCTAAATTAATCCTTACTTCTTCATATAAAGAATCTAGCACTACACAAAATACATCATATAAATCTTTATTTTCTATAACCTTATTTATTACTCTGTCTATTTCTTTGTGTTTTATATTTATATCACTTAATATAGCTCTAGAATTTATATCTACTTTATATATATCCCTATCTTTTGAAAGTCTTTCTAGCTGTGCTCTAGTAGTATCTGTTATACTTCCTATAGACATAAGCACCTTATTGCTAATCTTTTTATCCCTTTTACTCTCTTTATCTAAAACAATATGTTGCTTTATTACCTCTGCAGTAAAAGGACCTGGATCTACAGATATAAACTTAATATTTGTATTTATTAATGCTTTTGATATAATTTCTAAATCATTGTTATCTAAAGCATCAAATATTATTAATTTTTTACCCTCATCATAGAACTTTAATATTTTGTTTTGTAAATTTTCACATCCCTTTTTAATATCTTCAATATATATAGATGCGGCTTCATATTTACTTTGCTCTTTTACTAATTTTTCAATTATAGAAGAGTTTATAGGCTTTTTACCATCCTTTGCTGCATCTGAATCTTCTAAAGCCTTACCATTTACTAAAAGATATCCTCCCACAGCTTGTCTGTTAGCCTCTGGGAAAGACGGTACTACCGCAGCTATAGTACCTTTTGGAAGGGCGTCTAACATTCCATCTATCTCTGATCCAATGTTTCCTCTTAAAGTACTATCTATTCTTTTTCCGTAAACTTTTACATTTGGGCTAAAGAAAAATTCTGTAGCTTGATAAACTCTTTCATAGGCATCTTCTTTTTCCACCCCTCTACTATCTGTTGAATAAAGAACTGTATCGTAGGATTTTTCTAAATCATCTTTTCTTAAAGAATTCATCAATGTTACAGGTTTTAAGCCTAATTTTTTAATTAAAACTCCTGTAGCATTAGCTCCCGTCAAATCGTCAGCTATAATAACATAATTTAACATTTAATGTCCCCCTCGAACCAATCATTTACTAAACTTCATAGGATTCATTGAATAAAATTCCTATTTATACATTGATTATTTTTACATTTAATGATTCTAAATATTTATCTTCATCTTTATCAAATTTTTTATCTGTAATAATGCAATTTACTGATTCTATAGAAAATATATTTACAAAGGATTCCTTATTAAACTTACTACTATCTGTTAAAAGAACAGAATAAGATGCTGATTTTACTATACGCTTCTTTAAGTTTGCCTTTTCAAAGGTAGGAGTAGATAACCTAAAATCAGAATCTATTCCAGAGGTTCCTAAAAAAGCTACATTAACTTTTATATTAGATATAAATTCATCTGCAGTAGGGCCTATTATACATCCTGTTTCTTCTTGTATTTTCCCCCCCACTATATAAGCTTTCACACTGTTTTGATACAATTCTAAAGCTATTTTAAGATCGTTTGTTATAACTGTTATATCTTTTACTTTGTTAAGCACTTTAGCCAACTCAAAGGTTGTAGTACCTGCATCTAAAAATATACTATCTCCTTCTTTAATTATGCTCAAAGCTTTTTCTGCTATTTTTTCTTTTACATATATATTGCTTATCTTCTTTAAATCATAGGCTTGTTCTGATAAATAAGTAGAACGTTTTACAGCTCCTCCATGACTTCTATATAAAATACCCTTATCCTGTAATCTATCAAAATCTCTTCTTATAGTCATTAAACTTACATCTAGTTCATTAGCAATATCTTCAACTTTCACAGTTCCTAGCTCATCTAACTTTTCAATTATGTATTGTTCTCTCTCTACTGGAAGCATATTATCACCTCTTATTTTCAGTATAAAAACAAATTAATCTATATTAATACAATTTACTTATGAAATCTAATTTGTGTTTTTCTTTTCGTTTCCGTTGTTCGTTTATGTTAATTAAATATTATACTGTATTTTATAATTTGTCAATATATTTTATAAACCTTTATATTTCAACATTAATTGATATTTTTATAACAAATATAATTTAGGTATAGCTAATAAAATAATTGCCAGCTTATATATCTAACAAAAACTCACACACTTACTTGTGACATTACTATTTTGTATATTAAGCACAAAAATTAATAAATGTTTTGAAGCTTTTAGTTTAACATTGAATTAAAACTGTGTTTTAACTCAATATTGAAATGAAAATATATATTAATCTGAATTTACTAGAGAAAAAGTCTACCCTCATTATATTAAGATTAATATTATAATGAGAATATAGAATAAGCTATATTAAGTATACTCGTGTTGAATCATGCTACTTAAATATCATATAATGTTTATAATAATACTGGATATAGGGGGTATAACTTATGAAAGCTATAGTTGATAATAAAAAACATATCATTGAGTTTAAGCATATAACTGAACAAGATATGATAGAAGAAATTAAGCAACTTTTTTTAGAGTATGTTCAATCACTGAAAATAGACCTTTCTTTTCAAAATTTCGAAGCAGAATTTAATTCACTGCCAGGTAAATATGGACCCCCCTATGGAGTTTTAATATTAGCATTAGTTGATGGCAAAGAGGCCGGCTGTATTGCTCTTCGTAATATTTCTGAAAATATATGTGAAATGAAAAGATTATATGTTCGTGATTGTTACAGAGGATTGGGAATTGGTAAAAAGCTTATTACTATAATAATTGAAGAAGCCTCAAAAATGAATTATCAACATATTAGACTTGATACTCTTCCAACGATGAAAAGCGCTCAAGCCTTGTATACATCATTAGGATTTTATGATATTGAACCATATGTATATAACCCAATTGAAGGAACAAGGTTTATGGAGTTGAGATTGAAAGACTAATTTCTTATATTGTTGAATAGAGTTAAGACGCAATTTTTTTAAAATGTTTATTTATGTATTAAGGAAAGTCTCAAAATGGCTTTCCTTAAAATTAAAGACTATTTTATATTAAAAATCTCTTTCTACAGATATAAAAGCACCCAGCCGTTATAAGCTGAATGCTCTTTATAATCTTATTTATTATTTTTTAATATATTGTCTACTTCTTTATATTAGACGAACTAATAATTTACCTTTGCTTTTATAAATGGATTTTTTCATATGAATTTTTAATTTTATATAATAATATTATTATGGCTACAGATAAAACTATAGTACATGCAATTCCGGCTTCTGGGCCAAAGGAACCTCCCGCAAATAAATCTGAGCCAACTAATTTTAATTTCATTAAACTCCCAATATCTGTTTTTATACCACTTACTTCAAGCCCAAAAATATTTCCCTGAAAAAAATTCCAAGCTGCATGAAGTCCGCAAGCTCCCCACAAATTCTTTGTTTTTATAACATACAATCCGAAGACTATTCCTGTTATAAATAAATTTAAAATTGCAACTAAACTTACATTAGGATTAAAAAAATGTAAGAGAGCAAATAGTAATGATGAAAATATTAACCCTATAGTAATATTATATTTTGCACCTAACACATTCATAAGCCATCCTCTTACTAATACCTCTTCCGTTGCACTTTGAATCATCCATCCTGGTAAAACTATTATTAATGGTAATATGTTATTTAAATTTAATCCATTTACTAAATTTATATGACCTGTAACTATAAGAACTATAACTACTGATGAAAATAATATAACACCTACAATAAAACCCGAAATGTATTTTCCCAAAAATCCTTCTCTAAAAAATCCTAGGCCAGCAATACTACGTTTTTCTCGTTTTTTTACCCAAATAAATACAATTAAAGTAGAAAATAAAAAACCTGTTATTAGATAAAGCGAAAAATTAATTGGTGTATTATTGGGAATCTTTAATATTGTTTTTATTATAAGAAATACAATTCCTCCTATTATTTGTCCTATAACCATAAATAAAAATACTAACAAATAAGCCACAATTATATTATATAAGTGCCTAGATTCTTTAGCTTGTCTAACTAATTCTGTTTCTTTTAAAATCATAAATTGCCTCCCCAACACTATGCTTAATTAAATGAATGAATTTTAACAAAATATCTGGATTATTATATCATAAAATACATAATTATACTAATTATTATGTTTATGCTAAAAAAACAATTCCAATTTTATGAAATTAAAATAATAAAATAACCTGCAAAAGGATTGATAATCATTTATGTTCTTTTATTAAACATTTTATTATAATTAATTTTTAATATAATTATTTTGTAAAAACTCTTTTCTCCTTTAATCAAAATAAATTCTATTTAGAGGCTTTTTATCCCAATTAAAGATTATTCCAGAAAAATATATAAAAAATATATAAAATTTGTATAAATGAATTGAAAAACCAGTCGAAAATGTTATATATTATATATGGTAACTAAAGTTTAGGAGGCATCTTTTTAATGAGTAAAGGAAGAACTAAAAGTAAAAATCATATTAGACCTAGTATTATAGGGTTATTAAGCGTACTTATAATCTACGTATGTATGGTATTATACTTTAAGAATCATTTTTATTTTAGAACAACTATCAATGGCATTAAAGCTTCATGTAAAACTGTAGAAGAAGTTAATAAGGAAATGGAAAGTGAGGTAAAAAATTACACACTACAATTAGAAGGTAGAGATGGAGCTAAAGAAAGGATTTCAGCAAAGGACTTTAATCTGAAATATAATACTAATACCGAAATTAAAAAGTTAAAAGATGCTGAAAATCCTTTCAATTTGTTCAAAGGTATTTTTACGAAAAAAGAACACGAAATACCTAGAACTATTTCTTATGATGAAAATTTATTAAAACAACATATTGATAAAATGGTTTTTTTAGATAAAGATAAAATAACTAATCCTAAAAATGCTAGTTTAAAATATACAGGTAAAGATTATGAAATTGTACCAGAAGTTATGGGTAATAAAGTTAATGAAGATACACTGTATAAAGAAATAAAAAACGCAATAATTAAGGATAAAAAACTTATAGATTTAGAAAAAAGCAATTGTTACGAAAATCCAAAATATACTTCAAAGTCAAAAGAAGTTATTGAAGCTAAAAAAACTATGAACAAATATTTACAATCAGTAATAACTTATGATATAAGAGGAAATAAGGAAGTAATAAATGCTTCTACAATAAATAATTGGCTTAAAACAGATGAAAAATTTAATGCTTATATAGATAAAGAAAAGGTAAGGGCTTATATAGATAATTTAGCCTATACCTACAATACAACAGGAAAAACCAGAGATTTTGTCACAGCAACAGGAGAACATGTAAAAGTAAGTGGAGGAAGTTATGGTTGGGCTATTGATAGGCCTAAAGAGACTGAAAATTTAGTACAAGCTATAAAAGAAGGAAAAACTATAAATAAAAAACCTAGTTATGCTCAAACTACACCTTATACTGGTGCTGATGACATAGGAAACACTTATGTAGAAATCGATCTAACAAAACAACATTTATGGTTTTTTAAAAATGGAAATGTTGTTATTGATGGAAATATCGTTACTGGTAATGTAAGCGCAAATTATGCAACCCCTGAAGGTGTTTATAAACTAGATTATAAAGAAAGAAATGCTGTATTAAGAGGAGAAGGATATGCTGCTCCTGTTGATTTTTGGATGCCTTTCAATGGTGGTATTGGTATGCATGATGCTTCTTGGAGAAAGGATTTTGGAGGAACTATTTATAAAAATGGTGGTTCTCATGGCTGTGTAAATTGTTCTCACGCTTTAGCACAAACTATATTTGAATCTATAGAAGCAGGAACTCCAGTTATTTGCCATAATTAATAAGACAAATTGTTTTTACATTTATTTAATTTCTATATATACAAATATAGTATGAAATAAAAATTTCGGTAACTTTTTAAAGGGACTATCCCAAAAATAAATTTTGAGATAGTCCCTCTTCATTTTCAACATTATCTGTCATAGCCCTAAATCTTTCTCCTGACTGTACAAAATCGCCACTTTTATCAATGGTTTCCCTTACTAACTTTCCTTCAACATAAATTGGATACTCTTTGCCTTTAAGATGTTCCAAAGGTTTATTATTATTTAAAGCATTATTGGTTTTTGATACCCTCTTAAATATTTTTAGTAATTCAAATCTAAAACTTAAGATTTTTATGTATGATATTTTCAACGAGTTCTAAGTAATCTCCATTATAGATAAATGTTCTATTTGCTAACATTACCGCAATTCCATGTACCATTGACCACATAGCTATTACATCCTGTGCATATTCTTCTCTTTTTACATTTATACTTTTTAAGTATTCAATAGCAGAGTTTTTAAATAATCCAAAGGCTCCTGAAATTTTAGTTTCAAGTTTATTTTCATCAACTATAATCTCGTATTTATAATTATTTAAAAATAAAAATTTTAAATAATCAGGATTTTCAACCATAAACCAAACATATTTTTTCCCAAGCTCCATAATTTTTTTATATGGATCATCCTTATACATTTCTGCTATTTCCCTTAAAGACTTTTCGAATTTACCAAATACATACTGAGATATGGCATTAATTAATTCTTCCTTATTTTTAAAATGTTTGTATGGAGCTGAATGACTTACATTACATAAAGCTGCTACTTTTCTAAGTGAAAACTTATCTGCACCCTCTTCATTGAATAACTTTAGACCCTCTATTATTAAACTTTCTTTTAAATCTCCATGATGATATGTATCACTTGCCATATAATAACCTCTTTTCTAAAAATATAAATATATTATGATATATTGTATCATCTTATGTTGACAGTGTAAACTTTCAGAGATATAATAAATTAAAGTTTACACTGTCAACATATCCCTACTTAAATGTGAAAGGAGTACTTTTTATGTTATTAATTCATGACCTAACTAAAGAAAATTCAAGTAATATATTATCCTTATTACCACCTAAGACTAAAATATTATCAGAAGAAATAAATACTATACATCCCTGTTGTGGCTGTTTTAATTGCTGGACAAAGACCCCTGGAAAATGCATTATAAATGATTCCTATACAGAAATGCCTAAATATATTTTACACAGTAATGTACTTATTATAATTACAAAAATATATTATGGTTGCTACTCTCCTTATATAAAAAATGTTATAGATCGC
The DNA here is from genome assembly GCF_054768115.1 of Clostridium sp. CTA-6. Lineage (NCBI taxonomy): Bacteria > Bacillati > Bacillota > Clostridia > Eubacteriales > Clostridiaceae > Clostridium > Clostridium sp. CTA-6. The sequence continues at coordinate 106,944 of NZ_BAAAAU010000006.1, forward strand.
TCTATAGGGATTCTACTACCCTTTTTTCAGAAAATTAATGGAGAGATTCATCATATTTACAGATATAATCAATCCCCTAAGCTTGTAGTTATAGGTTATGGAGAAGATATCTCATCTAATGAAGAAACTACATTTAAAGCTTTAATTAAAGCCAATTCTTTAAACTTAAATTTTAAGGATTACAAAACTTTCATAGTTAATGATATATCTAAAATAAAAGAAATTTTAGATAATTTATCATGTAATCCTTAGTTTTAGATTGAGTTTATTTATAATGAATATCTTACTTAATATAAAACTTAAAATAACATCTCTAAGGACATAATTGCTCTTATCTGCCACTCATAAAAGCTAAGAATATTAGAGCAGATAACGATGAAATAAAGGAGGTAAATTTTTATGAATAGTTTATGCATAATAAATGGCAGTCCAAGAAAAGAAAAAGGTACTTCTAGCTACCTTATTAATGAATTAGTCCAATTACTTAATAATAATATTAAAACAAAAGAATATTATATAAGTGAACTTATGGAAAACAAGAATTCACTTCAGGATGTTATATCCTTTAATAAAATTATTTTTGTTTCTCCCTTGTATGCAGATTGTTTACCAAGTACCATGCTTGATTTTATGATTTATTTTGAAGACTTTATTAAAGATAAAAAAAATCTAAATATGGATATGTACTGCCTAATTAATTGTGGGTTTTTAGAAGGAACTCAAAATATATTAGCCATTGACATACTAAAAAATTACTGTAAAAGAATAGGTTTAAACTGGCGATTTGGTGTAGGTATAGGTGGTGGTGAGTTTATGGCTAGTTCAAAAAACATGCCTCTAAACTGCAAAATGAAAATGCCTGTATATAATGCCTTTTTAGATTTAAAGAAAGATATTGAAAACAGTGCTAGTAATCCTACTTGCTCAGAAGCTATCCTTGTTAATGCTAAAATGCCTAAATTTATATTTAAATTAGCTGGTAATATGTCTTGGAAAGCAATGGCTAAAAAGAATAACTTAAAACCAAAGGATTTATATAAAAAAATTTATTAAATATAATATTATTAAATTTTTATGAGGCATTATATAATCAATAATTTAACTTTGTTACTAAATATTTCACAATATAAAACTCAAATATAACTTTTTAGGTAGACATTAAAAACTCATATTAGCCTTTAATGCCTACCTAAAAATTTATATTCTCTTAATATTTACACCCTTATGATTGAAACTATAATTACTTTAAAATCACTAAAAACTCAAACTTTAATTAACACATATGTACCATCTTCATTTCTAACTTCTACTAGTTTAAGCCCCTTATGTTTCTTTAATTCTTTTATTATACACATAATTGAATCTACATCTAAGTATTTTATATATTTAATACTTTCACTATTATTACTTGATTTTCTACACATAGCTTTTAAAAATTTTAATACATATGGCAAAATCGAAATGGGGACTGGAACATACAATCTTGTATGTTTATGTTTTACTATTATTTTCATTTTTATCACCTATTCAATAACTATTCTTACAATATCACCCTTGCTTGAATTAACTGATACGATTTCTCCTAGTATTTCACTTTCTATTGCTTTACTTATTGTTTCTGCTAACATTTCTAAATCTACACCCTCTAAATCTGCATTTTTTATAGGCAATTTCCCTGTGATTTTTAAAATGGAATTCAATACAACTACAGGAATATTAATTTTAACATTATCTCCCTCTGAAGAATCCACATATATCTTAAACATTTTTTCATTATAGTTATTTACATTAGTTATATTTGTTTCCTTGTTTTTATATATAGCCTCTACAAGATCTGCACACTTTTCTATATTTATTTTTCCCTCAGATAACATTTTTAAAACTTTTATTAAATCCTCTCTCATAACTATCCCTCCACTATTTCATTAATCTTCCTTTAATATTTTTATAGCCTCATCAACAGAAATTTCTCCTCTTTCTAATGCCCCGATAACATCTTTTTCTTCTTTTTTCTCCTTAATTAATTCTTTATATCCTAATGCATTAATTACTTCATCTAGTTTTGCCCTAACCGTAGGATATGAAATCCCAAGTTGTTTTTCCACATCCTTAATACTGCCTCTACACATAATAAATACTTCTATAAATTTTAGCTGTTCTTTAGTTAAATAATCAAATTTAGAAAATTTAAAATCATTTTCTATAACAGTATTACATGAAGAACATTTAATCCGTGTTATTTTTAGTTTTTTACCGCATACTGGGCAAGTTGTTATTGCCTTATATATCATTCTATCCCTCCTGCTATTTAATATAATACCCCTTTATATTAAATTAGTCAACAGATTATATTAATAAAATTAATATTAACATTCAAAAAATTAATCACAATTAATATATAAATTAATTTTATTAATATATTGTTTAATACCATGCATATTTTCTACATTCAAATTAAAATTTTCATATTCATGTTATTATGTAGATATTAATATCATTTTAAATTGCTAAAACAAATACTTATTTGTTTTTTATAAATCCATTAATCACCTGTATACAAGTTATTTAAATAACATATTCTATATTTATATTAAGTAATTGATAATTAAAGATACAATTTACTTAAAATTAATATAGAAGAGGTGATAATAATTGAAAAAAATTTTTAAATTAAATATATCTATTCTATTAGTATTAGTAGGTGTACTTTGCTTTTTCTCAATAACAAATAAACCTACTTCAGCTACAGATGATGATAATACTGTAAATCTAGTTTTAGATTCACGAAATAACAATGAGATTCCAAAGAAATTTCGTAAATCCTCTGATATATCAAATGTAGAGAAGAATAAAAATATAAATCTTAGTGGATTAAACACATTAAATATTTCTGGTAGTAAGCAATTTTCTGAACAAAATCTTCCACTTATAATAAGTAATATAAAAACTTCATTGCCTATAACAGTTGTTGATTTAAGACAGGAATCTCATGGATTTATTAATGGATTACCTGTTAGTTGGGCTAATAAAAAAAATGATGCTAATATAGGATTAACAAAAGCTGAAGTTTTGGAAGATGAAAATAATAAATTAAAAAGTATTAAATTAAATTCTCCTATTAGTTTTTACAATGATCCTGATAAAACTATAATTCCAACAAAAGTTGAAAATGAAGAACAGCTTGTTAAGCATAACTCATTATCATATGTTCGTATACCTGTTACTGATACAAAGTTACCTACAGATGATATGGTTGATTACTTTGTTGATGTGATTAAATCTAATCCTAAAGACACATGGTACCATTTTCACTGTAAGCAAGGCATAGGAAGAACTACTACTTTTATGATTATGTACGATATGATGAAAAATGCAAAAGAAGTATCTGCTGATGATATTATAAAAAGACAACTCTTATTAGCAGGTTTTGATGAAAAGCAAATGAAATCTTTCTACAATGATAAAAGGTCTACTTTTTTACAAGGTTTCTATAAATACTCCAAAGAAAATGGTAACGATTTTAAAATCAAGTGGAGTGATTGGAAAAAAAGTCTTAATACTAGAAGCAATAGTTCCTTATCTATTGCTTCTTCAAATAAAGGCTCCTCTAACTATATAAAAAATTCTAAAATCCCAACTCACTTATATGTTATCTCTCAAAATATAATGACTCCTAGTGAAAGAACAATGATAGCTACCCTTCAAGGGATAGTTAATAATCATTGCTCTCATCAAATATACACTCTTAATTCTTCACAACCAGATTATCAAATATGGCTAGATGATTTAAAAAATAATTATGGTGTATCATACAAAAATATTTCAGATCCATGGGAATTATTGGATATATATAAAAGCTATGTTCAGGGATATGTGCTTTATAGCAATAAATCATCAAAAGATCCTTCTATAAATAATGCTTGTTCTCTTGCTTCATTAAATAATTCCATTGCAGTTAATGAAAGCATTGAAAATAAAGTACGAGCCCATAGTATAACAAATATTAGTGGAGATTGTAGAAATACGGACAAAAATTGGGCTTACAATAAGTTATGGAATTCTGGATTAAATCATTCAATAGTAATTCAATTATCTCCTGAAAAGGAAACATCTTTAAGAGACTACGCTATAATGACTAAGGCTCTAATATTTTATGAAGATAACATAAATGATACATCTCTCAGAGATAAAGTATTTTCCTCTATGAATGCCAATTCTATTTGTTTAGGATGGGGACCGGATGAATTTATAAATGTAAGCACTTCATCAAAACATGGTGTAAGTATAATAGCTGCAGATTGGTCTTATAATTTAACTGTATTAAGTGCCTTTCCTTCATCCCCTATGACCCAAAAATCCTCATCAAATATAACTAATAAAAAAGATGTCCATTATGTAACATTTATTATGTCAGATGGAGATAATCAACAATGGGATCTTGGAACTAATTATGGGTCTCCTAAGTGGTATGGTTCCCCTTATAGAGGTAACTTTAATCTTGGTTGGTCTTTAAGTCCCTCTTTGTATTATTTAGCTCCTACTGTTTTCAGCTTATATTATAAAAGTGCCTCTCATGGATCTACTAATGATTATTTTATAGTATCACCTTCAGGCAATGGATATATGTATCCCAGCAAATATGATAAGAATGCTCTAGGTACATATATTAATACACTAGATGATTATATGAAAAAAGTAGATGAAAAATATGTAGCAATTATAGATGACTCTTCTTTTTATAATAATAAGCTTTGGGATAAATTTACTGTTAAGCCTAACATACAGGGATTGTTTTATCTTGATTACCATAAACACGACAACTATCATGGAAAAATTATTTGGTCTAATAATAAGCCTATAGTATCTTGTAGAGATCTGCTTTGGAGTAACCTAGAAAGCGAAGATGAATTGGTTAAAAATATTAATGAAAGAGTTAGTTCTGGTGAGGTAGATATTCATGATCCTAATAGCTACACCTTTGTATATGTTCATGCTTGGAGCAAAAGCTTAAATAATATTGAAAATGCTGTTAATAAGCTAAGAAAAAATCCTAAAGTAGAAATAGTAACCCCCGAAACATTTATGCAATTGATAAACAAAAATGTAAATCATTAATTAAAAATTTTCATATTTTATATATACTCAAATAACCCACTAAATATATTTATAATCTAGTGGGTTAACTATAGAAATATTTATGTTAAATTAATCAAATATTTTAGCAGTTTAATCTCATTATTTACTTCTTAATTGTTTTTGTCTTCTTATTAAAAATATTGATGCTATACTTATTAATATAAAACCTATTCCTAGCATAATAAAGTTAAAGCTATATCCAGTACGTGGTAATTTATTATTTGATTGCATTATTTTACTATTTTCTTGGATTAACTTATTGTCTGGTTGCATTGGTTTATTCTCGCCAGAATCTAATAGTTTTTTTTGTATTTTCCCTAAAGCTTCATTGTATTTTATTAGATTTAAAGTATTAGTTTGTCCAACTTTTACAGTGAATTTTACAGGATTTTTATCTAATTTATATCCATTAGGAGCTTTTGTTTCCACAAACTGGTATTCTCCTGGCACTAAATCTTTTACATAAATTTGTCCATTCTTATCTGTCTTCAATCCTATTTTTATATCTTTTCCACTCTTGTTTTGAAGACTAAATTCTGCCCCTTCTAATGCCTTTTTACCACTGCTATCTATTTTGGTTAATATTACATTTCCGGGTATTGCTGTATTCTCCTTATTTACTCTAATATCTCCAATTTGTCCATCTTTTATAGTAAACTTTATTGGTGTTTTATCTAATTTATATCCATTAGGAGCTTTTGTTTCCACAAACTGGTACTCCCCTGACACTAACCCTTTTACATGAATTTGTCCATTCTCATCTGTCTTTAGACCTATTTTTATGTCTATACCCATTTTATTTTGAAGGCTAAATTCCGCATCTTTTAATACTTCTTTAGTATCACTATCTACTTTAGTTAATATTACAGAAGGATCATTAATCCCTGCAGCTTTTCCTCCACCTTCTGATGATTTTGCCTCCACTTTTGTAAACTTCTCTTCAATATTATCTCCATCTAATCTTACAGTATTAGAAAATATTATTTGATTAGAATTTGTTATTTTTGAATTAAACTTAATAATATATCCTTTATTTATATTACCTAAATCTATATTAAATCCTGTATTATTTTCATTCATATTAAATTTATCTGTAACATCTATACATTCATCATAATTACCTGTATTGTGATTAAATGTAACTTGTGAAATCTTCACACTGCCTTCTATATAATTTTGTCCTTCACCTAATTCTTCCTTTATAATAGCATTATTTATTTCAGCTTGAGCATAATTTACTCTTATAACCCATTTTATAATACCATCATCTTTATTAACAGTTCCCCATTTATAAATTTTTTCATCTTTATTTGGTAAATACTCTGGAATAATTTCTATTGGTTCAGTACTTATATTATTGTCTAAACTAATTGGATACTTTCCTGGTTCATTTATTATGTCTTTGTTAAATTTAGTAGTAAAATACATATTACCATGAATATTTTCATGCGTTTCTATGTAATTTGTAGTATCCACAAGTTCAACCTTAACATGACCATTTTTATCTGCATGAACTTTTTGGATTAATACACCTTCATTTGTCTTAATATTGAAATGCAAACCATTTTCTAATTGAAATTCCTTAGGTAAATCGAATTCTTCTACGTCTCCTTTTTTATGATCTTTAAGTGACCATTCATAATTTAAATTTACTCTTTCCCATGTATACCACTGGTTCTTATCACTGCCATCCTCGTGCGTAATGTTTAAATTATCTAATATGCTTGAATTCTTTTGGCCTTCCGGTGTCTCTGCATTAACTGAATAAGAATTAAAAAAAATATTAGTGATCATAAAAATTACTACAAAAAATTTCATTAGTTTGTTCATGTTGTCATCTCCTTACAATTATAATAGTTCTGTTAAGCTATATAAACATTGATTTCTAGCATCTTATCCATCAGTATAACGTTTTCATTTCTAAATGTTATCTATGCAATAAAATATAGAATCAATGTGTAAAACTACTAAAACTTCTTGTCTAGATGTCGCAGTAATACTTTTTATAAGTTGAGCAAGAATACAAACAGTAATAACAAATATCTATATAAAAGTTGATATTTAAAATAATGTTATTGCTCTTCTTAATTAAAACCATATTTATATATCTATATCCAATTTTTCGATTTTATTGATTTCATAATAAAATTTATATTTTTTTGAAAGATTACCCATAAAAAACTTTTTTTATTATAATACCTTAAAAGTGTCTACTTTGTCAATTGTAATTTACAAAATTTTATGTACTTTTGTAATTATTTAGATTTTTCAGACTTCTTATGTGAAAACAAAGCATATATTTCATATATACATCTATATTTTTTTAATAATATAGATATAAAAATTAGAATTTAACTTTTTTAGTCATACTAAAAACTAAAAAACTTTACTTTAAAATATATACTACTAAAGTTTTAATATTAATTTTATGAACATAAAAAAACTACACCTTTTTAAGTGTAGATTTTATATGAAAATTGAATCAAATGTAGTTAGTACAATGGCTGTATTTATTTAGCATGAAGAATTTCCTCTTATTTTCAGCTCTATATATTCATTAAATTTAATAAAATCTATAGCTAAAAATTTCTAGAAGACATCTAAAACTTTTGTTTCTTTTTACATATACTTTAATTTTATTACTATCATTTTAGAACAAGTTTTTTCTTTTACTTCTGAATTTATTATAAAAATTTTTAAACCTTTAATAATTAATTTTTTATACTTTTTACAATTTTTTTGTTGTTTTTTATTTTAAGATAATCTTTTTTAATATATGATATTCTAAAAGCACCATTTTTTTCACTATTTTAACATCTTTAAATCTTATATAGTATATACAATTTATTTTTATTTTCTTCCTATAAAATTCAGTTATTATTTTATGAAATTAAATCAAGTTTTACTATAAATCTTTCAGGTGCAGATCCTATATATCTAAATGGATAACATGTAACTAATGTAATGCTTGATTTATTTTCTTGTTCTAGTATTGACTTATCCTCTGGATTTGTAATATATATTTTTTTTACTTTAAATTCATAAATTTCATTTAAACTTTCTATGTTAACTTTATCTCCAATATGTATATTTTCTAAAAAACCAAAAGTTGTTTCTCTATGTCCTAAAATTACTGAAGTCCCATAATCCCCAGGATATATTCCATTATCATATAGGGTAGCTCCACCCTTTAAATTTTCTTCTGTAGCCCCCTTTAATATAGGAATCTCATCACCAGTTTTGGGAAAAATAATCTTGCCTATTATACTTTTACCTTTAATCCTAACTTCAGGAAATTTTTTTTGATTATCTTTAATATTTTCTGATTTATTATCTTTTAATTTATTATTTAGTGATTTATTACTTTTATTATTTTCTAATTTATCATTATAAACTATGACTCTTTCTTTATCCCACTTATTTAAATTTTCAGATATTGTTCTTTTATCCAAATATATTTGGATAAAAGGATAACTAATAAATAATAAACCAACTATTATTGTTATAATGACTAAAAAAGTAATAATCCTATGCCTCTTCTTATTCTCTAAATTCATTTAAAGCACCTTCCTATAATTTAATTATTATAAACTAAATAATTTATTTTCCTTACACCTTTGTTAATACTCAAAACTGCTGAATTGCAGTATCAACAATGCTATAGCTTTTACCTTTATCATTAATTTTTTTAATACAAGGTTTATAATATCAAAAAACAAAGATAAATAAAATATATATTTTATTTATAATTTACATTAGTTTATACACTGAAATGCCCCTAAGCCTTAGAGAATATGATTACTCGCTCTAATACTACCATCTTCTCTAAAGTCGCAACTACGTCCCTAGATTCGTTCAACTAAGAATCAAGTGGAGTTAGCTCCATCTGATTCAAATTTCACTTCATAGACTTTGTTAACTAATTAATGTTTATTTAATGATTGATATGAAAAGAAGTATTAGAATTGATCAATGCTGAGATGAACTTCAAGATATTCAATTCTGTGAAGTTCATCTCAGCTTATTATAGAAATTTCAAAAAATATATTAGTAGAAAAACTTTTTCTTTGAAAAGCTATTATTGACTCAATAATAGATAGTTTTATTGCTTCGCTCTCTTGTTACATCAAGGGAAAACTAGTGTTTTGGTCCTGGGAAAGCTGAATAAATTACTTACTTAAATATTCATCTATAGCGTTAGCAGCCTGTTTTCCAGCTCCCATAGCAAGTATTACAGTGGCAGCACCTGTTACTGCATCTCCTCCTGCATATACTCCTTCTCTTGTAGTTAATCCTGTTTCTTCTTCTGCTATTATACATTTTCTTTTATTTGTTTCTAATCCCTTTGTAGTAGAGGATATTAGTGGATTTGGAGAAGTTCCTAAAGACATTATTACTGTGTCTACATTCATTACATATTCTGAGCCTTCTATCTCTACTGGTCTTCTTCTTCCAGATTCATCTGGCTCTCCTAGTTCCATCTTAATGCATTTCATTCCTTTTACCCAACCCTTTTCATCCTCTAATATTTCTACTGGATTAGTTAAAAGGTTAAATATTATTCCTTCTTCCTTTGCATGGTGCACTTCTTCTACCCTTGCAGGAAGTTCCTCTTCTGATCTTCTATATACTATATGAACCTCAGCTCCAAGTCTTAGAGCTGTTCTAGCAGCATCCATAGCAACATTTCCACCACCTACTACGGCTACCTTTTGTCCTACTTTTATAGGTGTATCATATTCATCTTTAAATGCTTTCATTAAGTTATTTCTTGTTAAAAATTCATTTGCTGAGAATACTCCATTAGCATTTTCTCCTGGTATTCCCATAAATCTTGGAAGTCCTGCTCCAGATCCTATAAATACTGTATCAAATTTTTCTTCTTCTATAAGCTCATCTATAGTTACAGTTCTCCCTATGATTACATTAGTTTCTATTTTAACACCTAATTTTTTTACATTCTCTATTTCATGTTTTACTACACTATCCTTTGGCAATCTAAATTCTGGTATACCATATACTAAAACTCCACCTGGTTCATGAAGAGCTTCAAATATAGTTACATCATATCCTTTTTTAGCTAAATCTCCTGCACAGGTAAGTCCTGCTGGACCACTTCCTATTACTGCTACCTTTTTATTTTTACTCTCTTCCCTCTGGGATAAATCTACATTATGTTCTCTTGACCAATCTGCAACAAATCTTTCAAGCTTTCCTATAGCTACCGGTTCCCCTTTTATACCGAGTACACATTTTCCTTCACATTGGGTTTCTTGAGGACAGACTCTTCCACAGACTGCTGGTAATGCACTATATTTAGCTATAGTTTTTGCAGCCTCTTCAAATTCTTTATTTTTTACATGTTGTATAAATTCCGGTATTCCTATTGAAACTGGACATTTTGTTACACACATTGGTTTTTTACAATTTAAGCACCTACTAGCTTCTTTAACAGCTTCTTCTTCATTGTATCCTAAGCATACTTCTTCAAAATTAGTAGCTCTTATCTTTGGATTCTGTTCTCTAACTGGTGTTTTTTTCATTCTATCCATTAAATTTTCCTCCTACTATCCGAAACTTTTTAAATTAATTATTGCTACATCCACAAACACAGCCACCTTCATGAGAATGGCTTTTTCTAAATGCTTCTTTTGCTTCTTCTGTTTTATACATAGCTTGTCTTCTCATAGCCTCTTCAAAATCTATAAGATGACCATCAAACTCTGGTCCATCTACACAGGCAAATTTAGTTTCTCCTCCTACAGTAACCCTGCAAGCTCCACACATTCCTGTTCCATCTACCATTATTGGATTTAAGCTTACAATTGTTTTTATCCTTAGCTCTTTAGTAAGTTTAGCTACAAATTTCATCATTATCATAGGTCCTATGGCAATAACAAGATCATAATTTTTCCCTTCCTTATGAACCAAATCTTTTAAAAGATTTGTTACTAACCCCTTATATCCATAAGAACCATCATCTGTAGATATATATAAATTTTCCGCTACTTTTTTCATTTTTTCTTCTAATATTACATAATCCTTTGATTTTGATCCAACTATAACATCTGCTTTCACTCCATTTTTGTAAAGCCATTTAATCTGTGGATATACTGGAGCTGTTCCTACTCCACCTGCTATAAACATAATCTTTTTATTTTTTAATTCCTCAATACTTTCATTTACTAATTCTGAAGGTTGTCCTAAAGGACCTACAAAGTCACTAAAAGAATCCCCTACTTCATAATTAAGCATTTGTTTTGTAGATTTTCCTAAAGTTTGAAACACTATAGTAACTGTACCTTTTTCTTTATCATAATCACAAATTGTAAGAGGTATTCTCTCACCCTTTTCATCAATTTTAACTATAACAAATTGTCCTGGTTTAGCTGATTTAGCCACTCTTGGTGCTTCTATATCCATTAAATATATTTGATGTGCTAAACATTCTTTCCTTACTATTTTATACATATGTACCCTCCGCAATTTAACATAATTTTAGTATCATAATTTTAGTATACTGAATATTGTATCTGAAAATAGATTTAATTTTAATATATAAAACAAAGTATTTTTTATCTTATCCTTATTAAAATTAAATCTATTTCATTTTAAAATGCTCTATTGAAATAATTTATTATAAAAGCGATTTATCTGGAGTTACAAGAATTTTTACATGTTTTTTCTTTTCTGGTCCAGTTAAAGCACCAAATCCTTCTTCTACTATATCATCTAAAGCTATTTTTTTTGTAATATATCCCTCTGTTTTTATTCTTCCATCCTTCATTAATGCCATAGTTGCTGGAAATTCATGTCTATATGCTAAAGTTCCTACAATTTTCTTTTCAGTAAATACTAACACATTTGGATTAAAGTTTGTATCCTTTTCCCATATACTAGTTATAACCATTGTACCTTCATATTTTAAACTTTCAAGACCAGTATCAAATCCTATCTTAGCTCCTGTAGTTTCAAAAGCAGCATCTACACCTACTCCACCTGTAAGTTTTTTAATTTCTTCTGGTATATTAACTTCATTAGGATCTAGAACCACATCTGCCCCTGCTCTTTTTGCATATTTTTGTCTTATAGATTTTCTTTGTAAAACTACTATGAGTCTTGCTCCAGCTGCCTTTAAACATTCTATTGTAGCAAGGCCTATTGGTCCTGCACCTAACACTAAAGCTGTGTCTCCTGTATTAAAATTAGCCATTCTTACAGAGTGGAGGCCTACTGCCATTGGTTCTACTAGGGCTGCATCCTCATAGGACATTTCATCCGGGATTTTATGAACAAAATCCTCTGGGAATACAGTATATTCTGCAAGTCCACCACCACTTCCACAAAGTCCATGGAAACCTAAAGACGAACAAAGATTATATTTTCCTTCCATACATGCTGGACATTTTCCACAAGCTACTATAGGTTCAACAATTACTCTATCTCCAATATTAAATTTTGTTACACCTTCTCCTAATTCTACTATTTCTCCTGAAAATTCGTGTCCTAAAACTACTGGTGCTGTTGTTCCACTCAATGCATGAGGTTGTCCTACTGGAATAAATATAGGACCCCCTAAGTATTCATGTAAATCTGAACCACATATTCCACACCATTTCACTTTAATTTTTACGGATCCTTTTACTACATTTGGTTCTTCAATTTCTTCCACTCTTACATCTTTTTTTTCATACCATAATGCTGCTTTCATAATAGCCCTCCTAGAGTTTTATTTTTAACATAGTTGTTAATTAATTAACATTATTTAAAGCAATTATAATGCCAAAGCTTTAATTCCCCTAAATTTGTAGTTTTATTTATCAATTGTGCCAATATGATACAAATTTTGCTGTATCATATTGGCACATAAATATTAAAATTCTTATTTTGGCACACTTTTTTTTAACATTAAGCATCTTTTCAGCTATAACTATGTTAAAGTTATGTATATTTAATATTTGCTATTAAAAAATCTAAGTTTATAAAATTTACTTTACAATATAAATATTAAACAAAATGAGGATATAATATATATTCATGAATAAATTCATTTTATACACAAAGAATAGTTTTTTATACAAATATAATTTTTTAATACAGATAAGGGGCTGTTGCACTAAGAATAACTCCTACAATATATTGTGTTAACTTTAAATTTGCAAAACAATATATTGTATGTAAATTTTTTAATGCGACAGCCCCTAAATTAATCTGAATTTATTTAGCTTAAACCTAATTTATTTCTCTTACCTACAATATGTGCTTCTATATTATTTGCCACCTCTACTGGATCATCTCCAAGGGCAACCTTTCCTCCAGTTATACCTTCTACATCTTCTGTTAATAATTTTACAAGCTCAGGTGCTCCAGTCATAAATGGCACTGGTGATAAATGAGTATATGCGCCATAAGCCACTGCAAATATTCCATCAATAGTTGCCTTTTGCTCCATCCACTCTGGAGCAGTAACAGCTATTGGAAGATCAGATACATCTAAATTCATATGGTCTGCAAGAGCAGTTACAAGCATTGATATTCTTCCTGTATCTGTGCAAGTTCCGAAACTTAGTACTGGAGGAATCTTTAAAAGATTGCAAACCTCTTTTAATCCTTCTCCAGCTATAGTATTAGCGGCTTCTAGTGTACAAAGGCCTGCTACCTCTAAGGCATGATTTCCACAGCCTCCAGACACTACTAATATATCTTTTTTAATTAGTTCTTTTGTAAGATTTACTGTGTTCCAATCCTGTGGTCCATTTCTTAGAGTTGAACAGTTTGCAAGGGCAACTACTCCTTTAATTTTTCCTGCAGCAATTACATCTACTAAAGGATCAAGTTTATTTCCAAGAGCTCCTAAAACCGCCTCTGTAGAAAACCCAGCAATAGCCTTTTGAGTAATCTTAGGCACCATAGGTTTAACTTTATCTTTACGATTTTTAAAGTTTTCTATGGCCAAATCTATTAAACTATCTGCCATGGCATCTACCTTTTCAGGATCATAAGGAATCTTATGTTGCAGTCCTGGTATATCTATAATAGTACTTATACTTACCAAAGTTGCTCCATATTTTTCAGCATAATGGTCTATAGCTGGTGGTGAACAGTTTTCCTCCATAGCCATAACGTCCACTGTACCTGTAGCTAAAAGAGGCTCTATAGCTAACCAGTTACCCATTAAACCTACAAAAACATCATCTACTTCAAACCTTTGAAGTAATTCCTGACCTGTTTCAATAGAACCAACTACTCTAAGCCCTTTTGCACCTGCCGCCTTAGCCTTTTGTTGAACTTCTGCCATTTTTGCCTTTTGTATTGTGGCAACTCCTCCCCAAGGTTGATGTCCATTAAATACTATATTTACATACTCTGGATCCATAATACCTAAATCGACATCTACTTCATGAGGCATAGGTGTTCCAAATAAAATATCCTGAACCATTTCAAGTCCAATCTGAGAATTATATATAGTAGCTATACCTAGACGTAAAGCCTTTGCTGCTAAAGACTTATAATTACCATCTACATTAGTTAAACAACTAGCTACACAGTTTTGCTCTTCATGAACAGTTCCAGCAGGATAAATATTTAATTTTCTCCAAAGCTCTTTTCTCTTTTTTGGTGCAAAGGCTTCTACCATAAGGTTTTTATCCTCTACATCAATTTTCTGTTGCTGTTCTAATAAATCTGCCAATTCTATAGCCATTTGATTTGTATCTTTATTTGTGTCAATACCTAATTTTTCACACATCCATTTTAATTTATTTACATCTTTAATATTAAATGGAGTTTTTCCTTCTGCTGTAGCTTTTAATGTACGAAAGGCTTCATAGGCATGATGGCTATATGTACCTGCGCCCATTATATTTTTGAGCAAGAAATTTCTCATTGCCATAGCATCCGGTCCAATACCACATACACCTTTTTTTTGTGGTCCCTTTTCATTTATTCTACAAGGTCCTTGAGAACAAAGTTGACAGCTTAAGCCTTGAAGACAAAACTTACAACGAATTTTTTCTTGTTCTATCCATCTGTCAAATACATTAGACATTCCATCTTCTCTTATACGCTTTAACATTTCCTCTACTGAATCATGATAACTTACACGCCCTTCAGCTTTTTCTAATATACTTTCACCCATAACACTTAGCTTTATAAAATCTATAAAGCTATTATAGATTTTATTCATACAATTACTAGTTTAATTTAGTATTATACTACTAGTAATGTACATAATAGCATATCTCTATAATGCTATACCATAAGCCAATGGTATTTTTATCACTTCCTTCCTAAAAATAGAATAACTAATTTTTATTTTAAAATATAGAGTAGTTATTCTATTTATATTTTTATAATTTAACTACATTTTTTATTAATATGTGAATAAAACAGTATCAATTTTATTTTGTACCTTAAAAGGTTTTTTATACAATAATTCGCCTTTTAAACATTATTATTTAAACTATACTTATTACCTTTCATATATACAAAAATATTTTAATTTACCAGAAAAAGCTTGTATTGAGATTGATAATTTCCCAAAACAAATAGGTTTATCAACTATGTTTTTAAAAGCTCATTATAAAGGAAGCATAAAAGATGAAAGTAAATGCATAAGATATAATAGATGAAAAAATATGAAATTTAAGGTGGCAACATAATATGCATGAAACAGCTGTGATTTGTGAAGTTGTAGATATTGTTTTAAAGACAGCAAAAGATAACGCTCTAGAAAAAATTACAAAGGTTATACTGCGTATAGGAGAGTTTTCTTGTGTTCAAGAGAATCAACTGAAATTTAGTTATGAAATAATTTGTAGGGATACTCTACTTGAAGGTTCAGATTTAGTTATTGAATGGGTACAACCTCTGGCCTACTGTAGCCATTGTAATGAAAACTTTCCCGTATCCTTTACTTATAAAGAATGTCCAATTTGTCATAAAGTTAGTGAAAAAATTGTATCTGGGTATGATACCTATGTATACAGTATAGAAGGTGATTAAAAATAAAAACCATAGAAATCAATGAAAGTGTTTATAAGAAAAATAAATCTATTGCCTACGACTTAAAAGATAAACTTCATAAAAAAAACATAAAAATGATTAATTTATTAGGTTCACCGGGATCAGGAAAAACCACTTTACTAGAATCTATAATAAAAAATATTAATAATAGAGAAAAATTAGCGGTAATTGAAGGTGATTTATACACAGATAAAGACGCCAAACGAATTGAAAAATTAGGTGTTAAAACTGTTCAACTTAATACTAATGGGGCCTGTCATCTTGAAGCTGGTGCTATAGTAGAAGCAGTAAATAACCTGGATATTAATAAGGAAAAACTTATAATTATTGATAATATAGGTAATTTAGTTTGTACCGCAGAATTTGACTTAGGGGAAGATATGAGAATAGCTGTTATGAGCGTTACTGAAGGTAATGATAAACCTTTGAAATATCCCCTTATGTTTCAAACAACTGATGTAATTGTACTAAACAAAATTGATATATTGCCTTATACTAATTTTGATTTAGATCAATTTTATAAGGATGCTAAGTGTCTAAATCCTAAAGTAAAAATATTACAAGTATCAGCTACTAAAGGTGATGGAATAAATAGAATTTGTAAATATATAAGTGGTTAGCTTAAAACTAACCACTTATATATTTAGTCTTCACAATGTCCCTCATGTTCATGTTCTCTACATACACTACCTGTTGACTTTAGTTTCCCCTGTATGTATTTTTGAGCTATATCATCACTAAATCCCTGTGCGCCAACTACTACTTCAATATTGTTTTCATTAAATAAATTTTGTGCTGTTTCTCCCATTCCACCTGCAATAATAATATTTACATTTAATCCTTTTAAAAATACTGGAAGATATCCAGGTCTATGTCCAGGATTTGGAGTAAAAGTTTTATTTAAAGATTTTCCTTCTTCTACTTCATAAATTGTAAACCCTTCACAATGTCCAAAATGTCCACTCACATATTTTCCATCACTTGCAATTGCTATTTTCATTTAAAATTCCTCCTATATTTTAATTTAATAATAATTTTATATATATATAACTTATATAACTGTAAGATAACTATTCACTTAATCTTTCTATATCTTTTCCAATTTATATTGTTTCTTTAATGCTTTTCCACATATGTTCAATAGCTTCTTTAGCTATACTTTCTTTATAATGAGTTATAGGGTTTAGCTCATTTATAGATTTCATAACAGTATTATCATATGGGATTTTACCTACTAATTTTATGCCTTTTTCATTAATAAAATTTTCTATATCTACTGTCATTTCTTTGTTTATGTCATATTTGTTTACACAAACCATAGCAAAAATACCAAAGTGGTTGCATAAAGCTACTACTCTTTTTAAATCTTCAAGTCCTGATGCAGTAGGTTCTGTAACAATAAGTATTGCATCAGTCCCTGTTATGGAAGCTATAACAGCACATCCAATGCCAGGAGAACCATCTATTATTGTTAATTTGTCATCTTTATTTAATTTTTTAGCCTTTTTTCTAATATCAGTTACTAACTTTCCTGAACCATCGCTACCTACTTCCATTTCTGCTCTAGAAATTAATCCTTTTTCTAATTCTGTAATAAAAGTTTTTGCAGTTTTTTCATCTTCTAATTTTATGGCATTTTGTAAGCATATTAATGTACAAGCACCACAACCCTCACAGAGAAAAGGATCTATTTTAAAATTTTTTATAGCATCAAATTTACAGACTGATTCACATTCCATACATTTAATACATATATCCTCATCTATATTAGCTTTTTTCCCACCTATAAAATCACCTTTTTCAATATCTTTTCCCTTATAAAACATATAAAAATTAGAAGCATCCACGTCGCAATCTACTCTTATTACATCATTATAAAGATCTGATAGTGCTGTTGCTATTGTAGTTTTACCGGTTCCACCTTTTCCACTTAAAACCACTAAATCCAATTTAGTACCTCCTTAGCTTTCTTAGAAAGATTATCAAATACTGCTTTGTGATATGAGTCATCATAAAGTACTTCACCCTTAGAATAAAGAATTGCTGTTTTCTTAGCATAGGGTATAGTACCTATCAAATTTATTTCTTCTTCTTTGCAATATTTTTTTATTATGTTATCTTCTCCATCATCTTTATTTATAACTATCCCAAAAGGCATATTATACATTTTTACAAGTTTCACAGCCATTTTCAAATCATGAAGCCCAAATTCTGAAGGTTCTGTAACAAGTATTGCTCCATCTGCATACTTTAAAGCATTTACTACGTTACAGGAAGTGCCTGGAGGACAATCAATTAAATTGCTCTGACCTGATAAATTTTTAAGTAATTCTTTAATAACAGGTACCGCCATAGGTTCACTTATATTTAAAATTCCTCTGCTACAATTTATATCATGACTAGACCCACTTTCAATTTTCCCTATGCCCCTTTTATCATAAGTTATAACATTATATTTACAGGCAATTTTACAGGCTCCACAACCATGACATAATTTTTGAAAAAGCATAATATCATCCTTAACCTTTGCCAGTGCATTAAATTGACAAGCATTAGCACAGGCTCCACAATTAACACATTTATTATCATCTATAATTGGATACTCTACCATAACCTTTTTTTCTACCTCTACTTTAGGTTTTAAAAATAAAAAGCCATTTGGTTCTTCCACATCACAGTCTATATAGTTAGACTTGAATGCAAGGGCAAGATTTGTAGATACTGTAGTTTTACCTGTTCCTCCCTTTCCACTAAGTACTGCTATATTCACTATATATTCATCTCCATTCTGTTATTACATTCCATGATGTGCAGGGCCAGACATATTTATTTGTTCAAGCTCGCCCTTATTATATTTCTCAATAACTAAAGTTATAGATATAGATTCACACTTATAGGCTTTGACACCTGCCTTTTCAATAATTTCAAAAGCATTAGGTCCAAAATTTCCTGTAATAATAACATCTACTTTTTCATCTACTAATTGGTTAGATGCAACAATACCTGCTCCACCACTTGCATTTCGACCTTCATTTTCTAATATTTTAACTTCTTTACTTTCAGTATCATGGATTTGAAAATATTCACATCTTCCAAACCTCATATCAAGTAAATTTTCCATAGTTTTTCCTGTGGATGAAATTGCTATTTTCATTTTTATTCCCCCAAATCTTTTATTATAGTATTGATAATCAATTCAAACCTTTTACTTAAATTCCCATATCCATATTAAGGATATTGTCATTTGCCACTTTTATATTACTCCTATTTTTAATTATTGTCAAATGCCAATATTATTTTTATTATTAAAACTTATAAATAAAATCTCTATTTCTTATAGTAAGAACTAAAATAATTCCCTAATAACTTACACATTACGAAAAATATAAAGCTCCATAGGCTTCACACCTATGGGGCTTTTAGCTATAAATTTAAATCTATTTTGTTATATTTAATGAGGATGTCTCAAAATAAAAATAGCGCTAATTTTAATATAGTAAATATAAATAATAGATGTAATAAACATATGGATGAACTTTAGTAGTTCTTAATTTGATGGAATTAAAAATTTTTGTAATTCCTCACAGGACATGAGGAGCCAGTAGTGAAACCAGAGGAGGTTGCCTTTACTGGGTAAAAAATTTTTAATAGAGTCAAATTTAGAACTGCTTAGCAAAATGAATTACTTTATGAATGTATTATTTATATTTACGGTTTTAAAATTAAGGCTATTTTCAGACATCCTCATTAATTTATAGTTTTATTTCAACTTTCAATGGATCTATATTTTCCTCTTTAAGTACTTTCAAATAATAATCACTTAAATTTAATTCTATAGATTCATATAAAATATGATACATTTTTAGCTTTCCATCTTGACTAAAATTTATCATCTCTTTTTTTATAAGTTTTTCTATATTAGAGTTTTCCATTTCCCAGGTAGATGTATTAGGTCTTTTGTTTTTAGAATTCTCATATTTATGGATTTTAAAATTATCTATATCCTGAATATATTTCTTTTTACCCTTCATAAATACTACTATTCTTGTACCTGTATACTCATTAGTTTCAGAATTATATTGTTTTATAATATGAATATGAGATCTTCTTCTATTGGAGTATTTATTCATAAAATTAATATACCTTTCTTAGAAATCTATATTTGTATTTTTTCACATTATTTATATATTAATTATATTGTACCCATAACCATCTAATATGTAAAAACAATATATAATTCTCTAATAATGTCTCTTGTAATATATCTTTTTATAAAAAATTAGTTTGAATTTGAAAATATAAAAATCACCTTCATAATATAAATTGATCTGCACATCAAAATTACCATGAAAGGTGATTAATAATCTAAAATATATTATTATATAATTAAAAAGCCTCTTAAGTTTCCTTAGTGCTTAAAACTAAATTACAGCATTACTACTTTTCCCTTTTATCCTTATTAGTTTCTTTTGTAACTGGCGTTGATGGATACTTACGAACTATAGCAATTTCTACTCTTCTATTTTTTGCTCTACCGACCTCTGTAGCATTATCAAATTTAGGCATATACTCACCATAAGCTTGAATTGATAACTTATTTGCAGGAATTCCTCCTATATTACTGAGAAAATTCATTACGTTTATAGCACGTATTGCACTTAAATCCCAGTTAGAACGAAATTTTGAATTACTTATGGGTTTATTATCTGTGTGCCCTGTAATCTTAATATTATTATCCAAACCTTTAAGCATTTTAGAAATTTGTGTTAATAGTGCTGATGACTGTTTTAATACCTCTGCATCGCCAGAATTAAAAAGCACAACATCTTGTATATCAATCTCTAGACCATCAGCGTCAACTCCAACTTTAACCTTGTCAGAATATCCACTTTTTTTAATTTCTTTTTCCAAATTTGATTTAATTTCTTTCATCTTGATATCCTCAGTCACACTATCGCTCGGAACAATTGAAACACCTGCTTTACCTACTGAAGCGCCTCCACCGCCACCTTCTTGCACTACATTACTCCCCGCTTTAAAAATAATATTAAACTCCTGGCTAGCTTTCTGCAATTTTGCAGTATCTACCTTGCTCATAGCAAACATAACAATAAATAATGCCAAAAGAAGAGTTAACATATCTGAATATGGAATAAGCCATGTTTCATCAATATGATCTTCATGAGATTCTTTTTTTTTCATTTTTATTCTCCTTTAAGTTATCCTTTAATATTGTGTGCCTCTATTTTTATTCTTTCATTTGGTTCTAACATGCCTATAAGTTTTTCTTGTATTTTTTGAGGATTTACCCCCTCTTGGATAGCTAAAACACCTTCAACTATAATATACATAGAATTTATTTCTTCATGAGATTTTCTTTTAAGTCTAGATGCAAAAGGATGGCATACTACATATCCAAAGAAAATACCATAAAGAGTTGCAACGAACGCTCCCGCTATCATATGTCCAAGTTTTTCGACATCGTTTAAGTTTCCAAGAGCTCCAATCAAACCAACAACAGCTCCTAAAACTCCAAGAGTTGGTGCTGCTCCCCCTGCAGTTGTAAAAATAGAAGCTCCTAGACGATGTCTTTCTTCCACACTCTGAATTTCTATTTCTAAAACTTCCCTTATATAACCTGGTTCCGTACCATCAACTACCATAGTCAGGCCCTTTTTCATAAATTTATTTGACATACTATCTACAATCTTCTCAAGTGCTAGCAAGCCATCTTTTCTAGATGTTTTTGATAACTCAACAATCTCATTTACAATAGAAGCTTGTTCTCCTTTTCCTTTTTCTTTAAAAAGCACTCCTAAAATTTTAGGAATTTTAAGAAATTCATCCTTAGGGAAAGAATTCATTACCGCTGCCATAGTTCCTACAAGAATTATAATTGCTGCAGCAGGATTTAATAATACTGCAATATTTGCACCTTTTACTATCATTCCTACAATAACTGCTGAAAGTCCTATTATCACACCTAAAGCTAGAAAAATATCCATTTTACATTTACGCCTCCTGGTTACTTATATGTTTCTTTATAATTTTTTATTTTTTAATACTAGCATTGTCTTTATTATACTTAGTTCTTAAAATAAAATTATGTCATATATTTGTATATCACCTACCTTTACAAAAAAACCTACATAATCCATTATGGAATTTTGTAACACCATCTCTTTGTAATTTTTTAAAATTTATATCCTTATATTCGATTGAACCTTATTAATATTTATATATGTAAATTTTATTTAACATACAAAATTTAACATATGAAATTATTTGTTCCCTAGGTAATAACTCCATAAATCCTGGTAATATTGATGGTTTAATAATTTTATTATTC
This sequence comes from Clostridium sp. CTA-6, assembly GCF_054768115.1. Taxonomy (NCBI): domain Bacteria; kingdom Bacillati; phylum Bacillota; class Clostridia; order Eubacteriales; family Clostridiaceae; genus Clostridium; species Clostridium sp. CTA-6. Next base: position 129,454 of record NZ_BAAAAU010000006.1, read on the forward strand.
ATATATAACTCTTCCATTTAAATATATTGTACAAAGTATTAAACACTTTTCCATAAATAGATTGCATACATTATATAATCTATAATTTTTAATATAAAAAGCCCTATAGGTTCGCACCTATAGGGCTTTACTTTACAAACTAAATGTTTTGCCACCATAGATACAAGTCTATTTCAATACTAATAAACTTGTACCTATGCAAATTCATTGATCTCCTGATTTTGTAACAAACATTTAATGTATTTTATCATATTAAGTATTTATATAAGTTATAATTTAATTATTATTGGACCTTTTTTTCATAATTAAAATACGTATCTTGATCCATAGACTTAAAACCTAAATTATAGAATAAACCATTGTCTAAATTGAATTGCCATGAATGTATATAGAATAAACCATTCATATTATTATAAGTTGCTGTTTCAAAAATATTTTCCTCTCTTTGATTAAAAAACAATGAATTAAAAGTAGATGCCTCATTCTTTATACCTTTTTTATCTTTAAAATATGTTTTTTTAATTTCTCCATCTTTTATATAATAAAGCCTTATTTCTGAAATATTACTGGATACTGGCATACCAATCATAAGAAAATCTGAACCATTTGATTGCTTATTTTTATATACTTTAACTAAATTTCTGTTTAAATTTAGTGTTATTGATTTATTATCATATGCATCATATATCTTTGGTTCACCCTCACCATGCTTTACTATAGCTATTTTATAATGACCAGTACTTAATCTATCTCCTTTTTGTACTCCAGCCCAGCTATACTCTGCTGTTTCTATTTTTTTGTCATCACTATATAGGTACGCTGAATAAATCTCTCCATTGTTATCTTTCATATTAGAGTTATAAACACTTTTACTTTTTATTATATCTAGTTCATTTATTGTTCCATTTAAGATATTTTCTAAATTAGAACTTATTGCTCCTGAACCACCAAGTAAAATTAAATTTTTATAGTTTGTTATATTTAAATATTTTTTCTGATTTAACATATCTTTACCATTTGTAAGTATTATTGGAGCATTCTGCTTTGCTGCTAATGCGCTACCAGATAAAGCATCTGGGAAATTTTCTCCATTAGCAATTACTGCTGTATCTGAATCTAAGTTAAAGTATTTACATATCTCTAATGAAGTATCATATCTACTATTTCCCCAAACTCTTGTTATATTGCTATAATTTAATGAAGGTACTATATTTCTTACTTCTGTAACTATATTATTACTTAAAGAACCTTGTCCACCTATTAAATATAATTTAGAAGGTTGAATTTCTCTAATTTTAGCTTTAATTTCATCAGGCAAAGTTTTAGAATCACTCATTAAAATAGGATATCCTTTTGAGGCTGCAGCACTAGAAACACTTAATGCATCTGCAAATCCATATCCATTAGTTATAACTATTGGTGTTCTCTTTTTTATATTCATAGAATTTATTATTGCTCTATTTGTATCAAATCTATTTTTCCCACCTAATCTTATAATATTTTTATATCCTAAGGATTTTATGTAATTTATATAATTTTCACTTACAGAAGCATTACCACCTAATATGTATACATTTCCATTTACATTTAAATGGTTCTTTATATAATCTATTGAATCTAAACTATCCTTTACATCTTTATCTACCAATAATATTGGAGCATTCAGTTTTTTAGAAAGACTACTTCCCGCTAATGCATCTGGGAAATTTCTTCCACTTGCTATAATTACATTGTTTACTTTATCATTACTAAACTGTTTTGATATGTTTGAAGATGTTTTGTATCTATTTGCCCCTTCTATTCTACTTACATTATAATTATTTTCTCCATGCGCTATAGTCGATGTTCCCAAAATTAATGCTATGGAAGTAGCTAATATAACTACTTTTTTCATTGAATATCTCTCCTTTATAATTGTTAATAATACTATTATGCTTTAATATTTAAAAATAAAATTTAATTTATATAAAAGAATGAATAAGACATATTATATAATTGTATACAATATTACTCCAAATTTCCATATAAATTTACAATACAATAATTTATAACTTTTTTACACTATAAAACTATTTAATGTAAATCATTTATTTATTTACAAATTATATATATATGCAAATTTTATGCTATGTTAATATAATATTATAAAGATCAAATTGTATATTTTTGATTAAAAAAACCTCAGAAATTAATCTAAGGCTTTATTACATTTAATTTAATTTTACTATTACTTGTCCACCTAAAAGTAAAGAACCATTAAACTCCAATTCTAATCCAGTAGTTCCTTTCGGAACCTCTACAACATAAACTCCTGTTATTTTTCTACCTGGGCCAATTTCTCCATCCATTTGTCCTGCCTTAGCGGCTGTCAAACCTCCTATTGACTCTTCACATTCTCTACCATCTTTATCTACAACTTTAAACATCATTACTGAAGACACTGCCTGTTGTTCATTTGATATGTTTTCTACCGAACAATCTACTGCAATAAATTCATTACCTGGCTGAGGTTGAGAAAGCTCATCCCCCTTAACTTTATAAAGTTTATTAACTGTAACTTTAAAGTCTTTTAATTTTACAACATCTCCAATTTTAAAAACTTTAGATTTATTTGTTTCTGTACTGGTTTCTGTACTTTTATCCTGTACTTTTGCACTTGTTTGTCCTACTTTTTGAGGTTCATCTATAATTGCTCCTGCACCAGCTCCTATTCCTATTCCAACTATCAGAATCAATATCCAGAACCACCATTTTTTATAAAATGGCTTCTTAACTTTTTTATTTTTCATACATAATCCTCCCTAAATTTTCTACATGATATAATATATTCCATGTTAATTATACATTACATTTACATAAAGTTCAAATTTTGTACATAATTATCTGAAAATAAAATTATTATATAAATATACCAAAAATATTAAAAACTCTTTAAAATTTCACATAAAAAATTTCATACAAAAAGAGCCCTATTTAGGACTCTTTTTAAAGTAAGGAGGTCTCCAAAAATGCCTGACTTACAAAACAGCTATATATATAAATTTCTATAAAAGTAAAAAAAATCCTTCTATTGATCAAAAAATTTTTTAGAAGTTTGAAATAATTTTTAGTTAATATAAAAAAACTACCTTAACTTCTTATTAAATAGAAACTTAAGGTAGTCTTTAAATTGAAAGCTAGCTAAAAAAACATTTTCATTCTATTGTTATCTGTGTAAAGCTACTTTATTTAAACTATTTAATTTTTGCAAGTTTATATTTTCTTCTTTTAATGTGTCTTTTTCATTGCATACAATTACATTTTTAGTTCCACTAATTCTTTCATAAAATAATATTTTATCATTTTTAATGGTTTTATATAATATATAACCTGGTATTGTTAAATTGTGCACAACTACAAAAACAGGTGATATAAATGATAATACTAATTGAATACTTATAGTGAAAAATAAGATCCCATTTCTTTTTAATATTTCCTTAAAGGTTATTTTTTCTCTTCTTCCTTTTATCTTTATTCTTACTATCAATTTTCCAAGGGTTATTCCGTTAGTTATATATGGCAAAATTATATAATACAATAATAAAGCAACTACTGAAACAACTAAATTATTAAATACTGTAATTATTGTAAAATTTATAAGAATATCAATGCCCGCTCCTACGGATCTTCTTATAAATCCAACTTGCATATTTTTCAAATCAATTCCCACATCAAATTTATCAGAACCAGGTAGAAAATACGTTATTTTAGGTGCTAATAAATAGCCTATCATGCCCCCAAAAGTATTTAACATTAAATCATCCACATCAAATAATCTGTAAGGTGCCTCATAAATACCATACAATCCTGTTATTTGGGTTATCTCAAAGAATAATGATATTAAAAATGTTATTAATACTGTTTTTCCTAAACTTTTTCTAAAATAATATCTACAATAAACACCTAAAGGCATAAGTAGCATAACATTTAAAATTACTTGCAGGAAAGCTCTTTCTTTTAAGATGATTAAATAGGTAATTGGCTCATTTAACTGAACTTTAGTTTCCTTTAAAAAATCAAATATAAATGTAAAAGGTATTAATTGCATATATTCAGTAATAGGTTTTTTTAATGGATGTATACTCTCTATATTGGGAAGTGGCAAAATAACTAAATAATATGCATTTATTAAAAATAATAGTAATGAATATACTATTACTAGTCTTATTTTGTTTACATATCCATATTTTTTATATTGAAAAATTAAAAAGGGTACTGTAAAAACTGCAGCTATAAATGGAAATGTTATAATGGCAATTTTTATTGGTTCTAAATATCTATTCATAATTCTCACATCCTTATAATAAAACTATAAATGTTAACTATAATTTTATTATAAGGATTGTATACATTTAGTACTATTTAATTTACTTACAATTTAGCATTTTAATCTTACATTTTTGTAATAGATGAAATAAATATATTTATTTAATATTCTTTAATATTTCTTTTAGAAGCCTCCAATATTTTTCAACTGAAGATATTTTTAAATGTTCATTAGCTGTATGAACATCTATTATATCTGGGCCAAAGCTAATCATATCTGTATCTTTCATAGTTTCTTTAAACAATCCACATTCAAGTCCTGCATGAATTGCTGTTATAGTTGGTTCTACATCAAATAGGTTTTTATAAGCTAAAACAGATACATCTCTTATTTTAGAATCTTTATCGTATTCCCAGCCTGGATATTCTGACTCCCTTTTAACAGTAGCACCAACAGCCTCTGCTAAAGCTTCAATTTTATCCGCTATTTCAAATTTTCTGCTATAAACTGAACTTCTTATAGAAGATATAATTTCAACTTCATCTTCTTTTGTATCTATTATTGCAGTATTTAAGCTACTTTCTACAAGACCTTTTATATCTTGACTCATAGATTGTACTCCATCTGGAACTGATGTTAAAAATCTAACAATTGACTGTGTGTTATTTTTGCTTAAATGCTTGTCTACTTTATCTGAACTTTCAACTTTTATTTCCACTGAAGGATCTTGTACACTATATTCAGCTTTTAAATCTTCCTGAACTTTACTTAAAATTTCTTTAACTTCTTCTATTTTATTTTTATCTAAAGTTATTACGGTACTGCACTCCCTAGGTATAGCATTTTCTTTTGTTCCGCCATCTATATGTGCAATATTAAAATCAATATACTTACTTAAAGTATATAAAAGTCTACCCATTAATTTATTTGCATTCCCTCTTTGTTTAACTATTTCCATTCCAGAATGTCCACCATTTAAACCTACTACTCTTATTTTAATAGCTTCTTTTTTGCATTTTTCTGACTCTACTTTTATTTTTGTAGTAGCTGTAATACCTCCTGCACAGCTTACTATAAATACGCCATCTTCTTCTCCATCTATATTTATAAGCATTTTACCTTTTAAATTTTTAGTGTCTAACGCAAAAGCCCCATCCATACCATCTTCTTCATTACTTGTAGCAACAAATTCTATTGGTGGATGATCTATATCTTTTGAATCTAATACTGCGAGTCCATAAGCTATAGCAATGCCATCATCTCCACCTAATGTTGTTCCTGTAGCATAAATATAGTCATCTTCTATTCTTAATTTTAATGAATCTTTTTCAAAATTATGATCTACATCTTTTAGCTTTTCACAAACCATATCCATATGACCTTGTATTATTACAGTTGGTGCATTTTCATATCCCTTTGTGCCAGGCTTTTTGATTATTACATTTAAGGCCTTATCTTGATATACCTCTAAATTTCTTTCCTTTGCAAAGCTAACTAAAAAATCACTGATTTCTTTTTCATTTCTTGATCCATGTGGTATTTTAGTTAATTCCTCAAAAAAATGAAATACTGATTTAGGTTCTAAATTACTTAATACTTCCATCATATAACCCTCCCAAAATTCATTAATATATTTTTAGTACAACAAATAAACAGAGTTCTTGACTTCAGCGGGAGTTTTTACTCCCTCTGAAGCTTAGAAATCGTTATCCAGGGACGTAGCCGCTCTTTACTCCCACTTTGAAGAAGATGGGAGTATTAGAGCGGGTAGTCATCGGATAAAAAATTACAAGTATGATTCGAACCACAAATTTACATTTTAAATATAAATTTCAATTTCAGCTGTCAATATCAAATATATTACAATTTAACCATTATTTCAATATTATTTTTTTATTACTCTACAAGTTTTATAGTATTTAAAAAACATATTTGATAACGTTTACCCAAACTAATTATTCAATTAATTACTTTTTTCATTAAAGTGATAGTATTTTCATAATTATTTAGTGCCCTTAATTTGTTATTTTCGACAATATCTAATTAATTCTTAATTTTTCTTACAGTTGCCGCCTTAATTCACTATAATTTAATTGTTTTTGAGAATAAAAGTAACCTACACCTCTTTATGATTTTTTAATAAACCTGAAAAAAGAAAGGCATCTCAAAATAAAATAGATTTAACTTTAATACTAGAAATATTAAAATTAAATCTATTTTGAGACAAGCCTTTCTATATTCTTCTTATAATTTTTTAATCTTTGTTACATCTATCTAAATCTTATCTTGAAAATCTATTCTTCTAATTTTTTTAATTCCTGAACAAAATCGAGTACCGCTTCTTTTTTTGTTGCCCAGGAGGTAACTAATCTAATAGCAGAGTTTTTATTGTCTACCTTTTCCCAAATATTAAAAGAAAATTTTTCTTCTAGTTTTTTAATGCTTTCATTACTTAAAATAGGAAAAACTTGATTACTTTTAGATTCCACAAAGAACTTACAATTAGCTTCTTTTAGACCTTTAGTTAAAATGCTCGCCATTTCATTTGCATGATTTGCAAGATCAAAATAAAGATTATCCTTAAATAGTTCCTCAAACTGTATTCCTAAAACTCTTCCCTTAGCAAGAAGTCCACCCTTTTGTTTTATATTATATCTAAAATCTTCTCTTAAATTTTGATTTTTTATAACTAAAGCTTCCCCCATAAGGGCTCCATTTTTAGTTCCACCAATACAAAATGCATCTGAAAAATCACACATATCTTTTAAAGTTAAATTTGATTCTTTAACAGCAAGGGCAGAACCAAGCCTTGCACCATCTACATACAAAATAAGATTTTTATCCTTGCAAAATTCGCTTAAATTTCTCATCTCTTCTTTGTTATATATGGTTCCAACTTCTGTTGAGTTAGAAATATAAACAAGCTTGGGTTTTACAAAATGCTCATTTCTATAAGAATCTAATATCTCTTGAATTTTATCTGTAGTAATTTTTCCATCTTTTGAATCTACAGTAATTACTTTATGTCCAGTATATTCAATAGCACCCGTCTCAGGACCTGCAATATGACCTGAATGTACACATACACAAGCTTCATGAGGCCTTAAAAAGGAACTAATTGAAATTAAATTTGTTTGAGTTCCTCCAGATATAAGATGAATATCTACATTTTCATTTTGTACTAATCTCTTTATTATAGAAATAGCATTTTTAGTATGGTAATCTTTTCCATAACCTTCTTCTTGAGTATCATTTGACTCTGCCAATGCCTTTAGAATTCTAGGATGGCATCCTTCGCTGTAATCACATTTAAAACTATACATTTACAAGCCCCCTCTATAATTTGAATGTTGATGTTTATAAAACAGTTTGCATAACTACTCTTTTATAAATTTATATAGAACTATATGAATGGATAGATGAAAAGTTTAAATACATCAGACTACAAATATGACCCCAAATCACATTTTATGGATTGGTAACCAATCCCAAATCACCTTACCAATTAAAATATATTACAAATTAGCGCTTATTTCAATGTTATTTTTTTATCAACATTCAAGTTTTATAACATTTAAATAACTTACCTGATAACTTTTATTTCATTTATTATTTAATTAATTACTTTTTTCATTAAACCTATAACATTTTCATAATATTCTATAAGAATTAATAATCTTATTTATAGTATCCTATTAATTTTTCTTATAGCTAAACTATTACTTCAGTATAATTTAATCATTTTTTAACTAAAAATTACCATAAACCCTTATAATTTTTAATAAATATAAAAAAAGAGCCTCTCAAGATAAATTTAACATAACAAATAAACTCTATTTTGACACAACCATTTCTATAATAATATTAATAATAATTTTTATATTACAAAACTGTAACTTTAAAAGGCAAAATTGTAATCTAAATAAATGGTTCAAATCCTCTTTACTATTTATAATTAAATCATAAGTTAAATAAATTTTGAGGAGTGATTTAATATGAAACAAGTAGTAGATTTATTAAAAAAATTAAAAAAGAAGAATGTTAAAGAAAAAAATTGTAATGAAATACGAAACTTATCAAAAGAAGTTCTAGATTTAAATACTTTATTAAACAATAACATATTATTTTAAGATTGTGCAAAGGCTGTTCATTATTCATATCTTCTTGCAACATCTAAAATTCTAGTTATATTTTCACTAGCCTTTTCCACGTTTATTTTTCCTTCTTTAAGGGCACTTTTTAAGTCCGTAACGCCCCTTAAAATTCCTACAATGGAGTCAATTCCATTTTCATATAAAATATCTATATCATCTCCAATATGTGCTGCGAAAGCTATAACTGGTATATTAAATTCTTTTGCGACTTTGGCTACTCCAAAAGGAGTTTTTCCAAAGATTGTTTGAAAATCTATACTCCCCTCTCCTGTAAACACAAAATCTGCATTTTTTACTTTTTCCCTTAATTTTGTATACTCAATTACAAGATCAATTCCTTTTTCAAGTTTAGCATTTAAAAATGCCATAAGTCCAAATCCTAAGCCTCCTGCTGCTCCTGCTCCTGGTACTTCTTTTATATTTTTACCCAACTTATTTTCTATAATATTTGCAAAAGAAGCTAAATTCTTATCTAATATTTTTACTATTTCAGGGGTAGCTCCTTTTTGAGGACCAAAAACATAAGAAGCGCCTTTTTCTCCTAAAAGTGGATTATCCACATCACAGGCAACCTTTATATCTACATGTTTTAATCTTTCATCTAATTTTTTTAAATCAATTTCCTCTAGTTTGTCTAAATATCCTCCCCCAAAAGGGATCTCCTTTTTATCTTTATCTAAAAGTTTTGCTCCAAGAGCTGTCACCATACCTGCACCACCATCATTTGTTGCGCTACCACCGATACCTATAAGTATTGTAGAAACCCCTTTATCTAATGCTTTCTTTATAAGTTCTCCTGTTCCATATGTTGTAGTATATAAGGGATTTCTCTTTTCAGATTCTATAAGATGAATTCCACTTGCACTAGACATTTCTATAACTGCAGTTTTATAATCTCCAAGTATTCCAAATACAGCATGTACCTTATTTTTCCCATCTGGACCTGTTACCTCAGAATGAACTATTTGTCCATTTGTTGCGTCCACTAGAGATTGAACTGTTCCCTCTCCACCATCTGCCATAGGAACTTTCACACATTCAGCATTTTTTAAAACTTTTTTTATTCCCTTTTCCATAGCATATGCTACTTCCTTTGCTGTCATACTTTCTTTAAAAGAGTCTGGAGCTAAAATAAATTTCATTTTTGTAAGGTTGTTCATTTTAATACCTCTTTAATTTATATTTTAATATTTATTATACCTTTTATTTGTACATATTAGGAGAAAATTTAAAATCAACAATGATACTAGTATAAATTATCTCCCATAGATTATCCTAATATAATAAATTTAAATAATCCATTGAAATATGTTAAATTCTTTATATTAGGATAATCTATTACTCAATTGTAAAACATAAATAATATAAAAATTTTATGGAAGTGATATCATGAGTAAAATATTAATTACAGGTGCAGGTTCTGGTCTTGGGAAGGCTTCTTCTATTGCTTTAGCTAAAAAAGGACATAAAGTTTATGCAACTACTCATAAAAAGTCTCAAGCAGAAAATTTAAAGGAAATAGCCTTAAAAAAAAATATAAATAAGAATCTTGAAAGCTTTAAGTTAGATATAACTTTAAAAGAGGATAGAGATATTGTAAAAAATTTAGATATAGATGCATTAATTAATAACGCTGCTATAGGAGATTCTGGTTCTGCATCAGAAGTTTCAATTGACAAATATAGAAATGTATTTGAAACCAATGTATTTTCTGCTTTAGAGCTTACTCAAATTGTATTTAATAACATGATTAAAAAAAAGGAAGGAAGAATTATCTTTTTATCTTCCTTATCTGGTAGAGTTACAATACCTTTTTTATCACCTTATACATCCAGCAAATTTGCTTTAGAAGCAATAGTATCTTCTCTAAAAGAGGAAATAAAAGAACTTTCTGACTGTAACATTAATATAATTTTGATTGAACCTGGAGCTTATAAAACTGGCTTTAACCAAAGAAATATTGCTAAACAGTTTGTATGGATGAAAGAGAAATCATATTTTAAAGATAAATTAGTAAAATTAGAAAAGAAGCAATACAGCTATTTTGAATTAATGGAACATAAATCCTTTAATTCTATAGTAAATCAGTATATACATGCTATAGAAGATGAATCTCCTAAATTCAGATACAAAGCTCCTTTAGTTCAAAGTACTTTTACCCAAGGACAAAGAATATTAGGTAAATAAGATGTAAACCAGATTAAAAAGTTAATACTTTTCATTGTTCCTTTATTATTTATATATAATATACTTTTTAACATTTTTATTATTTATATATAATATACTTTTTAACATTTTTATTATTTATATAAAAGCTAAAACCTGATTTTTTTCAATTATATCCTGTACTTTTTCAATATTTTCTGGTTTTATTTTTATTTTACGTATAACACCTAGTTTATTGATCTTAAGTTTTAAAAGTTCATGATCCCATTCATAACCATCAATTTCTTCCCACTTTAAGAAAGTAGCAAAATCTACATAAATTCCATTTTCATTTGTTACCACTGTGTTCATCCTCTGACTCTATTGGAGATGATTTAACAGTTGGTGGAGCTAATACATTTACAGAAATAGGATTTAATACTTTAGGCTGTATAAATTTTGATTTTACTTCCGGACTAAGGGTTCCAAATATAGTCCCAACATTTTGAACTCTGTTGATTGGTAATGACTGTTCTTCTGTTTTATTTAAATTCGAAGAAGCAAATAGTTCTTTTATATCTATACTAATACTATAACTAAATACTCCCAAATAATATCCCGCACCTATAACATATAGTATAGTTGCTGCTCTTATTCCTAATATGCTTCCTGTACTTCTGGCTTTCATTAATAATATAAGAAATATAATACCTAAGTAAAAGCAAATTATAGTAATCTTCATGAAAACTCCCCCTTACATAGGAAATTATATCATATCATTGTAATATTATTCTATATTTTCCTTAAAGCTATTGTAAATCTAGTAAAATACCATTTATTAAATTCAATAATAATTAAAAATTTTATAAATTCTTCCAAAAAACATTTTTTAAAAAAGAGGTTGTCTCAAAATAAAAACAGCCTTAATTTTAAAACCGTACATATAAGTAATACATTCGTAAAGCAATTCATTTTGCTAAGCAGTTCTAAATTTGACTCCATTAAAAATTTTTTACCTAGTAGAGGCCTTCACCACTGACTCCTCACGTCCTGTGAGGAATTACAAAAATTTTTAATTCCGTCAAATTAAGAACTACTAAAGCTCATTTATATGTTTATTACATGTATTATTTATATTTACTATATTAAAATTAAGGCTATTTTGAGACATTCTCTTTAAAATGAAAATTTATATAAATACTTTTTTAAATTATTTTCATTTATACAACTTATATTATGTTCTAAATATAACTTCTTCTTTTGAGAACATATATCTTGCAAATGAAATAGATGCAACTATATATACAATTATCCAGCCAAAGGTTATTGCTATGTGAGTATAGTTATAAATTCCAGCTAAAAACTCTTTCATAAGACAAACTCCATTTGTAAGTGGTATATTAAAATAAAGCATTCCTATATTTTTAGGGTCTTTCATCATAACCATATAAATTAATACCATAGCTATAATAGTTATAGGACTTAGGTACGTTTGAGCTTCTTTAAATGATTTTGCATAGATACTAATGGCAAGTTGAAGTGCTCCAAATACCATTGTATATAAAATAGGTAAAATCATAATAAGAACTAAAGTAGCTGGTCCTAAATTTAGTCCTGCATCGCCAAACATTCCATTGGGTTGATTCATTGTTAGTATTATTCCAATTAAATAAGCACAGGACATTAATATTCCCATTACTGTTATTGCAAGAAATTTTCCTACAAGTAAAGATGTTCTTCCTGCTTTTGTTGTAAGAAGTGGTTCAAGTGTTCCTCTTTCTTTCTCTCCCGCTCCTAGATCTACTGCTGCTCCAATTGTACTTGTTGCACTGTAAAGCATTAAAAGTAAAGGAATCATCATTGAAGCCATTATTTTCCCAAAACCATCATCTTTATCTCCAACCACATTATCTACAATATTAATTGGTGTTAATATTGATTGATCTATATTTTTCTTTTCAAGTCGTTTTGAAACTATTTGTTTTGAATATTCATCTATGTAATTTTTAATCATTGATACAGCTGTCATTGCATCATTACTTGAATTATCATATTTTAATTCTATTTTTTCATTAGAATCCTTTGATATGTTATCATCAAATCCTTTTGGGATTTTAATCTGTACATATACATCTCCTTCTTTTATATCTTCATCAATATTTTTAGAGTTTATTACCTTAACATTTTTATGAGATTTTATAAATTTAGAAAAACTGCTATTTCCTTGATCTTCTATAGCTATTTTAAGATTGTTTTGAACCTTATCACTATCAGACTTCGCCATTTTGCCAATAGCAAAAGACATTATGGGTAAAAGAATTATTGGAATTAATATACTTAATATTAGTGTTTTCTTATCTCTAAATAAATCTAAAAGTTCTTTTTTTAATACTACTCCTATTATATTTTTCATACAATCACCTTCTTTACTTTGCTATTAAATTTATAAATATTTCTTCTATGCTATTGTTATATTTTTCTTCAAGTTCTTTAAGCTTTCCTTCTTCTACTATTTTACCTTTATGAATTATAACAATCCTATCACATAGCTTTTCTACTTCTGGTATTGTGTGACTTGAGAATATAATAGTTCTTCCATCACTTTTACATTTTAATATAAAGTCTTGTACAATTTTTGCAGAGGTAACATCTAATCCTATAGTTGGCTCATCAAATAAAACCACAGATGGATTATGTACTATAGATCTTGCAATAGCTACTTTTTGCTTCATACCTCTCGAAAATTTCCCAACTCTTCTATCAAGATATTCTGTCATGTCTAAATTTTTTGCAAGTTCCTCTATACTTTTATTAGTTTCTTCTTTAGACATACCATTAAGCTCTGCAAAATATTTTATATTTTCCCTTGCAGTAAGTCTGTCATAAAGACCAACTTCACCACCAAACAAAATACCTATTTCTCCTCTTACCTTATCAGCTTCTTTACTTACGTCATGACCGTTTATTAGCGCTTCACCCTCTGTGATTTTAAGCATAGTAGCAAGCATTCTAAGGGTTGTTGTTTTACCTGCTCCATTTTCTCCAAGCAAGCCAAGTATTTCTCCATCATTTGCTTTAAAATTTATGCTATCTACTGCTGTCACACCTTTTTTAAATCGTTTAGTTAAATTTTTAGCTTCAATCATAGCTTCCTCTAAGCCTCCTTAATAATAAAATATAGTTCTTTATAAGATTTTAGTTGATTTATAAGACTACTTGTCCTCTTATTACAATACTATTTTGTTACTTTGTAAAAATTAATATGTAATAAATAAAAATTTAGTTATAATTATAACATATTTGTAGTTAAAAATACATTTTTTGTATTATATTTATATCTACTGGTTCAAATGACTATAGTTGTTTAAAAATGACAAGGAAGTTGCAAAAATCAAAAACTTTATAGTTCAATATAATTTAGCACATGCTTACACAAAGATAACTACTTTTTAAAGAAAGTCAATTTTTATATAATGCTATAAAAACTAATGTTATAATTAAAATATGAGCAAATTATAACTAAATACACATTGGTTGGATGAGACGGAGGACGATACATATATGATTGAAAGCATAAGCCATATTACTTTTGTTGTGAAAAATTTAGACAAAACTACTCAATTATTTAAAGAACTGTTTGATGCTAAAGAAGTCTATTATAGCGGTGAAAAAAAACATTCTTTATTTAAGGAGCGTTTTTTTATTATTGGTAATCAGTGGATCGCTGTTATGGAAGATGAAAATATACTTAACAGAACTTATCATCATGTAGCATTTAAAATATCAGATTCTGATGTAGATAGTTATTTAAATAAAATTAAAACTTTAAATTTAGAGTTAAAGCCTCCAAGAAAAAGAGTATCTGGGGAAGGCTATTCTATATATTTTTATGACTATGATAATAATTTATTTGAGCTTCATACAGAAACATTAGAGAAAAGATTAGATTCATATATAGAGATAGATACTATATAAACTTAAAATACGAATAAAGGAAAGTCATTTTTGACTTTCCTTTAAAATTCATATATTATCAACATTATTCTAGAACATAGCTTAAATAAAAAAGCTATCTTTTTTCTAATTTATCTTAAATTTCTAAACAAAGCTTTCCATGTCTCTTTTCCTACAATTCCGTCTACAGAAAGGTTACAATCTTTCTGTACTGCTTTTACTGCGGTTTCAGTACCATCTCCAAATACACCATCTGCTCCTGAGGAACCTACTGGATAGCCTATATTGATAAGCATTTTTTGTATTGCTTTAGTTATTCCACCTTTGGCTCCTTTCTTAACTATTGGTGCTACATTTGATGTTGCCTCTCCCGCTATTCCATCTACTTTTATATTTCCAAAGCCCTGGCTATTTATTTCTTGTTGAAGTTCTTTTATTAAATAATGATTACCATATATAGTTGAACCAGAATTACTTGAGCCAGAACTAGTTCCCCCAGAACCAGAATTTCCACCTGATGGAACATCAGTCGTTTTTCCTACTAAACCTTTTACTATAGCATCTGCCATCTTATCTGCATTAAACCTACTCATGTCCCCAGAATTATCACAGAAACAACATTCTATAAGCATAGACTTAGCTTTTGTATTTCTAATTACATAAAGGTTACTTCCATCTTTTATACCTCTATTTGTATAACCTAGGGAAACTATATTATTTAACACAGAAGTAGCTTCACTAAACTTATTTCCTCCATAGGTTAAAACCTCTGTTCCATAAGCACTACCATTAAAAGCATTAAAATGAATAGATACATATAAATCTACATTGTTATTGTTAGCTGTATTCGTTCTATAACTTAAACTATCTTGTAAACTACTACAAGTATCTTTATAACACTTAATAACTGTATGGCCTAAAGCTTGTAATTTACTTATTACTCTAGTGCCTACTTCTCTGGTTAGATTTGATTCTGCTTTTATTCCCACAGCCCCATAATCAGCTCCAGATAAAGTATGACCACAATCTATTCCTATTTTCATAATATTCCCCCCCATATATAATATATAATTTTTTTAAAACAAATGTTACTTCTGGAATTTTGTTTTCATCTATATATATGACTAGGAGAAAAAACTGTAGAAAATATTTTAAAACTTTACTTCTTAAAATAAATTTGCTAGTTTTAAATTCTTCAAAAAATAATTTTGGTGTTTATCCATATGTCTTTTATTTCTATTAGTTCTAATTTATATACATAAAAATACTCTTTAAATTAATTATATTTTATATTAATCTAAAGAGTATTTTCATAATTAGACTCTACCACATTTTATTATTTATATAGTGTTCTATTAATACTATGACTTCCTTTATTTTTTTATAATCTATTCTATCTACAGTATCTTTATTAGAATTTATCCAGGGTAAAACTAATTCATTTTTATTTTCTTTCTTTATACAATTAGCTCTTCTTATTGTAAACATATTAAACTGTTCCTCATAAAAACTATCATAAACACTATCTAAGAATTGCCCTACTAAATATTTTATATTTTTTTCCTTTAAATAATCTATAAAATCATTTTTAAATGTGTTATGCTTTTCATTACTACTTGATATTAGTATATTGCTTCCCCTACCAACACACTCAATATTAATTACTTTTACATTTTTATAATTTTTTAATGTTTCTAATACACTCTTCTCATTATCAAAGAAAATAAACTTTGTCTTTTTTCTATAATCACTTAGTTTTTCTGATAGTATTATAGTTGATATTAGTCCTGAAGTGTTGCTATCAGCATCATATCTAAATAAGCTATTATAACGTGTGATGATTATAAATTCTGGCTCATTACATAATGTTTCTATGTTGCGATTACATTCATTTGAAATATGTACATCATATCCACTATTACATAAAAATTCTTTGATTTTTTCACTAGCTCTTCCTTTATTAAAGCTATCATCTCTTAAATATGAAAATATACCATATAATGTCTCAATCCTGTTTGTCAATTCTAATTGCCTTCTTTCGTAAATTAATCTTATTAATATAATAAGTTTTAATTTTAGTTATTTATTGTTATGTATAATACTAATGTCTATAATCACTTCCTTTACGTTAATGCTCTTTTATATTTATGTCCTAATTTAATTATATCACAGTATATTTTTAAACTCTAAAAGCATGTTGTTAAATATTACACAACACCTTAAAATATTTTAATTTTTCACATTCTTACCACTTTATACATAAAAGATTAAAATTCTACAAATTTATCTTCACCCTTCTCATCTTCAAAATCAATTTCAATAGTAACATGTTCTATTCCTCTTTTATTTATTAGTTCTCTAATATTATTTTTTATTATAAGTTAATAATATATATTCTTATCTAACAAAAAACTCCATACATATTGATAAGTAATATGTAAATCCTATAAATATACTTAATAATAATTAGCAAGTCTTATTATTGAAAGGGGCTTAAATTTATGAATAGAAACAAAAAAAATAAAAATGTTAAGGTTAATAAGGCTATAGAAAATTCAGGCAATAGCAATAGCATAGATGCTTTAAATTCTGCTAGTAGTAACACTCAGAAAAATACTAAGCATAAAAACAAATAATAATTTACGTGCCAGTAGCTTGCTCCTAGAAATGAGTTTTCTAATTTTGGAACAATGAATTACCACAAAAGTAAAGGAGTCTGTATAAAAATATATTTAATTTTGATACAGACTCTTTTCTCTATTTTATATTTAATTTTATAATTTCAAGGCTAAATGCATCTATAACTTCTATATATTCATTATTACCTATTTTAATTGTTTAACTCTATAAGTATCATAATAATAAAATACTCCTTCCACTATGATGCCTATTCCAATACCTATAGCATAAGCTAATAAATCCTTCCATGAAAATACGTATCCTAATACTAATCCACCTAAAGTTGTTTTTCTTATATTATCTATCCAGTTAGAATGGTATAATTGGCTTATTTCAATGAGATAACAAGATATTAGAGCTATTAATGCAACTATTTTTGTTTTTGTACCTTTAAAAATAAATGCAAATAACATAAAAATCATTAGTGCCCAAAGGGCATCACCTAAATATACATTTAAAAAATCCGGTATAAAATATTTTAGCTTTCTTGAACATAATCCCAAAAACATTACAATTAATGTAGTAAATCCATATACTAACCTATTACGATTACGTTTATAATCCATACTTAAAAACCTCATTTAAAACAATTTTTATTTAATTTTTAATACAGGTTAAAATTTATATTTACTCAAACATAAATTTAAATCTTTAAATAATTCTATCTGTTATTATATCATCATTAATATATTTTTATAAACGCATTTACAATTTTTTATATAAACAAAGTTCTTGGTTTTAGTTGAATTTACACTCTATCTTAAACCAAGAACTCTATTTATATAACTATGCCATTTTTTATTAATAGTTTTTTAAAACCACAATTCCTGATTATTTTATAAATTCTTATTATAGAGTTTATACATTAAGAAAAATTGATGACTTTAATCATTCTATTTATTTATAAGTTTTTGTATGTCTATCTTCTTATCTTGAAGTCCATTTTTTATCATAAAGTCTTGAGTTTTTTCAAGCTCTTTAATGTCTTTATCTTTTATTGTCATATCGAAATCATACCATTTATACATTTCTTTTGTTTCTTCAATAGTTAGTCCAACTTCCTTTGATACTACTTTTAATGCTTCTTCCTCATGTTCTTTCATATATTTTAAAGTTTCCTTATGAGTAGCTTCAAATTTATCTACTAAATCTTTATGCTTGTTTAAAAAATCTCCACTAACTGCAGTTACTATTGTCCCATCAACTATTCCTTCTCCATTTACTACTACTTTACCACCATTTTTTATAGCCTTTAAAGCAACTGGGCCTGCTAATAATGCAGCATCTACATTTTTATTATTTAATGCAGCAAAACCTTCTGGTAACCCCATATTTATAAAGTCAACATCCTTGCTTGTTAAGCCTTCTTTTTCTAAAGCTCCTACTAATAATTGATGCAGCACTGTTCCTTTAGGTCCTGCAACTTTTTTACCCTTTAAGTCCTTTGCTGTTTTTATATTTGGGTTATTGCTAATTATCATAAAGGCCTTTGGTGCTCTACTATATACACCTATTATTTTTAAATCCACTCCATTTGCTCCTGCTAATATAGCTGATGTGCCACCAAGAGCATGAAGAATTTGTAAGTCCCCTGAAGCTAATGCTTGAGTCTGCTCAGGTCCAGCTGTTATTTCATGCCAGTTTATTTTTATATTTTCTTTTTCAAAACTCTTGTCAAAGGATTTTTGCTCCTTTTCTAATATAGATGGTACATTTAAAGGAGCTTTAACATATGTAAGATTAATTTCTTTAGGATTATCCTTTTTTCCTTCCTCCTTTTTATTAGAACTACTACAACCTATAAACACAGAAATTGTTATTAGTAAAGTCATACATAATGATAAAATCTTTTTCTTTTTCATATTACACTCTCCTTTTAATATTCTATTGTGTAAAGTCCACTTCTTAAATAATGTAAAATATACATATTTAGTAGTTACAATTAAATATTCTATATATAGTACCTTTCCTTATAAAAATGAACTTCTTTATATATGTATGTTTTTAATTAACTTTATAATTTTGAAAGTATATCTTTTTTTATATTTAATAGTTTTTCTGAAGATATATCCCGTGGAAATTCTAGGTCTACATTATATTCTTCTAAAACCTTTCCTTTATCTAAAATAACTATTTTATGACCTATCAATAATGCTTCATCCACATTATGGGTTACAAAAACTATGCCCTTGTTAGTTTCCTTGTAAAGCCTTAAAATTTCCTCTTGCATATAAGATCTAGTAAAAAAGTCTAAAGCAGCAAAGGGTTCATCCATCAAAAGCATATTAGGCTCATAGGCTAAAGCCCTGCCTATAGCCACTCTATGGGCCATTCCTCCTGATAATTGTGAAGGATATGCTTCTCCAAATTTCTCTAACTTCATAAGGTTTAAATATTTATTTTCAATATCAATCTCTCTCTTATTTAAAAAGAATGTTAAATTTTCTCTAACATTGAGCCAAGGGAAAAGTCTGCTTTCCTGAAAAACCATACCTATTTTAGGTTTTACTAAAATATTATTATGATAAAATTCTACCTTACCGCTAGTGGCATCATCCAGATATCCTAAAAGTCTAAGTAATGTAGTCTTTCCACAGCCACTTCTTCCTAATATAACAGTAATCTTGTTATCCTCTAATAAAAGAGTTAAATTATCTAAAATTTTAACTGGCTTGCCATTAATACAAAATTCTTTGATTACATTAGTTAATTTATACCCCTTCATTATTATTCACCTCTTGTGCATAGTTAAATTTATTGGTTAAAAGGCCAAATACCCAATCACATACTGTTCCTAGAATACCTATTGATAATATTCCTACTATAACTACTGCGGAACGGGATAACTGCTGGCCATCTAAAATTAAATATCCTAGCCCTGAAGAAGCTGCCACCATTTCAGCACCAATTATGGCTCTCCAACTATACCCTATGCCTAATCTCATACCAACTAAAATATTAGGTAAAGCCCAAGGTATTATAATTTTTTTAAATATATTTATCTTACTAAGATTAAAAGTCTGTCCAACTTCTATTAATTTTTTACTACAGCTTTCAACGCCACTAATGGTATTTAATAAAACAGGAAAAAATGAAGCTAATACTATAATTATTATTTTAGATTTTTCTCCTATGCCAAACCAAAGTATTAAAAGTGGCACTAAAGCTAGTGGTGGTGTATGTCTTAAAAATCCAAGTAGATTTTTAAAATAATCATAGATACTCTTATTAACACCAAATAGTATGCCTAAAGGAATTGCTAAACATATGGTTATAAAAAATCCCTCAAAAACTCTTAAAGTACTTATAGCTATATGCTTAATTAAAGCTCCTGATTTTATTAATTCTCCTAATGATACTATAACTTCTTTCGGAGTTGGTAGAATATACGGGTTCCACCACTTCAGTATACTACCAATACTCCAGATAATAAGGATTATTGTTATAACTAAATGTTTTTTTAACTTAGACACCATCTCCATTATTACATCCTCCTAAGCAATATAACATCTCAATAACATCATACTCCTCTTTTAAAAAGGATTCATTAAATTTATTTTCACCACTTATTTCTAAAACATTTTCTGAAATATCTCTAAAGAATCCTAAGGGAATTGGAGATAAATTGCATTTTGAGGCTACGTCTATATTAAGCTTGTCACACACCTCTAACCAAGTATAAAATTCTATACCTGGTTTATTTTTAAAAATATCTTCCCCTAGTTTTTTTAAAGCTTTGCAAGGTGTTGTAATAATAAGTTTATCTTTTTTCATATCTTTTATATAAAACTCATATAAATATCTTGCTGTATGAATTAAAATGGGCTCAATTTTAGGTATATTATATTTATCTTTATCAATATTCTTATTAGCATAATCA
The DNA here is from genome assembly GCF_054768115.1 of Clostridium sp. CTA-6. Classification (NCBI taxonomy): domain Bacteria; kingdom Bacillati; phylum Bacillota; class Clostridia; order Eubacteriales; family Clostridiaceae; genus Clostridium; species Clostridium sp. CTA-6. The sequence goes on from NZ_BAAAAU010000006.1 coordinate 150,572, forward strand.
ACAGCTACAGGACATCTTGTATCTAATACAGTCTTTTTAGAATTCATTATTTCATTTCTAAATTTATTTTTAACCTGTTCAAGTTGTCCACCTGCTGAAACTACTTTAAATCCTTTTTTTCTAATATTATTTTTAAGACCATCTAAATCTTTTTTGTACATTTTTTCAACTACAGGATTCATCCAAATATAGTTCAAAGCCTTCACCTCTTGATAATAATTTTCATTAGCATATGTTATATATTATCAAATCTTGTCTTATTAGTCAATTTTTTTGTATAATTATGTCTAAAATGCGAATAAGAGCCGCTTATATAGCGACTCTTGCTTTTAACATGTTAAATATTGGATTTTAAAAAAACTTTTATTAAATAATTTTTTGTTCTTCTACATGATATAATGAAAGAATTTAATAATTTTTCAAGTTCAGTATTGTATTCTTACATTTTTCATTTTTTAATACATTTATATTTTAAAGAAAATTATTTGGATTCAATGGCCACTTTCCATATTTTCTAGCGGCAGCCATAAATTGATCAATATTTTCCAGAGGAACTCCCCCTGAAAGATCACATCCTGATGCTAAAATATATCCACAAGGGCTATCATATGTCTTTTGAATACAAGTTTTTACTGCTAAATCCACATCATTAGTACTGCCTAAAATTAACGTACCTACTGGATCTACATTGCCAAGAATAGGAACTTTATCTCCTACTACTTGTTTTGTATATTCTAAATCTACTCGATTATCTACACTAATCATATCACAACCTGATTTCACCATATCTCCTACAATTGCGGTTGTATCTCCACAAATATGATAACAAACCGTTCCTTTTGCATCATGAATATCTTCCATTAAGTCTATTGTATATGGCAAAACAAATTCTAGATATTTTTTAGGATTAAGAATTGTTCCTGATGCAATAGGATCACATAACAAAATAAGGGAACCTGTCTTTATAAACTCTCTGCAAATCATTTTTAATCCCTCGGTACAAAATTTAACCAATTGATGTAACTTTTCAGGATTTTTTCTAGTTGCTCTTAATAAATCTTCTGTTTTATAAATGCTTGCAGCGGCAGTAAAAGGTCCAGATATCAAAACACCAGTGGGAACCTCTTTGCCTACTTTATCAATCAAAATATCACAAGCTTCTATATGTAATTGAAATGCCTTATCCTTTTTAAGTTCCAATTTTGACATATCTAATTCATGAACATTATTCAAATCATCTAATGTATATTTCATAATTGCTGGAACCGAATCTTCTGGATCACTCATCTGAGTACCTAAAGCCATACCCACACCATGTAATCCATATTCAATGACAGTTAAGTCATTACCAAACCTTTCATAACATGCAATCTGTGCTTTAGCTTCATTCAAAGCACTGCTTCTTTTTTCTTTATGAGTCATTCCTAATGCTAGCCCAGACATGGAGCAAACAACTGGCATAGCAAGGATTCTATCCATAGGTTTTCCTGTCATAAATGCAGCTAATCGTTCATTAGGTGTCATTTGATCATCTTTATGCATATAATAGCCTCCCTATATAAATTATTTTTTAGATAATTTTAACATCACTTATTTAAGATTATCACTTTAAATAATAGCTAGTCCAATAAATATTTGTTATTATAAAGTATCTACGTTATAAATTATTTTTATAATAGCAAAAACAATTAGTAACATTTATTTCAATATAGTTCAGCTTTTTTATATACTAATAATATTTTTATTCACACATATTATATATTGTTCAATATTTTAATGAGCCTTTATAAAGTTATACCTAAAATATGAATAAGAGCTACTTTTTTATTAGTAGCCCTTATTTACATCTTAGGCATTTCCTTATATTTTATTAATATTTAAAAGAAATCAAACACCTTGAATTTTTCTTATTACATTAATATTTACTCTTTTAGGAGGTTCTCCTGAATCTTTGCCTCTTACAGTAATTTTTTCTACCGGTATGCCCATTTCTCTTGCTATTATAGCTTTTACTCTTGGTCTACAGAAATTACCTTGGCAAAACCCCATACCTGCCCTTGTACGTCTTTTTATTGCATCTGTAGATTTTACAGGAATTCCTCTTTTCATTGCATCTATTATTTCTGATTCCGTTACTTTTTCACACCTACATATTATGTTTTTAGTTGGATCTTCATCATCTATCTTTCCATCAAAGGATTTATCTTTTTTAATAATTATGGGCTTTCTGTAGGGATTGAATTTTTCATTTTTTATTAATTGCAATCCAGCTTCCTTAAGAATTCCTACTATTTTTTCTGCTATAGCTGGTGAAGATGTAAGTCCTGGTGAATCTATACCTGCTGCATTTATAAAGCCTTTAACTTTAGTTTCTCCTATTACGAAATCTCCTGTACTACTAATTGCTCTTATTCCTGCAAAGGTAGTTAAAGATTTTCTTACGTCAAAATCTGGTATAGATTTTCTAGCTGTTTTTATTATATATTCTATACTTTCTATATCTGTTCCTATATCTTCCTTGTCTACTACCTCCTGTGCATCAGGACCTATCATAAAGTTTCCATGATAAGTAGTAGTAACTAATATTCCTTTTCCTTTTTCTGTTGGCACTTGGAATATAACCTTATTTACAAGATAACCTTGATCTTTGGTAGAAAGTACATACTGCCCTCTTCTTGGCAATATTTTAAAATCATCCATCCCTAGCATATTGGCTATCTTATCACTATATAATCCTGCAGCATTTACAATATACTTACTTTTTATTTCTCCTTTATTAGTATTTATTATAAAAGCTTCATGTTCTTTATCTATAGTTAATACTTTTGTTTCTAATTTTAAATCTACTCCATTTTCCATTGCATTTTCAGCAAGGGCTATAGTCATTTCATAAGGAGAAGCTACACCAACACTTTTAGCATATAATGCAACTTTAACATCTTTATTTATATGAGGTTCCAATTCTTCTATTTTATCCCCGTATATTATTTCTAGATCATCACACCCTATTTTCACACCATTTTCATATAATTTTTTTATTCTATTTTCATCATCTTCATCAAAGCCTATTACTAATGCACCTGGATTTCTATATCCAAAGTTAAGCTCTTTTTCCAGCTGATTGTACATACTGTTTCCTTTTATACATAATTCTCCCTTTAGGGTTCCATATTTAGCTACATATCCACCATGAACAATACCACTATTTGCTTTGGAAGCTCCTGTTCCAACATCCTCCTCTTTTTCTATAAGACATACTTTTAAATTATACTTTGATAACTCTCTAGCAATGGCTGATCCAACAACTCCAGCACCTATAATACTAACATCATACATAATTTCACCCTCTTATTTTTATTATTTTAAATTTAATTTCAAGTTCCCGAACAATTAGTATCCTTTAATATCTTTTATTATTATCTTAATACTATTTTACATCTTAAAATAAGAAAACAAAAGTACAATTATAATATTTTAAATTTGAAAGAATATTACAAAAAATTTTAAAGCTATATGTGTATCATATGCTACCATCATATATATAACAACAAAAAACATCGCTTAATAACCGGCTATAAAACATAAGAAAAAACTATTGTAAGATAAATCCAAATTCATCTGTTGACTCTCACATTATGGTATACTCTATACTGTAAATGAGCTCAAAAAACACATATATGTGAGGTATATATAAATGTTAAAAATAGGTGATTTTTCAAAACTATCAAGAATCAGCATAAGAATGCTTAGGCATTACAATGAAATAGGTTTGCTTATACCTGAAAGTATTGATGATTTCACAGGATATCGTTATTACAGCGAAGCACAACTCCCTGTTGCAAATCGTATTACAGCATTAAAAGATATGGGATTTAGCCTTGCTGTAATAGGCCAAATTCTATCTCAATATGGCGAGCCCCATAAGCTTAAAACCTATCTTCAGTTAAAACAAAGGGAGATAAAAGAGGAAGCTGACATCTTAAACCAGCGACTTTTACTTCTAGAAAGCACATTAAATAGATTGGGAAAGGATGATAATGTTATGAATTATAATGTTACCTTAAAAGAGTTACCAGAAAGAACTGTTGCAAGTGTACGTAAAGTTATCCCTTCTTATGATCAAGAAGGAATGCTTTGGCATATTCTAGTGAATGAAACTGCAGATCTTCAAATGCAAGACGATAGTCCATGTTATACCCTTGCAATCTTTCATGATGGAGAACATAAAGAACAGGACGTTGATGTGGAAGTACAAAAATCTGTTAAAGGAAATTATAAGAATACTGAAAATGTAGTATTCAAAACAGTTGCCCCTATTCAAATGGCATCAGCAACTTATCAAGGTAGTTATGAAAAAGTCAATGAAGTGAACGAAGCTGTTGCTAATTGGGTTCGTGATAATGGTTATGAATTTAATGGATTGTCTTTCTGTATTTATCATGTTAGCCCTTATGAGACACAGAATCCTGAAAAATGGGTGACAGAAGTATGTTACCCTGTAAAAAAGAAATAACCTTATATAATAAATGCCGTCTGCTTTAAATAGCAGACGGTTTTTGGTTATCTTAAAATTTATCTATAAATTACTAAGCATTATTCTTTTTTGCAAGATAAGGCATGATTACACCTAAACCTATTAGCACAAATGGTGTTACAATATTAAGCACTAATTTAAACATATCAGTAGAATACATACCACCAATACATGCAAAAGCTGTAAAGACAAAGCACCATGCACCTAAAATAATACCTAATTTATCATTCCTTACAAAATAATATTCTCTATTAAATTTCTGTCCTGCTTTTTTCAATGCAACATATGCAGCAAATACCCATAAATATCTAAGAGGCATACATACAGCATTTAATTTTACTAGCCATTTAACTAATTCATCCACGCTACCAATTCCTAGGGCTGGTACTACAATTAATATTGATACAATTACTAAAATAAGTTTATTTCCATTTTTATATGAACCATACTTATTTTTTTCAAACATTTTTTTAGGAATAAATCTTTCGTCTGCACTATCAAGTAACATACGTAAAGGTGCATCAATAGATATAATTAATACAGCAAATTGAGCAATGATATTTGTAATTGCATATATAATTACGAATGTATTACCTAATTTATAATATTCCCCTAATTTTTGAAATGCATAATATGCACCATTAGTCATTAAATCTTTAGGAACATTATTTGAATCAAACATCATGCCAAGGGAAACTGTACCTAAAATTGCACATACAGCTACCATAATTGCTAAGGCAATCATACCTTTTGAAAATCCTGTTTCTGGATTTTCCATTTTATTAACATAGGGTGATATTTTTTCACATCCTCCCACAGCAAATACCAAAATAGCTAAATTAGTAAAAAATTTTGTATCAAAAGTTGGCATAAAGGTTTTAAAAGACCAATCAATTTGATTTAAATGTGCATTTGTAATTGCAGGTGCTGCCATCATTAAAATAATAAATAAAATAGACATTACAAACATTGATGTTCCTGCAAGTGTTGCTAATTTCTTTAGTGGATTTAATCCCTTTGATGCAATATAAATGGCAATTAAAAAGATCACCAAGCAAATTAATTGCATAAGTTTTGTGTTCATTGAACTAATTCTTTTGTCTTGAAAAATAGCCCAACTTGTGGCAATCATAAGCCCTGATGGTTTTTGTGAAATATAAGGCATATGAACCACCCAATACGTCCATCCAGCATAATATGCAAGTTTAGGCCCTATAGTTTCATGTATCCATGAACTTACTCCTCCCCCATAATCTTTAAATGCTGATCCTAATTCACCCACCATTAAAGCATATGGTACAAAATAAATAGCAAAAATTATAATCCAAGAAACAATTGCTTTAAGCCCTTCGTATTCTGAGAAACCATTAATAACATTACCAAAACCCCATACAGTGGAAAATGCCATAAAAGCAAGCATATACCAAGCAATTCGCTTATCTTTATTTTTTGACATGATATACTCCTCTCATCCTTTAAATATTCTCGTTAAAATAATAAGTTATTGCGTTCATAATCTATTTACTCTCCTCAGGCTTCCTTATTATTGCAACTACCTATTAATTCTTATTCCGCAAGATTACATTCTATAACTTCTTTTTATAAAATTTTACTTGCATCATCCATAATAAAACAATTCTACAATCATATGTAAAATCCTTCAAAAAAATTAAAATAAAGATTAAATATGAGTATTTTTTCTATCTATTACATTCTGGCTGTATTATTGAATCTATTTAAATTTAGATATTTAATAAGCTAATACAAAATAGAAAAAGCGCCTGATTTTAGGCGCTTTTTCTACTATTTATAAACTCAGATTTAAATCCATGATACTTTTTAACATTGTTTTACTAATAAATAATTAGTAGTAAAACTCTATAAAAAAACTCTTATCTAGTATCAGCAAATAATAAGTCCTGATATAATTTATAATTGTACTCATCAAAACATACAAATCTTACTTCTTCTATATTTTCATATTTTATTAAACTCTCTTTTACTGAATTATAGGAAACCTTTGCTGCCTGATTTTTAGGATATCTATATACCCCTGTGCTTATATTAGGGAAAGCAATGGTTTTAATATTTTTTTCAGAGGATAATTTTAAACTGTTTTTATAGGCATTAGCTAAAAGAGTTTCTTCATTACTCTTTCCTCCATGCCATATAGGTCCTACAGTATGAATAACATATTTAGCCTTAAGATTTCCTCCAGAGGTTATTACTGCTTCTCCTGTCTTTAATGAGCCTATTTTACTTACAATACTCCTACATTCCTCAAGTATCTTATTCCCACCTGCTCTATGAATAGCTCCATCTACACCGCCACCTCCAAGCAAACTACTATTTGCTGCATTAACAATAGCATCTACATTTTCTTTTGTAATATCACCCTTTATTATCTTTATTTTATTTATATATGATATAGACAAAATCTAACCCCCTTAATATATTTTTATTACTTAGTATCATAATTATAATGTCATCAATAACAGCTTCCACAATATTACATAATTCTATATAAGCTTTATGGTTCCTTCTTAATATCAATGTTTCCATACTGAAATACACAAATTAATAGAAAAAAGAACCACATAAATGATCCTTTTTATTTTAATGTCTATACAATTTTTCACTATAAAAATTAAGTTCTTACATCAATTATACTTAAGCATTATAATTTACCCAAATATAAAAATATACATAGTTGAATTAATATTATAAAAGGAATTCCATATTTAAATTTAGAATGTTTAGTCTTATGCCTAAATATTTTCATTCCCACATAGGATCCTATACTTCCACCTAGTAAGGCTATTAACAATAAAGTATTCTCCTTTATTCTCCACTTATTTGCTTTAGCCTTTTCTTTATCTATATACATGCATAAAAAACCCAATAAATTTAATACTATAAAATAATACTTAATCATAAATCCTCTCTTTCCTTTTAACCCAATTGTAGAATTTATCTTTTATAATTGTTAATTGAACTCTACTTTTCCTTCTAGTCCGTAATCTATTTTTATTATATTAGTAATGATTTTAAATCTATCCCCAATTTATTTCAAATTTAAAATTATAATTAATTGTACCACATTCTATAAATATAACCATTATTAAATTTTTAAAGAAAATGATTCATTTGTAATTTATATAATATGAACATTAAATATAAATTCCAAATATTGCTTATTGACAATATTTATTGTTTAGAATAAAATAGTTTGCATAGAAACTAATTAATTCGCATGCAAACTATTTTTTTATATAACATAGGAGATGAGATTATGAATAATTTTTTTAAAAAGCTTACACTTAAAGTGGACAAAAGAACCTTACTATTAGTAGCAGGTTTAGTTTGGGGATTTGCAGGATTTAAGGTATTGACTTTAGGGGCTGAAGGTATAAAAATTAATAATCCAAATTGGATCTTTATCCTCTTATTTGCTACTTTAGTATTCTATATATTTTTCAAATTTATATTTAGTAAAATGTTTAAAAAGCATACTAAAAGGATCATAAATAACACCTTAGAAAAACATTGTATATTTTCATTTTTCGATATTAAAAGCTATTTTATAATGGCCTTTATGATATTCTTTGGAATAACCATAAGAAGTCTTGGAATATTTCCTCCTGTATATTTAGGCACTTTTTATATTGGATTAGGCTCAGCTCTATTTATGGCAGGACTCTCTTTCTTAATAAGCTCATTGAAATTTGAAAATACTATATTAAAATATAGAAATTAAAATCGGAGGAAATTTAATATGAAATATGATTGTTTTGAAATAGCAATGCTTATAAAAGAAGTTTATGCAAGTACAATGGGAATAGTTAGCAATAGTTTAAAAGATAGTGGATTTACCCATCAGCAAATTATGGTTATAAAATTAATTGCACATAATGGACAAGTTAATATATCCCAATTATGCGATGAAATGTCCTTAGCTAAAGGTACTGTTTCTGGCATAGTTACAAGATTAGAAAGTGCTGGCTACGTAAAAAAAATTAAAAATGAAAATGATAAAAGGAATACCTATGTTACATTTTCAGATAAAGGATTAAAATTTGCAAAGGAATTTAGAAAAGAAATTAATAAAAGCTTTGATAAAATATTTAGTAACTTCACAGATGAAGAAATAATGGAATTAAGAAATAATCTAATAAAAGTAAGAAATAAAATTAAAGGAGATAATTAATAATGGATGGGAAATTAGTTTTTGCAATTGTTACAATAACTTTAGCTCTAGCATTCTATACTGCAGGGGTATGGTCTGAAAGAAAATCTAATACATTAAAAAAATGGCATGTAATCACCTTTTGGATAGGTCTAGTCTTTGATACTACTGGTACATTGACTATGGAGAAAATTGCCAAGGTAGGTAGTACATCAATTTCTTCTGATCAACTTTCTCTACATGGATTTACAGGAGGATTAGCCATAGTGTTAATGCTATTACATGCTCTATGGGCAACATGGGTATTGTATAAAAATGATGAAAATAAGAAAGTTATCTTTCATAAATTTAGCATAACAGTTTGGGTTATTTGGTTAATTCCTTATATTATTGGAATGATTATAGGAATGTCATAATTCATACTGACAATCCCATTTATAAACTTTAATTTACATATTAACTTTAACAGCATCTAAAGCTAGAGAACTTTATCTAACTCTAGATGCTATTTTAATTAAAGAATATCTAAGTATTTATTTTTTTATACCCAAGTGACTTGATATTTCAAAAAAAATCCTGTATCCATAATTAATAACTATTTATTCTTATTTTTTTTATTATAATATCATCGGAAATACTAAACATATTATCTATAAGCTCATTTCTGAAACTCCCAGTACCCTTAACATTCTGAGAAAGTTCACCACATATTCCCATAAGAGCTGCAGCAAGAGCAGTACCATCTAGTATATTCTCAGAAGAAATATAGCTTGCTATAAGCCCAGTAAGCATACAGCCTGTACCAGTTATCATTGAGAGCATTTCACAACCATTTGATATTATATATGTATAAGTACCATTACTTATTATATCCACCACTCCTGTGGCTGCAACAACAGAACCGGTTTCCATGGATAAACTCTTTATCATTTTTATATTTTCATCAAAATTTTGCTCTGTTATAATATCACATACTCCAACATCAATTCCTTTTGCACTACTTTTTATGCCATAGATTGCTTTTATTTCGGACATATTACCTTTAATAACATTTGGATGACACTCTGAAATAAATTTCTTTGCATAATCTAAACGAAGTTTGCTGCAACCTACGCCTACAAGATCGATTATTTGTGGAATCTTCTTTTCATAGGCTGTTTTACCTGAAATCAACATGGACTTCATTTTATTATCTGTTATATTCCTAAGGTTAACTCCAAGAGATTTTGAAACAGCAGTGATTTCGGAAACTTCCAGAGGATGCTCGGCCATAATGGGCTTTGCACCAACAGCAAGAATCATATTTGCGCAATCATTTATTGAAATTGGGTTTGTAATATAGTGAATGAGAGGTTTTTTTAATTTAACACTCTGTCTTATTTGCAATAGTTTGTTTATTATTAACTCTTGGTTTGTCATAAATTTTTGCCCCCAAACTTCTTTGAATTTTTGCAAGATTACCTGTCCTACTTAATGCTCCTAGAAAAATAAATGCAATTGTTCCTCCAATAAACGTAGCCATAATAAATGAAGGAACATAAAACATCCATGTAAGACCTGTTCTGCCCCAAATAAATGTCATAATAGGATATGACAGTATGGCTCCTATAACACCAGTTCCTATAATTTCACCTATAATGGCACAAATTAGCTTTCCCTTAGATACTCTATATAAGACTCCAGACAAAAATGCCCCGAAAACCGCTCCAGTTAAAGCTAAAGGTGGAATCCCCATAAAAAACATTCTTATTACACCAATCAATGTAGCACAAAGCAGTGAATACCAGGGTCCAAGAATAACAGAACATAGAATGTTAATAAAATGGGCCATAGGACACATTCCCTCAATACGAAGAATTGGTGAAATTACAACTCCCATTGCCACCATCATTGCTAACATAAGTTTTTTTAATAGTTTTGAGTTTTTTTCCATAATAAAATACCTCCTTAACAATATTAAATTTCCCAATATGTCATATAGGAAATAAACACTATTATTGAGGTATGATTTTAGTGTAACCAAATAGCATTTTCCTATATGACATAAGTCATATTAGTCGGTCGAAGCTCAAAAGCTTCCTCTCACCTTGAAACACAAGTTCCCTCGCTATTTAGTTGCATTTTTCCATAAAAGCTCTAGGTGCTCCCCTACAGCTCATTGAAGATATACTTCCTTGAAACAACATAAAAATGGGATACACCAAATAAGGCATATCCCATTATACTTACAAAAAATAGTATAAATTAATATTTCCTTACGTCGGCATTATCCGAATCAAGTTATGGGTCGAAATATACATTTCCTCTCAACCTGCATTGCAAGCTCCCCTTTTCAAAAATTATATCATACAATTTTCTTAAATACAATATGACTTAAAAATCGTTTTTTTGCCATGTCATTATATATTCCATGAAACCGGAGTCTTCATGTTCTTTTTCCTCTTTTATAATAAAACCACAGTGTTTATAAAAATTAACTGAAGGTATATTATCAACATAAACTGCTAGTTCTAAAGTTGAATATAAAGATTTACAATGGTTTAGTAGTTTTTTCCCTATTCCTTGACCCTGATACTCCTCTAAAACAAATAATGCACCAATAAATGAATTGTCTATAATGCTTATAAATCCTTTAATTATATTGTCTTCTTTGTAAATAAAAGTTTGGGAAATAGGAAAGTATTCTTCTTTAACAATATTATAATTTTTAATCCAATATTTCTTTGCTATAAAACTATGAGCAGTAATATTAGTTTTTAACCAAATGTCCATAACTTCTTCAATTTCAAATTTTTCTAGTTGTTTAATCATATTTTTTCTCCTTTCTTGTTTACACAAATTAATTATAAAAATACATTTATATGTGAAATTCCTTTATTACTTCTCACACACTGATATAAATGTTTAAGCTTAATTTTTCAATATAAATAATAAAATTAGTCTGAAATAATATTTTGTAATGATTTTTTAATATCTTTAGTATATACACCACCATGGTAACATACGATTTTATCTATTTCGTAATTTAATAACTTTTTTATAGAATTTTTAGCACTAATAATATCTAAGGTATACTGTGGATTTGCTATAGTTAATTTATCATCTTCTACTACTAATGCATCTCCAGCAATTAATGTTTTGCTATCTTTTATATAAATTGAAATATGTCCTGGCATATGCCCTGGAGTAGCAATTATTTCTACACCTCCACAAAAGGAAAAAGAATCTTTATCTCTTAAACATACATCAACAGGAACATTTTCTATTGTTCCAATAAAATCCTGAAACTCCTTTGCGCTCTTTTTCTCTTCCTTAGGAAGTTTATCATATATAGACTCCGCTTGTTGTAATCTTAAAGATTTTTCTTTTCCACTAATATACTTTTCATCATCAATTGACGCAAGAATCTTAATATCCGGATACTCTCTTTTAAACTCGGCTAAAGTTCCCATATGATCAAAATCATGATGAGTTATAATTATTTTTGTTAATTTACTAATATCAATTCCATTAGCTTTTGCAGTAATTTTTATTAAAGGTAAAAAATTAGGATACCCGCAATCAATTAAAATATTTTCCTTTTCATCACTTAATATTACAGGGAAAATGACATTTCTATCACCATTAAAATCAAATCTTACTTCTAAAACTGTCAATTTGTTCATTTCTTACTCCTTCTAATTTATTCGTATAATTATAATCTTCCCATAACTATAGTAAACTTATTTCATATCCTTTCTCAAGTTCATAAATACTTCTATATCAAACTTGTTCACATATTTCAATTAAATACCAATAATAAAAAATCGGTGTTAATTATCAATTAAGATAATTAACACCGATTTTTTATTTATATATCTTTTTGTTGTCTAATTATTCTTCTTATACTATGTTCAGTAAGATAATACTGCTGTGCAAGTTTTTTAATGGCTATTCCTTCTTCATATCTATTAAAAATTTCTATATTTCTTCTTTTTAAAGTATTTTTTGTACTAGTATTTTCTCCCCAAACTTTTTTATTCTCATATTTTATTGGTATATATAAATATCCACCTTCCATATATTCTTGAATCAATTCAATAATATGTTCTGGCAGTACATTTTGTGCGTTTTTGTATTTCATACTTTTGCTCCTATCTACTTTATTATTCGTAAATATCGAAGCAAAGACCACACAAAACAATTTTAGTCAGAGTAATCTAATAAACTAGGCTCTGAACAAATCTTTGTTGTTTTTATTCTGTGTAATCTTTGCACAGAGCCAAAATAGGCGGTATATTCTATAGTATAATCCACTGATTTTCCCCTCCATTTCTCCATTAAACCTATATCATTCTAAATTTATTACAATATTAATATTACACTAACTATATTAATATTATTTGTCAAGAGAGTTAAAGGTTAAATTATATCTCCTCATAATATTCAATTAATTTTTCTGCTGGAATTTCTAAATTATTAGAATTCTTATTACATGTATAGACTGGAATCGGTAAATTATCTGATAGGTATCTCTTATTTTCTATATGAATTATATCTTCATGGTTATAATTGTTTAATAAAATCATTTTTACAGATATATTTTTCTCTTTAATATATTGTAAAGTTAAAATTGTGCTGTTAATGGTGCCAAGACCTGCATCTGCTACAACAATAGCTGGTAATTTAAAGATCTTTATAATATTTTCAAGCATTATTTTTTCTTTACCCATAGAAATAGGACAAATTATTCCTCCACTACCTTCTACAGTTATATAATCATGTTTATTTTTAATATATGAAAAATCTTTTTTTATCTTCTCCATAGATATTTCTACATTATTTAATTTTGCGGCTAAATGAGGTGAAACTGCTTGTTCAAAAATATAACTCACTGCATCATTAGGATCTCCATTTATATCGGCAATATTGTATACATAATTAGCGTCTCCTGCAATAAGTTTGCCATCTATTCTCTCTGCTCCGCTCAGTGCTGCCTTATAATATCCACAGTTTATATTAAATTCTCTTAATTTCTTAACAATTAAAGCTGTTATATAAGTTTTTCCAATATCAGTTCCTGTTGCAGTTATAAATATTCCTTTTGCCATACTTATACCTCAAATCCTAAATTCTTTATCATTTTAATGTCCTCAGAGGTTTCAATTCCCAAAGTAGTTAGCATATCTCCAGAAATTACTCCATTTACTCCACTCATTAAAGCCTTTTTCCCTTTATCTCCTAAAAGAGCACGCCCTCCAGCTAACCTTATTTGTACTGTTGGTAAAATAAAACGAAAAATTGCTAGAGTTTTTATTACTTCCTCATAAGATAGAATCTCTTGATTTTCAAGTGGTGTTCCTTTAATAGGATTAAGAACATTAACTGGAACACTATCAACTGAAAGTTCCCTTAGGGTAAATGCCATATCAATTCTATCTTCCATGGTTTCTCCAAGACCAATAATTCCACCGCTACATATCTCAAGGCCAGCTTTCTTTGCATTTTTTATAGTTTCAATTTTATCATCATATGTGTGTGTGCTGCATATCTTTGCAAAAAATTTTCTTGAAGTTTCTAAATTATTGTGATAACGCATTACTCCAGAATCTTTTAACCACTTTAAATCTTCATATTTTAATAATCCATGAGATGCACATAGCCCAATAGAACATGTTTCCTTTAATTTTGAATAGGTTTTACACAAGGTATCTACTTCATTATTATTTAGTGTACGGCCTGATGTTACTACTGAAAAACGATGTACTCCCTTATTATAATTTGATATTGCACTATTTATAATTTTATTACTATGTAAGATGTTGTACTCTATTATATCTGTATTAAAATGAACAGATTGGGCACAATATTTACAGTTTTCTTGGCACCTTCCACTCTTCCCATTTATAATCGTACATAGGTCAAATTTATTTCCACATAGAAATTTTCTAATTTCATTAGCTGTCACTGCAAGATCTGTAGTATCTTCCTCTAAAAGCTCTTCTACTTCTTCTTTTATTAGTAAATCTCCGTTTAAAATTTTTTCCTTATATTTAATTATATTACTCATTTCTTTCTCTCCTTAAAATTGGGTTAATTTTATTGGCAAATAATGCACTGATTACGCATAAAAATATATCGCCAGGCATGTCCAATGGAAAACAAGATAAAAATATAATCATAAAACTTGTTGGAGTTTTTAAGTATAAATTCAGTATTAAAAATTTATATGTTAATCCAATAGCATAAGTTATTATAAATCCCATAAAAGCTGATAATAAATATGCTCTAAATGTTCTTGCATTTATTTTTTTAACCGTATATCCAACAGCATAAGCAGTCATTATAAAACCTAGCAAATATCCAAAGCTTGGCTTAAATATATATCCTATTCCACCACCTGCTGCAAAAACAGGCACTCCTAAAAGTCCCATCAGAACATAAAGTCCAACTGAAATTGCTCCCTGTTTTTCTCCTAAAATCATACCTGCTAAAAGTACAAAGAAAAATTGTAATGTGAAATAATCCATAAAGGGTACTGGTATTTGAATGTATGCACTAATTGCTACTAAAGCTGTAAACAAAGCACATCTTGACATTGTCAATGTTTTAGATTGTCTCATTATGTAGTTCTCCTTTAAAATTATTATATTTTACTTATAGATTATAATCATATAAAAAAGTATTGTCAACCTAAGTAATATTTAAGTTGACAATACTTTTTATTCCTTTTACTAAGATAAGTATTTTTTTGCTCCCTCACTTAATATTAAAAAACCCTTCTGTATTATTTCTAATTCTGAATCACTAAGAGATCCAAGAACTTTCTTTAGTTTGGCTTCATCCAAATTTGTATGGCGATGTAAGGTATATTTACCTTCTTCAGTTATTTTCACTATAACCTTTCTTTCATCTACTTCACTTCTTTGCTTAGTAACAAAACCTTTTTTTATTAATCTTTTAATGTGCTCCGAAGCTGTATTTGAAGATGTATTTATATGCCTTGCTAAATCTCCAATGGTTATTTCTTTGTTTTTATCAATATATTGTAGCAATCGAATTGCTTGATGAGTTAAGTTTTCTTTATCTATATAATGTAGTAAATACCTGTCCATTCTTCATTAATTATTTTAATCTTATTTTCAAGTTCCATCATAATCACCTCATTTTATGTCTTATAATACGATATAATCGTTTGTCAAGATATAATTTAGTATTAAAAGAATATACTACTCTATAAAACACCACCCTATATATCAACTTTTATTGTATAATTTAATAAAAAAACAAGGATACTTGTGAACTTTTACACATAGTACCCTTGTTTATATCTAGTAATTATTCGTAAAACAAATTTAAGATCAATAAATTTTGTTTTCTATTTTAATGGCTTATTACAAAATTCAATTTTATATTTATAAATAATTTTCTGTAAAATCAATACTAATCTTCATAACTAGTATAGACATAAACTTTAATTGGATTTTTTAATTTTTGGTTTCCTTTAGACTTAATTCTATCTGAAATTATTACTATATAGTTTGTACCTTTTTCAAGATTCTTAGATGAAATTTTTAATTTTTTATTGTTAATTTCTACTTTAGCATCTATTTTTTGTAGTTCATCTGCATCTAAAATATATATGTTATCTTTATTAATAAATTTATCATTAATTTCTCTGTTAAACCCCACTGTAAATGTTTTATCAGGTTTTATATCAGCAAAAACTTTACCCCATTTATCATATTTCTTTATTTTATTAACCTTTTCTTTTACCTCTTTATCATTTTTTATTTTATTATATTTTCTTTCCAGCTTATTTATTTTTTTCATCATTTTATTTTTTTGATTTTTATCATCTATATTATTAGCTTTGATTTTTAACTGATTTATTTCGGATATATCTAAATCAAACTTAAAACTAACTTCTTTTAATTTACTTTTTAAAATATTAACTTGATTTTCTGTATTTCTATCTATATTGTCCTTTATTTCTTTTAATCTATTAATATAAACTTTTCTGCTTTCAATATCTTCTATATTTTCTACCTGTTGTAATGCTTTTTTATAAGAATCATCTGTACCAATATCTTCAGCTTTTTTAACTAAACTATCTACATATTCTAAGGATTGTTTTTTTCTGTTTCTTTATCTAATTTCTTGATTCTATCTTCTACATTTTTTAAATTATTTAATAATTCGCTCTTTATATTTCCATCTCTTATAACATTTACAGCATCTTTTGCATTATTATAACTAGTTATAGAAGGATATCTTTCAGCATATTTAACTAACTCTATTGCTTTATTTGTTTTTATATTCTCTATATTAATTTTAACTTCATAAAGTCTATCTAATAATTCTTTTTTGCTTGCACTTTCTTCTAATACATTTACAATAACTAAAGCTTCACTGTAGCTTTTTTCTTCATTTTCCCTTTCTGCCTGTTCAACTACTTTAATAGCCTCTTCTAAAGCCCTTTGATTTTTAGCTTTTTCTTCTTCCTTAGCTTTATTATTATCTATAGTAGTTTTAACTTTATTAAGTCTATTTAATAGGTCTTTTTTAAGTTCATTATCTCTTAATCTATTTATAGACTCTAACGCTCTATTGTAATTTGTTTCTGTATTATCCTCTTCGGCTAATTTTACTAGCCTTGTAGCTTCTTCTTTTCTACCTATATCAACTTTAACTTCACCTAGTCTATCCCATAACTGTATTTTAATTTCTGAATCTTGTAAATTTGATACTAAATTTGTAGCACTTATATAATCTTCATATATAGTAGTTCTTTCAGCCTTTTCAACTGCTTTTGTGGCATTTTGAACTTTAGCTGCATATTCAGCCTGTTTTTCTTCTTCTGTTTTTTTATCATCAATATCTTTTTGTATTTTATCTAATCTAGTATTTAAATTTGATTTATCCGTATCTTTTAAGCTATTAACTACTACCCTAGCATTATCAACATCTGTTTGATTTTTGCTATTTTCAGCTTTTTCAACTGCTTTTGTAACATTTTGAACTTTAGCTTGATATTCAGCTTGTTCTTGTTCTTCTACTTTTTTTGTGTAGTTATTGAGAAATCGATCATATTTGGATATATAGCTAAGTTTATATTTATTCTCTATATTTGCATTGTCAAGAAGATTACTTAGTTTATCTAAATTTTCTTCTGTTAAATTTCCTTCTGTTTCTTTAATAAGATTTTCTATCTCATATCTTTTTTGTATCTTATCATATATTGTTTTAAACTCTTCTACAATTTCTTCTGATGCATTATTTAACATTTCTTTTAATTTCTCAAATTTATTACTATCTATTACATCACTATTTTCTAGTTCTACAACAAGTGCACCTATTTCATATTGTAATTCATCATTTTTTCCAATAGAATCTAATTGTTTTAGTATATCTTTCCTTTCTTCACTATCAATTAAGGTTTGTGCTAGTTTTCTAGCTTCTTTTATATCTTCTTCTTTTTTAGTATTCTTCGCAATTTCTAATAATTTATTAACAGAATCTATTCTTTCTTGATAGTTAGAAAAAGGTTGGTTATATACTACACTTTTTATAGGTTCACCTTTTATAGTTACTTTTGAGTCTAATATTTTAAAGTCTATTGTTCCATCGCTTGTCCATTTGTATGTATGTGGTTCATTATTGTATCCTAGTACGGAATGAGCAGGTATAAGATCTTTACCATATTTATCATTACCTATAAAATTCATCATATTATATTGTAATGCTAACTCATCTACTGTTTTAAGACCTGGTACTGTAGACTCTACTACAATCCAACCATAATAAGGTAAATAAAATTCTGCCCAAGCATGACGACCTGTTGCACTACCTAACCCATATACATATCTTGCTGGAATCCCTATTTCTCTACACATAGCAATAAATAAAGAGGCATAATCTTCACATACGCCTTTACCAGTATTTAAAGCTGATATTGCACCTTTATTAGCATATTGTTTAACTTGTTCATTATCTTCAAGGTTAACATAATACATATGTTTTACTACAAATCTATATATAGATTGCACTCTTTCCATATTATTTGCACAACCTTTAGTTATTTCTATAGTTTTATTTTTAATTTGTGTATTATTGTAAGGAATTTTTTTATCATCATCATATTTATAACCCTTTAATAAATCTGAACTATCATATGAAGCATATGAAGATTTTAAAACTTCTTTTAGCTTATCACTAAACTGTTTATATTCTTTATCTTCCGCATCATTTTCTTTGTACAAACCATAATCTAAATTACCAGATATAAATTCTTTAGATATTTTAATATTTTTGTTAAAGCTATCAGTAATATTAAAAACATATACATGTAATTTATAATTCCCACCTTTAATCTGCTCCCAAATACCAAACACTTGGTTTTTATTAGAAGTATTATTTAATTGTTGATTTTTTAATTCTTCTTCTTTTTCTTCTAATGATTTTTTATTACTGTTAAATATATTTATATTCTTTCCATCTATAGTAGCTCTAAAAAATGTTGTATCTAATTGATGTGCTGTAGAACTAATGGAACCTACATATAATTCACCATATGCATACTTGCACTTTTGTTTTATTTTTATATTATAACTTGCAGTATATTCATATGTTCTAGCATCTTTTATTTCATAAACAGCCTTTGTTTTATCAAAAGCTTTTACCTCTTTTATACTACTACCTAAAAATGATAGAAATATTGTTAAACTTAATGTTGCTGATGTTATAATTCTTTTAGTTTTTTTACTTAACATTAATCCACCCCGATTTCAAATTAATTTCAATAATACAGCTAATTCTTATACAAATAACCTAATTACAATTCATAAATATTCCATATATTTAAATGGCATACAATTTACATTATACACCATTATTATGGTTTATAATGTATAATTTTTCATTCTTTCAATATACATCCAATATATCACTTCTTTTTTATTATAAAAAAAACACCTATATAATTATAGATGCCTTAAATTGCTCTTTATTTTTTTACATTAAAAACAGTATGGTTTTCATCATCATAAGAAATTTCAAATGTTTTAGGAGTATCATTTTTTTGAAGCTCATATGCTATTTCACCTTTTAGTTTTTCTCCTGGTTTAATTGTGTCCAGTAATAGCTCTCCATTTAATTCTTGGTTATTTATAGCTTCACCTTTTCTATTTTCAACAGTTTTAAGAGTATAATTATCTAAAAAGCTGCTTTTCAAATCTTGTTTTGAAGTATTTTCTATTTCAACTTCAATTGCATACACTGTATCCTCAGTATTTAATTTTCTAATATTAGTAACTGATACTTTTGCTATAGGCAGCTTAGCCTGTTCTCCAATTTTATGGACTGTTGTTTTTTGTTCTGCTGATTCTTTTTTTTGTTCAACATCATCTTTAGCATTATTATTTTGATTTCCACACCCTACGAAACTTAATACAACTAAAATAACCATTAGTATACTTATTAATTTATTTTTCATTTATATCCCCCTCTTCAAACTATATTATAGTAAAAATAGATTATTTTTCAAGCTATTCTTTAATATATCTTTTACCTATGCTCTGTAAATTAAGATACCTCAAGAAAAAATAACCATTTAAGTGATTGTTTAATTATACATTTATGTTTTTATTTCTTAAATATCCACAATATTCATCTAATTTACAAGAGATGCTTAAATTCTTAAGCATCTCTTTAGCTCTATTTAATTCAATCCAAGTCGATTTTTCGAAGTTACTTTTCCATTTTGAAATGTTACATTCATATTAGTTCCATTAGTATTAGCCCATAAATATATTGATTTAGTACTTCCGTTAATTTCAGATATAGACATTAATTTGCCATCACCTAATATTTCTTTAACTTTACTATAATTCATTCCTGTTGTAATTTTTGTATATTTTATTAAATTTACATCTTCCTTTCCCATTGAAAGGCCAGTTTGAGCTTTTCCTATAACTTTATTATTTTTAACAATAACATCCATGTTACTATTATCATCATTGTACCACGTATATATAACTACTTTTATACCATCTATTTCAGATTCTTTTGATTCTTTATATTCGCCTAAAATGTTCTTTACTTCCTCATAAGTTGAACCTATTTCTATTTTACAAAACTTTTCATAGGTTACTTTTCTAGTGTCATCCTTTTTAACTTCTGTTTTAGCAGAAGTTTTGGTATCTGTAATATTTGTTTTTTTATTACCACAATAGCTAGCTACTCCACATATAATTACTATAGCGATAATCCAGAACCAAATTTTTTTATAAAATGGTTCCTCTTTTTTTTCTAACATTTAATCGACCTCTTTCCTCTAAATGGTTCAGCTATTATTATATGAAACTTATCTTTTATATGACACTACTTATTGAGAATTCTTTCATGCACATTCCACTAATTGGGATAGTTTTCCTTCTTCTTTTGTGCTATAATTCTTATGAAAAGCAATATTAATTGAAGGGGGATTAATACAATGAAAGTATCTGAAAGACTTACAAAATTAAGGACCTTGATGACTGAAAAAAATATTGATATGTATATCGTACCTACTGCTGATTTCCATCAAAGCGAATATGTAGGTGAACATTTCAAAGCCAGAAAATATATAACTGGGTTCTCTGGTTCTGCAGGAACTGCTGTTATAACAAAAGATCATGCAGGATTATGGACAGACGGAAGATATTTTCTACAGGCTGGAAACCAATTAAAAGGAACCACTGTAGAATTATTTAAAATGGGAGAACCGGGAGTTCCAACTATAGAAGAATATATCATGAACACACTTCCTGATAAAGGCACTCTTGGATTTGACGGACGTGTTGTTTCTATGGGTGATGGCCAAACTTATGAAAAAATATTGTCAAGTAAAAATGCTGACATCAACTACGATTGTGATTTAATTAATGATATATGGGAAGACCGTCCACCACTTTCTGAAGAACCCGCATTTGAACTTGATATAAAATACACTGGAGAATCTACTGCTTCAAAATTAAAACGTATAAGAGAAGCAATGACAGCTGAAGGTGCAAACACACATGTTATTACGTCTCTAGATGATATTGCATGGACTCTTAATATCCGTGGAAACGATATCGAATTTTTCCCACTAATTTTAAGCTATCTTATCATTACAATGGATGAAGTTCATCTATTCATCAATGAAACTAAATTAAGCGATGAAATTAAGTCAAATCTTAAGGAAAACGGTGTATCATTCATACATCCATATAATGAAGTATATGAAACAGTTAAAAAATTCACTAATTCTGATGTTGTTTTAGTTGACCCAGCTAGAATGAATTATGCATTATATAACAATATTCCTGAAGACGTTAAAAAAGTAGAAAAACGAAATCCATCTGTTCTATTTAAAGCTATGAAAAACCCAATTGAAATTGAAAATATTAAAAAAGCTCAAATAAAAGATGGAGTAGCTCATACTAAATTTATGTACTGGCTTAAACATAATATAGGCAAAGAAGTCATCACAGAAATAAGCGCTTCTAATAAACTAGATGAATTCCGCGCAGAACAAGGAGGATTTATTCGCCCAAGTTTTGAACCTATTTCTTCATTTGGTGAGCACGCTGCCATAGTACACTATGCTCCAACTCCTGAAACAGATATAGAACTAAAAGAAGGTTCTTTATTCTTAACAGATACAGGTGCTGGTTTCTATGAAGGTTCTACAGATATTACAAGAACTTATGCATTAGGAGAAGTACCACAGATAATGAAAGATCACTTTACTCTAACTGTTAATAGTAATCTTCATCTTGCCCATGCAAGATTCCTTTATGGTTGTAATGGTATGAATTTGGATATACTTGCACGTGCTCCATTCTGGAATAGCGCCTTAAACTTTAACCATGGTACAGGCCACGGTGTTGGATATTTAATGAACATACATGAAGCACCAACTGGATTTAGATGGCAATACCGTGCAAACGAAACTCATCCTTTTGAAGAAGGAATGGTTATCACTGATGAACCTGGTATCTATATCGCAGGCTCACACGGTGTTCGTATTGAAAATGAGCTTCTTGTATGCAAAGGAGAAAAGAATGAATACGGCCAATTCATGTACTTTGAGCCAATTAGTTATGTACCTATAGATTTAGATGCAATAAATCCTGACCTTATGACCACAGAAGAAAAAACATGGTTAAATGAATACCACGAAATCGTATACAATACAATTTCACCATACCTAACTCAAGAGGAAAAAGATTGGTTAAAAGAATACACTAAAAAAATTTCATAATTAAGTCCAATTGAAAGAAGGTATGTAACAATGTCACAAAAAGAGCAAAAACATCCTATAGGCCTTTCACTGGTAAATATCTCTATAGCCCTCCAAAGCTATGCGGGGTATGCAGTATCATCTGTATTAATATTATTTTTTACAGCTGATATCAGTCGAAATGGCTTAGGATTAAGCGTGCCAAAAGCCGCTTCTATCATTGGCCTATATCAAGGCGTTAACTATATGGGGTCACTTGTTGGGGGTTATATTACTGATAAATGGTTAGGAATTCAGAAATCACTAGCATTAGGTTCCTTCCTAACCGCATGTGGATATATGGTACTATTCTTTGCAAAGCCAAATATTGGAAGTATATGGTTAGGACTCATTGTCTTGATTATAGCAGGTGCATTTTTCAAAGGACAAATTAGTACTCTTGTAGGATCACTTTATGGGAAAAATGAATTATCAAAAAAAGACGCTGCCTACAGCATATTCTATATGTTCATAAATATTGGTTCCTTTTTTGGTCCTATAATTGCAGGGTTAATCTCTGATAAATGGTTCGCTAAAGTAGCCGCAGACGGAGAAATTGCATCCTATGGTTATAAATATATTTTCCTTATGTGCGCTATTGTGATGATAATCGTATGTGCCTTGATTTTGATTTTATCTCCTAAATGGTTAGGAGATGTGGGAAAATACCCAGTATCAAAAACTGAAGCTAAAAAAGCTTCCTCAAAATCCGAAGAAAAAGTTACAAACAAACCTTTAACACATACAGAAAAGAACCGTATTAAAGCTATGATTGTCATGTTTCTATTTGTGATTATATTCTGGTCTGCATGGTACCAAACCGCTACATCTTTCTCTTTGCTTGCGGATAAACTAGTAAACAGAAAATTTGGTGGATTTACAATGCCTGTGCCTTGGCTTACTTCCGTTAATGCAATCTTCTGCGTAGTGTTTTCCCCAATACTAGCAAATATCTGGGTAAGACTTGGAAATAGCAAGAAAGGTGATTTATCAGTTCCTACTAAAATGGGGCTTGGACTAATTTTAGCAGGAGCTTCCTTTATTACCTTGATCTTAGGTATTTCTACACTAGGCGGTGTAACAGATGGAAGTAAACAGATGAATATACTTTTTATCATTGTTGCTTACTTTTTATTAACATTGGGTGAACTTTGCCTATCTCCAATAGGAATGGCTATGTTCAATAAACTAGCTCCTGCTAAATATGGATCATTAGCAATGGGGGCATGGTACTTAAGTTTCTTTTTTTCAAACTTGATTTCAGGAAAGCTTGCAGGATTCACAGATACCATGGGATATACAGAAATCTTTGGATTCATAGCTGGTGTTGTAATCGTATTTGGTATAATCCTGATTTTATTAAGAAATGGCTTATTAAAACTAATGGCTCTTACTGAATTCGATAAATAAATTATATGAGTCATCATATTTATAAGTATAACATTACAAAAGACTATAATGCTATTAACTATAGCATTATAGTCTTTTCATAGCTTTAAAACTTGTCAGCCATTTCCTTTAATCCTTCTGGAAGATATTCTTTTAGATATTTATAATGTACTCTTTCAGCCATTTTTGCTGTTGCATAAAACTTCAAATATAGATTTATCAAATCGTCAACTTTTATTGGCTTATCTGATTCATACTGATCTATTAAATATATGTCTAATAGCTCCATAGCAACATCATTGCTATTCCTTTGTATTGGTGTTGGTATTAAATTTTCTCTTATTTCTTCTGCCATAATATTAAGCTCCTCTCACTATATTTAATCGTACATTTCAGTATATTCTTACTTATGCAAAAATGTGTATATACCGCAGTTGATTCTATAATAAAATAGCTTATGTATTACTGATTGTTATATATCCATTATTTTCTCTGCCCTCAAACCTTTTTATATCATATACTCAGTATAATCACCTAGGCAATTTTATGTATATAAAAAGCACATGGGATTCACCAAGTGCTAAGCTCTATTTTTGTATATATTTCTCTTTAAAATTTCTGCAAATGATACCTCTTCATTATTATCATTTTCCTTTTTTATTTTAGGCTCAATTCTTATTCTTTGCTCATAGCATTTATCAATTTCTATTATTTTATTAACTCTCATATTAAATCCCCTCCATATATATATACGCAAGGCTTTTAATATTTAATGGGGTACTAAAACAATTAATAAACCATATAAGATATCCATATTCATAGCATTATTCTTCCTCTTCTAACTCAATTAAAGTCATAATGCTGTAGTTAGCTAAATCTATTAATGTATCTTTTATAGATTCATCCACTAGAGCATCCTTAGTACATAAGCTTTGTAACCTATTAACTTTATCTGTAATTCTAGTTACTGCACTTATTATTCCTAATTTTTTATAGGTTTCTCCAAAACTGTCCCCATAGTCATGATTCTTAATTTTATAAATTTTATTAAGTTCCTCACATATAATTTTATGTTTATTGGCTTTATCCATCATTGTTACCTCCTAAAGCTAACCTACTTCCCTACATCATATTTTCTCCATACATCTAATTTTAATCCTGGATAATTATAATCAAATATCTTATTTCTCATTTCACCTTATTGTGTAATCATCCCCTTAACATCTATTAATTCTTCTGTAGTATCAAGATGATATATTAGAAAATCTGGTACATATGTTATACCTCTATATGTCTTTCCATTCTTCTTAAATTCTGGTCCTAACTCATACTTAAAGTTTAAAATCTTTTGTAACAAAATTATATTTAAGAAATATTTTAATAGTATGAAGATAAAGTGGAGGGATAGGCATGGAGTACGAAATAAAAGATTGTATAGATGCTGGTAGTGAATACTGCCCTTGTCATTTAGCTGAAACAGGAGATTGTATATTATGTTCTCAGTTATCCGGCAAAAAATTTTGTGATTGTATAAATTGGAAAGGTGTTTGTATATATCAAGAATTTATTTGGAACGGTAAAAAAGCTAAAGAAGAAAGAGAAACCTACTTAGGTAAAATTATAGGAAAAGATAACATAGAAGATAAAACTATGGTGCTAACTATAGCATTAAGTCATAAATTATGCCAACAGTTAGTTTATCCAGGTAGTTTTGTATTTTTAAGAAACAAAAATGATTTTGGTTTTTACGATGCTCCTATTTCTATTATGGATGTGGATACAGAAGAAAACTTTATCAAAATTGCTATTGAAATTAGAGGTGTAAAAACTAAAACTATAGCTAGCTTAAATAAAAATGATGATATTTTGGTGAGAGGTCCTTTCTGGAATGGAGTTTTAGGTCTTAAAAATGTTTATAAAACAAAAAATGGAACTAGCCTTTTAATATCAAGGGGTATCGGTCAAGCCCCTTTAGTCCCTGTTATGAAAAAATTGCACTCTAATGGGAATAAAATAATAGCTATAATAGATAATTCTGGTTATGAAAATATATTGATAAAGGACTATTTAGAATTATATAATGCAGAAGTTATAGAATTAAATACTTTAAAGGCTGGTGAACTTACAGAGGAATTAAAGAATACATTAACAGATATCCTAGATAAAGAAGACATTAATATAATTCACTGCTCTGCTCAGGATATTATAATATATAAACTTGTAGAGTTTTTAGAAGGGAAAGTTCCAATATCTAGTTCTAATAATGCAAAAATGTGTTGTGGTGAAGGTGTTTGTGGTACTTGTACTGTAAGATACAAGGGACATATAGTTAAAAGATTATGCAAAGTACAAACAGATCCTAAATATGTGTTTAGAGAAAGAAGACTTATTTAAGCTTTAGAGAACCCCAGACATTTTTGCCTGGGGTCTTTTAAATAACTTAAGCATTAAAAATTAAATACTTTTCCTCTTTAGTATGCTAATAGTTAGTGATTTTGGCTTAAGAATTTGTTGTACTCATTAAGTAATGTGTCTAATTGTTGACTTAATAGTACAAGATCCTCATCAATAAGCTGCGATCTTTCACTTATTAGCTGGTTCATTAAGGTTCTAGCTTCTTCTATTTTCTCTAATAATAACTGCTCTTTTGACATAGTATCCCTCCTTTCAATTTCAACTATATAAAATTGAAAGGATACTATGTAATAATTTGGAACAAAAAAATAACTATCTCAAAATAAAATCTATTTTGAGATAGTTTTCTTAAATTCACCTCTACTAAATCATATTAGCTTATAATTTCTATTGTTTAAACATCTTTGCAAATATACTATTTTAGTGTTGTTATTCTCTATTGAAAGTTTTATTCCTTCTCCTGCTTCATAGTGAAACATAATATTAACTTCATCAGAGTCAGATTTTAATTCATTTACTTCCACATTACCCCTACTTTACAGTTTTCATCTGGTTTAATATGTGTAATAATTTATTTTTAGCTTCACTGGGGACCATATCTTCAACTGCTTGAAACACAATATCTTCTGTTACAACTTCTACTTTATGATTAATAATCCAATTAGCTACCACCCTCTTTATACTACCTTGAAAAAGTTTAGGTACCGCTTTTAGAATAACTTCATACATCCTCTTACTGTTGCCTTCCCACTTAAGATTATTTAAGATTTCTTCCACAAAAATTCCCCCTTAAACTTTTTATATATTTAATACTTTTTACTCACCTTTAATACTCTAACTTTATATAAAAATAGATCACATTATAATTCTTAAACTATTTAATAATATTAATAGTTGTCTTTAAAAACGTTTTCTGTTTATATTTTAAAAGCAGAACTTAGATGGGCACACATAAAAATATTATTAATTATACAAGTTTATATATATTGAATTTATTTTAAAAATATTACTATATAAAATTAAATTATTTATTTTCTTATTTATAACAGAATAGATAAAAATAAAAAGCTGTTGATAAAATATGTTTATCAACAGCTTGAAATATCTCCTTGAATGGAACTACCTATTTTCTAGTTTCCTATTTTATTTTCCTTAGAATTTGGTAACTGCTTTTCTTCATTAATTATTTGATCCGCCGGTTCAAGTAATTTTGATTGCTTTATTTGAGTATTTATTTCTCCAACAATGGCCTCTCTAAAATGATCTAAATCCTCTTGCTTTAAGGTTGGTATTTTTTCCATAAGCATACTATTAAACTTCTCTGCTTTTTCTTCACCACTTTTTGGCATAAATCTATATTCCTGCTCTATTGCATAAAATACACTTTTAGCAATGTTGTAATACATATTATATTGTTCATTTCTCATTTGCTTTATTAAAGCTTGTCTCTTTTGCTTAAAATATTGTACTGCTACTGTACTTAAATATATAATAACTACTCCTAGAATATTTGTAAGGGCATCTGTAATTATTTGCATCATCTGATTATTCATAATATAATCCCCCTAATCATTTATATTCTGAATTCCTTTATCTCTATATTTATTTAAACTTACTTATTAATATTATATTAGCCATTAGCTTAATTTGACTCTCTAACATATAAACTTCAATTTTCCTCTATTTTTTCACAAAGAGTTATTATGAAATTTTATTTAGATAATTATTTAAATAATATTAAGATAAGGATATTATTCTTTTTTTGTATAAAATAAAAAGCCTTATTTCTAAGACTTTAAAATCATACTTTATTTATATGGTATACAGGCCTTTTTAAATATGATAACATTTCCTTAAAGGGAGGTTTTTTATATGCACAATCATACTTATCCTCAACAATAGAAGCACATACTATTATTACTTAGTATGTGCTTATTAATTACTTTATTTAGATTGGAACTTTTTTCCTACTGAATAAAGATTGCCACTTAGCGCATTTGCTAATTCTTCATCGGGCTCTATAAGCCATCCATTATCTCCTTTAACTAATTTTACAGTAATATTTGTTTTTATTTTTGGAGCATTAGGATCATTTATAGAATTCAGCATATGTTGAATAATTACAGCCTGTTGTTTCTTTTCATCAATTTTTCCTTTGGAAAAAGCTTCATCTATTAAATTTGGTAAAATTTCATCAATTGTTTTTGTTGTTATTTTTCCTAAATCTATTGATGTTACTGAAACTTTTGCTGTAGCAGTATGACCATTCTTTTCTACATCTCCTAAAGAATAATCAAATTTAGATAAAACAGCTTTTACAATTTTCTCCTGCTCTTTGCTATCAAATTCATCAACTTTTAATTCTTTATAAAAAGAATTAACGTTTATAAATGTAGATGCCTTTTTAATATCTTGTTGCTTAAGAGCTCCAAAAAAACCCTTAACAGTTTCATCTGGTTTTGGACTACATCCAGTTAAAGAAATAGATAAAAGTGTTATAAATATAACTGGCATTAATTTTTTAAAAATAGATTTCATTATATAGTTTCCTCCTAAAATAATAATATGAATACGTATAAATTATACAATTAATATGACAACAAGTAAACTTTTTATTAATTTTTGGATATTATTGGACTTGTTTTTTACTTTTTTTGTTAGCTCTAGTTTTTTAAATTTTATACTTTGTATAAATAAAAGTTTTAATTTAAACTATTAATAAAATCTATTACTATTATTTAGACAACTTTAAATATTCATCATATCCTTCTTCTTGAAGCTTGTCTTTAGGAATAAATTTAAGTGAAGCTGAATTAATACAATATCTTAATCCCCCTAATTCTTCTGGTCCATCACAAAATACATGACCCAAGTGAGAATCAGAATTTTTACTTCTTACTTCCGTTCTAATCATTCCATAACCTTTATCAATGGATTCTTTTATTATTTTTCTATCTATAGGTTTGGTAAATGCTGGCCATCCACATGAAGAATTAAACTTATCTTTTGAAGTAAATAAAGGCTCTCCATTGGTTATATCTACATAAATCCCTTCTTCATTTAAATCCCAATACTCATTTTTATATGGTGCTTCCGTTCCATTTTCTTGAGTAACATAATACTCCTCTTCCGTTAGTATCTTTTTTAATTCCTCTTTAGATTTTTTACTATAATTCTTATGCATATTTCCTCCTTGATTTAATTTTTTTAAAAAATTATAAAGGAGGATGTCTCAAAATAGCCTTAATTTTAAAACCATAAATATATTAAAATTAAGGCCATTTTTATTTTGAGACACCCTCTTTTTGAACAATCTGAATAAAGCATCTGATAAACAGTAAATTTTTTATTGTGTTTTTGATTAAATACTATACTATTTATTTTATAGCATTGTCATATCTAGTATTTACTATATCCCAATTTACGATATTCCACCAAGCATTAATAAACTCTGCCCTTCTATTTTGATATTTTAAATAATACGCATGTTCCCATAAATCTAAAATTAGCAATGGAACTACTCCCCATTGAGTTAAATTTTGATGTTTTTCTGCCTGCAATATTACTAATTCTTGAAACATAGGATTCCATGCTAAAATAGTCCAACCTGAACCTTCTACTGCTATAGCAGCTTCAGTAAATTGTTTTTTAAATTTTTCATAGTCCCCGAAATCTTGTTTTATTCTTTCAATTATAGAGCCCTCAGGATTTAGATTTCCATTAGGGGTCATATTTTCCCAAAATAATGTATGTAAAATATGGCCTGATCCATGAAAAGCTATTTCCTTTTCCCAATGTTTTATTAAACTAAAATCGCCTGATTCTCTAGCTTCTTGAAGCTTTTGTTCTGCTTTATTTAATCCATCTACATAAGCTTTATGATGAATATCATGATGTATTTTCAAAGTCTTCTCATCATAATGAGGTTCTAATGCATTGTAATCATAATTTAAATTTGGTAAAGTATGTGCCATATTAAATATCTCCTTCTCTTATTTTATCTATCTTTACTTAGTATTAATATCTATTAAATAAATATTCATGCTAAATGCAAAGCATGATTAAGTTATCCAATAAATATAATGCATATGATTTATATAAGCTTTTAATTATACACAAAAGGTACTTTTTCAGCACCTTTTTTCAGTCTATATGGATAAAATCACAAAACAAATATTTTTAAATACTCCATTCCTCTGCTGTCTTTCGTATGTCTAGAAATCTCTTATAAACTCCTTCCTGATTTATTAGTTCTTCATGACTTCCTCTCTGAACAACACTACCCTCATCCACCACAAGTATCTGATCTGCATTTTGAATAGTGGCAAGACGGTGTGCAATAATTATAATGGTTTTCCCATGTACTAAAGCACTAATAGCCTTTTGTATTGCATGTTCATTTTCCGGATCTACACTAGCAGTTGCTTCATCTAAAATAACAATTGGAGCATTTTTTAGCATTGCTCTAGCTATAGATATTCTTTGCTTTTCACCACCTGAAAGAGTGGAACCACCATCTCCAATCACTGTTTTATATCCATCAGGAAGACTCATAATAAAATCATGACAGCAGGCTTTTTTAGCCACCTTTATCACCTCTTCAAAGCTTACCTCTGGTTTTCCAAATCGAATATTATTAAGCACCGTATCATGGAACAAATATACCTTTTGAAACACCATACTTATATTCTTTAAAAGACTGTCACAGGTTATATCTTTTATGTTAACCCCTCCTATGAATATACTGCCTTTGTCCACATCATAGAATCTAGCAATCAAGCTGCATATTGTAGATTTTCCGCTTCCAGAAGGACCAACTATTGCTGTAGTAGTATTCTCTGGTATAGTGAATGATACATTCTTTAATACATCCCGCTTTTCATAACCAAAAGTAACATTTTTAAAGTTAATATCATATGTTGATAATTTTATATCTTTGCTATTTTGGTCAATAAAATCTGCACTTTCTATGGCATTTAATTTATCTAATGTTGCATCAATAATTTTTAGAACATGAGCTGCATTATTTATAGTTTCAATATGCCCAAATATAACAAAAGAAAATATAGCCATCATGAGCATTGTAGCTATATCCATAGCCCCCTTTACAGCCATTATTGCTGATACAAGAACCATGGCTACAGATGCAAATTTAAGTACAAATAAGTGTAGACAATTATAAGGAACATAATCTTTTTCAATTTTAATATTTATATCTTTGCTCATCTTATAGGCATTACGAATACCCTCTATAGAAACTCCATTCTGCTTAAAGGCTTTAACTACTGACATTCCCCTAATATACTCAATAGTAGCTGTTATCATGCTGTCTTGTGCCCTCTGATGTACTGGAGCGTTTTCATTGCTCTTATCTCCCAGTAATTTCAAGAATATAACTGATAACAAAATGCCTACTGCTGCAATTATAGCAATCCACAAATTATAAAAAGCTAAACAAAATACCATTGTAAATGCACTTATATATCCATTTATAACAACATCAATCATCTTCATTCCATACATTTCAATGAAAGATAAATCTGTTGTTACAGCTGAGGCAATTTCTCCAGCATTTTTTTCGCTAAAAAATCCTAAAGATACCCTTTTTAATATATCTCCAATTCTAATCCTTTGTTCTGCTGTTACTTCATATCCAATACTATCTTGGGTGGATGCCCGAAGATAAGAAAACAAAAATCTACCTAACACAGTAAAAACCATAAATAATAACATATAAAATACCCAATCTATTGTTAACTTCTTATTCCCATTCATGTCCTCTACTATAAGATTTAATCCATATGCAGCTCCCATAATTGGCATGGCTGTAAACATAGTATTAAAAAAGGAATATATAAACCCTATATATAATCGTTTTTTTCGGTGTCCAGCCCATTGAATAATTCGTTTTATTGATTTAAACATATTGCTTTACTCCTCCTTTCTCATTCTCATTGTTGGCTGCCCATTTCTTTGCACCAATATGGGCCTGCCACATATCCTTATAAAGTTCGCATTCTTTAAGCAACTCTTCATGTGTACCTATATCTACAATACAACCTTTTTCCATAACAATGATTGGGTCTGCATTTCTAATAGTTGACAATCTATGAGCAATCACCAATAAAGTTTTCCCTTTGGTAAGAGCAGCAATTGATTTTTGAAGTTTATCTTCATTTTCAGGATCTGTAAAAGCTGTTGCTTCATCCATAATAACAATGGGTGCATTTTTTAAGATAGCTCTTGCTATTGCAATCCTCTGCTTTTCTCCTCCTGATAATTTTCCTCCTGCTTCCCCAGCATTAGTCTTATATCCATTATCAAGATTTTTGATGAACTCATGGCAACAAGCTGCTTTTCCGGCATTAATCACTTCTTCATCAGATGCACTAGGATTCCCAAGCCGTATATTTTCCATGATTGAATAATTAAACAAGAAATTGTCCTGAGTTACAAAACTCACTGTATCAGCAAGCTGTGACAAAGGAAATCTTTTGATATTAATACCACCAATTTTAATCTCGCCTTTACTCACATCCCAAAATCGTGTAATCAATCTTGCAACCGTAGATTTTCCACCTCCTGAAGGACCAACCAAAGCTGCAAATTTTCCTTCAGGAAGTTTTAAATTAATGTTATTAAGTACATAATTATTTGTTCTACTTAAATTATCATCTTTATCAATATTATAGGAGAAGAATACATTTTTAAGCTCAATATGATATCTACAAATATTTACTGGCTCTAATGGATTTTCAAGTTCCTTTAAATTTAAAAATTCATAAGCATCCTTTACAGCATATTCTATAGCTTTAGCTTCATTTACAAATACCGTAAAGCTAGTTAATGGTGCTACAATTCCTAAAGACAATATAAGGCACATTGTAAGATCTGCAGGACTTAAAGACCCATTTATATACAAATACATTCCAATAGGCATAGTACCAAGTAAAGTTGATGGTAAAACTGCTCCACCAAAATTCATAAGTTTCCAAGTGCTTTCAAACCAGTTTAATGTATATACTTTAAAAGATTCCACTGCTTTTTCAAATTTTTCATAAGAAGATGATGATCGGTTAAAGGCCTTAATAACCTCAATTCCTTCTACATATTCTACAATAACGCTATTTACATAATTACTAGACTCCATATAATTCTCATACTGTTTACTAAAGGTCTTCATCATAAATCCATATGCTATAATAGCTATAGGTACTGTAATTATTGATGCCAGTGCCATACGCCAATCTATCATAATAATATAGATAAATACTCCTATAGGCAAAAGTAGATTAGAAATTCCTTCTGGTATCATATGAGCCAAAGGAAGTTCGATAGTTTCTACACGATCTACAATTATATTTTTTATCTTTCCTATAGGTTGGTTTAATACAGTACCAAGTGGAGCTTTCATTAATCTATCAGCAATATTAAGCCGCATCTTCTCTAGTATGGTATATGCAGAAAAATGGGCTAAGGTAGTAGATATGGCATAAAAAACAAGCTTCACCATATATCCAATAAGACATATTACTGACCAAAACAATATGTCCTCTACTATCTGCCTTCCATTAAAAAATAAAATTATTATTTGATAAACTCCTACATAAGGCAAGAGTCCACCTATAACGCTGATTATTGCACATAATACGGAAATGATCATCTTTACTTTGCATTCCTTAGCAAAGGACAAAACAGTTCCTAACCAATTTTTTTCTTTCATTTTACTCTTTCACCTCTCATGGATTTTTTAATTTAAAAGACTACTTATTATATAAGCCTTTAAAAACAATTATAGGGATTAGTTATAATTAACTAATCCCTATTTTAATCTGTGAAAAATATTTTCACCACTCCATAAAGCCTAAACCTGCTCCGATTAGACATTGAAGTTAGTCTATTCTAACTTCAACGCCTAAAAAATGTCCTTGAAAGCTTATAAACACATATATAATATATTAATAAAGAAACAGCTTTCAGAACAATTTACAAATAGTATTCTATTCAAACAAATTTTCTTCGATATTCAGAAGGTGAGCTATTCATAACTTTTTTAAATGCAGAGGCAAATTTACTAGAATTTTCATAACCTACTTTACCTGAAATAACTGTAATACTTTCATTTGTTTCACGTAGCATTAAAGCAGCTACTTGCATTCTGTAAGATCGCATATAAGAATATATTGATGTTCCATAAATTCCTTTAAAATAATTTTTCATAGAAGTTAATGGTATCTCAAATTTTATGGATAAATCTTCTAATGTAAAATTTTTATCTATATGCTCAGTCATATATTTCATAATATTTTTACTATTTCAACCTGCTTTTTAGTAAAATATGGTCGTTCCTCTCCCTTTGCTTTTACATCTACTACACTTAAGAATAATAGCAATTCTAAAATTTTAATTTTAAAATAATTTGTGCGTATTTCACTAGGTACATTATAAAGCTCAGAAAAAATATGTTCAATTGAGTCTTTTGCACGCATAATAAAAGGGGATTCTTTATAACAAAATTTATTATATAATTCTTGCAAATCAATAGAGAATCCCTGAAAAATAGTTGATAATGTTTTTAATGCCTCTTCAATATATATAGCAACCGTGATTCCTTTATAATGACTTAAAGGAAAACCAAATCCAACATTATGATGCTTTCTTCCATTAATCTGCATATCTCCCTCTTGCAAATATATATATGAACTGTTCTGGAATTGCCATTCAATACGCCCTGTTTTGCAATGATCTATTGCCATCATTTTCACCTTTGGAATAAATTCTGAAAAGCAATTCTTCAAGTGGAAATCATTGTAGATTAAATCAATGCCATGGAACACATTGTAACAAGTCATAGTTCCTTCACCAGTAATGTCTTTCATTTTATATACAATACAGTTTTCCCCTCTCTTTATTACAGTAATATTATTACCCAAAGATACATTTTTCTCCATCAGCTTATGCAAATTTAGTCATCTCCTTTTAATATTCTAATAATTTCCTTTAACAAATAAAAAATTCTTCAGTATCTAATAAAAATAGTTAGTATTCTTATTTTAAAGATCCTGTCCTTGTTTTTTAATATAAAAAGTTTCAAAAGTATACCTAGATAACGATATAATTTTATTATAATTTTTATAGCTATTTATATAAAGTTAAATTTAAAATATTAAAAACCTTTTAGTAATATATTTTATCATAGTTTATTATTCCATATTCGACGCTTTCTCTTTATATGTAAATAGAAATGCCCCTTATTGTAGCTTCATTATATATGGTACAATAAGGGGCATTGTTACAATCTAAAAATTCATATAAACACTCTATTTTTTAGAATATTAAAAGAGAAACTTATTTTTTCATTTACCCTTTTAATAGATTAGTATTTCGATAATAATATATCCTATTGTTCTACCTCCATTTTATTTATATACCAACATCCGTATGCAATGCCTCCAACAAACATTACAGTAGCTATTATAACCTGACTTGGCATAATTGAAATATCTTTAATAATTTTATGATGATTACGTATTAGCATGAGATTAGATATAACTGGTAGTGGAAATGGTATAAATGCTCTTACCGCTGGCTCACTTAAAAATATAAAACTAGCTACAAGTTGAATACCAATATATATTATTGGCACAATTATCTTTTTACTTACAATTACCAAAGATGCAGTTACCGTAATCATAAGCATCTGAAAGAAAAAAGCTTTTAAGGTTATCATTAAATGTTTTATCATAACCGCTGTTGTAAGTGTATCTCTAAAAGATATATAATTCATTAATGTAAGCATAAGAAATTCTATAATATATAATAGTAAAGATATTAATACTGCAGAAATAATTTTGGCAACAAAGACTTTCCATCTCTTATGCTTATATGTTAACATAAGTAGCATTGTGTTATTATTAAATTCCCACATAAACATATAAGCAATAAGCATATTTATAGCTGCAAGAAAACCATAGGAAAACACCGTTAAGTTCACCCAGGTAAATAAGTCATCTGCATTTTTCATAACTGCTGTATTTAAAGTTACTGAACTAAATTGAATAACAAGAAATACTCCAATAATTAATGGAATCCAAATTCTTTTAAACTTCTTTAGTTCACATATTACAATATTTAACATAAAAGACCTCCTAATTAAAGATACTATCTATCTTCTTAATAAATGTTAGCTTTTCTATAAAATAACATGCATCCTAAAATGCCTAAAACAAATACAAAAATACCAATATATATATCAGTATTGCTTATTACCATATTTACTGGTATAGGAACCTCTAATATAGGTGTTCTAAGCTTTGCAACGGGTGCCGCTGGTAAAATTGAAAATATATAATCA
The DNA here is from genome assembly GCF_054768115.1 of Clostridium sp. CTA-6. Lineage (NCBI taxonomy): Bacteria > Bacillati > Bacillota > Clostridia > Eubacteriales > Clostridiaceae > Clostridium > Clostridium sp. CTA-6. The sequence goes on from NZ_BAAAAU010000006.1 coordinate 187,734, forward strand.
CTATACTTATTTCCTAAAAGATAATTTGCATTTCCTATTATTAGTGCTAAAGAATAAACTGATGAAATTATCGTACTTTTACCCATTAAAGCTACTAAAATTGCCATTGGTACCAGCGCCACTTGAAAAATAAATGAAATAACAAATATTTTAAAATGATTTATAAGAGGTGCTATGCTTAAGGGAGTTTTTAAAAACATAATACCTTTTAAAACTATAAAAATGTAACTCATTAAATAAATAATAGCTATAACTATTATGCTCATTAAAAATTTATTAATAAAAGCTCCAAATCTACCATTAGGATAGGAAAATTCTATAGGTGCTGTTTTATACCTGAATTCTCTAATAAATATAATCCCAATAATGTTGGGGATCACTAATGTAAAAAATATACTAAAAGCTATAAATTCAAATTTAGAAAAGTATCCATACCAATTTAGAGATGACATCATATGTTTATTCATTGTACTAAACTGTAAACAAATTAAGCCCACTAATAAAATAGTAATATAATATCCCGTTCTTTTTAACTTTAAGAACTCACTATATAATCCATCAAGCACCTTGTCCACCTCCAGTAAGTCTTACAAAATAATCCTCCAGAGTATCATTCATAACATTAACTTCATAAACATCTATTCCTTCTGAAATCATTTTTTTTGCAACATCATTTGATTTATCAAGCATCTCGTATATTCTAATTTTATTTGGCTCTATTACTTCATAATCTCTGATATTCATTGATTTTTCTAAGATAGTTATTGCTTTTTTATCATTATTAACTCTTAAATTAATATAATGCCTATTCTTCTTCTCAAAACTTTTGTAATCAATCTCTTCTAAAAGTTTTCCATTATGAATAATACCAATCTTTGTTGCGAGTTGTTGTATTTCTCCAAGTATATGACTTGATACAAGTATTGTTATTTCTTTCTTTTTATTAAGATCTAGCAGCGTTTCTCTCATTTCCTTAATTCCTACTGGGTCAAGTCCATTAGTTGGCTCATCTAATATAAGAAGTTCTGGTTTATGTAAAAGTGCTCTTGCAACTCCCAATCTTTGTTTCATACCTAAAGAATATTTCTTAACCTTTTTCTTTTCAATATCATAATTAGTAAGTCCCACAATTTGTAATGCTTCATCCACATATTCCTTATTAGGAATTCCCATCAATCTTCTATGAATATCAAGATTCTCTCTTGCAGTTAAGTTTGGATAAAAGCCTGGTGTTTCAATTATTGCTCCTATTCTCCCAAAGACCTCTCTATCTCCCATCTTCTTTCCAAAGAGTTCATATCCTCCTTTTGTTGGAGAAATAAGTCCCATAATCATTCTCAAAGTTGTTGTCTTTCCTGCCCCATTTCTTCCTAAAAATCCGTATATCTCTCCTTTTTTAATATTCATATTAATATTATCAACTACAGCTGTAGTACCATATTTTCTTGTAAGATTATAAGTTTGTAATATATTTTCCATCGTTTTTCCTCCCTTTTAATTATGTGATTTTCTCAAATAGCTAAAACTACAAAGTTCTTAAGATTAATAGATGCTTAAAAAATTTATAATTAAATAATTAAGGATTATCCCTCATCCATATTCATAATAAGGGATAATCCTTAAATCCAAACTACGTAATTATTACAAATTTATTAAATTAATTATGTTAAAATAATTCACTAGAATAAGAGATTAAATTAAATGCTTTTAATCTTTTTCTTGAATATTGCATAAGATATAATCCTCTAAAATACTTTATTAAGTTTCACCTAATATTTTTAGTACTTTCGGTCAATTTTAACTGTTACCTTTAGGAATTTTTACTGTAAATATTGTTTTTTCATAAGGTATGCTTTTTGCAGTTATAATTCCATTCATATGCTGGACCATATTTTTTACTATACTAAGTCCAAGGCCGCTACCTTGAAAATTTCTATTTCTAGACTTTTCCCCGGTATATAATCTATCAAAGATATAAGGAAGCTCATTTTTATCAATACCTTTTCCTTTATCCCATATGCTAAGAATTACCCATTTATTATCTTCCTTTAAATCAATACCAATAACTTTTCCTTCATATCCATATTTTAAACTATTTGAAATTAGATTTGTTATCATTCTGCTCATATAGTTTTTATCCCCTAAAGCAAAAATCTCTTCATCACCTATGTTTATCTCAGGTGTTATATTTCTTTCATTTATTTCATTCATAAAAGTAATTATATTCTTTCTTACTATTTCTGATATATTAAATTTTTCAATAGTTATGTCCACATCATTACATTCAAGCTTTGCCACTTGAAAAAACTCTTCCATAAGATCTTTTAAAGCAGTACCTCTTTCTCTAATAATATTAATATATTCTTCCTTCTTTTCTTTTGTAATAGAATTATCTGAAAGAAGATCAACATATCCCATAAGAGCAGTAAGTGGAGTTCTTATATCATGAGAAATATTTGAAATCATTTTTTGGTGATGATCCTTATAATTTTTATTATCAATAGAAATACTCTCATATTTATCAAGAAAAATATTAATTTCTCTAACAAGTTCCTTATTATTTGCACTTAAATTATAAAACTTTATTCTTTCCCTTGAATTTTCTTTAAGAATTTTTTCTAATTTTCCAGTAATTCTTTTAGTTTTTATTTTATCATTTAATAATAGTGTAGATAATATTATTATAATAATTATTAATAACCAATTCATTATCTGTCACCTATTAATTTGTATCCTATTCCCCAAACAGTTTCTATAAGTTTAGGGTTATTAGAGTCATCCTCAATTTTACTTCTAAGTCTTCTCATATGTACTGTTACCGTATTATAATCTGATAAAAATTCTTCTCCCCATACACTATCATATATCTGAACTTTGGTAAATACTCTGTTTGGATTTTCAAAAAAAAGCTTAAGAATTTTCATTTCCTTTGCAGTAAGAGCAAGTTCCTTTCCTCCTTTTGTAACTATATATTTATTCATATTAAATTTTATATCACCATACTGATATATTTTATCTTCATTATTAGCGCTAGTTTCATTATAGTAAATAGCTCTTCTTATATTGGATTTAACTCTTGCTATAAGCTCTGATATTGAAAATGGTTTTACAATATAATCATCCGCTCCCATACCAAGTCCTATTATTTTATCACTGTCTTCTCCCTTTGCAGAAAGTATTATAATTGAAACTTTGCTTTTTTCCCTAATCCTTCTCATTGCCTCAATACCATCCATAACCGGCATCATAACATCCATAATTACCATATGCCACTCTTCACCTTGAAATTTTTCCACAGCTTCAAGTCCATGAAAAGCTTGTCCTGCATCATATCCTTCCTTTATTAAAGATTCTTTTATCATATTATTTATATTAATATCATCTTCTACAATTAATATCTTTATCCTTTCCATAATATCACCTTGTATATTAAACCCCTTTCAAAAATTTATTATACTCTTTCCCTTAATAATATTTTTATGATTATTTAATAAGTTACCTATGTATATAAAAAATCACAAAAGCCTATTACAATTATACAAAATAGTAAAATATTTTTCTATATGTGAATTAAACACACTAAAAGCCCCCATTATGTGAGAGCTTTTAAACTATTATTCTCTCATTGTAAATAAGCATAAGACAGAGACTAACTGCTGTCTTATGCTTATTTATGTTTACTTAACTAAAAAGTACTTTTCTCTAAAAACTATTGTCCATTTGCTTTTAATACATTAGATTGGTGTGTTTGATCTATTGCAGGATTTGAATGTCCTACACTATTGTAGAAATACATATCTAAATGACCGGCCAGACCGTTATCATAAATATCAGTATCACCATAAGGCATTCCAGTTACACCTATAGCAAGTTGGTAATATTTTCTACTTTGAGAAAAACATAATATCATGGGTCTTTTATAGTTCCATGACCAACTAGGAAAATAGTTGTAAGAACTGTTGTAATTAACTTCTTCTTTTGTGTTATTATAGTAATAAATATTTATACAAATACAACATAAAATACTAAATATAACTGATATTTTAGGAGATGAATTATGAACTATATAATATTTGATTTAGAATTTAATCAGGGATATAATAACCACTTTGAAATTAAATGTCCTTTTGAAATAATTCAGATAGGAGCTATAAAGCTCAATGAAGGTTTCACTACCATTGATACTTTTAATGCATTAGTAAAACCTGAAATATATTCAGATTTAAATCCTTTTGTAAAAAATCTTACTAACCTCACAATGGATTCTTTAAATAAAGCAAGACCCTTTAGAGATGTTTACAAAGATTTTTTGGAGTTTTTAAACAAAGAAAATAAAGATAAGAATATTTTCTGTATCTGGGGCATGACTGATATGAAGGAGTTATTTAGGAACATAGTATATTACGAATTAGATACTAAATCTATCCCTAAAGAATACATAAATGTTCAAGCCTATACAGGTAAATATTTAAACTATCCTAAATCTGTTAATATTGGACTTAGTAATGCTGTTGAATTATTCCATATAACTAAAAATAATGATTTTCATAATGCTTTTAATGATGCTTTCTATACTACTGAAGTTTTTAAAAAAATCTACTCAGAAAAAATAAAAACTAAAATATATAAACCAATGAATAATACAACTACTTGTAGACATAAAAATACAAAAACAAAAATAGACACAGTAAACCTCTTTAAACAATTTGAAAAAATGTTTAATACGAAACTCACCTTGCAAGAACAAGATATGATTAAATTAGCTTATATGATGGGAAAAACCAATCAATTTCAAATTAAATCTCATAATAAAACAAAAAAAAGTAGATAAATTTTTTCTACTCTTTTTAGATTATTATTTTACACTTCATAGTCTGTAACTATTCTTTCCTCTTTAACCTTATTAATAAATTCTCCAACCTTTAAATGATCAGGATGATTTTGATATAAATTTAAATCTTCTAGATTTTCAAATTCTGAGTATAAAACAACATCATATGCTTGTTTGGAATCGTTAATGTTTACGCCAACTTCAATTAACTTAAGTACGTCAATTTTATTTTGTAAATCTTCTAAACTTGTTTTTAATATATTAGCATTTTCTAACTTGGATTTTCCTTCAACAAATTCTTTTAGTTTCCACATTACAATATGTTTAATCAAATTTCTCACCTCTTCATTTAATTTTACTATACTTTATTATATATCTTCTAAAATATAATTTTAAAATATCTTTCTTAATATATTTTATATTATATAGAATATATCCAGCCTAAACAAATCTTATTTACAGTTCTACAACAGTTCCAGTACTAAAATCTTATTTACAGTTCTACAACAGTTCCAGTACTAAAATATTCTACTTTCTCACCTAATGTTTTTTTCAGTATCTTATAAGCTGGCTCTCCAGTACAATGACAAGTATAAATATGCTCTACTCCCAAATCAACCAACCTATTTCCAAGGGCTTTAACTTCTTCAGCTTTAATACTCATAGAACTTGTACCGGTAAGTCCCATTAAATGAAATCCTCCAATAACTGCTAAGACTTTCTTACCTTGAAAAGTGGCCTTTACTTCTTTCACAATATTATCTATACCACCGTGAGAACAACTATTTAGAATTACCAAACCATCATCAGTGTCAAACACTAAACTTTGCTCATGATGAAAATCATCAGGCTTTAATCCATTCTTTGTCATACGATACATATGAGCTTTTTTGCCTCTAACTTCTAGATTATCAGTTTTGTGTGATATAAGATGCACACCCTCATGAATTTTATAATCTCCATGTACATAAATAAACCTATCTGCATACTTATCTAAAATACCTTTTGGGATACCAATATAGCGCTTAAATGGTCCTATTTTACCATAACATAATTCCTTGGCTTCCTTTCTAACATACACATTAGCTTTCTTATTTCTATCAAAAAAACCATTATAACCACCAGAGTGGTCATAGTGACTATGAGAAAGAATTGCAGCATCTATCATGCTCAAATCCACACCTAACTTGAGAGCATTGTCAGTAAAAGTATTTGATGCTCCTGTATCTAAAAGATAGCGCTTACCATTATATTCAATATAAACAGCTAGTCCATGTTCTCCTATGAGTTTAGAGTTAGATTTATTTTCTATAAGTGCAATTAACTTCATAAATAGTCCTCCCTTTGTAAAATATCAACAAAGTAAATACCCAACACGCAACAATACATTCAACTGCCAAAATCATTTTTTCCCTCCCAATATAAGTTTTCTTCGCCTTATTTGCCTATTATGAGTCAATTATACTATATTTTCTAATATCTCATTATTTAGTTTTTGTTGTTACATAAAATAATAAAGTTATGTACTACACTCTATACGTTTATATTAATTTATTTAAACGACGATTTATCTAAATTTAATTTATAATATAATAATTCTACACCAAAATGTTCCTCTATTCCTTTATATTCAAATCCTATTTTCTTAATAACATTACTTGATCTATTATTATTAGGATAGACTAATGCAACTACATGATTTAGTTTAAAGTTTTCAGATAAAAATTCAATTGCAGCCATTGAAGCTTCAGTGGCATAACCCTTTCCCCAGAACTTAGAATCAAAAGCATATAACAATTCTGTTTCTTTTGTATCTTCAAGAATATTAAATCCACACTGACCTATAAGTTTATTAGTCTCTCTATTTGTTACAGCCCAAACACCATAATTATTTTCAACCCAATGTTTTTCAAAATTTTTCATTATAAGTATAACATCCTCTGGACTTTTTCTTTTTCCGCTCCCAAGCCACATACTAACTTCTTCTTGCTTTAAAATATCATAATAATCTTCAAAATCACAAATCTCAAATTTTCTCAAAAGCAATCTTTTAGTGTAAATCTCGTTAGATTTTTTATTATTCATTTTTAAATTTTCCCCCTATTATATAAATAATCTGCATTTTACAGTATATTACTATTTTTATATTATATTGTAGTAATCATATCATATTTATATAATTTAATTTTACATTCTTTTAAAATAAATGTAAAATCACTCCATCTTTTAGCACCACATTATTCAATTATCAAATGACATTATTCATATTTTCATATTCAATAGTTACGTCGCTTTAATTTCAATTTGCGTTATTATATAAAACCTCATCTGTTTTTATTATCCACAATATACTAGCGTCGAACAGTGTTCCTCAGTTCTTCTTTCCATAATCCGGTATCATCTAATTAAATAGTATAATTATATGACATATATTCGCATAAAGACGGTGAAAAAGCAGGATGGCTCAGCCAATCAAGGCAAAGCTATCCTGCTTCTACATAAAGCATATTTTATTTAGTGAGATCTATATACTCAAAAGCAATATCTGCCATTTTAGCTTTATTAACTTCCTTTCAATAAAAATTATGTAAGTAATATACTCCTAAAAAAAACCACACTTCCCTTTCAAAAATATTATTTCTGGTAATGGTAATACAATTCAATAAAGAGATTTACTCTTCAGATAAAAGTATTTTTAGCATTTTTTCAGGTTTATCAAGGAAATTTCTTGTGATTTTATAATGTTCAGTATCCTTGTACATCACTTCTTTTATACCATCGCTTAATTCATAAATGATTGAATCTGGATAAGACATTATTATAGGGGAATGAGTAGCTATTATAAATTGAGAATTTTTCTGTATTAATTCATGCATTATAACAAGCATAGACATTTGCCTTGATGGAGACAATGCTGCTTCTGGCTCATCCAAAATATATAAACCGCTTCCGCTAAATCTATTTCTAACAACTGATAAAAAAGATTCTCCATGAGACTGTGAATGTAGTGATACTCCCCCATATGGATCTAAATCATCTATTTCATATATTTCATCTATATTTGTAGCCACATTATAGAAGCTTTCTGCTCTTAGAAAAAAACCATCGTATGGTCTTTTAACTCCTCTAACCAATTTAAGGTTTTTATATAGATCTGAATGAGTATCATTTGTTGAAAAATTAAAATTTCTAGTTCCACCTTCTGGATTAAAACCACATGCTATAGCAATAGCTTCAAGTATTGTTGATTTACCAGTACCATTTTCACCTACAATATATGTCACTTTGGGATGAAACTCTATTCTAGATAAATCTTTTATTGCTGATAAGCAATATGGATATTCAGAAAATGACTGTATTCTTTCTCTGCATAATTCAACATATCTTAAATATTGATCCCATTTCGTTAAATTCATTTGTTGCACCTCCACAAATGATATAGATAACAATTAAATACAAAATGTTAATAGCAACAAGGCGTTATACCTTACTGTTTTACCTTAACTAATAGTAATTATATCATGTTTTCTAACTTCAAATGACCATTTTCTGTAATAGATAAAATAAGCCTATCTGCAGGGTATATTTTAACTAATATTGGGACTAGATAATCTCTTTGTAGGCCTAGAAAAAAGCGGCTTATTTGTTGGGCATAATGATGCTTGCCAAAACAAATCGCAAAGTTTTGCAAATTTTACCAACCAATATATATCATGAATTATATGATACTTTAGAAGAAAACACACTAGGGAAAACTAAAAAAATCAAAAATATTTTAAGTTTTTCTTGAAAACAACTATCCCCAAATGTGGCTTAAGTAAAAATTCAATTGAATGTCTAAAAATTTCTTATCTTTATCAGGGTCCAAATGCTCTTTAGCTTTTTAATAATATTTCTAGTATTTTCAACATACAACAACTATTATTTATACTTTTTTAATACACTTCTAATAACTCCTGCTAATGTTGCTGAATTTAGATAAGGGTGACCATAATGAAATGTTGTTTTCTCGATTTGCTCTGTAACTATTTCTTTAAACTTATTAATATCCTTTATATTTCTTACTTCAAACTCCTCTTTCAATGATTTATTATATTCTTTTATCCCTTGTATTGCCCAAAATGTATCATAAAATGTCGTCCCATATGCACTAAGCCAATCCCACATAATCTCTGGATCTGTGACATTAGGATTTTCTAAATGACATCTGTGACAAAGTAGCACAAGATTTGAAGGTTTATCTTCACCTCCTAAAGAGTGTGGAATAATATGACATCTTTCCAATGATTTTTTACATCCGCATCTCCAGCATCTTTCATGTGCCTCAGATGCATCTACACTTAATCTACATTCATCTACTCTAGAAAACCAATAATTCACAATTTCCTCTTTTGGAGTTTTAATTTTTTCTCTTTTCATATTAATAGCCTCCTAAAATCTTAGTTAGCATAAAACTTTTTACACCATTTGATATTATTTTTTTACCTAATAATTATAGTTACATATATTATTAAATAATAGAGAATTCCTAATCATATATACATAAATAATCCTCATCATCTTTGTACTCAATATCATATAATGTATCATCATATTTCCTTCCAAGTACTTTATCTTCTTTTTGAATAATAGGATTTATCCATTCTGATTTTTCCTTTGCCCATTCTATATATTTAGAAATTTTAATTCTTTTCTCTTTGTCTATAATATTGGTTAGTTCTTTTTCCAATGTATTTATGTACTCATCTATTTTAGTTGATAATATATAATTTTCAGCACAAATCTTCAATTCCTTACTCCTTTTCATTTCATAATCTTGTTTCTTTTTCAACTTCTCTTGTTCTATTTTCTTTTTCTTTATTATTTCAGCTTCTACTTTTACCTTCTCTTGTTGGATTCTAAGAATCTCAGCTGTGTCAATAACAGCAATAATAAAGTCCCCCACCATATTTTCTAATTTGATATTATCTAGATCTCTCCAATTTTTTCTTGGAGCATAATATTCATCAATAAATAATAATAATTCACCAGAGTAATTATAATCATATTTAGGACCCCAATATGAATCTTTATCAGTCTTAATATGCTCAACTCTAATAAGTTTTTCTTTCAATCCTATTCTAACTTCTTCATTGCCTACACATATTCTAGTATCTTTATCCTTACTTTTTATCTTAAATCCTAGTTTTTCTGAACTTTTAAAGATACTGTCAATTATCCTAATAGCTCTGTTCTTCAACTCACTTGATACTTTCATATTTAGATTATTAGCTCTCCCATCTCTTATCATATCTCTTTTGTCATTGTAAAATTTAATTTCCTTAATAAGTTGATGAGGCTTATATAAACTTTTCGGCACTTTTATATTATTACAAAACTCTAAAATCTTATTTTTCTTTTCTTCTGTCATATATTTTAGTCTGTTCTCCTTGGTATAGCTATACTGATTATTATATTCATGCTTTTGTATAACCATTTTATTCTCTCCATCGAACTGTGGTAAATTTACCTTTTTAGGATTACTTCCATTTCTAACTTTAATCCAATATCCACTCTGCGGAAATGGTACATTTAATTTTCTACAATATTTTCTTAGAGTAGCTTCTGAAATTCCATACAACTTTGCTAGCTCCTTCATCTTTATACTCCAAACTTCTTCATATAATTTTTCTCTTTCAATTACTATTAACATATAATCATCTCCATTTTGATTAAATTTTAATATAAAAAGGTAATCAAAAATAATAAAACCTATTAATACTAATTAACATATTATAGATATGAATTTTTCCATTATTAATACTCCTCTCTAAAAATTATTGTTAAATCCTCCATTTTATTTACATTTTGTAGATATTATTGATATAATTACATTAATATAAAAATTATGGAATATATTATTGATATATATATTATAGAATAATATTACATAATTTGCACAAAAACTCTTAAATTAAGGAGAATTTTAATGGGCTCTATACATAAAAAATCTAAAAAAATAAAATATATTTTGGGATAATAGTTCTTCTAGGAATTTTAGTACATATTTTTTTTATATTAAAAGTTCCCTGCAAGCCTATATCTGATTTCCAAAAGTATCAAGAAATAGCTACTAATATTTTTATGGGAAAAGGTCACTATTATTAAGGAAAACCTATAGCATTTCAACCAATGGGATATCCTTTTACTTTAGGAATTTTTTATAGATTGATGGGATCAACCGATATAATCTTAGGCAAAATATTAAATGTAATATTTTCATCCATAACATTAATGATTATTTTAAATATATTATTAAAAGTATTTCACAATAAAAAATTAATATATATTACATTTTTTATTATCGCTTTCTTACCTAATTATATTGCCTATAATAATGTATTAGGCTCAGAGGTATTAATAACTTTATTATTATCTATAATAATATACTTGCAATTGTGTAATTTTAATAATAAGTTCAGATATGCAATTATTGGCTTGTTCATAGGATTAGCTACTTTAACTAAACCTTTCTTTATATTGTATCCTATAATAATAGCAATAACAGAATGGTTAAAAAACAAAAATATAAAAGAAACATTTAAGATATTTCTTATCTCTTATTCAATTGTATTTCTAATAGTTGCACCTTGGACTTATAGAAATTATAAACATTTCAATTTATTAATTCCTGTATCTTACAATGGTGGATATGTTTTATTTATTAATAATAATAGTAATAATCAAAGTGGAGCATGGATGCGTATATCAGATATAGATTTATCTAATAAGATGAAAAGTAAATTTAAAGAATATAAATTTTACTATAAAGGTAGCATTAAAAATGAAATAAATCAAGTTATGTTAAAACCAGAATTAAATAATATATTTAGACAAGAAGCAAAAAGGTGGATACTTCATCACCCTAATAAGTTTATTAAAATGGGTATTTTAAGAATAAAAAATACGTTTTTTAATGGTTCAGGATATATATACCAATGGGCAATTAACAGTAATGCAAAAAATAATTACTCTGCTTTAAGAAACAATTATTTTAGTAATTTTTTTAATGCTATTATTTATATATTAGACTTTTTCGGATTCTTTTATGTTGTATATAATTTTAAATATATATTGATCAGTTTTTTTAATAAAGAATTAACTGTCCCATATATAAAATCTATACTAGTTTTAAATATTTTATATTTTGTATTTATTTCTTTTGTTTTCGAAGGTCAACAAAGATATAATTTTCCTATACTATTTTTATGCGCAATTAGTATGATTAATTGTGTAAATATTTTTTATAAGATGCTATCTATACAATTAAATAAAGTGAAAATCCAAAATAAAAATATATAAATTTTCAAATAATATTTATTTTGTTCACTCCATTTTTTATAAGAATTATATTTGGAGTAAAATATTTTTCTATGAATTTTACTATTCTTAAAATATTAATACTTTTTATCATTAATTTTTTCATGTTAACATAAAAAATAGTAGCCTAACCACCGGTTATAACGCTACTATTTTTTATTTATATTAAATTATTCCTTTAAACTGGGCCAAATGGTTAATTACGAATTCTGCTACCCCCATCCCCATAGCAAAGAATACTAAAATAATAACTAATACTATTGCACCAAAATCATATTTCATTTTTTCTTCTTTGTTTATTATATAGGCTACAATAATTTCTATTCCTAAAAGCACTAATATAATGGGCCAAAGAGATGCTATTAAATAAATATTAATATTAGCAGTAACTAATCTTAGTAAAAATATTACACCAAATATAACTAAAATAATTCCTGCAGTTAATGTACCTACTCTACGTCCCTTAAGCATCTATTTTACACTCCCTTTTTTTCCCTATAATAAGTCTTATACCAATAACAATTATTGCCACTCCTATAATTATCTTAGGCGTTTGTCTCATAAAGTTATTAATAACAGAATGAAATTGTTGTGGAATATATTGTGATAAAATATTCATTATATTATCTGCCATTAAATAAACTCCTAAAATCAATAATACTACACCGGCAGCAAGATTACGTTTTTCAAATATACTTTTATCTAATTTTGCTAACTTATCAATAGAGAATAAATACTTATCTTCTAAAAGTAAAAATTCTTCATTATCTAAACTTAATCTATTTATACAATCAAAAAAGGAATAAAACCAAATAAGTGGTAAAATAAATAATAATGGTCCTATATCAAGCCAGGTAGAAAGAAATATTATAAAGAAAAATACAGACATAAAAGATACACCCATATTCATAAATCCCATATACATATGCCCTGCACCAGGCAACATTGAAAAAACAAAAGTTAAAAACTTACTTTTTTTATTTATCACTATTAAAGACCTCCATTTTAATTATTTTTTCAGAAAAGGTATTAAGATCTGAATTAAATGAATTTATAAAACTTAAATCCAATGGCTTCACATGATTTGTTTTTGTATTAACTATAAAATTTAATCCATTTGAAAAAACCATCATCAATGCTATACTAGCAGCAACTGCAACTCTAGCGCAGTAAAAACTAAAGTGAATATTACTTTTTTTCTTATTCTTTATTTTAATTTGTACTTTTTCTTCAAACCCTAAAGGAGCTTCTGCAAGTTCATCACCTTCAAAACTATCTGCAAATACACTAGCACATTCCTGACAATCACTAATATGTTCCAATATAGAAATCAATTCTTCATCCTTAAGAGTGCCAAGTTTAAGTAACTTTACTGTATCTTCAGTTAAATGTCCTTCTTTATTAAATAATGTAGTCTTCACATAAACTCCTCCTTCCATAAATCCTTTAGTAATTTTTTTGACCTATAAAGTTGTGTTTCTAAGGTTTTAATGTTTTTACCAGTTTCCTTTGCCAAATGTGAAAGTTTAATATCTTTACAAAAATAGCTTATGGCTACAGTTCTGTAAGGCTCTTTTAACTTATTACATAATCTATATATTCTCTCAATAGTATTCTTTTTCACTACTGTTTCCTCGGGAGAATCTCCATGATCTCTCAAACTCTCATACTCTTTCTCTGATAAGCTAACGTTTGTTCTTGCTTTACTCTTAAGATAATCCTTGCACTTATTTGCAGCAATCGTAGTTAGCCAAGCTTTAAAGTTGCTACCATCAAATCTTTCATAATTTTGATATGCAGCTAAAAAGGTTTGCTGTGCCAAGTCTTCCGCATCAAAGTAATTTTTTGTAAAGGATAGACAAATAGTAATAATTAACCGTTCATATTGTTTTATACAATCTCCAAATTTTTCTTTTTCAATAACTGTCACCACCCTTTTTTATCCTTACATTTAATATAACGATTGAGAAATAAAAAACACTTCAATATTTAATATAATTATACTAAAAATTATATTAACAACATTTTTTATTTCTATTCTTTAATATATTTTAGGCAGTGATTTTAAATATCTAAAAATTAAAATAACTAAAAAATGATAGGATATTTAAATCTAAAAAAATAACCTTAGCCACGTAATATCAATGACTAAGGTTATTTTTGGTATTTGTTTATGATATAGTTCACTATTTATTATCCTAAACTTTATTCAGTATTTATATACTTTGCCATATCAAAATACCATCAGAAACATAATAGGTCTAAATTACAAATAATATATTTAAAATTATAATAACAATAACTCTTTAAAAACATTAAATAATAAGATTGTAAGTTATTATAATTTTATTAATACACTTTTTTTATTTAATTCTAATTGACTTGATGTAAGTTGAATAATCAATTCTTCAATTGCTGATATACTTGCCACAAAACAAATTATATACATTGGCACAGTTGTATTAATATATGGAATCAATATAGGAAATAGGAACAAAACTAAGCCAGTAATTTTATTTCCATAAGTATGAACACTTCCAAAGGTTTTATATTTTTTCATTGCTATAAACATGGATGCTAATCTAATAATACCAATTAAAATAATCCAAATGACAATTTTATTTGTAAGATTTGCAATTGGATAAATTAAAAATAATAATACACCTACCATTATCATATCAGCCATTGAATCAATCTTTGCACCCAAACTACTCGTTGTTCCTGTCTTCCTAGCAATAAATCCATCCATAATGTCACTAAATCCACAAATTATATATATTACATAAAAGGCTAAGCTTAATGGCTTGGTATAAA
Organism: Clostridium sp. CTA-6; assembly: GCF_054768115.1. NCBI lineage: Bacteria > Bacillati > Bacillota > Clostridia > Eubacteriales > Clostridiaceae > Clostridium > Clostridium sp. CTA-6. The sequence continues at coordinate 202,738 of NZ_BAAAAU010000006.1, forward strand.
TTAAAGTCAAAGAAAAAATTATTCTACTAAAGGATATACAATTTGGTAGTAATTTCATATAATCACCTAACCTAAAATAAATCTTTAGAAAATTATATCATACCTCCATTTTATATATAACTAAATATGTAAAATAAAGTGTTTTGAAGCATCTCTTTATTTACTTTTGAAGGAACATTCTTTTAATTAATTTAAACTATAATAATTTCATTCTTAGACATAATATTTAAATGCCACGAAAAAACACCATAAAATTCTAACTTGAATAATATAGTGTTTTAGTAAATTATACATTTTTCAGTTGTGACGTTAAACAAAAAAGTTCCTAACCCTCCCTTTTTACAATCAGAAAGTATTTAGAGCTGTTAATTATCCCATATTTCTAACTTCGATATCTTTTATCGATTTCCTTATCCACAATTTTTGCATCTCCATTAATACTAATATGAGGTACTTCCTTTTTTAATGTTTCGGTTATATGCTTTACCTCCTCATATTGATCCTTACTAACTGAAACATCTTCTAAATCTACTGGTTTCTTTTTTATGTCGATACGTTCTTCCTTTATAGGAATTCGAATAGTCTTAGTATGACCTTCTGATTTATTATGAAATTGCGAATCACAAACAGTGTTTTCAATAACAAGTTCCTCACGTTTTACAGGTACAGTAATATTCTTTTCTTCTGTTAAAACTTCTTTATGAATAGAAACCTCACCAGTTTGTATTTTGTTTTTAGATATTTTCATCTGTTCTTCGCGAAGTTGCATTTTCATATCTCTATGCATCCTTCTTGAATTTGTTTCAATATTGTCCTCATATGTCTTACTCTGAGGCATTAACATACCTATAATTACGCCTACAACAATGCCTAATATAGTTCCGGTTATGATTGGGTCAACTGATGTAATTGTAAATATAGTTACAAATCCGGGTATAGTTAAAATAGAGAACTTATACAAAATAGAAATTATAAAACCAATTATTCCACCAATAATAGCGCCTGCTAAATATTGACTACTTTCTATATTAGGTACATCTTTGTTTAACATAATATATCCTCCTAAAAAACACCTCCTAAATCTAATATATAATTTGAGAGGTGTTTTTTTATTTATTTTATAAATTATTTAATGCAAGCCCTCATCTGTATCTTTATCTACTATTTCTGCATCACCATTTGTGTTTATGCGAGCTTCTTCTCTTTTTAGGGTTTCATCAACGTGCCTTGTATCCTCGACTTCACGTTTATGAGCAGATACCTCTCCAGTTACTACAGTGTGTTTATCCACATTAATCTCTTCTTCACTAACTGGAATACGTATGCTTTCTTCATCACTAATATGTGTATCACTAGCTTCGTTATCTAATGCTTTTCTTTCAATAACAACTTCTTCATGAGTAACGGGAACATCAACTGTTTTTTGTTCTTCAATAATTTCCTTGCCTAATTCAACTTCACCCTTTTGAACGTGGTTTTTATTTATATCAAGCTCTTCTTTATGAAGTGTAAGTCTTCCTTCATCTTTACTTTTCTTATTTTCATTGTCATCATCATTGCCATTGCCAAAAATATTGTCAAATAAGCCCATCATAAGTATTACCTCCTATAAATACATATTTTCAATTCATTAATATTTTATCCCTGCTATAGTAATATATACTTTGTGAAATATGGAGTTAGAGTAAATAGCTTACAACAAATAAATACTATTTTCATTTAAAAGGTTATATAATACTTAGAATATTTAAATAAAATATTTCTTTTAAATACTTTCAACTATTTTAATTAGGTCTTCTTTATTATTTAAATTAGGATTCTCTAAAATTATGTCTAATAATTTATTTAACACAATACCTATTTCTTCTCCTTGTTTTATTCCTAACTTTATTAAATCATGTCCATCAATATCTAAATCCTTAATTGTTAAAGGCTGTTTTTCACTAAGTATTTTTTCACACTTTATTTTTAAATTTAATATATTATTGAAACTATGATATTCTTTAGCACTTCCTTTTATATCAGCTATTTGCAGCTCAAATAAATCATCTAAATTATCAATTCCTACTTTATTAATAAACTTTTTTATGCTAGGAGTTCTTAATTTATTGTATCTAGTCATATGATTATAAACTAATTTATCTACCTTATCTATTGTCTTATTATCAAATTTTAATCTTTTTAGTATATGTTTAGTCATATCCGCACTTATCTTTTGATGACCATAAAAATGCCCTTGTCCATTGTCTCCTATACTAAAACACTTAGGTTTTCCTATATCATGTAATAACGCTGCTAATCTTAATTCTAATTTATTAGGTACATTTTCTACTACAGATAATATATGACCATATACATCTTTATCATGATGTATATTATGTTGCTCAAAACCTACACAATCTTTTAGTTCAGGAATAATATAATCTACTAAATTTAATTCAACTATATTTCTTATGCCATAAACCGGTTGGCTACTTACTAATATTTTGCATAATTCATCTCTAATTCTTTCCATAGATACATTATTTATATTTTTACTTAATTCTCTTATATTAAATTTTGTAGATTCCTCCATATGAAAATTTAATTGTGACGCAAATCTTATGCATCTTAACATTCTTAATGAATCTTCATTAAACCTATCTTTTGAATTTCCTACGCATCTAATTATTTTATTATTTAAATCTTCTAATCCATGAAAATAATCTATCAATCCCTTTTTGTCATTGTAAGCCATTGCATTAATAGTTAAATCTCTACGCTTTAAATCTTCTTTTAAATTTGATGTGAACTTAACTTCTTTGGGACGTCTGTTATCTTCATATTCTCCATCAATTCTAAATGTAGTTACTTCATAACCTATAGAATTAATTAATATTGTTACGGTTCCGTGTTTCAATCCTGTAGGTATAATTTTATATCCTAAATTTTCAAATATGTTCACTACTTCTTGTGGATCGGCACTAGTAGTTATATCCCAATCATTAACCTTTCTTTCAAGTAAGCTGTCTCTAACTGCACCACCTACTATATATGCTTCATAATTATTTTCTTGTAAAGTATTTATAATATACTCTACACCTTTAGGTATTTCAATTTTTATATTTTTATTTAGCATTATTTATCACACCTTTATTAATTTCTATAACTAGCTCTTCTACTTTTTTATAATTAGGTATGTTAGGTAAATCTGTATTATCAGATGCATATTTAAAATCTTTTTCATATTCATCTACCATTTCAAATATTTCTTCATAACTATACTTACCATTTCTTATATCTAATAATAAACTTCTATCTTTTTCTCTATATGTATTTATTCCTTTACCTTCTAGTAATTCTGTTCCCATTTTTAATAATCTAATCAAGTGTAATGCATGTTTATTTAAATGTAACTCGTCTTTTTTGCTATTTCTATGATTTAGCTTCTCATAATCTTTAACTATATTGCTCATTTCTGAATATATATTTTTGAAGTCTCTTAAAGGATAATTTTTTAGATTAACATTCATAAATATTTCACTATGTAAATCTTCTTTTTTAGATTTATCTATATAGAAATTAATATTTTCATTTGTAATTTTTTTATATCTATCTTCAAAAGACACGATTTGATTCTTTATACTATTTAATATGTGTTGCTCCTTTTCAGGTTGAGGATAAGAATCTCTAGCTAAAGCATTTTGAAGTCTCCTTAATTGAGCCATAGCATATCCTCCAAAGCTATGTATTACTTTTTTAGATAAGAATAAGTTTACATTATCTCTTAATAATTTACCATATTGGTTGCAAATAAATAAATGTTCATCTTTTGTTCCAAACAATTCTATTATATTGGGATTACAATTAAGCATTAACTTTATAACTTTATTTAATGCATATATTGTAGTATCTGTTTCTTTATTTTCAAACTGTTCAAATGAGGATAATCCTATTAATTCTTCTATTCTTTCTGTAGCTATGCCTCTTATATCTAAATCACTATTTTCAACATTAGTACCATAGGCATAACTTCCTCCTGTTGTTAACAAAATTATATTATCTCCTAAATGTTCGTTGTTTATTAAAAAACTATATTCCCTGCTATTTAACTTTTGTTTTATATCCTGCGTATTCATAATACTCTTTACCTCTTAATTAATTATTTAATCATTTTTTAACTGAACTTTATCTCTATTTTCTAAATCATACCAGAAATTTATACCTGAATCCACACCATAATCTATTAAATAAAAAAAGTAATGCTATCTAAGCAATACTTTTTTTAAAGTTTCATTCATTTTATTTATCTATTTTTTAGATATGATTTTTTATTTACTTTAACTAATTCTTATAATTTTAAGTTTGAAATATGAGCATAAGTCTTTCTTTATCCATTGCTTGTACGTATTTTCCCATTATGTATATAATCACTTAATATTTTTCTTAGATTATTTATTTAGTTCTTATTTATATGTTTAAAGTATTTTTATGCTTCTTATGTTTTAACTTATTATTTATATCTTTGACGACACACTATTTTCCTGAGAATTTATATCAATATATTTTAACTCTTTAATATATTTTTGAAAAAATATTGCTGCTATTATAAAAATTATTGCACCTATGAAAAAACTTATAATATTACGCTGAATACCTAAGATAGGTATTAAATTGTTTATCATATGAGCAACTATACATAATACTAAAGATCTTGTTTTATAATATATAACTCCCAAAAATAATCCTCCAATTGTAGCATTAACAAATTGAAAAATATTTAAGTGCATTGCTCCAAACATAATAGATGAAATAATTATAGCAGTTGCTGGCTTATACCTATTTAAAAAGCCTTCTAAAATAATACCTCTCATCAGTATTTCTTCAAAAATAGGTGCTATTATTATAAATGAAATAAACATAAGATAAGGATTTTTTGAAATATCCTCAAAAACTTTTTCCCAAGATTCAGATACTGGAATTTTTCTTATCATGATACCTATTGAACTATGAAACAAAAAAAAGAATCCTAACATTAAAAAAATTGTACATAATAATAGCTTAAAATTAAATTTTTCAGTATATTTTATTTTAAAATTAGGTTTATAATACTCTTTTATTACCTTTAAAATAATTATTATAGCTAAAATATTAGGAACTACCTCTTTTAATATACCTACAATTAATTCTAAAGATTTATTATAAGAATTAACATGTATAATTTCTGATAGGATTTCAAAAGGAATAACCACAAGAAGTTCTAATATAAAATCACATATTATTATTACCAAAGCACCTATCACAGATAATTGAAAACCTTTATTACTTAATTTACTTTCCATAAATCACCCACCTACATAATAAAATTTTAATATAAATAACATAGTATTAAATAAATTAGAGTAGTAACCTTTATAATACAATGAAAGACTGGAGACAATTAAAGGATATTCTCCAATTGTAACAGTAATTTTTATTTCTTTTTTTGAGGAGTTGCATCCAGTTAATCCAATCACTTCTATTGATAATATTGTTGCAAAAATTATTGTCTTGAGATATTTTTTATTAAACATAAACTCACCCTATTCAACTGTGTATGTTAAATTTTGATTGTTACAACTAATTATAACATATTATTACATAATATAACATATAAATACAACTAAAAAATGTATATATCCTAGAGAAATTAATAAAATTTTCATTAACCTATTGACATATATAGATAATCGATATATCCTAATATTAACAAATCATATATAGATTATCTATATATAATTATACCTATAAAAGTTAAATAAATTTCTAATATATGAAAGAGGTGAATAAAATGCCAACTGACAACAGCTTATATTCAGGAGATATGACTATGCTTATCTTAAAATTACTTCAAAATAAAGATATGTATGGTTATGAAATGATTGAAACTCTACAAGTTAATTCAAACAATGTATTTCAATTTAAAGCAGGTACATTGTATCCTTTACTACACAATTTAGTAAAACAAAACTATTTAAATTGTTACGAAAAAGAAGTTAGTGGAAAAATTCGTAAATATTATTCCTTAACATTACAAGGTAAAAAATTATTGCAAGATAAAACTTCTATATGGCAAAAATATGTTAAAACTATGACATCTGTGCTAGAACTAGAGGTGGATTAATATGAGAGAAGATGAATACTTACGTATTTTAAGTAAAAACATTTCTAATAGAAAAATCAGGAAGGAGATTTGTATGGAAATAAAAAATCACATTATGGACCAAAAAGAAGTTTATATTAAAATGGGCTATTCTAATGATGATGCTGAAAAAGCTGCTATTAAAGACATGGGCGATCCAAAAGCTACAGGTAAAATGTTAGATTCTGTACATCCTCCAACAATTGATTGGATTCAAATTATTGCACTAATTATGATAACCCTAACTTTACAGGTATTAAAAATGCTATCAGAATTAGGTGGATCATATTTTTCATCTATAGCACCAATTGATATTTTAAGAATACTAGGTATTTTTTTATCAGCATATGGGCTAATATGGATAGGAGTTGAAAAATATTCAGACCTTCCATTCTTTTATGGTAAAAGTCAACGTGGAGGTTCAAATGCCAACGCTGTATTTATTTGTTCATTAGCAATTGTAATGATGTCTCATTCTCTTTTACAAACTATAATACTTCTATTAATTTTTGCACTAATAATAGCTATTGAACGCTCTATTATTGAATCTAAAAGAATAAAAAAAGAACAAAAATTTCTTTGGCAACAAGGAATAGCTTATGAAGATTTTAATTATAAGGGTAAGGCTATATTCAACAATGCTCCACAGAAAGTATATTCTCAAGATGAGCCAATAAAAAAAGGTGACCCTATAATCATAACAAAAATAGATGGATTTAATCTAATTGTAAAAAAACAAGATCTTCATAATAATAACTAGCATATTAATAATATATAAATTCAACATCAAAAAAAGCATTTCATGATAAAATAATAAATCATGAAATGCTTTTGCTATCCTAATTATTTTTGTTTTCAAGCAACTCTTCAATATTATACAGTTTTTGTTTCATATCCCTTATTGATTTCTTAATTCCACTAAAATATCCATATAATCATATTATTATAGCTAATAATATAGTTCCTATAAATGTACCAGAACCAATTAATAATTCTTTCTCTAATAGTTCACCATAAAAACAAATCAAATTCTTACTTGTACTTTTAATTCATCCTCTGTCATTACTCTTTACACTTTATAAAATAACTTTATTCTTCATTTTTATCCATAGATACTTATTTTTTAAAAAAGTTATATAAATAAAGCTAAGTAATGTTCTCCATCCACTTATAGAACTTCCACAATCAAACTCTATAACTTCATCACTGGAAGCATAAAATTCTATTTTATTACTTTTGCACCAATCAATCTTTAAATAAATTGTATGCTTACCTTCTGTAACTTCAAATTCTCTTGTTTCTTTACGCTTAATCTCTCCTAAGCATTCATTGTCTAATATTATTTTATAAGCTCGTATTTTATCTGCATAGCTAGTTGATCTATTAATTTTTATCATGGTATTACCTCAACAATCTTAATAATATTTACCCTTATTTAACTTCTACAATAAAAATTTTATTATATTCTTTCTATTATGCATTTTATTATCTAACTTGATATTAAATTCAACCCATATCGTTGCTATAGATAACCTTAATAAAAAACATTTTCTAAATGTTATTACACTTTTTTGTATGGTTACATTAAACTTTTTGTAATTCAAATCTAAAGACTTGTTTTGTATCTGGATATTTTTTCTTATCCACTTCACTTAAAAACATATCAATTGGTCTTACATATATTCCAGTATCATCATATAAAGTTTTATATAATACCAATATTTCTTTGCTATACTTAGCGTCATGCACTATCTCTTTATTTTTAAGCTTCAATAATACAACTTTTTTCTCTAATTCAGTATGATAAGCAACAAGATGCCCTTCATCTAAATTTGAAGTTTGCATTTCTTCTTTATTATTTATAGGATTACTTATCCCCATTGTTGCATAGTATTTGTTTTTAAAATGCTTATATATTGCAGGATAAACTAAAGCATTTTCCATTTATGTTTCCTCCTTAATTTCATATTGTCTAAATTTTAAAGCAAAATTTTTAAACCATTTTCTTATACATTTTATAATTTATTCAGTAAAAACAAATATTTATTGAAAATATAACCTTTATTTATACATTGCATAAATTCAAGTCGCGGCTTTATGCTTGCCCTAGGAGAGAAATGACATATATTATTTTAGGTTTACTTTTTAAGTTCATTAACAAATTGAAATTTATCAAACATTTTCTGAATCAATTACTTTATAGCCCTTATCAATCAATGCTTTAGCAAATAGTCCATTGCCTTTAATTAATAGTTGGTAGAAAACATATCCTCTTTGCCTCTCAGAACCAAAGGGATAATTTACAGCACCAGCAATTTTTTCAGACTCCCTTTCACTGCCAAAGCAATCACTTTCTGAAATCATCTCATTCTTTAATCTTGGTATAGTTGATGAATAGCTCGTCCCATTCTTTTTATATAATAGCCTTCCATTTATAAGCTCTAACCTTTCCGAGCCACTAATTGTAAACCCATCATGCCAATATGCACCTCCACCTAGCCACTGAAAATATTCAATTGCATACATTCGATTATCCTTTAGTTCAACATAAATAATTGTTGATTTCAAATTACTTTTTCCTGGTTTTTGAATAGTATTATTGACACCAAACTCATCTTTAATAGTTTCTTCCTTAGAATCAAACATCAAAAGTTTACTAGAAACGTCTATATGTATAGCATCCTTTAACTTATCAACTTCATCATCCCATATATCTTTAAGAATAGTTTCTCGAAATCCCATATTCATGAGCATATCTCGGGTTTCTGAAGCCTTTGTAGGAATAAATTCTGTGGAACCCAATCTAATATGATTAGATCCTAAATTACAAATGATAAATATAAAAGCACATCCTATTATATATTCTAAAACATGCTTCTTACTCTTAGTCCTTACAGTCTCATCTGAATTTTTAAATTTAATACCACCTAAATCATCCACTAATTTATAAAGTGAATGGAAATTATAAAAATAAAAGAAAATTACAGGAATATATATAAACCAATAAATACTCAACTTTGTTATGACAAAAATTACAATAACAATCCTCCAAATAATTACACCTAAAAGAGGATCATTCCTGGGTGTTACACTAGCCTTTTCAAAAACCTTCTTTAACCCTTTTCGAAATATAAGAAAAAAGCTTACTTGAAAAGCAGTTAAAATAAATATCATAATAGCATTATTCTTAAAATTAACGTTTAATGGCGTATTTGCACATATTAAACATAATACATGAACTAACATATTTATTATAGAAAAAATCCATGCATTATTAAGTTCTTTATTTTCCTTACGTAAATCATAAAAACCAATATATATAAGTCCCACTCCAATTGTTGGCAAAATATACTGCAAACCTAAAAAGTTAAAAGTCATTATAGTAAATACAAATCCCCATGTAATATTGCTCATGGGTTTACGCCAAGGATTACTAGTCTTATATGATTGAAAATCAGTATTACTCATTTATACCCCCCTTACCTTTTTAAGTTTATCTAAACTCCCATATATCCATTTTTTTAATGTTACATAAAAGCCGTAAACTACGAATTCCACTTTATCTATATGTCATACAAATGAGATTAAATTAACTGTTTTAACCATATTTTATCACATTTTCAAATGCCGTACTATTCAGTTTAAAATAAACATATTTTTCTTTTAGTTCGTCTTATAATTTATTATGAACATTCTAAAATAGACTTTTAAATATATTTTACTTATACTACATAAATTTAAGTCGCCGACTTTATACATGCTCTACTCTAGGAATGGCATGTATAAAGTAAACCAGTCTGGCAGGTATAATTTGTAGCGGTTGTGACAAACGAATAGCTAATACAAATTGTACCTGCTTGGATAATCCAATTTTCCCGTATATACATCTAAAGCCTTAATTTTTTGTATCAAAAAAAGCCCTAAGAAATTTTTTTCAAAGGACTGATACTTTTTGTTTTTCTAATGTTATATATACAAATCCTAGTCTATTTAGCTTTACTATATTGTTATTATTATTAAAATAATTTATAATATTGAAAATATGTTATAAAAAATAAATCAAGATTTATAGTTTCCACATGTGGTGTGTGTTTAACCATATTACCAAAGTATATTTTTTTATATCAAAATATACTTTGGCTTCCTTTAAAAATATTAACATGTGAGATTATAAAAATCTTATTGTATTTTTTTATAACTTCTGAAATTTTATAATAACTTCTGCATTAATGTAAAAATAGCGGAAAATTTAATACTTCCGCTATTTTCTTTTTCCCTTATATATCAATTGTTTAAAGATTTTATTTGCATTAATAAAATAGTAAAGAACTCATCCTAACTATTTATCTTTTTCCTTATTACAAAATATTTTATAGCATCTTTATAAGAAACCCCCTTAATTTCAATAAAAGTTTATTTCTGTATTAAATCACACTAATATTTCAATATATATTATTATGTATTCTATATCCTAATTGTTATAAAATCAACATTTATATAACTTACTATATTTTTATGTATCACACTTTATTTTATCATTTGGTGTGAAAGTGGTGGAAGTATTCCAATCTTCCGCCACTTTTTATAAATACATGACCAATCTATAGTAATAATATAACTATACTATTATTAATTCTAGCTTTAAATTTATTTTAAATATAATAGAAGCTTCTTTAGCAAAGGGCTACCACCTAATAGGAACAATTGAATCTATCAAGAAAATATATCCATTAAGAATTTCCTTACAGTTATCAGAATTTCGAAGATTCATTAGTCCTAACACCCTAGACCTCGTTACCGTTGACAGTAACGACTATAAAGTATATACCTATGAAGGTAATGTTGCTAAATTCTTTTATGCTAAAGTACTAATTTGCTATGAAGTTACCAATGATGGATTGAAAAACCCAGTATACTTGCTGTTTACCGACACTTCATTAAATGTAGAAACTATAATTAAATATTATTTACACAGGTGGAGCATAGAAACTTCATAATAAGTATTTAAAAAGCAATTTAGCTTTTAAAATTGCCTAACTAAAGTTAGAAACCTAATGTAGTATGTGGAATATGAATATTCTATGTTTATAATTTATTGAAGGTTATTATAATTTTATAATAATATTGTTTTTTATTGTAATTAAAAGGGAACCCTAAATTAATAGGGCTCTCTTTAATAATACTGTAAATATTTAAACTAAAAGTATAATTTTTTATTTTATTCAAGTTTTATTATATTAACATTAGCTCCTTCAACAGTTATTGGATGCCCTGAAGCATTTGATAATGTTAAAACACTAGGAGCTCCTCCAGGTGTATTAAAAACAGCTGCTGAACTTAATGAAAACCTAGAGGATGCAGGTAAATTTAAGCTTTGTAAATTACTAAATTCACTTTGTGTTCCTCCTACTAAAGAGCCATTTAAATTAAATTGTAGAATTGCACTTCCTTCACCAGCATTACCTAAATTTGATGCGGCTTCATAAGAAGCATAATAAGTCTGATCAGGTTCTAAAATAATAAAAGGTGTTCCTGGTGTATGAGAAATTGCTGTTCCATTAATAACATTATTTGTTGAAAGAGAAACTGGATCACCTGTATCTACAGTCTGAATGGCAGCATTTGTTATACGAGCATTATTGGCTGTAACAAGAGGTCCAGTAGGACCAGTAATACCTTGTGGCCCAGTAGGACCAGTAAYGCCTTGTGGCCCAGTAGGACCAGTAACGCCTTGTGGCCCAGTAGGACCAGTAATGCCTTGTGGCCCAGTAGGACCAGTTACACCACGAGGGCAAGTGCATCTACCACATGTGGGAATACATATCATCTTACATTTATTATTCAATAAAATCACCTTCTGTTTATATAATTATATTTTTCCTAACAAAATTTAATCTTTTGTTATATGCTATATAATATGATAAACTTTTTTTTTTGATATAAGAATTAATATTATTATATAATTTAAACACAAAATGTATAAAATTATATTATCAACCTAGAATAAATAATAAAAATAATTAAATTACTTTAGTTATGGAAAATAAAAATAACGCAAAAGCTACATCCACTAAAAATTAAAATTACAAATAATAAAAGGTTTAATAACATAATAACTAATTTATATCTTTTCAAACTTTAAAATTAATGGCTGTAATACGAAAATTGATATGATTAACCAGAGAAATATAATCCATCTTTCATTTAGCCTAGTTAACACTATTATAGGTGACAAAGCAATAAAGAAGTATATTAATATTGATTGTTTTGATGCCTTATATTCACAACCACATTTGGGACATGTGTATTTATAATAGTTATTAAAAAATCCTCCTATATAAAAATCCTTAAAAGAAATATTATTGTTACATTTAATACATTCTTTTAACATATAATGCACCTCCGTTATTGATTTTTAAATAACATCCATAATTGCTCATTCAAAATAGTATTTAATAATTTACCATTATATACCCTCTAAAATATAATTTCTAACTCTCTTTCTTATATATTTTTCATTATATAGAGTTTTTCTTACAAAAACAAACATTTATTTAAAATATAACCTTTATTTATACATCACATAAATTCAAGTCGCCGACTTTGTACATGCCCTACCGGAGGAATGACATGTACAAAGTGGAGTAGCCTAGCATGTATAATTTGTAGCCAGCTGTGAAGAATGAATAGCTAGTACAAATTGTACCTGCTTGGCTAGTTCAAGGCGACGATGCGTAGACTACACTATGAAATTTAATCTTTTTTGGTGCGTAGGTAACCATAGAGGAATACCCTAATAAGACCTGAAAGTAGTACCCCAGACGCTTGTTTATTTTGCTAAACAATAGATTTGGCGAAGTCAGACTAGCCTTAATGGCTTGTTTTACTTACGCTAAATCTCCCTTTGTTTAGCGAAGTAGACAAGCGAAAGACCCTATAGGAATGCCACGATAAGACCCCAAAGTAATACTTAAATTCACTACTGCGGGTACCCTAATAAAGGACTAGTTAAAATCGTGAAGCTCTTAGATTTAAAAAGGCTCGGAAATAAGGGAGAGACTTTTTAAACCTTAGAGCTGCTAGATAGGAACCTGTACTTTTTAGGGTGCAGGTTAAAGTGCCCAAATAATATTCTTTAAAAAAGGTTAGTATATCTATATCAACTAACTAAATATATATAATAACTTTAATAGCAATAACTCTAATACAAGAATTTTACATAACTTTATGTTTACACTACTTGCTTTTAAAATTAAATATCCTTATAAACTAATTTATACTATATATAAAACATTGAATTACTTTTACCACACTAACACAACTTTTATAAAGATTTATATTTTTTTATTTTTGTTGAACTAGCTTTCTTTTGCCGTTCCTCAAAAGGAATACCCTATGGCAGATGGAAGCCTGTACAACAATTCCTATTTGGAAATTTTAAAAAAGTAATGCCACCCTAAGCAATACTTAAGATAGCATTTCTTTTTTAATTCTAATTTATCCTTGGAATTGCTTATTTCTGCAGCTACAAAGGAATACTTAAAAGTAGCAGATATAAGCTAGTACAAGGCTACCTATTTCCTCACCATACTTTAAAGTAGGCTAGTATTAATATTATTCACAGTATAATAAAATCCTTCTCCTTACTACTATAAACTTTAAATACTAATACTTCCTGCCTGTTTTAAAGTATTACGCCCTAGCGGATTAGAGTCTTTAGATAAGCTACTTAATGCTCCCTATAGGAATACCTAAAATTAAGCATTGTGTAGATTAGATAAAGCTTCCTTCAAAACTATTTTAGGCATCATTACTATATTTTTATTTCAATCACATTAATTATCAACTGCTTATTAAATTATTCCATAATAAAATCTAACCTATACCAGTTTTCAATAGAACAATTATAATATAGCTTTAGGAATTAATTCATAATCTAGGCTATAATCATCAAGTCCCATAAAATAAATTGGTACATTCAGAGTATAAGCTATATCAACTAAATGTTTTTTATTAATCTCCGAGCATTTATATCCAACATAAATTACTTACTAATTACAATTTTCTTTATACCATTCATCCATATATAGGTTAATTATATTTCCTTCATAATACTTATCCCACATTTCATAAAATTCTTGAAATAATCCTTGATTATCTTCATTTATATTTTCATGAATGCAGTTAGATATAACTATCGTTTTTCTTCCATTCCTATTTATAAGTAGCCTTTCTCATGATAGCCTTTCCCTTCTTATCTAAACCATCTTGATATTCTAAAGCCAGATTTTTTTCTAACATATTCTTACTTACTGCCATAGCTTTATACCTCCTTATTTTTGTTTGATTTTGTCTTCACCTATATATATGACTTAGAGATACAAAATGCAAAAATAAAAAGAAAGGTCCTAAAATTAAGACCTTTCTCTTTTGGTGTTCCATAACATATTATTGTCCTTTAGTATAGTCATTAAAAGCTTTAATTAAATAATCAAGTTTTTTTTCAACTCTAACTAAAAGATAAACACTAACTGCTACTGGGAATCCTACATTACTTATAAGCTCTACTAGGCTGTCATACATATTCCCACCACCTTTTAAGTAGAGAACCCAAATCTACGATTTGGTGTGAATCACTTACTCAGAGAAGTATAAATCTGAGTTACATTTCCTCTACTCTAATACTAACTATGCTTTTTTAAAGTACTTTGCAGTTTTTTTATTATCTTATCCTTTTCATACCTTATATTGTTATAGCTTTTATGGTTCTCTTTAGCAATACTTTCTATAGTTTTATCTCTAAAATAAAAACCTTCTATTATGTTCCTTTCATCCTTGGTTAAAGCATCTAAGGACTTGTACACTTCCTTTGTTTTTTCATAGGCCAAGATCTCATCTTCTAAAGTAAATTCATAAGGATATATATCTTTATCCGCTGGTATTTCTCGATGATGCTTTATTTCACCTTTTAGAAGCGCTTTGTAGTTTTGTTTTATAGCTTTAATACAATAGAATTTAAAATTTTTATCTTCTCCCTTGTACATATTTGCAGCTTTTATAACAGATAAATAGCCATGTTGAACTAAATCCTCATAATCATAACATTTTATTTTATACTTTGAAGCTTCCTTTAAAATAAGAGGAATAAAATTATCTATTATTTTTTGTAATGCTCTATTGTCACCTTCTCTATATTTTTTAATAAGTTGATGCATTAACATATCACCACCTTAAAGCTCTATTACCAATATTATACATCTAATGTGTTATGTTTTCATTGTTTTATAACTAAAAAAGCTAAACTTTTTAAAAGTTTAGCTTTTTAATTAATTGTCTATATATAACAATTGCTAATTTAAATAATATAAATTTTCTAGTTATAGTACCTGAAAAATATATTCTTAGTATGCTTTTCACATTCATTTTGTATTATATATTGTTGAAATTTTTCTTTTATAATAATTTTAGCTTTTTCACATTTATAAACTCTTCCATGTAATTCATCACTAAATTTAAAGATCCATTCTAATTCAAAATTATCATAATTATAGTTAGCTATATCTATTAAAAAACTAAATTTTTCACTATTATCTTTAAATTTATAGAATTTATCTGATTGTATAATTAAGTCATTTAAAATTAAATAAGCTATATTTAGCAATAAAATTTCCAAATTTTCATTTTTTAATATTGCTTGTTTATTTATAAATTCTAAAATTTTTTCTTCTAATTCTACAGAACTTAATATTATTTTATCAATAACAGCTTTATAATATACTGAAAAATGTCTTTTATTAAACTTCTCATTATCATTCAAATTTCCATAAACTAATTTATAAACTGGAATCAAAGTATATTCCAAAATATACAAATGCATTTCCACTTCCATTTGTCTTATTAATAATTTTAAATTTTTATCATCTTTAAATTTATAATCTTGATTTATATTGTCCATAATAAAAGCTATTTGTCTTATAAAATTCATTGCAGTATTTTCTTTATAAAAATTTCTATCCTTCTCTAAATTTGAACTTATTTTGTAAATCATATAATTAAATATTTCTTCAATCTTTTCTATAGATATATTTTCCTTAAAATTGTTATTCTGTTTTATAATAAAAATTAATAAATTTTCATATAATTTATCTAATTCTATAGAATAATTATCTATAACCTTTAAAAATCCATCTATTAATCTTATAAAGAGCTCTTTTCCTACATCTATTCTAGATAGTATATAGATAAACTTGTTTAATATTTGTTTAGCTTCTAGTATATTTTTCTTTTGAAGTATTGAATTAATTACATTATCATAAGTATCCTGAACAAATTCTAAAGCTTTTTCTTCTAATTTTATACTTTGTACATCATACTTTTCAAATAAATATTTAATCTGTTTTATATTCGAATAATTTACCATTACAAATAATGTAAAACCATCTATTTTTTTAAGTTTTATAACTTTTCCAGGCAAGCCCAGAATAGATTCCTTTTCTTCTATATATTTAGTCATATGGCTTAATAATGCACTTTCTATATAATTATAAAAAACCATTTCAAGTTCTTTATAATTATCCAACATAAGTCTATTCTTAGTTATAAATTTCCAGAAGTCTTCTATATTTTTTTTAAATTTATGTATTTCCCCATCACTACTACCTTTTCCTATATAAATATTATCTTTATTTTTTTCTACTTTTTCTTTTAAATCTGCTGTATCCCTTATTTTTCTATATACAAATTTTAAATTTAATATATCCTTCAAAAACAACAACTTTACTCTATTACTTGAAGGTAGCTTTAAATATATATTATCTAAATCTATTTTTCTTATTTCCTCTCTTATTTCTTTTTGTATGTCCTCATGTATTCCTAGCATTGAAATAGAAAAAATATTAAATGTTGAAATTGCGTGACCTAAATAATATCTATTAAACTCTGATATAAAATATAAATAATATTTTTTATTTAAAAAACATGTTTGCGATAGTCTTTTCAACACTTCATATGCTTGTAAATATTCTCCTAACTTATATAGTAAATAAGCCTTATTAAAAAATTTTTCTTCATTCCCATCAATATCTTCTAATTTCATATCATCTAAACATCTATACATATTTAAATAATCAAACTGCGAAATATACTCTTCTAATTCATCCATCTTATCATACAAATTTATATTTAATTCAAATGAATATTCAATTGCCCTTTCCTTTTCTAGACCTTCAGATTTTCTATGCAATGAAAGTACTTCTTTTATATAATTTTCATTTCTTGCTACTATTTTTTTTATACCAGCTTTATAAAGCACCTGTTTTATAAGATTTACTTTTATCTCTTTAGAAAAATCTATTTCTTTTTTCAATTCCCCTTTTTCTTTATAATCTTCACATTTATTAAACTTATTTAACTTATTATCATATTCTTTTATTTCAAGAAATAGATTAGTTACAATGCTTGTATTTAACTCTAAGCTCTCTTTTTCTAATAAAAAATGTGAATAAACAATTGTTCCATCATTTTCTTCAAATGGCGTTTCCAAATCTAATGCATCTATTATATTTTGAAAAAATATTTTATTTAAATTATTCAAGTTCTTCAGTCTTTCATATGCATAATCTATATTAATTTTATTCAAAGAATCTGTATCTAATATATATCTTAAAAAGATACAAGTATTTTTTGCTCTTTCATCAGTTAAATTTTTAAACTGTATAGATTTTTTTAAGTATTTAATTTCATCTGTTTCAGAATAATATAATATATTTATCCCCCTATTTTTATAGTAATCAAATTCCACCTGATTAAATTTCTTATTCTGGTTATTTTCTAAAAAATAAGCTTGCTGAAAACTATTCCCCAGTATATCCTTTACCCATTGAAAAATATATTTTACATTAATATCGTTTATAGAGTAACCTAAAAATAGAATTGTATATGTGGATATCAACGATTTAATATAATTTTGTATGAGCTTAAAATTTCTAAAATATGATAAATAATCATCTTCCTTTAATACTATATTTTTATTTTTTAAGTCTCCATGCATCTTTATTATCATATTATTATTTAAAGTGTATGGTAAATCTTCATCTTTTGAAACAACATCATAAAACACACCTTGATTACGAGCAGCTTCTTCTAATAATTCATCATAATTTGTTGTTACAATATGATATGGCTTAAGCTTAAATATAGCATCATGTATATCATTTGGTTTTACATTAACATTAAATTTATCCCATATAACATCATAGTAGTCTTTTTCTTTTCTTGAATTATAATAATATTGAGGTATCTTTAAATAATCTTCAGAAGAAATATTTTGTGTATCTATTCCTAATCCTCTTGCGAATTCTTCAACAAGGCTTGTCCATGAAGGGTATCCAGAATTAGCAGACACTCCAGCTCCAACAAATATAACTAGCTTGTTATTTTCACTAGCCTTTCTAATTATTCTTTTACTTTCATTTATAAAACTTTGCATCTATCTCTCTGCTAAAATTTATTACTAAATATAAAAATTATATAACATACTTTAATATACATTATTTTACCATATTATATTTCACATATATAATTCTATTTGCTTATTATAAATATAACTTTTCTAAACTATATAAAAAGTAACCATGCTCCCTGCATTAAATTACAAGTACAAGCTTTGTAAAAAAATCATTTCCATACAGCTTACGTAGCAAGGCAAGTCCACCTTTTAAGTTAATTATCGCTTTAGAGTCTTATTATGATATTTCCAACATGAACTGTTCAATTAACTCATAAAAGTTCATTTTCTTTACATCTTTAAAAATTAAATCGCTTTTGTTTATATATTTATTATGAAGTTCCTCTGCATTTTTAATTGCATCCTCAACATTACCCTTTTGTATAATTTGACGTATAATCCCTTTATCTGATTTTTTATATTCCTTACTTAAATGATACCCCAGTTTATTATAAATCTGATTTTTTCCCAACCTGTTATCTACATTTTCAAAATACATAAGTAGCCAAATTTCATGCACATATTGTAAGTAAACCTTGTATATGTTACAGTATTATTATAAAATTAAAAGTTACTAATATAATATGTATCTTAGATATATGGAAAGTAGTGATGTTAATGACTTTAGAACAAAAACTTATAGAATTATCTAAGGATATGTCAGAAGATATGTTATCAGAGGTTATAGATTTTGCAGAATATCTAAAGGAAAAAAATAATAAAGAGCATAAAAAATTAGTTGATGAATTTATAAAAGAAAATGACATAGCTCTAAAGGAGTTAGCTAAATAAAGACGATATTAAACCACAGTATTTAAGCATAAGACAGGAAATGGTTACTGTCTTATGCTTAAATTTTTAATCTATAATTATTTTCCTTCCCAACTATTTCAACTGTATAATCCTTTGCCATTTCAATTATTCTACTTCCTATAGCTTCATCAAAATCTAGGAGCTTTTCTACGGTAAATTCAGAACTAACTATCATAGGTAAATAATTCATATATCTATAATTAATTATTTCAAACATTATATTTATATCAGATTCATTTATTTTACCCTTAAATAAATCATCTATAAGAAGAATCTTTGCCTTTTGATATTTTGATAAAACCTTACTATAATATTCTTCATCTATCATATTCTGTTTTATTTTTGTTATAGTATTTCTATAAGGCATATATACAACTGGAACTTGTTTGTTCTTTAAAAAATTCACTGCTAAAGCTATACTTAAATGAGTTTTGCCGCTACCTACTTGCCCTATAAAAGCAATACTATTTTGTCTTGTATTTTTGATTTCATCAAAGTTTTTATAGTATTGAATGGCTGTATTCTTTGCTAATTCAGTTGTTTCATTATAGGGTTTATAATTTGAAAAGGTATGTTTAGATTGCTCCGTATTTATTCCTGCTAAGTTCCACATATCTTTAGCCCTTTGCATTTCATAGCAGCTACACCTTCTGCAGTAAACTCTACCCTCTTTATCTATATTAGTTATCCATGTACTACCACCGCATTTATTACAAACTTCTTTATATGAGTCCCTTACATTTTCTATCCCTTTGCAATTTAGGTTTTGGTGATTTATACCCAGCCCATTTTCTCTTTGATTCTTTATCTCCTCCATTATTCTGTTTATGCTCGTTTTTAGTGCCATCAAAATCACCACCTTTTACCTTCTTATTTTCCATTACACCCCATCTATTTTCCAATTTTCTAAAATCCCCTTAATATACTTATAACTGTGTTTACCAGATTCATCTGCTATTTCAACTTTTCCGCTTTCGGTAAGTTTTGTACAAGCTTCACTATTATCTTTTATAAATTGTGGAATTTAAAAAATATTATAATCATATCCACCTAAGAGTTTTCCTTTAGAATCCCTTCTTAAAACTCTTTCTATATATCCTGCACTTTCAAGTTCATTAATAGCTTTTGATATATCGTCTCTTTTATCCCTACAATTTTTATAAATAACAGGAGTAGTTCCAAGCTTTCTATTGTATTAAGTACATTCTATTTAAATATACGATATATGAAAAATATATATTCAACATAATATATATTTTAAAAACTTAAAAACCTACAACTTTTGAAATTTTATAAAGGGAGTAGAAAAAATTTTTTCTACTCCCTTTAAATTATTATTCTAATCACTATTAAAATAATTTTTGAATTTCTTTAATATCTTTGTTATTTAAATATTCACATTTTATTGCATTATCTATGTACTCCATAATATCATTGGTGGGTTGAATTTTTTGAATTTCAGATAATACTTTTATTATATCTACCAGAATCAATTTTCTTTGGCTGTCTTTGTATTTTGATATATCTATACTTATAAGTTTACGTACAACTAATGATAATAAGCCTTTTTTATACATAATCCATTTATTAATACTTTGAATTGTTTGTCTTGCAGTAATAAATTTTTCATCTTCACAATGGGATAAATATATATCAATAATATCCTCAAATTTATTCTGATCATCCCAACGATTATTTTCTGCAATAAGCATTATACCAATACTTCGTTGATATGAATTACTGTTACTGAGTTTTTTGCAAAAATCTTTCCAATACTTATAAACATCTGAAAACATTTGACTACTACTTTGTAGAACAAGAAATGCAGTGTATCTTACTTCATTATTTTTTTCATTTAATAGATTTATGAGATATTCTATGTCGTTAGTATTTAGTTGCTTAGCAACCTCATCTATGGTATTTTTATTTTCAATTAGATATTCTATCTTTATCATATATGCCACCCCTACATACCAAACATTATATCTGCAACGTTTTACTATTTTGATTTTATTGCTTTTATTGATGCAGACATAATATATTCTCCAACTTTTAAGTTATGTCCCCATTTTTCAGCATATTCCTTTGAGACTTCTTGAGTTTCAATTCTAATATCACTAAAATCAGCCTTTTCTAAATATAATTTTAATTCTTCAGCTGAAGATGCCCCAGTAACTCATCCACAATAAAGCTTCTCATCTTGCTTCATTTCCTTGGTCAATTCTCTAATAAGAACTATATCAGAAATAGCAATTCTACCACCTTTTTTTAATACACGATAAGCTTCATTATATACCCTTTGTTTATTGGGAGATAAATTTATAACGCAATTTGAAATAATTACATCTGCAGTATTATCTGCTACAGGAAGATTTTCAATTTCACCTAATCTAAAGTCTACATTTCTATATCCATATTTCTTAGACATAACTCTTGATTTATTAATCATCTCTGGAGACATGTCAACTCCAATAATATATCCCTTAATCCCAACTTTCTTTGAAGCCAAAAAACAGTCAAATCCTCCTCCACTTCCAAGGTCTATAACAGTTTGGCTTTCTTTAAGATTAGCTATTAATTGGGGATTTCCGCAACCTAACCCCATATTAGCTTCCTCTAGAGCAGTTGATATTTCTTCATCAGAATATCCAATTTTACGTGATATCTCTATGAAAGATTTTTTAAGATTAATACTTCCCCCACAGCATCTATCCTTTTTTGCATTTCCAATAGCTATCTTCCTATAACTATTACGAACAGCATTTCTAACATCGCCCTTTTTAAAATCACCATCTTTTATCCTCCTTACCTTAATTCTTCATTGATAAATAAAAGTTGTAGAACTTCATCATCATCTTAATTATCTTTAACTCTCTCAACTAAGTTTTTTTATTTTGTCTTCAATGATATCATTAATTATTTTCACATTTACAACTATTCCCCAATTTACTTTTATAATTTCTTAAATCTTCACAAGTCATTCCACTCTTTTTATATTTATTGTTGCAATGCAGAATTTTACCAATCTGACTTACTTTAAGAAAATTATAAATAAAAAAACATATCATATTATACTTTATTACTTATTAATTTTCGAGCAAATGACCTTGGATGCTCAATTTTATCCTCTGTTATAAACAGAGATTTATAGCCAAAATTGTTCCGAATTACTACCAGGAGTGTAATAATATTTTAAATTTTATCTTGAAAAATTTCAGGACATCTTAAAAAACAATATATATCTTTTAAAGAAGGAAATACAACAGAATAGAGTAAAATAAAGTGTGTAAGTTACAATTAACAAACTTATGCACTTTATTTTATTTATAAAGTTCTAGCTTAAAAGAAAGGATTATGAATAATGCTGTATTTTAAATAAATGTTCGCTTTTAATAGTTCTTTGCTTCTTCTCTTGTCATCCAAAAATGAATACCCGTAGTAGAGTCCATCCATCTATCCTCATTAAAATCCTTTACTTCTACCCATTCGCCTACACTATAAACAAAGTTCTCATCTACTAAAGACCAAGCTTCCACATAACTTTCTTTATAGTCGAAACTTTTAATTGTAAGAACTTTTGCCTTATTGCAGCGACAAGAAGGTAACGTAGCCGAAGTGCGCTTTGCATCTGCCGGTATTAGAAGTTGTACTAAACGATCATTAAAACACTTCTTATATGCAAGGAAGGCTCCTTTCTCTGGACAGCGTAAATGAAACCATTTTGTATCCTTATCGGAAATAATAGCATCCAATTTAGCATATTCTAACACTGCACCATATAAATTTGCACCTTCAATGTTACAGCCAGTCATATCTGCATATCGAAGCACTGCACATTCTAAATTTGCATGTCTAAAATTCGTCTTACGTACAGTACATTCATCAAACAATGTATTAAAAACACTGCTATACTCTAGATTTGCCTCATCAAACTTAACTCGATGGAATGCGCTCAAAGAGAAATCAATATTAGATAAATTCCAGCTTGTAAAATCCATGTCAAAAAGTTCTATCTCTTTTAAAACAAGTCTTTCTTTTGGTTTCCTATTCTTTAATATCTCTTTAAATTCCTCTTGTGATAATTTGCGCATGATATTTTCCTCCTTTTCTGCGTCCGTAATTCTATATTTTTCACATATACTTTGCCAACCTGCATTAATTCCTTCTTAGGTACGTACCTTCAGCACAAGTGTCCAAAATATTCTCATTATATTTAATAGATAATAGCCTTATAAATTTCCAAATACTCTACAATATCTTACTAATTTCAATTATACCATGAATATCTAACCATTTTCATTATCGTTACTATACATTATGCTCATAACCTCACTACAAATTCTTTTCAAAAAGCGCAACTTTTACGCTACCATCCATATATTCTTTTGTTATATTAAAACCGAGTTTTTGGTAGAAATAGTGATTACGCTTTTTATCAACAGGAGTTTCAAGCTACCAATGTTTAGCATCAACAAAATAGTCAAAAATAAAACTCATTACTTTTTGTCCTATGCCTATATTTTCATATTCCGAAATGACGCAAAGCGCCCCTAAATAATAGATAATCCGATAAAAAAGCCTTCTTTTGAAACACCTTCATTGTACATTATATCAAATTCAGCTTTTTTAAAAATGAGTGCAACCTTATTTCTCCCTACTTTTATAAAATCTTACTAGTTTATTTTTTATATTCATAAACGGTTATTATAAAACTTTATGTAACAAAAATCTTTTAAAAAAATATTTTGATAGTATGAGGATAAATTAGGAGGGTTACAACGGTTAAAAAATTATATAAATAATTATAAAACATGTTTAATTAAGACCTATATAAATTTGGGGGTGGATTTTTAATGAAGGTTGTAGTTATCGGCGGAGGTTGGGCAGGATGTGCCGCAGCTATAAGCGCTAAAAAAGCTGGTGCTGATGTTAGTATATTTGAAAAGACGGATTTGCTTTTAGGATTAGGTAATGTTGGTGGGATAATGAGAAATAACGGAAGATTCACCGCAGCAGAGGAGCTTATATCTTTAGGTGCTGGTGATTTAATAAATATAACAGATGAAAACAGTAGACATAAAAACATAGATTTTCCGGGTCATAAACATGCCTGGCTTTACGATGTAAATAAAATAGAACCTGTTGTAAAAAATCATATGAAAAATATGGGCATAGATATTCATCTTATCTCTAGAATAGTAGATGTAAAAAAAGAAGGAGATAAAATAAAAGGCATATATATTTCAGACGGAACTTACGTAGATGGTGATGTATTTATAGAAACTACTGGTTCTACAGGACCTATGGGCAATTGTTTAAGATATGGTAATGGATGTTCTATGTGTGTTTTAAGATGTCCTGCCTTTGGCCCTAGAGTAAGCTTAACTTCAAGAGCCGGAGTAGATGATTTCCAAGGAGAAAGAGAAGATGATTTATTAGGAGCCTTTAGTGGTTCCTGTAAACTAGCTAAAGAAACTATGTCTGATGAATTGGTAAAAGAACTTGATGAAACTGGAGTATTGGTTTTAAAGGTTCCAAAAGAAGATATAAACCTAGATAAATTAAAAATGAAAGTTTGTCAACAATACGCTCTAAAAGAATTCGCAGAGAATATTGTCATTCTAGATACTGGACACGCAAAATTAATGACTTCCTACTATCCTCTAGAAAAACTAAGAAAAATAAAAGGACTAGAAAGTGTAAAATATATAGATCCTTATGCAGGTGGAAAAGGAAATTCTATAAGATATTTGTCTGTGGCTCCAAGAACAGATGATATGAAAGTGAAAGGACTAGATAACCTCTTTGTAGGAGGAGAAAAAAGCGGCTTATTTGTTGGGCACACTGAAGCCATAACCACAGGAAGTTTAGCTGGACACAATGCTGTAAGATATTGCTTAGGCATGCCAATGTTAATTCTTCCAAGAAATATAGCTTTAGGAGATTTAATAGCCTATGCAAATGATAAGCTTTATTCAAAGAAAGGTAGAAAAAATAGATATACCTTTGCCGGTGCAGAATACTTTAAGAGGATGGTTGAAGAAAACTTATATACTACAGATAGAGAAGAAATAAAAAAAAGAGTTTCAAAATTAAACCTAGAAGATGCTTTAGCTCAAAAATTAGTATAAAATTTAGGAGCCATAATTTTGGCTCCTTTTAAATATTAAATAAACTTAAAACTATTCCTAAAATTATAAACTCCAGAATTTATAATTTCGTTTATACGTTTATTTCTGCTTTTTCTCCTAGCATTGCTTTGTTTTGTTCTAATATTGGGTCCACTGCTTCTTTTATAAAGTCTACTACTTGACCCTCTGCTCTTCCTGTAAATTTTTTAGGGTCTATTAAAGCTAATATTTCTTCTTTAGTTAATCCAAAGGATTTATCATCTATTATTCTATCTATTAAATCATTAGATAATCCTTCCTGTTTAACTCTTCTTGCAGCTTCCATAGAGTGAGCTCTTATAACTTCGTGAAGTTCTTGCCTATCTCCACCCTTTTTAACTGCTTCCATCATTATATTTTCTGTAGCCATAAATGGAAGTTCTGTTTTTACATGGCTTTCTATAACTTTTTCGTATACTACCATATTTTCTGATATATTCATATATAATTTAAGCACTCCATCTAAAGCTAAGAAGGCTTCGGCTATAGATATTCTCTTATTAGCAGAATCATCTAGTGTTCTTTCAAACCACTGGGTAGAAGAGGTTATAGCTGGATTTAGGGCATCTACTATAACGTATCTTGCTAAAGCTCCCATTCTTTCTGATCTCATTGGATTTCTTTTATAGGCCATGGCTGATGAACCTATTTGATTTTTTTCGAAGGGTTCTTCCATTTCCTTCATACTTTGAAGTAATCTTAAGTCATTGCTAAACTTGTATGCACTTTGCGCTATTTCTGATAGTGTATTTAATATAGTTGAGTCAACCTTTCTTGGGTAAGTTTGACCTGTCACCATATATTCCCTTGAAAAGCCCATTTTTTCTGCTACCTTTTTATCTAAAGCCTTTACTTTACTTTCATCTCCATCAAATAATTCCATAAAGCTAGCTTGAGTACCTGTAGTTCCTTTAACACCTCTAAATCTTAAAGTATCTATAACAAATTCTAATTGTTCTAAATCTAATACTAAATCTTGCATCCAAAGGGTTGCCCTTTTACCTACTGTCGTAAGTTGAGCCGGTTGAAGATGAGTAAAGCCTAAAGCTGGTACGTGCTTATATTCTAAGGCAAATTTTTTCAAGTTATTTATAACATTTATAATTTTCTTCTTTATTAAAATCATGGCTTCTTTCATGATTATTAAATCTGTATTATCACCTACATAACAACTAGTAGCTCCTAGATGTATTATCCCTTTTGCTTTAGGACATTGAACACCATAAGCATATACATGGCTCATAACATCATGACGAACTTCTTTTTCTCTTTCTTCTGCTACTTCATAGTTTATATCATCTATATACTTTTTTAATTCATTTATTTGCTGATCTGTAATGTTAAGACCTAATTCTTTTTCACTCTCTGCTAGGGCTACCCATAATTTTCTCCAAGTTTTAAATTTCATCTCTTCTGAAAATAAATAGCTCATTTCTTTAGATGAATATCTTTTATTTAAGGGATTATTATAAATATCTCTCATTACTCCATCTCCTCCATACGTACAATATGTATATAGTTTTTTTATTCATTCATATTATAACATATATTATAATATTTTTTCAATTTTATATTCGTACTTTATCTTAATATGCTATTTTAAATTCTTTCTTATAATGGGGTTTTAACTTTATAATTATTCTTTAAATAAACATTATTTAATAAAAATATTTTTGTTCTATTTTTTTATACTGTTAATATAATTTATTAAGATGTATTTAAAGGAGTGGATTTCATGTATAAAGTAAGTCTTATAGATAAAATTTCTTTTATATTAGTAATCGTTGGAGCTATTAATTGGGGACTTATAGGTTTATGTAATTTTAATCTGGTTGGTGCATTATTTGGGGAGCCTGCAAATTTTGTAGGAAGATTAATTTATATATTAATCGGAGTGGCTGGAATTAATATGATACTATTTCTTCTTAAAACAAAAGGATCTTTAAAACATAAATAAAAGGCTCCCCAAAAGAGCCCTTAATTTTTATTCTAATGTATTTATTAGTTTTGAGATTTCTTCTATAGCTAGAGTTTCATCATCACCAGAAGCTATTAATTTTATTTTTGCTCCACTTGTAACTCCTAATGAAAGAACTCCTATAAGACTTTTTATGTTGGCTTTTTTACCGTTAAATTCAATAGATAAATCTGATTTAAAGGATGAAGCCTTTTTTACTAATAAAGTCGCTGGTCTTGCGTGTAACCCAGTTGAACTGTTTACTGTTAATTCTCTTTCTAACATTTTATCCACCTCTTTTATAATCTATCTGTTTCTTAAAAAAACATATACATAACATTATACCATTTTTTTCTACAGTTTTCAACAGTTTTTATAAACCATTACATGATCTTATTAACTTAACTTTTTCATGAATTTTTCTATTCTATCTAATCCCTTTTCTATATTTTCCATAGATGTAGCGTAGGATAATCTTATAAAATTGTCATCCCCAAAGGCTATACCTGGTACTGCTGCTACTTTTTCTTCTTCTAATAAAATCTTTGAAAAACTTATTGAGTCTTTTATGGTATCTCCTTTTATTGTTTTTCCTATAGCTTTTGATATATTAACCATTACATAAAAGGCACCTTTAGGATTTATAGATGATAAATTTTCTATAGAATTCACTTTATTGACCATATAATCCCTTCTCTTTTTAAACTCAACTATCATATTTTCAACTTGAGTTTTATCTCCTGTAAGAGCTTCTAAAGATGCATATTGAGCTATGGAGTTTGGATTAGATGTGGTATGGCTTTGTATATTACTCATCACTTTTATTATGTCCAAAGGACCTGCTGCATATCCTATTCTCCAGCCCGTCATGGAATAGGATTTAGACATACCATTTATTACTACAGTTCTTTTAAAAGCATCCTCTGACAAGCTTCCTATACTTATATGTTTCTCTTCTCCATACATTAGCATCTCATATATTTCATCTGCTATTATTAATAAATCATGTTTTTTTGCAAAAAGAGCTAAGGCTTCTAAGTCTTCTTTGCTATATACTGTTCCTGTAGGATTATTAGGGCTATTTATTATGATGGCCTTTGTTTTATCTGTTACTTTATTTTCTAACTCTTTTATTTCATATTTAAAATGATTTTCCTCTTTTGTGTCTACAAATACAGGCACTCCACCATATAGTTTTATAAGTTCTGGATAACTTACCCAATAAGGTTTAGCTATTAAAACTTCGTCTTCTTCATTTAATATAGCCTGAAATAAATTTGAAAGACATTGCTTTGCTCCATTACTTACTATTATTTCACTAGTTTTATAATTTAAACCATTGTCTTTTTTAAATTTATCTACTATAGCCTGTTTCAATTCTAATATACCTGAAGCCGCTGTATATTTAGTATATCCTTTTTCTATGGCTAACATAGCTGCTTTTTGTATATTTTCTGGTGTGTTAAAATCTGGCTCTCCCGCTCCAAAACCTATAACATCTATACCTTCTGCTTTCATTTTTTTAGCCTTTGCAGTTATTTCTAATGTTAAGGATGGTTGTATTTCTACTGCTTTTTTAGATAACTTCATATTTTTGCCTCCATTTTTATTTATTTAAAAAATTTAACTTCTTGCTACTAGTACTACTCCTATCATTATAAGTACAACTCCTACTATTCTTATAGGTGTTATATTTTCCTTGAAGAAAAAATAAGAGAATATCATTATTAATACATAACCTAAACTTACCATTGGATATGCATAGCTTAGTTCTACTTTACTTAATACTTTTATCCACAATAAAAAACTGAATCCATAGGATATTATACCTGCCATTACAGGAATATTTTTTAATATGGATAATATACTAGGTAAGAAGTGTGCTGGTGAAAAATTTAATGTTAAATTAACTGCTCCATACTTTACTAATATTTGTCCTAATGCTCCTAAAAAAACTGATGTTAATATCAAATATATCATCTTCTTAACTCCTTAAATAAAAGTATTCCATGTTTAATAAAATAAAACCAAAAGTATACCATTATAAATATTAATGGGAAAGCATATCTACCTTGTCCTTCAGTAATAAAGTATACTGAGGTGAACATATAAAATATAATTGTAGAATATAAATTAAATTTATTTAATTTTTCTGTTCTTCCTTTTATTATTTGTATTATTATAAAAACACTATAAATTAATATATATATAATAGCAGGAATAAAAAATGCATTTCTTATACTGTTTGTTATAGGAAATAATGCAAATTTAATGTTATTATTTATAGTTGAACCATAGGTACTGTATAATACGTCATCTGCCCACATGTATGTATTAAAAAGTCTTTTAAATCCTAATACTACAAATTCCTTTGGATGAGATTTTATCCATTCTTTAGCTGCTTTATTTAACATCTTATTTTTTCCTGTAGCAGAGGCTTTTTTATATTCCTCTGTTTTTGCTAGAGAATTTTCTACATCTAGTATATCCATCCATCTTCCCATATCATTTTGAGAATTATTATTTATATAAAGTACTATACCTCCATTATTTGATACAAAGGTACGCTCTCCATTATATTTTGTATTTCTATAAAGCCAAGGGCTTATGGAAATTAAAGCTACTACAACTATTATTATAGCTGATTTTAAAGGTTTTATGAAAGATTTTTCTTTTAATAATTCTACTAAGAATATAGCAAAAGCATATAGTAGAAAAAATGGCTTTACCATAGTTGTTGCTCCTACCAATACTCCTAAGATGATATATTTATATTTTATATCACTAAAGTACAAATATGTTAATAATAAAAGTAATGTAGTAAATAATATTTCTGTACCTACAACACTATTAAAAAATATATTATTTGGGAATAAAGCAAATAGAGTAAATACTATTTTTCTATTTCTTTCTGTAATTTCTGTTTTTCTTAAGATACCTAAAAATAATACTTGTCCAAAAAAAGTTAGTACTAAATTAAATATTTTAGCTAAGGCTAAGCTAGCTCCAAAAAGCTTAAAGAGTCCTCCTAAAACTATGCTGTATCCTATGGAGGTATAAGTATCTCCCCATTCACCTCCATTAGCTATATCCACTGCTAAATTATAATAATATTCAAAATCTGAAAATGGCTTTGTATCTACAAAAATTACCCAAAGGATACAAAGAACCATAGATAGACCTATTATGATCTTATAATAATTTGTTTTATTATAATTATTATTTTTACTTTCATAACCACTTAAATAATTAAATTCCATTACATTTATACACCATCCTTAAAGTTTAAAATATATTATAACCACTACTGATATTACCCACAACACCATATTTATTAAAAAAGGTTTATCCTTACTAAAAACATCCTCTGGCTTTCCTCCCAGATTACTCTTAGCCATTAAATATTGATATCTAAATATTCCATATAATACAAAAGGTATGGTATACATCATCCTTTTGCTTTGTACTGAACTAAAAGTATATATACAATAGGATATTAATATAGACGGGGTTACTATAGTTAACATATTGTCTATAAGTTCTACAGAATATTCTTCTAATATCTTTCTATGGCTCCCACTCCTATCTTTCAAAGTTATTATTTCACTTTTTCTTTTATTTAAAGCTAAAAATAGGGATAAAAGTATGGTACATAAAAATAACCAAGGTGATACAGAAACCTTTGTAGCTAAGCTACCACTTTCTACTCTTAATACAAATCCAAAGGTTATTACCATTACATCTAATATAACTACATTTTTCAATTTAAAACAGTAAAATATATTCATTACAATATATAATAAATATATATACATAATCTTATAATCTACAAATTTATAGGAACAAAATAATACTGTAAAAAGTATTACTATATTCATAATTATAGCTGTAGTCTTAGATACTCTTCCACTTGGGAGAGGTCTGTTTTTCTTTTCAGGATGTTTTTTATCCTTTTCCAGATCTACTATATCATTAAGTATATATATTGTAGATGAGGTTAAACAAAATAATACAAATGTTATTATATTATTTTTTAATATACCTTCATTTATTAGATTACCTGAAAATATTATCGCTGCAAAAACAAAAAAATTCTTTATCCATTGTTTTGGTCTCATCAATGCTATAATCCCTTTTATATCCATTTCTTCCTCCTAATAATACCATATATATTTTTAGGTCTCATTTAAATAAAAATATTTATAGTATAAAAATATAACTAACATCTAATTTATCACATTTTCAAGATAAATTAAAGGACTTGAATATAAATTCAAGCCCTTTTGTTTTATTATTTTAATTATCTTGGCTGAACTATTAATTTAATAGCAGTTCTTTCTTCGCCATCGATTTCTATATCAGTAAAGGCTGGTATACAAATTAAATCGATTCCACTTGGAGCCACAAAACCTCTTGCTATAGCTACTGCCTTAATTGCTTGATTAATAGCTCCTGCTCCTATTGCTTGTATTTCAGCAGCACCTCTTTCTCTTAGTACCCCTGCTAGAGCACCCGCTACTGAATTTGGACTTGATTTTGCTGAAACTTTTAATACTTCCATAAGTAAACCTCCTATTTTAACTTTAATTTAATAGTCTTACTTACATATATCTATTCTACAAAAAACTAAAAATTCCTTTTAAATTTTGTAAATTTTAGCAACTTATAAAACTTAAAAGGAATTTATTTTATAATCTAATTATTTAGCATATTCAATGGCACGAGTTTCTCTGATGACATTAACTTTTATTTGACCAGGATATTCAAGTTCACTTTCTATCTGTTTAACTACATTCCTAGCCATTTCAATACAGCCAGTATCATCAAGCACCTCTGGTTTAACCATAATTCTTATTTCTCTTCCCGCTTGAATTGCATATGACTTTTCTACACCTTCACACTCATTTGCAATTTCTTCTAACTTCTCTAATCTCTTTATATAAGCTTCTAAAGTTTCTCTTCTAGCCCCTGGTCTTGCTGCAGATATAGCATCTGCCGCTTGAACAAGTATTGCTTCTAGAGATTGTGGTTCCATATCACCATGATGAGCTCCTATAGCATTTACTACTAATGCGGATTCACGGTATTTTTTAGCTATTTCAGATCCTATAATTGCATGTGGTCCTTCAACTTCATGGTCTACTGCCTTACCTATATCATGTAATAAACCTACTCTTTTTGCTAAAGTTGGGTCTATTCCAAGTTCGGAGGCCATAAGACCTGCTAAATATGAAACTTCTATAGAATGCTTTAATACATTTTGACCATAACTTGTTCTGTACTTTAATCTACCTAATAATCTAGTCAATTCAATATGAAGACCATGAATACCTGTTTCAAAGGTAGCCTGTTCTCCTTCTTCTTTAATACTAACTTCAACTTCTTTCTTAGCCTTTTCAACCATTTCTTCAATTCTAGCTGGGTGGATTCTTCCATCAACTATTAATTTTTCTAATGCAATTCTTGCAACTTCTCTTCTAATTGGATCAAAACCAGATAATATAACTGCTTCTGGTGTATCATCTATTATTAAATCAACCCCTGTAAGCGTTTCTAATGTTCTTATATTTCTTCCTTCTCTTCCAATTATTCTTCCCTTCATTTCATCGTTAGGAAGATTAACTACATGTACTGTAGTTTCTGCTACATGATCTGCAGCACATCTTTGGATGGCATATGTAATGACTTCTCTTGCTCTTTTGTCTGCTTCTTCCTTAGCTTTAGTTTCTATTTCTTTTATCATTACTGCAGTTTCATGTTTTACTTCTTTTCTAACTTGCTCTAATAAAAATTCTTTAGCCTGTTCTGTTGTAAGTCCTGAAATTCTCTCTAATTCTGTTCTTTGCTTTTCGTGAAGCTCTTCCATATGTGTTTCCACATCTTCTATTTTTTGTTGCTTTTTATTTAAAGCTTCTTCTTTGTTTTCAAGGGCCTCACTCTTTTTATCTAAAGCTTCTTCTTTTTGAATTATTCTTCTTTCAAGACGCTGAACTTCATTACGTCTTTCTCTATTTTCTCTTTCAACCTCTGCTCTTAATTTATGAGCTTCTTCTTTAGCCTCTAATATAGCTTCTTTCTTTTTTGCCTCTGCATCTCTTTCAGCCTCTTCTTTTAATCTTCTAGCTTCTTTGGATGCCTCTGATAATTTTTCTTTAGCTTTTTTATCAACTACATATAAGCCTAAAATCACACAAATTATTATAATAACCACTGCGATTATTACATATTTCGTTGGACCCATAAAACACCTCCTTTGCTTTTTCTGCTTGCCATATATAAGTAAATATGAAGCTTAGAAAAGGTGTCATATTATTCAATTGGATCGTGTATGCTAAACCAGATTTTGTTTTCATTTTATATTAAAAAATTGCCATTGTCAAGTTTATATAACATTATCTGCCCCCTTATTCATATTATTTATAATTTTTATATTTATATAATTTTTCGTAAAAAAAGTAGGATAAACTCCTACTTTTATCCTTCCTTATTCTCTTCTTTTTTATTCTCTATATTTAAGTTTTTTGCATCAACAACTGGTAAATCATGTTTTTTTCTTATAGTATTTTCTATCTCTAAAGCTATATTCATGTTATCTTTTAAAAATTGTTTTGCATTTTCTCTTCCTTGCCCTAATCTTGTGTCTTTATAAGAGAACCAAGAACCACTTTTTTCAACTAGCTCTTCTCTAACACCTACATCTAATATATTTCCTACCTTTGAAATTCCTTCATTATACATGATATCAAATTCTGCCATTTTAAATGGAGGTGCTACTTTATTTTTATTTATTTTTACTCTTGTTCTATTTCCCAAGATTTGATCACCTTGTTTTATAGAATCTATTCTTCTTACATCTAGTCTAACAGAAGAATAGAATTTTAATGCTCTTCCACCGGGAGTTGTTTCTGGATTTCCAAACATTATACCTACTTTTTCTCTTAATTGGTTTATGAATATAGCCACACATTTAGATTTATTTATAGAACCTGCTAATTTTCTTAGAGCTTGAGACATAAGCCTTGCCTGAAGACCTACATGGGTATCTCCCATTTCTCCTTCTATTTCCGCTCTAGGAACTAAGGCTGCTACGGAGTCTACAACTATAACGTCTACCGCCCCGGATCTCACTAAAGCTTCTGTAATTTCTAATGCTTGCTCTCCTGTATCTGGTTGAGAAACTATTAGGTTGTCTATATCAACACCTAAATTTCTAGCATAGGATGGATCTAAAGCATGTTCTGCATCTATAAAAGCTGCTGCACCACCTATCTTTTGTGCTTCTGCTAATATATGAAGTGCTACAGTGGTTTTACCTGAGGACTCTGGTCCAAATATTTCTATTATTCTTCCTCTAGGAACTCCACCTATACCTAATGCTATATCTAAATCTAAGCTTCCTGTGGATATGGATTCTACGTTTAATATACTATCTTCTCCAAGTTTCATTATGGAACCTTTTCCAAATTGTTTTTCTATTTGCCCCATAGCTGCTTCTATGGCTTTTAATTTTTCTGGATTAACTTTGTTTGCCAAAACTGACACCAACCTTTCCTTTACCGAACTTATGTTCTTAATATAATTATATACTATTTTTTTACTAGGGTCAACTTAATATGATATAAATAAAAGCTCCCATAAAGGAACTTTTATTTTAATTATTGACAATATCTTTTTTTATAAACAGAGTTCTTGGCTTCAGTAGGAGTTTCTACTCCCACTAAAGCTTAGAAATCGTTATCCAGGGACGTATCCGCTCTTTACTCCCACTTTGAAGAAAATGGGAGTATTAGAGCGGGTAGTCATCGGATAAACCTATTTATCATGGCTCATTACATCTTTATTTTTAATAAAGTAATCTACACCAGATACTATAGTTATTATTATAGCTAAAGCCATAGTAATATTGGTTATATTTGCTATAATGTTTATATAATTTACAGCCCAATCTCCTAATATATATATTCCCTCTTTATAATTTAGATTTATAAGGGCAAATATTATAGCTACAATTTGTATTACAGTTTTAGCCTTTCCCCATTTACTAGCAGCAATTACTACACCCTCTGCAGAAGCCACACTTCTAAGTCCTGTTACAGCAAATTCTCTGGCTATAATTATTATACAAGCCCATCCAGGAACTATTTGAAAATCTACTAAAGATATTAATGCTGCTGTTACTAACATTTTATCTGCTAATGGATCCATTATTTTACCAAATCTAGTAACTTGATTTCTACTTCTAGCTATGTACCCATCCAATTTATCTGTAGCTGAAGCTATTACAAAAACTGCGGTAGCTATTACCGTACCATAGGGTATATTTTTTACCGATATAAATATAAGAAATATTGGAACTAAAAAAATTCTTAATATAGTTAGTTTATTTGCTAAGTTCATTATAAACAACTCCTATTAAATCATATTCTAAACTATGAGTTACTTTCACCTTTATTATATCACCAATTTTTACGTTTTCATCCTTTTCAAAGTAAATTTCTCCATCTATTTCTGGTGACATCTCATAGTTTCTTCCACTATACATATTTTCTTTGGTGCCTTCTACTATAACTTCATATATTTTACCTATTTTTTCTTTATTTATGTCTTTAGATATCTTTTGCTGAAGTATCATTATTTCTTCTTCTCTTTTTTCTTTTACTTCTTCCTCTATTTGATCCTCCATAAGAGCCGCTGACGTTCCTTCTTCCTTTGAATATTTAAATACACCTAGTTTATCTAATTTTATATCTGAAACAAATTCTTTAAGTTCACTAAACTCTTCTTCTGTTTCCCCAGGGAATCCTACTATTAGTGAAGTTCTCAAGGTAATACCTTCTATTTCTTTTCTTAATTCTTTTATTATGTTTATAATAGTTTCCTTTGTAGTTTTCCTTCCCATTCTTTTTAAAACGGAATTGCTTATCTGCTGTATAGGTAGATCTAAATATTTACATACCTTATCATTATTTTTAATCTCTTTTATAAGCTCCTTAGTTATTTCCTCTGGATAACAATATAATAACCTTATCCACTTTACACCTTCAACTTTAGAAATATCTCTTAAAAGCTCATGTAAAACTTTTTTGCCATATATATCTATTCCATACATAGTTGTATCTTGAGCTATTAATATTATTTCTTTAACTCCTTGTTTAGCTAAATTCTCTACTTCCTTTAATATATTTTCTTTGCTTCTACTTCTATACTTTCCTCTTATACGTGGTATAGCACAGTAAGTACAAAAATTATTACATCCTTCTGCTATTCTCACATAAGCTGTGTATGTTGGAGTAGTTAATATTCTATTTCCCTCATTTATTTTTATATCACTATATTTATAATAAAAACTTTTTTCTCCTGATTTTAAGAAAATTTTTATACTCTCAAGTAACTTATCATAGTCGTTTACCCCTAACATAATATCCATTTCTGGGATAAGATCTTTAAGTTCCCCTTTATATCTTTGAGTTAAACATCCTGTAACTACTAACACTTTGCAATTATGCGTTTTTTTATAGGAAGCCATTTGTAAAATGGTATTTATAGATTCCTCCTTAGCGGTTTCAATAAATCCACAGGTATTTACTATAATTGCCTGTGCTTCTTTAGGATCTTTTACTAGTTCTGCTTCTTCATTTAATTTGTATAGCATAAGTTCTGAATCAATTCTATTTTTATCACAACCTAAGCTAACTAATGCTACTTTAATTTTTTCCACCTGTTCCCCTCCTACATTTTTTATATCACAAAAAATATTTTAAATCTACTTAAGAAATTTTACAAGTATTACGTAACATGAATTTTAAAAGTGTTTACATATTTCCGTGGAAATATTTTCCGTAGGTTTCGTTATTTTGGTCAATTATCACTTGTCTTGGTTTATTACCATCTCTTCTGGAAATTATTCCCTTAGCTTCTAACTGTTCTATTATTCTTGCAGCCCTATTATATCCTATTCTAAGTTTTCTTTGAATTAGTGATGTGGACACTTCTCCTAATTGTATACATATTCTTATAGCTTCTTCTAAAAGTTCATCTTCATCTCCTGATTCTACATTTACTGCTGTATCTATTTGATCTATTATTTCCTCTCTATATTCTGCTTCTCCTTGCTCATCTTTTATACATGAAACTACCTTTTCCACTTCACTTTCAGATATAAAGGCTCCCTGTATTCTAGTAGGCTTTGGAGATCCTGTTGGATAAAATAGCATATCTCCCTTCCCTAAAAGTTTCTCTGCTCCAGACATATCTAATATAGTTCTAGAATCTATAGAACTAGATACTGCAAAGGATATTCTAGAAGGTATATTGGCCTTTATTATTCCTGTTATAACATCTACAGAAGGCCTTTGTGTTGCTATAACTAAATGCATTCCTGCTGCTCTGGCCATCTGAGCTAATCTACTTATGTAGTCTTCTATATCATTTGGGCACACCATCATTAAATCTGCAAGCTCATCTATTATTATTACCACATAAGGTAATTTATTTTCTATTTTACCCTGCTCATATAAATTATTATATCCTTCTATATTTCTTACACTATTTTCTGCAAATAAAGAATATCTCTTTGTCATTTCATTTACTGCCCAATGAAGAGCTCCTGCTGCTTTTTTAGGATCTGTGACTACTGGAATCAATAAATGAGGTATACCATTATATATGCTAAGCTCTACTACCTTTGGATCCACCATAAGCAGCTTTACATTTTCTGGGGAATATTTATATAAAATACTTATTATTAATGTATTTATGCATACACTTTTTCCTGAGCCTGTAGCTCCTGCTATTAATAGGTGAGGCGTTTTTGATAAATCTGATACTACACAACTACCACTTATATCCTTTCCTAAAGCAAAGGCTAGTCCATCATCAAATTTCTGAAAGTCATCGCCTTCTATAACCTCTCTTAAATATACCGGTGTTAAAGATTTGTTTGGCACTTCTATACCTACTGCAGATTTTCCTGGTATAGGTGCCTCTATTCTAACGCCTGAAGCTGCTAAATTTAAGGCTATATCATCTGCTAAATTTACTATTTTACTTACTTTAACTCCCGCATTAGGTTGAAGTTCAAACCTTGTAACTGAAGGGCCTCTACTTACTTGCATAACTTTAGCTTCTACACCAAAACTGCTTAAAGTTTCCTCCAACTTATTAGCGTTATTTATAAGTTCCTTTTTATCTTCTTTATTTAGTTTTGATTGAACATTTTGTTTTAAAAGTTCTAAAGTTGGATAGTTATATTCTATTTTTATATTGTTTCCTCTTTCATTTATATTTTTACTAAGTTCTTCTTTTATAGCCTCTTCACCGGTGTCTTCTTTAGCTTTTCCTGTGTTTTTATTGAAAGAATTATCCACAATATTTAGTGGTTCCTCTTTTATTTCTGAGTTTTTCATAAAATCTAATATTTTAATTTTATCTTTAATATTCCTAGTTAATCCTTCATCTTTTTCTAAGTCTGAAGCTAATTCTTTTTCTATACCGCCTATGTCCTCTTTATCTTCTATAGATTTTTCTTTAACTTTTTTATTTTTTATACTTCTTTTTACCTGTAAAGTCTCTAGTATAGTACCTAAGGATATTTGAAATATTAATATAAAGCTTATTATATAAACACATATAAACAATATGTAACATCCTATAGTTCCAAACAGTTTATATAAAGGAACATCTATTAGATAAGAAATTATACCACCATGAATCATTGTATCTTCTCTATAGAATTTTGATATGCCAAGCATTATATCTTCTGTACCATAATTTTTAAGCAATATCATTTGTAAAAATAAAAGTGTATTTATAGAAAAAAGAACTATCCCATAAAATTTAGAGTTTAAATTTATTTTATTTTTCTTTCCTATAAAACAACATCCTGTGAATATTATTAGTATTGGAAATACTAAAGATCCTAAACCTAATACAGCTATAAGTACTTTTTTTATGAAACTCCCAACTATTCCAGAGGCAGAAGGGGAAAACACACTAAAAAGCACAAAAATTCCTATACTTATTAAAATTATACCCGTTATATCATTATTCTTTTTTTCTGTTTTACTAGATTTAGTTCTTTTCTTTACCATACTTTTAATTCACCTCCCAACTAGTAATGTTTAATTTAAGCTACATTTATAGATTCTACATTGAACTTTTATATCCTTTTATATTAATTAATGCATACCTGGTTTGTTAAAATAAATATGTAGCTCCCTCTATAATTAAAATACACATAGCTTGTACTTTTTATAATCCCATAAAATGATTTTAATGCTATATTGCATAAGGCATTAAAGTACCATAGGATTTATACATCCTATGGTTTTTGTTTTTCATCTATTAAATTATTTAATTTATCTAAAGCTTCTTTTACTCCACCTACTTCATTTATAATACCAGATTCTACCGCTTGTTTTCCTATAAGTATAGTTCCCATATCATTTAACAATTCATCACTTTGTAGCATAAATTCTTTTAATTTTTCCTTGCTTATTTTAGAGGTTCTAACTATAAATTCTATTATTCTCTCTTGCATTTTATTAAAATATTCAAAGGTTTGAGGAACCCCTATTATTAGCCCATTCATTCTTATAGGATGAACTATCATTGTGGCTGTAGGAGATATAAAAGAATAATCTGCTGATGTAGCTAAGGGTACACCTATAGAATGTCCTCCTCCTATTACTAAAGATACTGTAGGTTTACTTAGACTTCTTATCATTTCAGCAATAGCAAGCCCAGCTTCAACATCTCCTCCCACAGTATTTAATATTATAAAAACTCCTTCTACCTCTTTTGAAGTTTCTAAAGCTATTAGTTGAGGGATTAAATGTTCGTATCTTGTAGCCTTAGTTTGAGGAGACAACACCATATGTCCTTCTATTTGACCTATTATAGGTAGAACTTGAATTCTATCTGCCTGTCTTGGTGGTAAATTTGTAGTTCCAAATTCTTTTAAAGTATCTATCTTTTCATTTCTTTCTTTTTCATGTTTTTCTTTTTCATCTGCCATAAATAATTACCTCCTACCATATGCATATAAATATCTTGTGCATATGGTAGAGGTACTATACATGAAAAAATATTAATTTATATATTTATATGCAATCTAACTTAAATTCACAGTGTAATGATTTTATAGCTTTTTCTGTATCTTCCTTAGAAACAAGACACCATATAGTTGTATGAGAGTCTGCAGTCTGAAGCACTTCTATATTTCTTTCTACAAGTGCCTTTAATATTTTAGCCATAACCCCAGGTATACCTCTCATTCTACTACCTATTATAGCTATTTTACTGCAATCTTTTAAGTAGGAAAATTTTATTTTTAAATCTTTCATTATAGAACTAAACTCATTAAAATCTTTTTCATCTATAGTAAATATTTTTTCTTTAGGAAAAACATTTATAAGATCAATACTAATAGAATTTTCTGCCAATGAATTTAATAAGTTAGTATAGTTTTTATTTCCTTTGTTTTCTTCTGCATCTACTATAATTTGTGTTCTATTACTCATATGGGTAATACCTGTTATAACATTATTTGAATTTTTAATTCCTATATTATTTATAGTAGTACCTTTGCAATCTGTCATAGTGTTTTTTATTACAAGTTTTGTATTTGACGTCATGGCAATTTCTACTGCTCTTGGGTGTATTACCTTAGCTCCTTGATCTGCAAACTGAAACACCTCATTATAACTTATTTCTTTTATTAAAGATGCGTTCTCTACTATTCTAGGATCTGCAGTCATTATACCATCTACATCTGTATATATTTCTACACTTTCGGCCTTTAATGCAGCTCCTAAAAGTGCGGCAGTAACATCACTACCACCTCTTCCTAAGGTAGTTATATAACCCTCTTCACTTTTTCCTTGAAAACCTGCTACTACAGGAATTTTATCTTTTTTCAGTAAATCTATTATTCTATCCTTTTCTACTCTAAGTACAGAAGCATTATTAAAATTATTATCTGTTATAATACCTGCCTGTCCTCCCATTAAAGGTACTGCCTCTACTCCCTTATTAAAAAGCTCCGAACTCATAACTACTGTGCTTATTAGTTCACCACAGCCCATTAAAAGATCAGCAGCTAAGGTATTTTTATCCAAAAAATTTTCTCCAACTAAAGATCTTAATGTATCTGTAGCATAAGGCTGTCCTTTTCTACCCATAGCAGATACTACTACCACTGGATAATAACCTGCTTTTTTTGCCTTAACTATTTTATCTACTACTAAAGCCCTTCTTTCAGCTGTAGATACAGATGTTCCTCCAAACTTTTGAATTAAAATTTTCATTTGTCTACCATCTCCCTAGCGGATTTTTTTTAACTCACTCTTTTCAGCATCAATTATTATAGTTCTTGCTCCTATCTTTCTTACATAATCCCAAGATACTTCTAATAAACTTGGTTTAGAAAACAATCCAAGTTTTCCACCTGATTCACTTAATATTAAAAACTTTAAATATCCATCCCCATCTACTACCACATCATTGTTTCCTAAAAACCCATATTTATCTCCATCATTTACATTTATAAGTTCATATCTTTCCATATCGCTATAGCGTTTTATATCTTGTTCCATAATAATCCTCCTATTACTTCTCATAATATTCATATTCAATATTATGAAAAATAGTGAGAACTTATTACAAAATATATTATATTAATTTTGATTTAGTTTCTTTAAAAGCCTTTTTGTTTGTATCTAAAATATTTTTTACATTTTCTAAATTTAATTTTTCTCCTACAAAGGCTGAATTTTTTACACCAGCGCCAAAGGTTCTAGCCATTACTTCCTGTAATTTATCCTCAGTTATTTTATCTATCTTTTTCATTATTATTTCTGGGTCATTTATTCTATTTAGAAATAGTACAGATTTACCATTATTAAACATTCTGGTACTAGTACTTTCTAATCCTAATATGTAACTTCCCTTTAA
Source organism: Clostridium sp. CTA-6 (assembly GCF_054768115.1). Classification (NCBI taxonomy): domain Bacteria; kingdom Bacillati; phylum Bacillota; class Clostridia; order Eubacteriales; family Clostridiaceae; genus Clostridium; species Clostridium sp. CTA-6. The sequence continues at coordinate 245,295 of NZ_BAAAAU010000006.1, forward strand.
TTGCTCTTTTGATTTTATTAATTTTTCTTTATTTATGCCTTTCTTTGAAAAATCATTTACTACCTGCTTTATTAAAGTTATCGTATCTTCTGTATAAGTTGGGTTTAACCCTGTATAAATGCTTACCGCTCCTGTTTTGTTAAAGGAGGACATATAAGAATATATACTATAACATAGCCCTTTTTCTTCTCTTATCTTTTGAAATAGTACAGATGAGGCTCCTCCACCTAATACATTACTAAGTAATACAAGAGGATACATATCATCATTACCTAATTCTAATCCTTCAAAACCTAAACTTATATGAAGTTGTTCTATATTTTTATTTTTAAATAAGTGATTATTTTCTATTTTAGGTTTGGAATAGCATGTTATATTTTTATTTTCACCGCTACTCCAGTTACCAAAATACTTATTTATTAATTTTTCTAATTTATTTATATCAAAATTACCACATATAGATATAACAGAATTCTCTGGGATATAATATTTATTTATGTAATCTACTATATCGCTTCTTTTAAAGGATTTTACAGTTTCTAAAGTTCCTAAAATAGGGTAGGAAATAGAGTCATCTCCCCATATAGCCTTACAATGTAAATCAGATAATACGTCCTCTGGAGAATCTTCAGTCATACTTATCTCTTCAATTACTACGCCCTTTTCTTTTTCTATGTCTTCTTCTTTAAATTTACTATTAAATAACATATCAGATAAAACTTCTAAAGCTAATTCCATATGGGAATTTAGTATTTTTATATAATAACAAGTGGCTTCTTTACCTGTAAATGCATTTATTTGTCCGCCTACATCTTCTATACACTCTGCTATTTGTAATGCACTTCTATTTTCTGTACCTTTAAACATCATATGTTCTATAAAATGAGAAATACCATTGTTTTTTAAATCCTCATTTCTTGAACCATTTTCTATCCAAAGCCCTACACTTACAGATTTAACATAGTCTATATTTTCTAAAACCACTCTTAGTCCGTTATCTAATGTAAATAAATTATACACTAATTAATTCCTCCTAAACCCTATATTGCTAAAAAATAAAAAGGCAAATATGCCCTTCTATTTTTTATTATTTATCTTTTTCTTCTTCTTTCTTTGCAATAGCATCTTTTCGTGATAAATTTATTCTTCCTTGGTTATCTATATCTGTAACCTTCACTAGTATTTCATCTCCTACAGATACTACATCTTCTACTTTTTCTACTCTAGCAAAATCCAACTTAGATATATGAACCAAACCTTCTTTTCCTGGTAGTATTTCTACAAAGGCTCCAAAATTAGTAGTTTTAGTTACTTTACCTAGATAAATTTCTCCTTGAACTACTTCCTTTGTTAATCCTTCTATTATACCTATAGCTTTTTTAACCCCTTCAGGTTCATTGTTAGATGTTACAAATATTTTTCCATCTTCTTTTATTTCTATTTTTACGTTGGTGTCTGCTATTATTTTATTTATTACCTTTCCACCAGCACCTATAACATCTCTTATTTTTTCTGGGTCTATACATATTATTTCTGTTCTTGGTGCATATTTAGATAATTCTTTTCTTGGTTCTGGTATGCATTCTTTTATTTTTCCTAATATGTGTAGTCTTGCCTTTTTAGCACCTTCTAATGCATCTTTTACACAACTATTTGATAACCCAGCTATCTTTGTATCAAATTGTATAGATGTAATTCCTTTTTCTGTTCCTGCTACCTTAAAGTCCATATCTCCAAAGAAATCTTCTATACCTTGAATATCTGTTATTACTTTTTCCTTTTCTAAATCCTCACTAGTTATAAGTCCCATAGCTATACCTGCGGCTGGTCTTTTTATAGGTACACCTGCATCTAATAGAGCTAATGTACTTCCACAAACACTGGCCTGTGATGTTGAACCATTTGAGCTTAGTACTTCTGATACTAATCTTATAGTATATGGAAACTCAGATTCAGATGGAATTAATGGTTCCAAAGCTCTTTCTGCTAAAGCTCCATGACCTATTTCACGTCTTCCAGGTCCTCTTAAAGGTCTAACTTCCCCTACACTATAGGATGGGAAATTGTAATGATGCATATAGCGTTTTGACTCTTGCTCTGCTATACCATCTAATATTTGAACATCTCCTAAAGCTCCTAAAGTAGCTACAGTCATTACTTGAGTTAATCCTCTTGTAAATAAACCTGTACCATGGGTTCTAGGAAGTATTCCTACTTCACAGCTTATAGATCTTACTTCATCAAAAGCTCTTCCATCTGGTCTTCTATCTTCATTTAAAAGCATATTTCTAACTATTTCTTTTTGAGTTTTATATATAACTTCTTTTATATCTGCGCCTTTGTCTTCATATTTTTCTGAAAATTCTTCTGATATTTTTTCTTTAACTTTGTCTAGGGCAGCATTTCTTTCATCTTTATCCATTATATACATAGCTTCTTTTATCATATCAAAAGCAAAGCTTTTAACTTCTTTCTCTACTTCTTCGTCAGCTTTATACAGTGCTGGTTCATCTTTAGTTTTTCCAAACTTAGCCATGGCCTCTTCTTGGAATGCAACTATATTTTTACATTCTTCAAAACCAAACATGATAGCATTATACATAGTTTCCTCATCTATTTCCTGTCCACCTGCTTCTACCATCATAACTCTTTCTTTTGTAGCACATACAGTTAAGTCTAGTATAGTATTTTCTCTTTGGGCTACAGTTGGATTTATTATAAATTCTCCATCTACTAAACCTACAGAAACTGCAGCTACTGGTGTTGTAAATGGTATACTAGATAGGCACAAAGCTAAAGAGGAGCCATTTATAGCTAATATTTCTGGTAAATTATCTTGTTCTACAGATAAAACTGTATTAACTATTTGAACATCATTTCTATATCCCTTTGGGAATAAAGGCCTTAATGGTCTATCTATAGATCTGGCATGTAATATAGATTTGTCAGAAGGTTTTCCTTCCCTTTTGATGAATCCTCCTGGAATTTTTCCTACTGAATATAGTCTTTCTTCATAATCAACGCTTAATGGGAAAAAATCTATTCCCTCTCTTGGCTCTTTAGAAGCGTTGGCATTTATCATAACTACTGTATCTCCATAACTCATGAATATAGCAGCATTTGAAAGCATTCCTGTCTTACCAAAATCTACTTTCATTTTTCTTCCTGCTACAGTAGTTTCTAATGTATGAATCATACATTAACCTCCCTTCAATAATTGAACTAATAGTATCATTATATCACTATTACATTTATAGCAAACATTTAATTTTTATATTTGTTTATAACCTATTACTATATTTTTGTAATATTTTATGTATTTATAACACTTTAAATATTAGATCTATTTATTACTATTATTTATAGTATTTTTAATATTACAGTTATTATACTTAATAATTTTTCCAGTATAATTTATTAAAATAATAGAGCGGGCTTTAGCCGCTCTTATTACTTTTATTACTTTCTTAAACCTAATTCTTTTATGATAGCACGATATCTTTCAATATCTTCACGCATTAGGTAATTTAAAAGACCTCTTCTTTTACCAACCATCATTAAAAGACCTCTTCTTGAGTGATGGTCTTTTTTATGTTCTTTTAAGTGGCTGTTTAAGTGGTTAATTCTTTCTGTAAGTAATGCTATTTGCACTTCTGGAGAACCTGTATCTCCTTCATGTCTTGCGTGTTTAGCCATTAGTTCTTGTTTTTTTGCTTTATCCATTGTAAGCACCTCCAAATAATTATCACCTTTATCCAAGGATACCGTTGGCAATTCAGTATTCTTAGTATAAGGTTCACGAAATGTATTATAACAAATAAATATATAATTGTAAATTAATTTTTATAAATTAATTTACATACTTTGTCTTTTAGCAAAACTTTTATCCTTTTTTAATTGATGTTTTAACTCTTCTAAAGAAGAGAATTTTTTCTCATCTCTAATTCTCTTTGAAAAATATATAACTATATTTTCTCCATATATATCCTTATGGAAATCTAATATATGAGTTTCTATATTTAACTTTTTATCTTGTACTGTAGGATTATAACCTACATTAGTAATACCCTTATAAAGTTTATTTTCATATTCTATTAGGGTATAGTACACTCCCCCTCTTGGAAGAACATATTTTGTATTATAATTTAGGTTTACTGTAGGGTATCCAAGTTTTCTCCCTAATTGTTTTCCTTTTACTATATCGCCCTTTAAAAAATAGTTTCTACCTAGCATTTTTTTTGCTTTATCTACATTGCCATCCTCTATTAATATATGTCTTATTTTAGAACTGCTTATGATTTCATTTAAATATTTAACTGGGGAAACTACTTTAAGATTAAAATTAAATTTTTTGCTCATTTTATTCAGAAGTTCTATATCTCCTAAATTTTTATATCCAAATCTATAATTAAATCCTACTACAAATCCACCTGCATTATAGTAATATAGCATCTTTTTTATAAAATCCTCTGGACAAAGTTCCATATATTCTTTATCAAAATTAATAAAATTAACTAGATCTACTCCATATTCTTCTAATATTTTTGCCTTACTAGGATTATCTAATAGAATTTTAGGAGCTAAATCTTTATTTATAGTATTTAAAGGATGGTCTTTAAAGGTTAAAACCATGCTTTTACCATTATTATCCTTAGCCATTTTTTTTGTTTCTTTTATTAATTTCATATGACCTTTATGAAGTCCATCAAAACTTCCTAAAGCTATATAAGTTTTATCTTTTGATTTAGTAGAAAAGTTATCCTCCATAATTATCATAAGCTATTACTCCTAAGTTAATAATTTATGAATTTTAAATCCATATGCGTTTTTCATTCCTAATCCTATAAAGTTATCATCTTCTATATAAGTTCTATATAGTTTATTTTCTTCTATATTATCTAAAACTCTTCTATCTTTTAATATTACACCATTTAGTACAAGCTTTTCAAATTTTTTATCTAAATATAATTTTTCATAATCCTTTAAAGCTTCATCTATAGGTGTTATAAATTGCTTTATATTTTCCTCATTTAAATCTTCTAATTTTATTGCTTCTTTTATATTAAAGGGGCTTGCTTCCAATCTTTCTAGATTCCACATTACCGCTCCTGAGCCTAAATCATTTCCTATATCAAAACATAAACTCCTTATATAAGTTCCCTTTGAACACTTAACATCAAATATAATATAGGGCATATCTATACTTAAAATACATATATCATGTATTTGTATTTTTCTCGCTTCTCTTTCTACCTCTATACCTTTTCTAGCTAAATCATAAAGTTTTCGTCCATTAACTTTTAAGGCAGAATACATAGGTGGCACTTGCTTTATATCACCTTTATATTTTTCTATAGCCTTTTCTACTTCTGTAGGAGATACACTAACTTCTTTTTCCTCTAACACAGTACCTTCTCTATCATAGGTATCCGTAGTAGTTCCAAGTTTCATTTCTACTCTATAGGTTTTGGTTCCCTCCATTATATAGTCTACTATTTTTGTAGCTTTACCTATACACACTGGAAGAACTCCAGAAGCTAAGGGATCTAATGTACCTGTGTGACCAACTTTTTTTATTTTTGCTATTTTTCTTATATCTCTAACTACATCAAAGGATGTTATTCCCTTTGGTTTTAAAACATTTATTACTCCATCCATTTATATCAACTCTTCTTTTATAGTTTCTATTAGTTTTTTTTCTACTATATTTAAAGCTTCTCCCTTTATAAATGCTCCTGAGGCACGAGTATGTCCTCCACCGCCAAAGTTTTCAGCTATTTTTCTTACATCCACATATTCTTTTGATCTTAAACTTATCTTTACCCCTTCTTCTACCTCTTTAAATAATACAGCAACTTCTACAGATCCTATTTGCATACCTTGTGATATAATATCTGATGTATCCTTTGCATCCTCTATGTTTAACTCCTCAAGCATCTTTTCCGTTACTTTCATAACACATAACTTTTCATCTTCTAAATACATTTCCTCTAGAACTTTTCCATAAAGCTTTAATCTTTCAAATTTTTTATTTTCAAATATTTTTCTATGTATTGAGCTGAAATCTAGACCTGTATTTATTAAATCTCCTGCTATCATATGGGTTACAGATGTGGTACCTGGATATCTAAAAGAACCTGTATCTGTAACTAAAGATGTGTATAGACAAGCTGCTATATCTTTATCTGAATTTATCCCTAATATTTTAAGTAATTGATATACAACTTCAGCCACTGCCGGCGCATTTGTGTCTACAAAATTTAAATCACCATACATATCATTAGATAGGTGATGATCTATATTTATTAAGGAGTATTCTCTATTTTCTAAATCTAATTCTGCATTTATTCTTTCTACATTTCCACAATCTAGAACTATAACACATTCTGTACCTTCTATAGGCTTTTTTATATCCCCTGTAATTTCTTCACTACAAGGTAGATATTTAAAAGTTTCTGGTATAGGTTCTTTGGAAAGTATATAAGCTTTCTTGTTGAGTCTTCTTATACCCTGAAGTAATCCTAAGGCACTGCCCAAGGAATCTCCATCAGGAGAAGTATGGAAAGTAATAGCAATACTATTACTTTCCTTTATTTTATCTAGTATATCGTTAGTTATCATTTGACTCATTCTCCTTTATTGAATGAAGAAGTTCATCTATATGCATACCTCTTTCAATACTATTATCTACTTCTATTATAACCTCTGGTGTGTTTCTTAATTTAACTCTTCTTCCAATTTCTTTTCTTATGAAACCTACAGAACTTTTTAAAGCCTGTAGGGATTCTTCTTTTGCTTTTTCATTTCCAAAAATACTTACATATACCTTTGCATATTTCAAATCTTTTGTAACATTTACATCTGTTACACTCACCATGGCACTTAGTCTTGGATCTTTTATATCATTATGAATAATACTACTCACTTCTTTTTTTACTTCTTCATTTATTCTTCCTGCTCTATATTTTGCCATGAAAACCACTCCTTTTTTTAGAAGAGAACTTTATAGTGTTTTCTTTTTAATCTCTTCCATGATAAAGCATTCAATTATGTCGCCCTCTTTTATATCATTAAACTTTTCTATGCTAAGTCCACATTCATATCCCTGAGCAACTTCTTTAGCATCATCTTTAAATCTCTTTAAAGATCCAAGTTCTGATTCAAATATTACTATACCATCTCTTATTACTCTTGCTCCTGCATTTCTAGCTAATTTACCTGTTTGAACATAAGCTCCTGCTATAGTTCCTACACTAGATATTTTATAAACCTGTCTAACCTCTGCAGTACCTATAACTACTTCTTTGAATTCTGGTTCTAGCATACCTAACATAGCTGATTTTATATCTTCTATAGCATCATATATAACTCTGTATGTTTTAATATCTACTCCGTCTCTTTCAGAAGCTATAGTAGCATTATTGTCTGGTCTTACATTAAATCCTAATATAATACCATTAGAAGCTGTAGCTAATGTAACATCTGTTTCGTTTATAGCTCCAACACCACCATGAATAACTCTAACCTTTACTTCTTCTGTTGAAAGCTTTTCTAAGGATTGTTTTAAAGCCTCTACAGAACCCTGAACATCAGCTTTTACAATTAATCCTAATTCCTTTACTGTTCCTTCTTGTATTTGATTGTATAAATCTTCTAAAGAAACCTTATGAGTAGATTGTAGATATTCATCTCTTATTTTTTCTTTTCTCTTATCTGCAATACCTCTAGCAGTTTTCTCATCTTTGACTTGGTAGAATTTATCTCCTGCTTCAGGAACTTCTGATAAACCTAGTATTTCTACTGGTGTAGAAGGGCCTGCTGATTTTATATTTTTGCCTTTATCATTAAACATAGCTCTTATTCTTCCATATGTAGATCCCACTACTATAGAATCTCCTACTCTCAAAGTACCATTTTGAATAAGTAATGTAGCTACTGGGCCTCTTCCTTTATCAAGTTTAGCTTCTACTACTGTTCCTTTTGCTTTTCTATTTGGATTTGCTTTTAATTCAAGTATTTCTGAAGATAAAAGTATCATTTCTAGTAGGTCATCTATACCTTCTTTTGTATGAGCTGAAACTGGAACACATATAGTATCTCCGCCCCAGTCCTCTGCTACTAAACCATATTCTGTTAATTCCTGTTTTACTTTATCTATATTAGCACCAGGTCTATCTATTTTGTTTATAGCAACTATTAATGGAACATTAGCTGCCTTACAGTGACTTATAGCTTCCTGAGTTTGAGGCATAATTCCATCATCTGCTGCTACTACTAATATAACTATATCTGTAACTTGTGCACCTCTTGCTCTCATAGCTGTAAATGCTGCGTGGCCTGGAGTATCTAAGAAAGTTATAGCTTCTCCATTTAATTCTACAGTATAAGCACCTATATGTTGTGTTATTCCTCCTGCCTCTGTGGAAGTTACCTTTGATTTTCTTATAGCATCTAATAAAGAGGTTTTTCCGTGATCAACGTGACCCATAACAGTTATAATAGGTGATCTCTTTTGTAAGTGTTCTCCTTCTTCGTTATCTTTTAATATATCTTCTAAATCCTCATCCTCATCTTCATCTTCTTTTAAAATTTCTGTGTCAAATTTTGCTGCTAATTTCTCAGCCATTTCAAAGTTTATTTCTTGATTTACAGAGGCCATAACACCCATAAGCATTAGTTCTTTTATAACTTCTGCATAGGATTTTTCTAATTTATCTGATATTTCTTTTACTGTAATAGTATCAGAAGTCATTGTTATTATAGCCATGTCTTCTGCATTTTCAGTGCTAACTTTTTCATTTTTGTCTTCTCTTTTATTAGATTTTTTATTATTCGTTGATTCTTTTATTTGGTTTTTCCCTGTAGTTTCTATTTCATCATCTTCTTCCTTTGTTTTTTCTGATTTTTCTTTGCCTGATAATAATTCTTTTATAAGATCTGCATCCTCATCTTCTATAGCACTCATATGGTTTTTAACTTCTACACTAAATTCTTCTTCTAATAATGTTATAAGTTCTTTACTTGATATGTTTAATTCTTTAGCTAATTCATATACTCTTATTTTTGCCAAATTATTCACCCCCGAAACTAATGCTCTTGGCTATCATTCCATAATTTTAATAACTTATTAGCCATACCTTCATCCTTTACAGCTAATATTTTTATAAAGTCTCTTCCTAATACATTGCCTAGCTCTTTTTCACTATAACCTTCTATTAAAGGTATATCATTTTTTTCACATTTTACTTTAAATTTATTCTTACTATTTTCTGAAGCATCACAAGATATTATAACGGCATAAACTATTTTTTTTGTTACAGCCTCTTCACATTTGTTGTATCCTTCTACTAAATGTCCTGCTTTTTTAGTTAAGCTTAAAAACTGTAGGAACTTATTTGGTATCATCTTCTATCTCACCTTTTAATCTTTCATAAACTTGTTCATCTAGTTTAATTTCTAGATTTCTTTCTAGTCTTTTAGATTTATATGCTTTATTAAAGCATTCTATATCTTTACAAATATAAGCTCCTCTTCCTGCTTTTTTGCCAGTTAAATCTATTGAAACCTCTCCTTCTTTGTTTTTAACAACTCGTATAAGTTCTTTTTTAGGTTTCATTTCGCTACATCCTGTGCACATTCTTAAAGGTACTTTTTTAACTTTCATCCTTTAATCACCTGCTTTATTATATATAATTATTTTTGATTTTTTTATTCTATTAAAATTCATCTTTAAAGATTTCTTCTATAGCTTTTTCTGTATCTATACTTGGTTTTTCATCATCATCTTCAAATAAATTTATATCTTTTTCTAATTTATCTTCAGTATTAAAAACTTCTTCCATAGCCTTTTCTAACTCTGAATCTACTTCTTGATTATTCTCAGATACACTTATCTCTTCTTTTATATTTTCTTTTGTATCTTCAACCATGCTATCCATTTCTTCATATAAATCTATTTTTTCCTCTTTGTCATCTTCTTTATTCTCTAAGATTACTTCATCTTTAGTTTCAGATAAATTTAATATTTCTTCTTTTTCTGCTTGAGATTTGCTCTTTATGTCTATTTTCCAACCTGTTAACTTAGCTGCTAGTCTAACATTTTGACCTTCTTTACCTATAGCTAAAGATAATTGGCTATCATCTACTACAACTCTTGCAGCTTTATTTTCTTCATCCACTATAGTTACATCAATTACTTTAGCTGGGCTTAAAGCATTGGATATAAGCTCATCTGGAAATTTACTCCATTTTATTATGTCTATTTTTTCATTTTTAAGCTCATTTACTATATTTTGGACCCTTACACCTTTAGGTCCAACACAAGCACCCATTGGATCTACAGCTTCATCATTAGAATATACTGCTATTTTAGTTCTTGATCCTGCTTCTCTTGCTATGCTTTTTATTTCTACTACTCCATTATATATTTCTGGCACTTCAAGTTCAAATAACCTTTTCACTAATCCTGGATGAGTTCTTGATATTAAAACCTGTGGTCCTTTTGTAGTATTTTTCACTTCTACCACATATAATTTTATTTTTTCATTAAATCTAAATTGTTCTCCAGGTATTTGTTCATTTGGTCCTAAAACCGCCTCTGACTTACCTACGTTTATAAGGATATTTCCCTTATCCTTTCTTAAAACTGTCCCTGTTAATATATCTTCTTCCTTTTCTATATATTCGTTGTATACAATTCTTCTTTCTTCTTCTTTTATTCTTTGTATAACTACTTGTTTTGCTGCTTGAGCTGCTATTCTTCCAAACTTTTTAGGTGTTACTTCAATATTTATTATATCCTCTAATTCATAGTTTGGATCGATTTCTTTAGCATCTTCTAAGGATATTTCCTCAATTTCCTCTTCTACTAGCTCTACTACTTTCTTTTGAGCATATACTTTTATTTCTCCACTTTCTCTGTTCATTATTACCTTTACATTATTAGTTGATCCACCTTGTTTCGCATAGTTTTTCTTATATGCTGTTACTAAAGCATCCTCTATAGTTGTAAACAAAAGATCTGCACTTATACCCTTTTCTTTTACTATTTCCTTTAATGCTTCAACAAATTCCTGGTTCATTTTTTTATTAACCTCCTTACAGTTCCCCTTTTAAAGTAGTTTTTGATATCTTTTCCCTAGGTATAATTACTATGTTTTCTTCAACCTTTATATTTATCTCATTTTCATTGAAGTCTACTAATTCACCTTCATATTTTTTCTTTTTATCTATAGGTGAATATAAATTTAATACTATATTATAGCCTTTATATTTTTCTAAATGTTTATCTGTATATAAAACTCTGTCAATTCCTGGTGAAGAAACTTCTAAATAGTAGCTTTCTTGAATTGGATCTATGTCATCTAATAATTCACTAACTGCTCTACTTACCTTTTCGCAGCCTTCTAAAGATACACCACTTTCACTATCTATATATATTCTTAAATAATTTTCTTTTCCTTCTTTAACAAATTCTATATGATATAGATCATAGCTTAAACCTTTAACGATAGGCTCTATTTGCTTTTTAAGATTTTCAATCAAACTATGTTTACTCATAAAAACCCCTCCTTGCTATTTTAAAATATATTTTATACACTTAGTTTTTCCAAATAATCAGCTATTATTTTATATTAATTTAAAAACGCAACTTGCGCTGCGTTTTTTTACAAATAGAAAGAGCGGGTTTATACCCACTCTGTGCTTTAACATATGTCTTGCTCTTTACTAGTTTTATTTTATCATAGTAGAATATGAATTTCAAGGAAAAGTTATGAAACGAAAGAAATAACTATTGACAACATAAAGTTCTTTAATAAAAATATCCATTTCATTATAACTGTAGCTCAAATTTAACTTTAAACTAAAGACTAAATAAAGATATTTGATTAGTTTCCTGCATTCCCCTTAAGCAACCATGATTTGCCAATGTTTCTATAACAGTTTTTGTAACCTTAGTTCTTAATCTTAAATCTTCTTTTGATATAAATTCTCCCTCTAATCTGGCTTCTTCTATGCTTTTAGCTGCATTTTTCCCTACACCTTGAAGGGCACTTAAAGGTGGTCTTATACTATCTCCTTCTATTAAAAATTTAGTAGCATTAGATTTATATAGATCTACCTTTAAAAACTTTATACCTCTTTTGTACATTTCATAACATATTTCAAGTATAGTTAAAAGTCCTTTATCCTTTTGAGTTATATTATTGCCCATGGCATATAATTCATTCATTTTTTCTTTTATTTTTTCTTCTCCCTTTACTATTAAATCTGCATCAAAGTCATCTGCTCTAACAGAAAAATAAGTAGTATAATAAGCCTTTGGATAATAAACTTTAAAATAAGCTATTCTCATGGCCATCATTACATAGGCTACGGCATGACCTTTAGGAAACATATACTTTATTTTCTTACAGGACTCTATATACCAATCTGGTACATCGTGTTCTTTCATTAGAGCCTCCTGTTCCTCTGTAAGACCTTTACCCTTTCTTACTTTTTCCATTATTGTAAAAGCACTCTTTGGTGGCAGTCCCTTTTGAAGTAAATATACCATTATATCGTCCCTTGTAGATATACAATCCTTTATAGTAGTATACCCCTCTTTTATAAAATACTGAGCATTATTAAGCCATACATCTGTGCCATGGGATAATCCTGATATTCTAACCAATTCTGCAAAACTTTTGGGTTTGGTATCTAATAACATTTGTCTTACGAATTTAGTTCCAAACTCTGGGAGTCCATAGGTTCCTACAGGACAATCTATATCTTCCTCTGTAACTCCTAGAGCCTTTGTAGATGTGAATAAACTTATAACCTTTGGATCTCCTAGGGGTACAGCTTTAGGATCTACCTGAGTTAAATCCTGAAGCATTCTAAGTACTGTAGGGTCGTCATGACCTAATATGTCTAATTTTAAAAGTCTACCACTTATAGAATGATAATCAAAGTGGGTGGTTATAACGTCACTTTCTGTATCATCTGCTGGATGCTGTATAGGTGTAAAATTAAATATTTCATTATCTGCCGGTACAACCATAATGCCTCCTGGATGTTGTCCTGATGTTCTTTTAACTCCTGTACATCCCTTAGATAATCTTTCTATTTCTGCATTGTTGGCTTTTATATTCTTTTCATCTAAATATTTTTTTACAAACCCATAGGCAGTTTTTTCAGCTATAGTACCAATAGTTCCTGCTTTAAAAACATGGCCCTTTCCAAATAAAACTTCTGTATATTTATGAACTACCCCTTGATATTCTCCTGAAAAGTTTAAATCTATATCCGGTTCTTTATCTCCTTCAAAACCTAAAAAAGTTTCAAAGGGTATATCATGACCATCTTTTATTAATTTAGTTCCACACTTTGGGCAATCCTTATCCTCTAAATCCGCTCCTGAACCTACAGATCCATCTGTAAAGAATTCACTATATTTACATTTAGGACATATATAATGAGGTGGTAATCCATTAACCTCTGTAATATCTGACATAGTAGCTGCAAAGGAAGATCCAACGGATCCTCTGGAACCTACCAAGTATCCATCTTCATAGGATTTAGCTACTAGTTTATGGGCTATCAAATAAAGTACAGCATAACCATTATTTATTATAGAATTTAATTCCTTTGTTAATCTTTTTTCTACTATTTCAGGAAGTGGATCTCCATATATATCATGAGCTTTTTTTATAGTCATATTTCTTATATCTTCTTCCGCACCCTCTATCTTAGGTGGAAAAGTTTCCTCTGGAATTGGTTTTATTTCATCTATCATGTCCGCTATCTTGTTTGTATTATAAATTACTACTTCCTTTGCCTTTTCCTCTCCTAAATACTCAAATTCTTTAAGCATTTCCTCTGTGGTTCTAAAATAAAGAGGTGGTTGATTGTCTGCATCACTAAAACCTTGACCTGACATTAATATTCTTCTAAATACTTCATGTTCTTCATCTAAAAAATGCACATCACAGGTGGCCACCACAGGTTTATTATAAAACTCCCCTAATTCACATATTTTTTTATTTATTTCTTTAAGTTCTTCCTCATCTTTTACAGAACCATTTTTTACAAGAAATTCATTGTTACCTAAAGGTTGTATCTCTAAATAATCATAAAAATCTATCATATTTTTTAATTCTTCTTTTGTTTTTCCCTTTAATATTTCTTTATATATTTGACCCGCCTCACAGGCAGAACCTATTATAAGTCCTTCTTTATACTCATTTATAAGGCTTTTTGCCATTCTTGGTCTTTTAAAGAAATACTCCAGATTAGATTTAGAAACTAATTTATATAAATTTTTAAGACCTACTGCATTTTTAGCCAAAATTATTAAATGATAGGTGGGCTCTTTTTTTATATTTATATTCCCTAAAAATTCCTTATTTAAATTATGTAAGGTAATTATTTCTTTTTCTTTTAACATTTCAAAAGACTTTAATAAGATATCTGCTGTGGCTTTAGCATCATCCACAGCCCTATGATGATTCTCTAGAGATATGCCTAAATGCTTTGCTATGACATTTAATTTATATCTCTTTAATTCAGGGAATAAAAATCTGCTTAATGTTACCGTATCCATTACACTATTTTTAAATTCTATTTTTAAATCTTTACAATTTTTATTTATAAAAGATACATCAAAGGCTGCATTATGAGCAACCACCACAGAGTCTCCTATAAACTCTATAAATCTTGGAAGTATTTTATCTATAGCTTCTTTATCATCTACCATATCATCTGTTATGCTTGTAAGTTCTGTTATTTTCTCTGGTATGCTCCTTTCTGGATTTACAAATTCACTAAACCTATCTACTATTTTTCCCTTTTCTATCTTTACTGCACCTATTTCTATTATTTTATCATTTTTACTGGAAAAACCTGTTGTTTCTAAATCAAAAACTACAAAAGTATCCTCTATGGTTTTATCCCCTGCTTTAGATACAATAGGTACTCCATCATCTACAAGATAAGCTTCTATTCCGTATATAACTTTTATATTACCTTTTTTAGCTGCAGACATTGCATCTGGATAAGCCTGAACTACACCATGATCTGTAATAGCCACTGCTTTATGGCCCCATTTAGCAGCTCTTTTCACTAATTCTGATACTGGAGTCATCCCATCCATGGCACTCATTTGACTGTGCATATGAAGTTCTACTCTTTTTTCCTCTGCTATATCCATTTTTTCTATTTTTGTAGTTTTTACTATATCCTTTGCCATTATTACACATTCTCTTGCATAAGGGTCATTTACTACTTCACCTCTAACTTTGCAATAAATCCCTTCTTTTATTTCTTCTATTATTCTATCTGCATCCTTAGGCCTTGGAAACAGTTTAACTGTCATAGAGTTAGTATAATCTGTTATAAAGAAAGTTACTATTTTTCTCCCGGTCTTTGTTTCTATAACTTCTTTTTTAAATATATCTCCACATACTACAACTATGCCAGAATTTTCATTTAGATCTTTCATGAATATACTATCTTCTCTTATACTTCTTCCTAGTATGATAGAATTATCCTTACCTTCATTTTCACTAGGCTTTGGCGAATTTTCTTTTTTAACTACTTTCTTTTCTTTAGATTTAATTTCACTTAAAACATTTTTTATCATGGACTTTTCCATAGTTTCTATAGTCTTAAAGTAGTCCTCTTCGTTAAAGGATTTATCATATTCTAATTTTATATTGCATTCTATCCCAAATATATCCCTTATATAGGATTTCAATTTACCTTCGAATTTATTTTTTGAAAGAAACCTACATAAAAATTCATTATTATAGGTTATATTTATACTATCTTCTAACACTTCTCTTTTAGATTTTAAAAGACAATCCCTTGCAATAGGTACAGAAGAAGAAGCTAAATTAACTATATCTACCCAATATTTTTTTGAAAGTTCCTCTAAGGTAACATGGGATAAATCCTTATAGCAAATTATTTGAAAATCCTCCACCATAGAGAATCTCTTCTTTAATATATTTTTTATATGATCTTCCTTTTCTTTAGTAAAATTACTAATGGATTTTAGTATTATTTTTAGTTTATTTTTTTTTCTAAAATACTGAACTCTTACTATTTTTATTTCTTTATCTATATCAAACTCTTCTTTATTTATTTCCTTTTGCAAATCACTAACTGAAGTATTCTCCATATTATTCCTCCTAAGAGTAATGTTATCCATTAAAACATAATAAATATATTATCACATTTATAAAAATAAAAAAATGAATTTCAACTTAAAATTTAAAGTAATTTTTATCTAATGACTATCATCCATAAAGGAATGAATTCTACGCCTCTAGATAAACATTTCCTAACTTTAAATTAGAGTTAAAACCCTAATATCTAAAACTAAGAACTTTCTTTATACTCTATCTTCTATGTATGTTGAAATTCAAATTAATTTAAATAAACTAAAACATTCACAAATTACATCTTTTCTATTTCTTTTATAAGTTCATCTATTATATCTTCTTCTTTAACTTTTTTTATAATCTCTCCCTTTTTGAATATAAGCCCTTCTCCTTTGCCTCCTGCTATACCTATATCTGCCTCTCTTGCTTCTCCAGGTCCGTTAACTACACAGCCCATTACCGCTACTTTAATATTTTTATTACAGTTTAAAAGTCTTTTTTCTACTTCCTCGGCTATGGATATTAAGTCTATATTCGTTCTCCCACAGGTTGGGCAGGATACAAATTCTATTCCTTCATTTACGTATCCTAGAGATCTTAATATTTCTTTTCCTATTTTAATTTCTTGTAGCGGATCTCCTGTAATAGATACTCTTATAGTATCTCCTATACCTTCTGCCAGTAGGGTACCTATACCTACACTAGATTTTATAGTTCCTCTAAATGTAGTTCCTGCTTCTGTAACTCCTAAATGCAAAGGATAATTTACTTTTTCTGATATTAATCTATAACTTTCTATCATTTGCATAACATTAGAAGACTTTATAGATATTACTATATCATTAAAATTGCATTTTTCTAATATGCTCACATGCTGAAGGGCACTTTCTACTAATGCTTCTGGGCATACTCTACCATATTTATCTAATATATCTTTTTTTAATGAACCTGAGTTTACTCCTATCCTTATAGGAATAGACTTTTCCTTTGCGGCTTCTGCTACCATCTTAACTCTTTCCATAGAACCTATATTCCCTGGATTTATTCTTAAGGCATCTACTCCATTTTTTATAGATTCTAAAGCTAATTTATAATCAAAATGTATGTCTGCCACCACTGGAATTTTTGATTCTTTAGTTATTATTTTTAAAGCTTCGCTAGCTTCCATATCTGGAACCGCGCATCTTATTATATCGCAACCTATTTTATCTAACTTATTTATTTGATTTAGTGTACTTTTAATATCTCTAGTATCTGTATTGGTCATAGATTGTATAGATATAGGAGAATCTCCTCCTACATATATACTTCCTACTTTAACTTTTCTAGTTGGCTTTCTCATCATTGTTTCATCTCCTAGCTTTAAATTCACCTGAATAAAATCAAGCAATCTTTGGGCTTAAATAAAGTTTCTTATTAATCTATCTTTAGATTCAGGTGAAATTTGCTTAAAAAATTACTTTAATCCCTTTAAACCTTAAATTTATCAAAATTTTATAGGATATAATATATCTTTTATAGTTACTAACACCATCAGACCCATTAATATAGCAAAGCCTATATAATTTACAAACCCTACTTTATTTTCATCTACTCTTTTTCCTGTAATAGCTTCAAATAAAAATAAGAATATATATCCTCCATCTAAAGCTGGAAAAGGTATAATATTAAATATAGCCAATTGTAAGCTTATATAAGCTGTAAAAGCCATTAAACTCATTACACCCTCTTTAGCTACTTTTCCTGAAACTTTAATTATAGTTAATGGTCCTCCTACATCATTTTTAGAAACCTTTCCTTGGAATAGGGTTTTAAAAAATCCAACAGTTTGTTTTACTAAGGATCCTGTTTGTGTAAATCCCTGTTTTACAGATTCTTTAAAACTTAAATTTTCTATTAGTGTAGGATATATACCTATCATATATCTATTTTCTTTAGTATCTTTAATAGGAGTTAACTTAATATTGTTCTCTACATTATCTCGTGTGAATTTTACATTTAAAGGTGTTCCATCTCCTGAATAAATAACTGCAACAAAATCATCCCAAGTAGTTATCTTTTTATCATTAACCTTTACTATTTTATCTCCTGGCATAAATCCTGCCACCGCTGCTGGACCATTTGGTACTACTTTTTCTACTATAGGTGCCCAGTATCCTCTTTGAGACGCTAATATAGCAAATAAGACTACGCTTAATACTAAATTCATAAAAGGACCTGCCACCACTACACTTAATTTTCTTAAAGGAGATTTGTTATTAAAAGCTCTTTCATCTGTACTTTTTTCTTCGTCTCCTAGCATTTTTACATAGCCACCTATTGGTAAAAGTTTTATTAAATATTCTGTTTCTTTCCCCTTTATTCCTATAAGTTTTGGGCCCATACCTATAGAAAATTCCTCAACTTTTATACCATTTGCTTTAGCCATAATAAAATGACCAAATTCATGGACTAAAACTAATATGCCAAAGGCTAAAATAGCCGCTATTATATACATTAACTAACCTCCCTCAAAATTGTACCTATAAATTAATTTTATTATTATATATCATATTTTTTACCTAAATACTCTCTAACTTCCTTATCTACACTTATTACATTCTCTAATGTAGCTTCCATAGGTCTATAAAATTTATTCATGCATTCTTGTAATAGATCACCTATTTGTAAAAATTCTATTTTGCCCTTTAAAAATAAGTCTACAGCTACCTCATTTGCTCCATTTAATATAGCTGGCATTACTCCGCCTTTTTTCCCTGCTTCATAAGCTAACTTTAATGGTAAGAATGTATCCATATCTGGCTTTTCAAAGGTTAGATCAGATATTTTATAAAAATCTAAAGGTTCTATTTGACTTTCTTTCCTATTGGGATAATTCAAGGCATATTGTATAGGTAATTTCATATCTGGAGTTGCCATTTGTGCTATTACACTTCCATCTTTATATTCCACCATAGAATGAACTATACTTTGTGGATGTACCACTACTTTTATATCTTCATAATCCACACCAAATAAAAAATGAGCTTCTATAACTTCTAATCCTTTATTCATTAATGTGGCAGAATCTATAGATATTTTTCTTCCCATATTCCATTTAGGATGTTTAAGAGCATGCTCTGGTTTTACCTCTATAAGTTCTTCCTTTTTTCTACCTCTAAAAGGTCCTCCTGAAGCCGTTACTATTATATTTTTAACTTCTTCCTTTTTATTTCCTCTTAAGCATTGAAAAATAGCTCCGTGTTCTGAATCTACAGGCAATATATTTACATTATGTTCTTTAGCTTTACTAATAACTAGTTCTCCAGCTACTACTAAGGTTTCTTTGTTAGCTAAAGCTATATCTTTTCCACTTTCTATAGCTTTTATGGTTGGAACTAATCCTATCATTCCTACCACAGAGGTAACTACTGTATTTACCTCCTCTAAGGTGCTTATATATATCATCCCTTCCATACCTTTTAAAACTTTTGTATCTACTTTATTATCTATACAAAAATCTTCTACTATTTTAAAGGCATTCTCTTCCATTAAAACCGCATACTTCGGTTTAAATTCCTTTATAATTTCTATAACTTTTTTATAACTTTTGTTTGCGGATATAGCTACTAATTTTAAATCTTCTTCTTCTTTTCTTATTACATCTAAAGTTTGGGTTCCAATAGAACCTGTAGCTCCTAATATAGTTATGTTCTTCAAAATGTCATCTCTCCTCTAATAACTTTCATTTAAGTTTTTACAAATTCTTTAAGGGTTATTATATATAATGGTCCTAGAAGTAAACCTAAAAACCCTAAAATTTTAAATCCTATATATATAGATATTATTATAGCTAAAGCAGGTAATTGAAGCTTAGAGCTCATAAACTTAGTTTCTAATATTTGTCTCGTTATTATTAATAATAAATAAAGACATATAAGACCTAAAAATATTACATAATTTTTTGTATAGAATTGGTATAATATTAAGGGTAAAAAAATTACAACTGTTCCTATGTAAGGTAACATGTCTAATATACCACATAACACTCCTAATATTAAATAGTTATTTATATTTAATATTTTTAAACCTGTTATGGTTTGAAATGTGGTAAATATAACTAAAAAACATTCTATCTTTATTATTTCCTTTAATTTATATATTTTATCTTTAATTTTTTCAAATTCATTAACACCTATATATTTTTTAATATTTTCTAATATAGCATATTTATCCACCAAAATAAAGTATATAGAAAGACTAGCTATAAAATATGCAAAAATCCATTCTGTGGTGTAACTAGCTCCTTTTCTAAAAAAGTCTCCATTTAATAAAGTTGTATCTATATTATTTAAATTTTTGTTAAATATATGTTTGTTTATATTTAACACTTTGTTTATACCACCTAGGAAACAATCTATCTCTGTTTTAAAATTATAATAGTACCCTTTTAATAATATAAAATGATTATAAATAAAATTTCCTATTAAAAAAATTAATAAAAACAATATAAGATTTACTAAAATTATGCTTATAATAGAATTTACATTATTATTAAATAATTTTTTACTACATAAAAAATTATAAATAGGGTTACATAAAAAAAGTAAAACTAATATTATAAAAAAGGGCTTAAAATAATTTTTAAGTAATAGAGCTAATAAAAAAAATATTATGAATATTATTATAGCATAGATTATATCTTTATATTTATGTTTATAATGCCTCAAATCCTTTTCTCCTATTATTGCTTTCTACATAAATATATTCATAATAAAGCTCATATATTAAGCTCCTTTATAAAAACTAAAACAACTACAATTAAATTTTAATGCAATTTTAAATATAAACTAGTCTTTACTAATTCTATTGTTCCCTCTGTTCCCTTATTTATATTATTAATTTTATTTTTATGCATACCAATGCAAGAATTAAATAAGCTATTCAAATTCATATTAACTATATTTTATTTGTAATATTGCTGTTTTAATTATTAATTATACTAAAAAACTCAATCTAAGAATAAATATAGATTGAGCTCTTTTGCTTATATTTTATTTTAAAGTTGTAATATAAAAGTTAAATAATAATACACTGCCACTGATGAAAATAAAATACTATCAAATCTATCTAATATTCCTCCATGGCCTGGTATTAAATTGCTATAATCTTTTACTCCTGCATATCTTTTTATGGATGAAGCTACCAAGTCTCCAAATTGACAAACTATCCCACATATAAGACCTATTAATATATAATGTATAATTTCTATATTAACTCCAAATTTAAATATAGCCATTCCAAATATAGTGCAGGCTACTGAAGCTCCTATTATTCCACCTATAGAGCCCTCTATGGTTTTTTTGGGACTTACTTTAGGACATAATTTATTCTTTCCTAAATACTTTCCTACATAATAAGCTGTAGTATCACAAAGCCAAGCAGAAATAAATATAAGCCACACTAAATAATTTCCGTGAGTTTTATTATTAACTAAAACTATGAAACTAAAAAATACGGGCACATATAAAAATCCTAAAAGTGTTATTGCCACATCTATAAAATTGTACTTTAAATTTATAACTGGTATAGCTAGAAGTATAAAAACAGCTAAAGTAGTTATATAAAAAATATTTTTATAATTTATACTATTTAAAAGTGGTATATAGTATATTAAACATAATAAGTATCCTACTATCTCTATGGGATGTATACCTTTGTTTTTAATTACTTTATAAAACTCATACATACCACCTAAAGAAAGTGCTAATATACCCCACTTTAAAAATACTCCTCCTATAAATAGGAATATTACAAAGGGTGCTAACACTAACGCCCCTATATATCTACTATTCATGTTATTCTCTCCTATTCTAAAAGGTTATTTTACAGATCCAAATCTTCTATCTCTATTTTGATAATCATATATGGCCTTATGAAGATGCTCTTTTTTAAAATCAGGCCATTTTATATCTGAATACCAAAATTCTGAATAAGCGCATTGCCATAATAAAAAATTACTTATTCTTTTTTCGCCGCTAGGTCTTATTATTAAATCTGGATCTGCCATTCCCTTTGTATAAAGATAATTAGAAATAAGTTCTTCATTTATTTCCTCTTCTTTTATCTTTCCTGCTGTTATATCTTCATATATATATTTTACTGCCCTTATTATCTCATCTCTACCACCATAATTTAAGGCTAAATTTAGCACTAACCCTGTGTTATTTTTAGTTTCTTCATAGGCTTTCTCTAATTCCTTTATGCACATCTCTGGTAATTTTTCCATATCGCCTATTGCATTAACTATTACATTGTTTTCATTAAGCTCCTTGACTTCCTTTCTTAAATATTGAACTAATAAAGTCATAAGAGCGCTAACCTCATCTTTTGGTCTTTTCCAGTTTTCTGTAGAAAAAGCATATAAGGTTAAGTACTTAACACCTAATTTATCGCATTCTTTAACTATTTCTCTTATAGTCTCGACACCGGCTTTGTGTCCCATAGTTCTAGGCAAACTTCTTTCCTTTGCCCATCTTCCGTTTCCATCCATTATGATAGCAATATGTTTTGGTATATTGTTCATATCTAAATTCATATCTGTACTAGCTTTTTTGTTACTTGAAAAAAAGTTTTTCATAAAGTTCCCCCCAACATATTTACTTCTAAATTATTAAAAAACCTGCTGATAAGCAGGTTATAATGTTTATATAGATAGTATTTCCTTTTCTTTTACACTTATTATAGAATCTACTTCTTTTATATATTTATCTGTTTTCTTTTGAATATCATCTTCTGCTTTTTTAATATCATCTTCTGAAACATCATCTTTTTTTAGATTCTTAACGTCATCATTACAATCTCTTCTTATAGATCTTATAGCTACTTTTGCTTCTTCTCCAGTTTTTTTCACAGTTTTAACTATGTTTTTTCTTGTTTCTTCTGTTAATTCTGGTATAACAAGTCTTATTACAGTACCATCATTAGAAGGATTTAAACCTAAATCTGATTTTAATATAGCTTTCTCTATAGCTGATAAAGCACTTTTATCCCAAGGTTGTATTAAAAGAACCCTTGCTTCTGGTACAGATATATTTCCTAATTGATTTAGTGGAGTCATAGAACCATAATATTCTGCTTCTATTCTATCAAGCATAGCTGGATTAGCTCTACCAGCCTTCATTGAAGCTAATTCTCTTTTTAAAGCTACAATAGTTTTCCCCATCTTTTCATCTGCTTTTTTTAATATTTCTTTTATCACTTAAATAACCTCCCCTTATTTTGAATTTGAAACTAGAGTACCTATTTCTTCTCCAGTTACAGCTTTTATTATATTACAAGGTTCATCTAATCCAAAAACTAATATAGGAATATCATTATCCATACATAAAGAAGTAGCTGTAGAATCCATCACTTGTAATCCTTGTTCTAATACTTCTATATAAGATAATTTATTATATTTTTTAGCATCATCATACTTATGAGGATCTTTATCATAAACCCCATCTACTTTTTTAGCAAGTAATATAACATCTGCTTCTATTTCTGCCGCTCTTAATGCTGCTGCTGTATCAGTTGAAAAATATGGATTACCTGTTCCAGATGCAAATATTACCACTCTTTCTTTTTCCAAATGTCTCATAGCTCTTCTTCTTATAAATGGTTCTGCAATTTCTTTCATTTCTATAGCAGTTTGAACTCTAGTATTAACTCCAAGTTGTTCTAATGAATCTTGAAGGGCTAAAGCATTTATACAAGTAGCCAACATTCCCATATAATCTGCTGTGGTTCTATCCATATCTGAACCACTTCTGCCTCTCCAAATATTTCCTCCACCAACTACTGCGCCTACTTCTATTCCCATGTCAACTAATTTTTTTATTTGTTCTGATATTTCCTTAGTAAAATCAAAATCAAATCCAAAACCTTTTTCCCCTGACAAAGCTTCTCCTGATAGCTTTAACATAACGCGCTTATACTTTGGTTCATTCATCTATATTATACCTCCAAATTATTTTAAATTAAATATATTATGTATTATAACTTCAATTCTAGGTTAAAAGAAATTTAATATTTCTATAAAGCACAACAGGAATTTTATAGAAATCATTTCCTTATGCATAGCATTTGTATAAAATTCTATTTAACTTTATTTATCATATTATATCATATAAAATTATACCATCGCTACCTTCTACAATGTTTCCAGTAGTTATTACTCTTTATAAGTTCTTCTATAAGATTATAACAAGTAAATATTTATCAATAATAAAGCTTTTTATAATTTTAAAAATGCTTTGATTTTCTACGTTTCTTATAGGATTTATCATTAACTTATTTTTCAAAAAAAGAGAACACTCAGTGTTCTCTTTTTTAATTATTTACCTTGGTTCATTTGTCTTTGAACTTCTTCAGCAAAGTCTTCTTCTTTCTTTTCTATACCTTCGCCTTTTTCGTATCTTACGAAAGCTTCTACAGTTATATCTGCACCGATTTCTTTTGATTGTTCTTGTAAGTATTTAGTTATAGTGTAATCTCCGTTTTTAACCCAAAGTTGTTCAACTAAACAGTTTTCTTTATAGTATTTGTTGATTCTTCCCATAACCATCTTTTCAACAACTTTTTCTGGTTTTCCTTCGTTTAAAGCTTGAACTCTGTATATTTCTTTTTCTTTTTCTAAAGTGTCCATATCAACACCATCTCTATTTAAGAATAATGGATTTGTAGCTGCAACTTGCATTGCTACGTCTTTAGCTATCTCAGCTAATTTTGCATCTTCTTTTTCACAAGCTAATTTTACAAGAACACCGATTCTTCCACCACCATGGATATAGCTTGTTATAACACCTTTATCTACTGAAAGTTTAGCTATTCTTCTTAAGTTCATGTTTTCACCTAATTTAGCTATTAATTCAGTTATTACATCTTTAACTAATTTGCTTTCATCTGCTATATATTTTTCTTCTAATAATTCTTCTGCAGTTGAAACATTTGAAAAAGCTGCTTGTTTTGATAAATTGTTTGCTAACTCTACAAATAATTCGTTTACTGAAACGAAATCTGTTTCACAGTTGAATTCTACTATTGATCCATTTTTCATGTCTTCAGATATGTATGTGCTTACAATACCTTCTGCAGCTACTCTTCCTGATTTTTTAGCAGCGGCTGCTAACCCTTTTTCTCTTAATACTTCTACAGCCTTTTCTAAATCTCCATCACATTCAGTTAAAGCTTTTTTACAATCCATCATTCCTGCGCCAGTTTTTTCTCTTAGATCTTTTACCATTTTAGCACTGATCATTATATATTCCTCCTATTTTAACTAATTTAAAAGGTAAATGAGAGATTAGTCTCACCTACCTTATATTTTTCATTTATAATAGCTAAATTATTCTGCTAATTGTTCACCTTGTCTTCCTTCAAGAACAGCATCAGCCATTTTTGCTGCTATTAATCTTACAGCTCTTATAGCATCATCATTTCCTGGAATTACGAAATCTACTTCGTCTGGATCACAGTTTGTATCTACTATAGCTACAACTGGAATTCCAAGTCTTTTAGCTTCTAATATAGCATTCTTTTCTTTTCTTGGATCAACAACGAACATAGCTCCTACATTATCTGCATCTAACTTTCTTATTCCACCTAAGTTCTTTTCTAGTTTTTCTCTTTCATTTTTTAATTTTATAACTTCTTTTTTAGGAAGAACTTCAAATGTTCCATCTTCTTCCATCTTATCTAATTCTTCTAATTTGTTTATTCTAGCTGTTATAGTTGTAAAGTTTGTTAACATTCCACCTAACCATCTATTGTTAACAAAGTGCATTTCTGATCTTTTAGCTTCCTCTTCTATAGCTTCTTGAGCTTGTTTCTTAGTTCCTACAAATAATACATCTTTTCCTTCTTCTGCAACTGATCTTAAGAAGTTATAAGCCTCTTCTACTTTTTTAACTGTTTTTTGTAAATCGATAATGTAAATTCCATTTCTTTCTGTAAATATGTATGGAGCCATTTTAGGGTTCCATCTTCTTGTTTGATGTCCAAAATGAACACCTGCTTCTAATAATTGTTTCATTGATATAACTGACATAAATTTACCTCCTTGGTTTTTCCTCCATTACCCTTATATTTATAAACTACCCCTTAAGGCACCATTTATAAAATTAGATAATGTGTGTATTTTCTCCTTAGGTAGTATATCACACCCTACTATGTTATTCAATAATAATTTCAAAAAAATTTTGGTATATTTTTATCCAACAATTACCTACCTAAGAATTCTTTCATAATTATACTAAAAAATAAAGAAGTCCTAAGACTTCTTTACTATTTTATCTTCTTTAATTCTTCTAAAAGCTTGTCATTTAATATTCTAATATGAGTACCTTTCATACCTAGGGATCTTGATTCGATTACCCCTGCACTTTCAAATTTTCTTAATGCATTTACTATAACAGATCTTGTTATTCCAACTTTATCTGCTATTTTAGATGCTACTAATAATCCTTCTGTACCATCTAACTCATTAAATATATGTTCTACAGCTTCTAATTCTGAATAAGATAATGTTCCTATAGCTAATTGAACCACAGCTTTTTTTCTTGCTTCTTCTTCTATTTGATCCTGTTTTGATCTTAATATTTCAAGACCAATTATTGTAGCACTATATTCTGCTAACACTAAGTCTTCATCAGTAAATTCTTTATCAAATCTAGCTAATAGTAATGTACCTAATCTTTCTCTGTTTCCATTTATAGGAACTATTGTTGATAATTTATTATTTATTGAACAATCCTTTAAATTATCAAATACACATTTATCATGGTTAGGTGAATTTGATAAAGTTTCATTTACATTTAACAATTTATTATTGTAGAAGTCTGGGAATCTATTTTCTTTTAAAACAACTTCCCTTACTTCATCACATTCAAATCCTGAATAAAATTTAGATCCCAATATCTTTCCTTTTCTACTAATTATATATACGTTGCACTCTAAAACATCACTTAATAAATCACATATATCTTCGAAATCTACTGGTTCTGTACCTGATTTTTGCAATATTCTATTCAACATTCTTGTTTTATCTAGTAATGAACTCATGGGTTTTCCTCCTTATATTACCTCTTTTACTTTAATTTATATATTGATTCCTGCTGCCTTTTTATATTATGTCTCTAAAAATTTTGACTATTAAAAATATTTAGAATTGTTGCCTGTCCTTATCTATAATAACATAAGGGTTTCTTTATTTCAACATTTAAGATATATAAATAACAATTATTTATATAAATTAATTATTAATACATTACTCTTTATTATTTAAATATTTTCTATGCTTACATTCTGAATTAGCACATTCATAGTATTCACCTTTAGCTTTACTTTGTTTTTTTACCATGTAGCTTCCACATTCTTCACACTTTTCTTTTACAGGTTCTGACCAACTTACAAAATCACAGTCTGGATAATTACTGCATCCATAAAACTTTCTACCTTTTCTACTTTTCTTTATTAAAACTTTTCCATCTCCACATTTAGGACACTTAACATCTATTTCCTCTACTATAGGTTTAGTATTTTTACAATCCGGATATCCTGGACATGCTAAGAAATCTCCATATCTTCCATGTTTTATAACCATATTTCTTCCACATTTTTCACATATTACATCTGTTACTTTATCTTCAATGGTTACTTTTGCTATTTCTTTTTCTGCTATTTCTATGGATTTTTTTAATGGCTGAAAGAAATCATCTACTACCTCTCTCCATGATTTTTTTCCTTCCTCTATATAATCTAGCTTATTTTCCATATCCGCTGTAAATTCTAGATCCACTATTTGTTTAAAATATTCACTTACTATGTTATTTACTATGTCTCCTAGTTCTGTAGGTTTTAATGTTTTTTTCTCTCTTTCTACATATTTTCTATCTAATATAGTAGATATAATAGGAGCATAAGTACTTGGCCTTCCTATACCATTTTCTTCTAAAGTTTTTACTAAAGAAGCTTCTGAATACCTAGCTGGTGGTTGGGTAAAATGCTGACTTTTATTTATAGATTTTTCTTTTAGTATTTCATTTTCTTCTAATTGAGGTATCTTTATACTATCCTTTTCTTCTTCTGTAGAATATTCATATACCTTCATGAAACCATCAAAAGCTATTAAGGATCCACTAGCTCTTAATCCATATTTGCCATTTTCTATACTTATAGATGTTGAATCTAGAATACAAGAAGCCATTTGGCTTGCTACAAACCTTTTCCATATTAATTCGTATAGTTTATATTGTTGAGGTGTTAAGCTTTCCTTAGCCAGTGTAGGAGTTATTCCAATATTAGTTGGTCTTATAGCTTCATGGGCATCCTGTATATTTTTCTTTCCTTTAAAAACTCTTGGAGTTTTTGGTATATATTCCTCTCCAAAATTACTTTTGATATGCTCTAAAGTTGATTTTTGAGCTTCTTCTGATATTCTTATAGAATCCGTTCTCATGTAAGTTATAAGACCTACTGCACCGAAGCCCTTAATATCTATACCTTCATATAGTTGTTGAGCTATAGACATAGTCTTTTTAGTAGGAAAATTTAATTTCTTATAAGAATCCTGTTGAAGAGTACTTGTAGTAAAAGGTGGTAAAGGATTTTTATTTTTCTTTGTCTTCTTTATTTTTTTTACAATAAATTCACCTTTTTTTAAGTCTTGTATTACTTCAATAGCTTCCTCTTCATTAGTTATCTCTATTTTTTTTCCTGATTTAGTAGTTAACTTTATTATGAAAGGCTTTTTATTTTTTTCCTTATGTACCTCACATTCTATAGTCCAATACTCTTTTGGTATAAATTCTTCAATTTCTCTTTCTCTATCGCATATCATTCTTAAAGCCACAGATTGAACTCTACCTGCACTTAATCCCCATTTAATCTTGCTCCATAGTATAGGGCTTATTTTATATCCTACTAATCTATCCAAAACTCTTCTTGCTTGCTGAGCGTCTACTACATTTTCATTTATTTTTCTCGGAGATTTTATTGCTTTCTTTATAGAAGTTTTAGTTATCTCATTAAATTCTATTCTGCATTCCTCGTTCTCATCTATTTTTAAAACATGAGCTAAATGCCAAGAAATAGCTTCTCCCTCTCTATCCGGGTCCGTTGCTAAATATACTTTAGAGCTTTTTTTAGCTTCTTTTCTAAGCTTATCTAAAAGTTCACCTTTTCCTCTTATTGTTATATACTTAGGATCATAATTGTTTTCTATATCAACACCTAACTGACTTTTAGGTAAATCTCTTACATGTCCCATTGATGCCTCAACTACATAGTTCTTTCCTAAATATTTCTTTATGGTTTTAGCTTTTGCTGGTGATTCTACTATTACTAAATTTTGTCCCATTTTTTGTCCCATTCTATTTCTCTGGTAAAACTAATAACCAGAGTCACACCCCCTTACCTGATATACTAAATTTAAAATTACACCCTTTTTATGGTGCTACTATTTTTATTAAACCTTAGTGAGAATTATACATTAACTTAATGTTATATCAAGTGATTCTTAGATTCAGGTGGAGTTTCTTTAAAATAATTACTTTTCTCCATCTGAACATAAAAAAAACTTATCCAGGTACTTAGCAGTGCTTAGCTCCCACTTTCATAAAAACAAATACCTCAAATCTTAAGTAGCGAACCCAAATCTATGATTTAGAATGAATCGCTTACTCAAAGTGCTGATTTGTAATGAGTCGTCTCCATAGACTGCTGTTTTGGTGATGCCCTCTCAAAAAGTCTATAGGAATATTATCAATGGTAGCACTTGGATAAACAGGTTTTTATAATATTTATATATACCTACAAACACTTTTATGTGTAATATATAAACTCTATATTTTTATATTATACTCTACCCATTAGGATTTAACATAATAGTTGCCAGCCAAACAAATTATTTCTTTTTTTAGCTGCAATTCAAATAATACCTCATATAAATGTTTTATGTCAATATCCATTAATTTTAATAAGTCATCTATATGTTTAGGTTCATGGCTTAATACATTGTAAACTTTTCCCTGCAAGCTGTCCTTTAAAGCCACCTTGTTATCCTTATTATTATTTATTTTTATTTTTTCTATACCCATATAATTTAAAATATCTTCTACAGTTGTAAATACATAGGCGCCTTCTTTTATAATTTTATTTGTACCTATGCTTTCCCTGGAAAATATAGAACCTGGAACTGCTACTACATCCTTTCCTTGTTCTAAAGCTATTTCTGTAGTTATTAATGATCCACTCTTTTCTCCCGCTTCTACAACTATTACTATATCACTTACTCCACTAATTATTCTATTTCGCCTAGGGAAATTATAGGATAAAGGTGGTGTTCCTGGTAAGAATTCAGATATTACACATCCATCATCACTTATAATATCATATATTTTTTTATTTTGCTTTGGGTATACAACATCAATACCACTACCTAAAATTGCTGTAGTAAAACCTTTATTCTCTATACAATATAAATGAGCATAATAGTCTATACCTTTAGCCATTCCACTAACTACCATTATGTTATTATCAGCCAAAGTTTCACTTATAATTTTGCTTACCTTCATACCATAGGTAGAACACTTTCTAGAACCTACGATAGCGGCACTTTTAAGATTATTTAACCTTTCTATATTCCCTTTATAAAACAACACAGCTGGTGCATCTTCATAGTTTCTTAATTTGGATGGATATTCTTTTTCCATATAGTTTATTATTTTGATATTGTCTTGTAATATCTTATTTTTCATATTTTTTATTTTTTCTTTATTCCAGGCCATTTTAAAATTGTTTATTACTTTAACTATGTTTTTATTTATATTTTCTTCATATTTAAAATTTTGTACATAATCAAATATATTGGATACAGACTTAAATTCCTGTAATAATTTTGTTTTTATATTATTTGAAACCTTGGCACTAGCATACCATAAATTTAACTCTATCATTCTTATCACCTTTTTATAATTTTATCTTTAAATTGTGGTCAAATATTATTTTTTTATTCACTTTTACCATATAAAAAAATAAATATTGGAAAATACTTATATATTTAAATAAATAGTCAATAATTTATATAATATAAAGATATATTTTTATAAATTATATATGAAATAAAATATATATTAAATTATGAGGTGATTTTTTTGACTAGTAAAGTTATTACAGCTACCTTAAATGGAGCTTGCTGTAATTTAATATCTGTAGAAGTAGATATAAGTCATGGTCTTCCTGCCTTTAATATAGTAGGTCTTGCAGATACCTCCGTTAAAGAATCCAAAGAAAGGGTAAAATCCGCAATAACAAACTCAGGTTATGAGTTTCCTATAAGCAAAATAACAGTAAATCTGTCCCCTGCTGATATAAGAAAAGAAGGTTCTTCCTTTGATTTACCTATAGCTCTTGCTATATTAGCTGCTACGGAGCAAATCAATGATGAATCCTTAAAGAGTTATATAATTTTAGGGGAACTTTCACTATTTGGAGAGATAAATAAAATAAGGGGTGCTCTTCCTATAGCCTTAGAAGCTTTAGAAAACAATTATTTTAACTTTATAGTTCCTATAAGTAATGCTAATGAATGTGCTATGCTAGATAAAATAAATGTTTATCCCTTTTCCAATTTAAAAGAAGTTATTCATTTTATTTGTTACAAAGATTTACTTCCACATAAAATTGATACAAACAACATAGCTTCTAATACAGTAAAAGAAAAAGATTTCTCTGAAATAACTGGTCAAGAAAGCTCAAAAAGAGCTTTAGAAATAGCTGCAGCAGGCTCTCATAATGTAATAATGTCCGGTCCTCCTGGTTGCGGTAAAACTATGCTAGCTGAAAGATTCCCTTCTATAATTCCTGAATTAAATTATGAAGAATCTTTAGAAGTAACTAAAATATATAGTATAGCTGGTAAATTAGATAAAAATGGTTCATTAATAACCAAAAGACCTTTTAGAAATCCCCATAGTACTTCCTCTCAGGCAGCCTTAACTGGAGGTGGAATACATTTAATTCCTGGGGAAATTTCTTTAGCTCACAACGGTATTTTGTTTTTAGATGAAATATTAGAATTTAAAAAGGCAGTATTAGAAGCTTTAAGGCAACCTTTAGAAGATAAAAAAATAACTATAAGTAGATTTAATGGTACCGCTACTTATAACTCAAATTTTATATTACTAGGAACTTTAAATCCCTGTCCTTGTGGCTTCTTAGGTTCTGAAAAACCTTGCAGCTGCAGCGATTATGAAATTAAAAGGTACTTAAATAAACTTTCTGGGCCACTTTTAGATAGAATTGATATTTTTACCTTTGTTCCTTCTTTATCCTATACTGAAATTAGGAATAATAAAAATTCAGAATCCTCTGATGCTATAAAAGAAAGAGTAAATATAGCACGAAAAATACAAGAGAAGAGGTTTCTTAATGAAGGGATTTATACTAATTCCCAAATGAAAAGAATCCATTTAAAAAAATACTGTAATTTAAATATAGGAGCTTCCAATATATTAGAGAAAATATATGATAGGTTTAATTTAAGTGTTAGATCCTATGGCCGTATACTTAAAGTTGCTCGAACCATAGCTGACTTAAATAGTAATGGCAAAATTCAAAAGGAAGATATAATAGAAGCTCTACAATATAGAAAATTTATAAATAATGATATAGTATAACGAAAGGTGATATTTATGCACTACTGTAATAAAGATATTGGTTCTTTTGGTGAAACTATAGCTGCTGACTATATTAAAAATTGTGGATATATTATATTAGAAAAAAATTTCAGGTGTAAATTAGGTGAAATAGATATAATAGCTAAAGATAAAAGTTTTATTGTCTTTATAGAGGTTAAAACTAGATATGGTTCTATTTATGGTAGTCCTAGTGAAGCTATAACTTTTAAAAAGCAAAATAAAATTTACAAAACAGCCCAATTATACATAATAAAAAAAGCTATACATAATAAATTTTATTTTAGATTTGATGTAATAGAAGTAATCTTAAACACCCTCAATAGTAATTACTCTATAAAACTTATAAAAAATGCTTTTCAAATATAATCAAATAAGTACTTGTATATTTAAATGGAAACACAAAATATGGTGTCTCAAAATAAAATATATTTAATTTTAACACCACAAATATAAAAAATACACTTAATAAACCAATTCATATGTTTGTTAAATGTATTTTTTATATTTACCACATTAAAGTTAAATCTATTTTCAGATATCATCTTTTATTTATTCAATTTATGTTATATTTATTTAAATACAAAAATAATATAAATCACTTTATAAATAAGTTTTTTATTTAATTATAATATATTTGTTAAAAAACTCATTCTATGTATTTTAGAAGTTCCATATTTTTTTATTGCTTGTATATGTTCTTCTGTGCCATAACCTGCATTATGGTTAAAACCATACATACTTAACTCTTTAGAATATTCTTTCATCATATTATCTCTATATACCTTAGCTATAATGGATGCAGATGCTATACTAACACTTTTACTATCACCTTTTATTATAAATTCATTTCTTATGTTCAAATTTTTAACTGCATATCCATCAGATAAAACTAAATCAGGTTTTACATTCAGACCTTCTACTGCTCTTTTAAGTACTTCATTATTACTCCAAGCTATACCTCTTTCATCTATTGTTCTATTATCTACTAAGGCTATATTGTAGCTTATAGCTTTTTCTCTTATTATTATATCTAATTCTTCTCTCTTTTTTTCTGAAAGCTTTTTAGAATCCTTTATATTAAGTATCCTATGCATTTCCTCTACATTTAAATCTAAAACCACCGCAGCGGCCACAATAGGACCTGCTAAAGGCCCCCTGCCAACTTCGTCCACTCCTGCTATTAAATAACTATTGCCATATCTTCTATCGAAATTATACATAGTATTTATTCTTTTTAATTCTTCTTCATACTTATTTAAAAATTTTTCAAGAGACTCACCTAACTTTATAACATTTTTTCGAGAATCTTTATTTAATTTTTCTATTATGTCCATAATTTCTTGTTTTTGAGAAAATGTAAATTCTTTTTTAATTTTATCTGCAAATTCCTTTATTTCATTATATCGTATATTTTCTAAATTATTTATATTCATAACTATACCCCTATACTAATTTACCTTCTAGTATTTATTTTTTATTTAATATATATACTTATAAAAATGGATACATTGCTCTAATGTATCCTTCAATTATATGATATTATTACTCCTTAAGAGAACTTTCCTGTTCCTCTATTTCTATATTATCATTTATAATATCCTCTGGATCTTCTAAAGAAATAGCGCCTAATTTCCCAGCTCTAAATTCATCTAAAAGAATTACAGATATTCTATTATAGTCTATTTCTCCCTTAGAAATTAAAGCCCCTCTTTTTCTACCTATATTATCTAAGTTGTCTAAAGGATTTTCCTCTAATGCTTCTAATTTATATCTTTTCATCAATCTTTCTGGATATTTATCCTGAAGCCTTTCTACCAATCTTAAAGCTAAGGTTTCTATATCCATAATTTCATCTTTAATAGCTCCTGTAAAGGCTAAATTTAATTGTACAATTTCGCTATCTAGTTTTGGCCATAAAACTCCTGGAGTATCCATAAGTTCTATATCCATCTTAGTTTTTATCCATTGTTTGCTCTTTGTAACTCCTGGTCTATCTCCTACTTTAGCTATAGAGTTCTTAGCCATTTTATTTATAAAAGATGACTTTCCTACATTAGGTATACCTACTACCATAGCTCTATCTACTATTTTAACTAAACCTTTATTTTTCATTCTTTCATGTTTTTCTTTTAATAATTCATTTAATGTAGGTTTTATCTTATTTAATCCCTCTCCTGTTACAGAATTTACTGCTAAAACTTTTATATTATCCTGTGATAAGGAATTTATCCATTTTTTAGTTACCTTATCCTCGGCTAAATCCTTTTTATTTAAAAGAATTATTCTCGGCTTATTACCACATATATCTTCTATCTCTGGATTTTTACTAGAGCTTACTATTCTAGCATCTCTTATCTCTATTATGGCATCTACCATT
This sequence comes from Clostridium sp. CTA-6, assembly GCF_054768115.1. Classification (NCBI taxonomy): domain Bacteria; kingdom Bacillati; phylum Bacillota; class Clostridia; order Eubacteriales; family Clostridiaceae; genus Clostridium; species Clostridium sp. CTA-6. The sequence continues at coordinate 280,535 of NZ_BAAAAU010000006.1, forward strand.
TTTAAACTTTCTTTTATTTGTCTACGAGTCTTTGCCATATGACCTGGAAACCAATTTATATTCATCTTTATATCCTCCTTCTATTTTTTATCTAACGTTTATTAGCCCTAATACTTTCTCTTACTATGAAAATAGCTGTAACAAAATTAGTATTCTATACAAATTACTTAGTGCAAATTTTCACTTTGTATAAGTAATTAACTCTAACTTATAAATTGTTGACTTTTTCTAATTAAGGGTTATCCTATGTTAATATTTTTTAATATCTGCTTTCCTAAAATGAAAGATACGATATATTACATCCTTAAATAATGAATTTTCAACTTAAACTATAGAATTAAAAATTCACCTAAAGTTAAAAATTTTATTTATTCGTAGAGTACAAACTACCAAATTTGTTAAAAGGATATATTCTTATAGCTGCTCTTCCTACCACTAATTTATAATTTACAAAACCAACATCCGGGAATCTACTATCCCTACTATGATTTCTGTTATCTCCCATAACAAATACTGAATTTTCTGGAACTTTCACTTCATTAAAGTCTTCCATATAATTTTCCAGTATATAACTTTCTTCCTTAGCTTTACCATTTACATACACTTTATTATCATGTATACTCACTGTGTCTCCTGGAACAGCTATAACTCTTTTTATAAACTTTTCTCTAGTATCTGATGGATATTTAATTACAACTATATCTCCATCTTTAGGTTTTCTAAAATAATAACTTACCTTTTCTACTATAAGTCTATCTCTATTATTTAATGTTGGATCCATAGAATGTCCTTCTACACTTACGGTTTCAAATACAAAAGTTATAATTAAAAAAGCTGCTATTACAGCTACTATTATAGATTTTACAATTTCCATTAATTCTTTTAACATAAAATCCACCCCTCTTATATGAAAAAAAGGGACTTATGCTAAAGCCCCTTATGTTTCATTATATTCTTTCTTTAACTTTTGCTGCCTTACCTACTCTATCTCTTAAGTAGTATAGTTTAGCTCTTCTTACTTTACCTCTTCTTACAACTTGGATCTTCTCAATTAATGGTGAGTTAACTGGAAAAGTTTTTTCAACTGCTACATTGTAAGCAACTCTTCTTACTGTGAAAGTTTCTCTTGCTCCACCATTTTGTCTTTTTAAAACTGTTCCTTCAAATACTTGAACTCTTTCTCTAGTTCCTTCTTTGATTTTTTGGTGAACTTTTACAGTGTCTCCTACATTGAATTCTGGTAAATCACTTCTTACTTGTTCTGCTTCTATAGCTTTTATAACTTCTAACATTGTGCATTCCCTCCTTTAATTTTTTGACGTTCTTGCTTAAATTATGTAATACAATGTATATAAGCAGAGGACCGCCCGTACTAGCACAAAATTCATTTTACCATAGTAAAAATTTTTATTCAATATTTTTTACAACTAAAAAATATTTTTCCTATAATTTTTTATTAAAATCTTTTAATATTTTTTTATCTTCCTCTGTTAATCTATATTTTTTTAATAAATCTGGTCTTACTTTCTTAGTAATCATAAGGGATTTAGCTTTTCGCCATTTTTTTATATTTTCATGGTGACCAGATAAAAGCACATCTGGCACAGCTTTTCCCTCATATATAGGCGGTCTTGTATATTGAGGATATTCTAAAAGACCATTATAAAAAGATTCGTCTTCATAACTTTCACTACTTTTAAGTACTCCATCTACTAATCTACATATAGAATCTACTATAGGAATACAAGCCATTTCTCCTCCTGTTAAAACAAAATCACCTAAAGATATTTCCATATCTATATACTCATAGACTCTTTCATCTATACCCTCATAATGACCACATAAAAATATTAATTCTTCCTCTTTTGCCAGTTCTTTAGCTAAATTTTGATTAAAAGTTTTCCCTTTAGGTCCTAAAAATATAACCTTACCTTTATTTTCTGTTTTTACCATTTTTATAGAATCTACTATAGGTTGTACTGACATTACCATGCCTGCTCCCCCTCCATAAGGGTAATCATCTACTTTTTTATGTTTATTTATTGTATAATCTCTTATATTTACAGTGTTTATTTTTAAAATTTCCTTTTCCATAGCTCTTCCTATTATACTGTGATTAAATATAGAGAACATTTCAGGAAATAGTGTTAGCACATCTATTCGCATTGCCATATCTCCAAAGGTTTTATAGTTACAGTTTTGTTTTCTATATCTATATTTGTAACTATATCTTTTATGGCCGGTACTAATACCTCAATCTTTCCTTTTACCTCATACACATCATTGCTACCAGTTTTTATTACATCTGATATTTGTCCTATTTCTCTACCCTCTTCATCTATAACCCTGCATTCCATTAAATCTGCTATAAAATAACTTCCCTTTGGAAGCTTTACAGAATTTTCTCTTTTAATTTCTAAAAGCTTTTTCCTATATTTATTAGCCTCTTCTATAGAATCTATGCCATCTATTTTTAAAACCACATTATTAGGTTGAAGTTTACAGGATACTATTTTTCTTTCCTCTCCATCTATAAATACTTCTTTTAATTTTTTAAATCTTTTCATATCATCAGTTAAAGGATATACTTTTACTTCTCCCTTTATACCATGAGTATTTATTATTTCTCCTACCGCTAGAAACTCTTTCATATATCTTCTCTCCTCTAACCATTATATATTATAATTATTCCCATTTTCCTTTTATAAATTCAACAGTATGAAAATATATTATATATTAAAAAAGAGTTAGGTGCACCTAACTCTTCTAAATTATCTCAACAACAACTCTTTTGTTTTCTTTTATAGCTGCTGCCTTGACAACAGTTCTAATAGCTTTTGCTATTCTTCCCTGTTTTCCTATTACTTTTCCCATATCTTCAGGTGCAACTTTTAGTTCAAGAATTACGGATTGTTCTCCTAAAATTTCATTCACTTGAACTTGATCTGGGCTATCAACTAATGCTTTCGCTATAGTTTCAACTAAAGCCTTCATTTGAATACACCCCCAGTTAACTATTTAACAGAAATACCTGCTTTTTCGATTAATTTTTTAACTGTATCAGTTGGTTGCGCACCATTTTTCATCCATTTTTGAACTTTTTCTTCATCTAATTTTATAGTTGAAGGTTCAGTTATTGGGTTATAGTATCCTATTTCTTCTACGAATCTACCATCTCTTGGTGATCTAGAATCAGCAACAACTACTCTGTAAAATGGAGCTTTTTTAGCACCCATTCTTTTTAATCTGATTTTTACTGCCATGTTTTTCACCTCCTTTAAAAATCTATTTATTTAAAATGGTAATTTACCAAATAAACCTTTTTTAAATCCCTTTTCCATACCTTTCATTTGCTTCATCATTTTTTTAGAAGCCTGAAAGTCTTTAAGAAGCTTATTTACATGCTGAACATTTGTCCCTGACCCCTTTGCTATCCTTCTTTTTCTAGAAGGTGAGGAAGATATTAATGAAGGATTTCTTCTCTCTTTTATAGTCATTGAACTAATTATAGCTTCTGTTTTTTTCATTTCTTTTTCACTAGAACTTAAATCTATATTTTTTAATTCTTTGGAATTCATTCCTGGAATCATTTCTAATAGCTTGTTAATAGGACCTAATTTTTTCATTTGTTGCATGGATTCTAGGAAATCCTCAAAGTTAAATTCTTGATTTAACATTCTTTCTCCAATTTCTTTAGCCTTATCCTCATCTATAGATTGTTGTGCTTTTTCAATTAAAGAAAGTACATCTCCCATGCCAAGTATTCTTGAAGCCATTCTATCTGGGTAAAATACTTCTAAATCATTCATCTTTTCCCCTAAACCTACAAATTTTATAGGTTTACCTGTCATAGATTTAATAGAAAGGGCAGCTCCACCTCTTGTATCCCCATCTAATTTTGTAAGTATTACACCACTTATATCTAGTTTATCATTAAAATTATTAGCTACATTTACAGCATCTTGCCCAGTCATAGCATCTACCACTAATAGTATTTCAGTTGGATTCACTTCTTCTTTTATATTATGAAGCTCATCCATAAGTTCTTCGTCTATGTGAAGTCTTCCTGCTGTATCTATTATAACCACATTGTTTTTGTTATTTTTAGCATGTTCTATAGCGGCTTTAGATATGTCTACAGGACTTAATTTATCTCCCATAGTAAAAACCGGAATATCAATTTGTTTACCAACTACTTGAAGTTGCTTTATAGCTGCTGGTCTATATACGTCACAAGCTACAAGTAAAGGTCTTTTATTTCTCTTTCTAAGGTGAAGAGCAAGTTTTCCCGCCATAGTAGTTTTTCCTGCCCCTTGAAGACCTACAAGCATTATAACTGTTAGTCCTGAAGTGGAAGAATTTAAAGTACTTTCTGTACTTCCCATAAGCTCTGTTAACTCTTCATTTACTATCTTTATAACCTGTTGACCAGGTGTTAAACTTCCAAGCACTTCGTTACCCATGCATTTTTCAGTAACACTTTTTATAAAGTTTTTAACAACTTTATAGTTAACGTCTGCTTCTAATAATGCAAGTTTAACTTCTCTCATGGCTTCTTTTATATCTTTTTCTGAAAGCTTACCTTTACCTCTAAGCTTTTTTAAAGCATCCTGAAGTTTAGAAGCTAATCCATCAAATGCCATTATAATCCACTCCTAAATATTATCAATTATATATTTTTTTATATGATCAATTTCTTTTATATTTTCTTTTGTTACTTTATTTAACATATTTAATAGTTTTTCTTTAGAATTTTCTAAATTTATAAACCTTTCCATCATATGAAGTTTTTCTTCATACTGAAGAAGGGTTTTATGGCATCTCTTTACTATGTCATGAACCGCTTGCCTACTTGTGTTAGTTAGTTCTGATATTTCTTTTAATGAATAATCATTGTTATAGTATAAGTCCATAATTTTGTTTTGCTTTTCTGTAAGTAAACTACCATAAAAATCTAGTAGTAAGGACATTTCCACTATTTCTTCCATAAAATATCACAGATTTTAATCTAACTCCCTTGCTAATTATTAAAAACTATTATTTTTTCATCAACGAAATATATAATATCAAAATATTAAAAAGCTGTCAAGTATTTTTACTTAACAGCCATAATATTTTTTATTTTCATATTATATTTTTTAATTGATAAGCAATATTTTCTTTATAGTTAACACATATTATTGTGATGAAATTCTAATTTCTAAATGTTTTATCCGATAACTCCCCGCTCTAACGCTCCCATCTTCTTCAAAGTGGGAGTAGAGAGCGGCTACGTCCCTGGATAACGATTTCTAAGCTCCCTCTGAAGCCAAGAACTCTGTTTATTGTTAAAATAATGCTTCTACAAACTCCTCAGGATTAAATTCCTGTAGATCATCTATTCCTTCTCCAACTCCTATAAGCTTTACTGGTATATCTAGTTGGTCTTTTATAGATATTACTACCCCACCTTTCGCTGTTCCATCTAGCTTAGTAAGTATTATACCATCTATAGGACAAGCTGACATGAATTCTTTTGCTTGTATAACAGCGTTTTGCCCTGTGGTGGCATCTAAAACTAATAAAGTTTCTTTGGATGCATCCCCATATTCTCTTTCTAAAATTTTATTTATTTTTGAAAGTTCATTCATCAAATTCTTTTTGTTATGTAATCTTCCTGCAGTATCACATATTAATACATCTGCTTTTCTTGATTTGGCTGCCTGAACTGCATCAAAAACTACCGCTCCTGGATCTGATCCTTCCTGATGTTTTATTATATCTACTTTAGCTCTACTGCTCCATACCTCTAATTGATCTATAGCCGCTGCTCTAAAAGTATCCGCTGCAGCCATTATAACCTTATAGCCCTGATCTTTTAGCTTTGCTGAAACTTTTCCTATGGAGGTGGTTTTTCCTACACCATTAACTCCAATTACGAGCATAACTTTTGGAGTAGTGTCTGGGGTTATAGAACCTTTTTCTTCTCCTAGTATTTCCAATATTACCCTTTTAAGACAAGGCTTTATTTCCGCTGGATCTTTTATTTTTTCTTCCTTTACTCTTTCTCTTAGCCTATCTATAATTTTTATGGAAGTATCTACACCTATATCAGCAGTAACAAGTATTTCTTCTAACTCTTCATATAAATCTTCATCTATAGTTACGGCTAAATTTAATACACTACTTATCTTATCTGTAAAGCCATCCTTAGTTTTTGTTAATCCTTCTTTTAATTTGTCAAAAAATTTTCCAAACATACTATCGCCCCTTCTAAATGCTTATTATTTATAAAGTCGCTGCTACCTCATCTTTTGATGTTAAATCTACAGATATAATCTTTGAAACACCCTTTTCTTCCATAGTAACCCCATATAGTGCATCACAAGCTTCCATAGTACCCTTTCTATGAGTTATAACTATAAATTGACTGTTTTCTGAAAATTCCTTTAAAAAGTCTGCATATCTAGTTACATTAGCATCATCTAATGCGGCTTCAATTTCATCTAATATACAAAAAGGTGTAGGTTTCATTTTTAAAATAGCAAATAACAATGCTATAGCGGATAATCCCTTTTCTCCACCAGACATAAGATTTATATTTTGAAGTTTTTTACCTGGTGGCTGAACATTTATTTCTATATTAGCTGTAAGTTCATCTCCATTAGATAGTATTAAATCTGCACTACCACCTTTAAATAACTCTATAAATGTTTCATTAAAGTTTTTTCTTAATTTATTAAAATTTTCACTAAATACAGTTCTCATTTTGTTAGTCATTTCTTCAATAACATTCAAAAGTTCTTCTTTTGACTTTACTAAATCTTCCTTTTGATTACTCATAAATGTTATTTTTTCATTTAATTCTTTATATTCCTCTATAGATCCTACATTTACTGTACCTAAATTGGATATTTCTATTTTTAAATTTTGTACATACTCCTTATATTTTATAACATTTATATCTTCTTTTTTATAACTAAGTGCTTCTGCATAAGTTAAAGAAAATTCCTCATTTAATTTGTTATATAAATTCTCTCTTTCTGTTATGTACCTAGTTTTTTGTATATCTTGTTTATGAACTTCATCTTCTTTTTTACTTAAAATTAATAATAAATTTTCTTCCTTATTTTTATTTTTTTCTAATTCTTCCTTTAGTTTTATTCTTTCTACTTCATACTTTTTAAATTTTTCTTCTAAACTTTCTAAATAAGTCTTTATATCTTTTATATTATCTTCATTTTCTTTTATATTATTTTCAAATTTTTCTATATTTGTTCTATCCTCATGGTTACCTTTATTTATATTTTTATTTTCATTATTTAAGTTTGTAATATTAGTATCCATAGAATAGAATTCTTTTTTTATACTAACTAACATTTCGTCTAATTTAGCTTTTTCTATTTTATACTCTATTAATTTATCTTTTATATTTTTTACATTTTCTTCTTCATTTTCAAGAAAATCTTCGCATTCCTTTATATCATTATGATTTAAATCTTTTCTTAATTTAAGTTCTTCTAATTGTTTTTGTGATGCATTTATATTCTCTTCAATGTCTTGTATTTTATCCTTTGTTAACTTAATTTCTTCTCTTGATATATTTAAAGAACTTCTAAGTCTTTCTGTATCTTCCTTTATAGCATTTAATTTTCCCGTAAATTTAGTTATTTCTATATTATTGTAGTAAATTTCATCCTTTATATTTAAATTTTCTTCATCTAAAGTTTTTATTTTATTTTTATTTTCTAATATATTACTTATAAATTCCTCTATGGTATTCTTTGTTTCTTCTAATTCTTTCTTAGTCTCCTCTATCTCCCTTTTTCGGCTTATTATACTGCTTCCTGCCCTATGTTTTATACTACCACCGGTTAGTGAGCCTCCTGGATTTATAACTTCACCCTCCAATGTTACTATTTTAAAGGAGTAATTTAATTTTTTAGCAATTTTAAGGGCGCTGTCCATATCCTTTGCCACTAGGGTTCTACCTAAAACATAATCTATTATATTAGAAAATTTCGCATCATAATTTATAAGCTCACTGGCTATACCTAAAAATCCATCTTCTCTTGTAACATTATTTATTTTAGCTTTTCTCCCCTGTATTGTAGTTAAAGGTAAAAAGGTAGCTCTTCCTAAACTTCTTTTCTTTAAATAGTTTATTAATATCTTAGCTTTGTTTTCATCCTCTGTTATAACATTAGATATAGCTCCACCTAAGGCTATCTCCATGGCTGTTTCAAACTCTTTCTTTACTTTTATTATATCCCCTAAAACTTCACAGCCTCCATTAATGTTATCTATTTTGCCCTGACTTACATGCTCCATCAAGGTTTTTACACTTCTATTATATCCTTCATAGTGCTTTTCTAAATTTGAAAGCATATGATAATTCGCTTCTAATCTACTGTAGGCTGCATTTTTCTCCTTTAATTTTTTTTCTTTATTATTAAGGGATATTTTTAAAGAGCCTATATTTTTACTGTTTTCTTTTAAATTATTTTCTAATGAAAGTATATTTTCTTTTATATTTTTTATTTCTTTTTCTATATCTTCCTTAGTTTTTATATTTATATTTATAGAGCTTATATAACTATCACAGGAATTTTTTATATTATCCAATTTATTTTTCAAATTTACTATTTCATTTTCCATTACAGATATTTCATTTCTAAGGTTAGCCGTATTACTTAGTATTTCTATCTCTTCAGATTTTAGCATCTTTAGTTTATCTTCTTTTTCCTTTAGTTCTTTATTAAAATTATTTATGTTATCTTCTTTTTTATCTATCTCTTCTCTTAAATAAATTTCTTCTTCTTTTAATTTATTTAATTTTTTTTCTAAGTCTTCCTTTTCTTTTAAATAATTTTGTAATCTTTCTTCATTAGTTTTTAAAGTATTTTCTTTTACTTTTATATTATCTTTTAGATTTTTTATTTTTTCTTTTAATAGAATATTTTCATTCTCTATATCCTTATTTTTATCTTTATTATAATAATATTCTTCTTTATTTTTACCATTATTTGTGTCTAGAAGTTCTAATTTTTCATTAAACTTTAAAATTATTTCTTTGTACTGTGATTTTTCATTTTTTAAGTTATCTATATTTTCACTTAAAGAAAGCATATTGTTATTTATATTTTCTAGGTCTTTTTCTATCTTATCTATAGAATATATCATAATATTGACTTCTTTATGCTTTAATTCCTCTGATAAATTTAAAAACTTTTTAGCTTTTTCACTTTCTTCTTTAAGTGGTTCTATTCTTTCTTCATAAGTATTTAATATATCTTTTATTCTTATAAGATTTTGTTCTGTATTAGAAAGTTTTTTATCTGCCTCTTCTTTTCTCCATTTAAATTTAACTATACCTGCTGCTTCCTCTAAAAGACTTCTTCTCTCCTCTGGCTTTCCACTTAAAACTGCCTCTATTTTCCCTTGTCCTATTATAGAATAGCCTTCTTTACCTATACCTGTATCCATAAATAACTCTTGTATATCTTTAAGCCTACATTGAGTATTATTTATATAATACTCACTTTCACCAGATCTATATAAGCGTCTAGTTATGGTTACTTCTGTATATTCTATGGGTAAGTCTTTATCACTGTTATCTAATATCAGTGAAACTTGACAAAGTCCTACTGGTTTTCTATATTGTGTACCAGCAAATATAACATCCTCCATTTTACTTCCCCTTAAGGATTTTACACTTTGTTCTCCCAACACCCATTTTACTGCGTCAGATATATTACTTTTCCCGCTCCCATTAGGACCTACTATTGCTGTGACTCCTTGTTTAAACATTAATTCAGTTTTATCTGCAAAAGATTTAAAACCTCTTATTTCAATTGATTTTAAAAACATGTAGTACAACTCCTATCTGGCAAAAAACATTGGTAATATACTAGCAATAAATACAATAGTCATAACAACAACTAAAACTTTAGTCATCTTTTCTCTTTTTTCTCTTTTCATTTCAATTTTACCTCCCTTTAAAAATAACATCATTTAATAGTTTATTATATATAAAAAAAAATATCAATTATTAAAACTTAAAATATATATCCCCACTGAATATGAAACAGTGGGGACACTAAAGCTTATATTAACTTGATACTTATATTATTCTATATAAATAAGTTTTTTCCTTCTTCTGAAAGCTTTCTCATATACTCTTTTATAAATATATGTTCTTGATTTTCATCCTTTTTAATAATTATATTCCCTCTACCTAATGTTTCATCTTGTATAACTTTAAATCTTTTTACTTTCTTCTTATTTATAAATTCATTAAAGAATTCTTTTCTATTACAATACAATTTAGAAATATCTTTATTATTTATGTAAATTTCTAAGCTTTCTTCTAAACTATCTTCCACATAGGAGAAAATAGCCTCATTAATTATTTTTCCTTCCACTAATTCTCTAAAAGCTGGATGAAAAGGACCTGAAATCACATCTTTATTTTCATTTATTTCTTCTGTAGGCTGAAGTCCTATTCTTATTACTTTTATGCCTTCTTTATCATACATAGAATATAATATTTTAGTTATATCTATAGCTTCATCTAAAGTATAAGGTTTATAAGTTCCCTTTCTTAACATATATTCCATAGGAGTATCCTTTATTACCAAGGCTGGATATATTCTTGCTATATCTGGTTTCATCTTTAAAGATTTTTCTACAGTTTCTATGTCCTTTTTAAAAGTATCTCCTGGAAGTCCTAACATTATTTGATGTCCTAAAGTAAATCCGTATTCTTTTATAAGTTTTGAGGCTCTATACACCTCTTCTACGGAATGCCCTCTTCCTGATTTTAAAAGGACTTCTTCATCTAAAGATTGAACTCCTAATTCAATTATATCCGCAGAGTACTTTTTAAGGTTATCTAAAATTTCTCTGTCTATATAATCTGGTCTTGTGGACATATGTATACAATCTATTTGGCCCTTATCCTTATATTCCTTTGCTACTTTTAAAAGACTCTTTTGCCTTTCTATAGGTATACCCGTAAAAGTACCTCCGAAAAAAGAAACCTCTAAAGTTGAATTTTCTCTATCTATAGTTTTTATATAAGCTTCTATGGTTTCTCTTACGTAATTTTCGTCTATTATTTCGTCCTTTTCTCCGGTTATTTTATGCTGATTACAAAAAACACAATTGTAGGGACATCCTTCCTGAGCTACAAATATTGGTATTATATAATGACCTTTACTCATAATTATCACCTAAATTCTTTAATGCTTCCTTTGCTGCGTTTTGTTCTGCTTCTTTTTTACTATATCCTATCCCCGTTCCTCTTACCTCATTATCTATGGTTACATTAGTAAAAAACTTTCTTCTGTGAGGAGGACCTTCCTGTTTTAATAATTCATAGTTTATAGTAAGATCATTATTTTGTTGCACTATTTCTTGTAATGTAGTTTTATAATCTAGTATTATTTCATCTCTCATGGCTTTTTCTATTATTTCCTTGAAATTTTTCATAACAAATTCTCTTGCTTCATCTAATCCTTTATCTAAATATATAGCAGCTATTATAGATTCCACACAATCTGCTAATATAGATACTCTCTCTCTGCCTCCTGTCAATTCTTCCCCTTTACTCATTTGCAAATAAAAACCTAAATCCCATCTTTTAGCCATTTCGTAAAGGGAATTTTCACAGACTATTATAGCCCTCTTTCTAGTGAGTTCTCCTTCTTTTTTATCTTCATATTTTTGATATAAATGCTCTGATATTATAAGTTGTAATACGGAATCTCCCAAGAACTCCAATCTTTCATAATATTTTATATTTTTTTTACCATTAGCATAGGAACTATGGGTTAATGCCACATCTAATAATTTTTCATCTTTAAAACATACTTTAAGTTTGTACTGAAGTTCTTTCAAAATATCCTGTCTATTTTTCAAAATTTTCACTCCCTAGAAGTTCATTCTTCAGTATATTTATTAAATAAACTCAAGAATAAACTTATCTTTTAATTATATTTTTTAATATAAAATCCCCGCTAGTAAAGGCGGGGATAAAAATCAATTATTCCTCAGTATGTGATTTTATGTAGTCAACTACATCTCCCACTGTAGAAATTTTTTCTGCGTCTTCATCTGGTATTTCTAAATCGAATTCAGTTTCTAATGCCATTATTAATTCAACTATATCAAGTGAATCCGCACCTAAATCATCAATAAAAGATGATTCCATAGTTATTTCCTCTTCATCTATACTTAATTGTTCTGCTATTGTAGCTTTTATTTTTTCAAAAATCATTTGTGTCACCTCCTAATGCTTTATACATAAATAATATTACATAACTATTTCTACGTCAATATATTCATTAAGTTCCATTATATATTATTTTCTATTAAATTTTCTAAATTATTCTCTATTTCTTCAATTATCTTTTTATCATAACAAATTTTTGCCTGTCTTATAGCATTTTTAAATGCTTTAGCATCAGAACTTCCATGAGCTTTTATACATATACCCTTAGCCCCTAGAAAAGGTGATCCACCATATTCCGTATAATCAAATTTCTTTTTAAAATCTTTAAATACAGGTTTTAAAAGTGCTCCTCCTATTTTTCCTCTGGTGGATGACATTATTTCATCTTTTAACATAGAAAATAAATTTGAGGCTACTCCCTCATAAGTTTTTAACACAGTATTTCCTATAAATCCATCACATACTGCAATATTAGTTTCTCCTCTTGGTATATCTCTTGGTTCTATATTTCCTATAAAATTAAAATCTGTATCCTTTAATAATTTATATGCGGCTTTTGTAAGTTCATTACCTTTTTCTTCTTCAGCACCTATATTTACCAACCCTACCGTTGGATTTTTAACACCTAATACACTTTCAAAATATACTTTCCCCATCATAGCAAATTGAACTAAATATTCTGGCCTGCAATCTACATTAGCACCTGCATCTGCTATCATAAAAGGAGCTTTAGCTCCTGGAAGTAATGGTGCTAAACAAACTCTATTTATACCCTTTATTCTTCCTAAAACAAAAGTAGCTCCTGCCATTAATGCTCCTGTACTTCCTGCGGATATAACGGCTTGAGCTTTACCTTCTTTTACTAATTCTAAAGCTTTCACCATACTTGAATCTTTTTTCCTTCTTATAGCCTTTACTGGTGCTTCATCAGTACCTATAACTTCCTTTGTATTTAGTATCTCTATTTTGTTTCCTTTATATTCTCTTTTATCTAATTCATTTTTTATTAATTCTTCTTTACCTGTTATTATTATATGTATGCCTTCATATTCCTTGACAGCTTGTATACATCCTTCTACTACTAATTCTGGAGCAAAATCTCCTCCCATACCATCTACAGCTATTATCATAGTATCACTTCCTTCCTACTATAAAGTATAAGCTAATTTTTTTTCTTTCACAAGAAAAAAAAGAAAGCCTTACGACTTTCTTTTTTATAATTATTTATCGTTTGATACAACTTCTTTGCCATTGTAATATCCACAACTTTTACATACTCTATGAGCAAGTTTCATTTCGTGACATTGAGGGCATTCAACGATTCCTGGTAAGCTTAATTTGAAAGTTTGAGCTTTTCTAGAATCTCTTTTTGCCTTTGAAGTTTTTCTCGCTGGATTTCCCACTGTAAACACCTCCTTACTGAGCAGAAAAAAAGTCTTTTAGTTTTGCCAACCTTGGATCTATATCTTTTTCGCATTTACACTTTGAAAAATTTAAATTAGCACCGCATTGTTGGCATAAGCCTTTACAATTTTCCTTACAGAGTCTTTTTATTGGTAATTCTATAATTATGTTATTTTCTATAACCTCTGTAACATCAATAGCTTCATTTTTTAGTAACATAATCTCATCATCTTCGCATTGGGGATTATTTGTAAAACTCTCATGTACCTCTGTGTCAACATGGTGTTTAAACTTTTGAAGACATCTTGAACAAGAAAGCTCAATTTCTGCACTTAACTTTCCATCTAAGGTTAATATATCTTTAGATATACTAACTACCCCGTCTAATGTTGGTGCTTCTAAATAAAGAATTTCTTCATCTCCATCAAAAAATTTTCTTTGATCTTCTAACTTCAGATGAACATCTTTACTTAGTTTTATTTTTTTTATTAAATCCGATACATCTAAATTCATAAAATTCACCTCAATTATAGCAACCACAATTTATTATATAAAGGGCATATTAAAAAGTCAAGTATTTTATAAGTAAATCAAAGTTATTACACCTATATTTATAACTTATATTATATACTATTTAGCTGTTATTTCTTTAGTATCTCTTGCTATCATTAATTCTTCATCAGTTGGTATAACGAATACCTTTACCTTTGAATCTTCAGTGCTTATTTCTATTTGTTTTCCTCTTTGTTTATTCTTTTCGGCATCTATCTTAATACCTAAGTATTCTAATCCATTTAAAATTTCTTCTCTGCTTGCTGCTGAATTTTCTCCTAGTCCTGCTGTAAATACTATAGCATCTACACCATTTAATACTGCTGTATAAGCACCAATTGTTTGTCTTACTGTATAATGATATACATCTAAAGCTAGTTTAGCTCTTTTATTTCCTTCTTCTGCAGCACCTTCTATGTCTCTAAAGTCACTACTTACTCCTGATATTCCTAATACACCTGATTTTTTATTTATAACATTATCTACTTCATCTGGTGACATTTTTAATTCTCTTTCCATGAAAAGAAGTATTGCTGGGTCTATATCTCCGCATCTAGTTCCCATAGCTAATCCTGCAAGTGGAGTGAATCCCATAGAAGTTTCTACTGATTTTCCTTCTTTTACAGCACATAAACTTGCTCCATTTCCTAAGTGACAAGTTATTACTTTAATATCTTTTAGATCTTTTCCCATCATTTCTGATGCCACACTAGATACATATCTATGTGATGTTCCATGGAAGCCATATTTTCTTATACCATTTTGTTCATATAATTCATATGGTAATGGATACATATATGCATAATCTGGTAATGTTTGATGGAATGCTGTATCAAATACCGCTACCATTGGAGTCTTAGGCATAAGTTCTCTACAAGCATTTATTCCTATTATGTTTGGTGGATTATGAAGTGGTGCTAATTTAACACAATCTTCTAAAGCCTTCATAACCTCATCATCTATAAGTACTGAGCTAGCATATTTTTCTCCACCATGAACTACTCTATGTCCTACTGCTGCTATTTCTGACATATCAGATATTACACCATGCTCTTTGTCTACTAATGCTTTTAAAACTAACTCTATAGCTTTTTTATGATCTTTCATAGGTTCTTCTATTATATATTTTTCTCCATTAACCTTTTGAGTTAATATAGATCCTTCTATTCCTATTCTTTCTACTAATCCTTTTGCTAAAGCTTCTTCAGAAGTCATATCTATTAATTGATATTTTAATGATGAACTTCCGCAGTTAACTACTAATATTTTCATTAATTTTCCACCCTTCATCTATATGTTTTATATAAAATTTTATTATAAACAAATCTATTTTTTATTTGTGATATTAATCAATTAATTTATCATCTAAAATAATAAATAAATTGATCATATAAAAATTAAAATATTTAATTACATATTTTGTGCTTGAACTGCTGTTACAGCAACTACATTAACTATATCATCACTGCTACAACCTCTTGATAGGTCATTAATTGGTTTTGCAAAACCTTGACATATTGGTCCTATAGCACTTGCGTTTGCGAATCTTTGAACCAATTTATATCCTATATTTCCTGCTTGTAGGTCTGGGAATACTAAAACATTAGCTTTTCCTGCAACGGTGCTATTTGGAGCTTTTAAATCTGCAACTTTTTGTACTATAGCCGCATCTAATTGTAATTCCCCATCTATATCAAGATCTGGTCTTTTTTCTTTTGCTATTTTTGTAGCTTCTGCTACTTTATCTACTAAGTCGTGCTTTGCACTTCCCTTTGATGAGAAAGATAACATAGCTACTTTAGGTTCCATATCACATAAAGCTTTAGCAGTTTCTGCTGTGGATATAGCAATTGAAGCTAACTCATCTGCTGTTGGATTAGGATTTACAGCACAATCTGCAAATAAAAGCATACCATTTTTACCATATTCACAATTTGGTACTTCCATTATGAATGTACTTGAAACAACAGAGGCTCCTTTAGCCGTTTTAACTATTTGTAGTCCTGGTCTTAATAAATCTCCTGTAGTGTGTATAGCACCAGATACTAATCCATCTGCATCCTTCATTTTAACCATCATTGTAGCAAAATATATAGGATCTTTAACTATTTGTTCTGCTTTTTCCATAGTAACGCCCTTATGTTTTCTTAATTCATAAAATTCTTTTGTATATGTAGAAACTTTTTCTGAAGTCTGTGGATCTATTATTTCTGCACCATCTATAGAAACATTTAATTTTTTTGCTGTTTCGTTTATTTTTTCTTCATTTCCTATTAAAATCATGTGAGCTAATTCATTTTTTAATATTTTTGAACAACCTTCAATATTTCTTTCTTCTTCTCCCTCTGCAAGTACAATTTTCTTTTTGTCACTTTTAGCTTTTTCCCATAAGCTTTTCATTAAGTCCATTAAAACTACTCCCTTCAAATATAAAAATTAAATAAAATTTACAGTTAACTATGAAATAAATATATTATTTCACAAGTTTTATGCAAATTATTGTAATATTTTTTCACTTTATCTATTAATTTATTTATAATTATACAAATAAAGTATTTCTATCTGCTAATTATGGATAAATATGAATACACATATATATAGTATAAACACTTTTTATTAAAATTTTCAACAATAAAATTATAAACTTGAAAAAAAACCAGGTGAAATTTAAATTTCACCTGGTTTTTAACACTTAATTATTTTAAAGCTTTACAAATATAATTTAAATCTAAAACATTATTTTTAAGCCTTTACCGCTTTTTTAGCTTTAGAAGATGAGTTAAACATCATAACTGCAGTATATAATATAACAACAATTATTAACCATTTTAATATATCCAATGGTAATGATTTTACTAAATAATATGCTATAAATACACCTACTAAACCAAATATAGTTATAGCCATAGATGCTTTTCTATCATAAGCTCCTTCTTTTACAAACTTAAGTGATGCTGCCGGCATTAAGAATGCACAAGATCCCATCATTATTGGGAAAGCAACCTTTGGACTCATTCCTAAAGCATATACTAAAGCCATACATGGAGCGTATAAACCTATTCCTAAAGTCATTAAAGCGCCTAATATAAAATTACCTATAATTGCTACTATAAGCTTTACACCATGAAGTCCAGTAGCATCTCCACCTGCTGGCATTAAGTTTAATTGTCCTGCAAGCATTACTAAAGCCACTATTACAAGAGCCACTCCCATACCAAATTGAACTTTTTTCTCATCTAGTTTGGATACAACTCCTGCACCTACTACCGCACCTGCTGTAGCTGCTATTAATAAAGAAAATAATGTTACAGGCTCTACTTCTATACCATTTATAAATAAAATAGCCTCTACAGCAACTGGTACAGTACATGCAACATTTAATGTACCTGGTAAAGTTCTGTCCTGTGTAAGTTTAAAATTTTTAAGTAATGCTGTAGTAGGAGCAAAGCTTCCTATTCCCAAAGTATCAAAAAAATTAGTTATAAATCCTACTGTTCCTAATGCAAAAAAATTGGTTTTTTCAATATTTCCTTCTTTAGTTGCTTTAATATAATCTTTGAAAAATGCAACTGCAAAAAAGACTGTTAAAATAATTAAAAGACCTAAAACTATTTTTACCATTTTCTACACCTCTTTTTATTTATTTTTTATACTATAATTTTAATACAAATTTATATTTTTTTCTATAGATTTTTTCATGTTTTTTGATATTTTTTTAACATTACTTAAATAGTATTATATAACTGACTAAATTTTAGAAAAATTTGAAATAACACTCTATATTTATATTGCTTTAAATTTTCACAAAATTAAAACTATTATTGTTATTTTGTGAAATCCTTTTCATTTTGATAAATTTAAAACAATATTGATTTTATGCAGGAATTTCTTTAATTTATTTCCATTTAAATATTTCAAATACAATTTGTATAATTAGGCATTTTTTTAAAGAGCTCTACTTTACCAAGTAGAGCTCTTTTTTAATTATTAAACTTTTGCTATATATTCGTATGGTAATGGAACAACTTTTCCTGCTGAAGGAATCTTAATTAATTGTTCTAATGTTTCTTTTACTATTGCTGTTTGCATTTCTACATTATTAGGTTCTCCCGCATTAGCACCCATTGGAACTCTTGGTGCAACCGCTCTTGGTGTACCAGATTGTTTAACAACTGGTGGAAGAGCAGCTATTATTATTGTAGGAATTCCTATTTCTTCAATCGCTCTCTGCACTATAACTGCAGATCTATGACAAGTTCCTCATCCAGCAGTCATCAATACAGCGTCTACGCCTTCTTCTTTTAAGATTTTAGCAACTTCTGGGCCTGTTTCTTCTCTGAATTTTTGTTGGTTTCCGCCACCGCCCATGAATCCTATATGAGTTTTAGCAACAGCTTTTATAAAACCTGCATCTACTAATTCTCTTAATCTATCTATTGGGAACATGGCATTTATATCTTTGTTAACGTCTCCGTTATCATATCCACCGTGAGATACCATCATATCTGATGTTTTTGCATCTCCTGGTACTAATCTGTATGTGAAGTCACCTGCTAAATTAAATCTTTTGTCTGATTTTAAGTGAACTCCTGCTGCTGTAGCTAATGCTACTGTCATATCTTTTAGTTCCATTGTAACTGGCGCCCATACTGGGTTAGGAGTTATAGGAACAAATATTTCTGATTGTAATCCCTTTACAATATTCATTCTAGTAACCTTCCCTTCAATTTATAAATTTATTTATGTCTTTCATCAGGATTTAGACCACGTCTCTTTTGGATTTCTAAATTACTTACATATTTTTCATTTATTTCATCAGATAATACTTCTACAAAACTCATATTTAAGCCTATTTCTTGACCTACTTTAAGTTCATAATCAGATATTATCATTCTTCTTGGTACCTTTAAGTATCCAAGTCTTCCTTTGAAATCTATGGCTACTGCTCCATCAGATACGTCTACAATAACACCTTGCATTTCTAGGATTTTATCACCATATTTTAAATCCATTTATATCCCTACTTTGTAGCGTATTTTTCTTTTCTCTTTTCGCTCATTGGTATTGAAGTTTCATTTAAAACTCTATCAATTTTATTTCCAGTTGTTTTTTCTATCATTTCAATGTTGTTTTCTTTAACATTTGCATTCCAAGCTCTTTCTGGTTTTTTAACTTCTTCTCCAGACATAGCTGCTTTAATCATTGCAAGACCTCTTATAGCATCTTCTGGACATAATGTATTACAAGATAATACTTCGTTTTCTATTCCGCCTTCTGATTTGTTGTTATCTACCATGTATTTCATGTGTTTGTTACCAACAACTAGAGCACCTTGAACTGCACAGAATGAGAATGCTACACAAGGAACACCTCTCATACCTATTTGTTCTACGTGGCTTGCAAAGTCAATGTGGTTATTTCCAAAACCTTCAGTTGTAACAAAAGCGCCATCAACATCCATAGCTTCTACCATCATACCTAATCTTTCAGATACATAGAATTTTTCACTGTTGATTTGTGGACTTCCTACAAATATAACTCCTGCTAAATCAACTTCTTCATCTCTCATGCATTCCATTACAAGAGGTTCTCTCCAGTAGTGTCTTGAACATTCTTTAGAAGCAGGTCCAATACAAGTTAATGCGTGGATACCACCATCTAATACTTCTGTCGGCGCAAGCATTACTGGAACGTTTCCTAAATCAACGTTTGGTTTAGCTCCTATTACTCCAACTGGTTCTAATGGTAATATTAAGTTATCATGCATAGCACCTTGACCCATTATTTCTTTAACAACTACAACTTTTTTCTTTCCTGGTCTTCTTACTTGTTCAAAAGTTTCAGTGTTAACTACTAATGAATCATCTTCAACAGCTTTTAAAGCTTCTCTGATTTCTTGAGTTATGAAATCTGTTGCTTTGTGAGCAGCCAATGGACCTGGTCTTTCCATTCCTGTTCCTCTTTTTATAGTTACTTGAGTTTTGATGAATATTTCACCTTTATTAGGAGCACCTGGTCTTCCCCACATAATATTTTCTTCTAATATACCTTCTGAAGAACCAAATTCACCAACTTGAACTCCATCTTCATCGATACCTGTTACCATTATAATAGCTCCATCTATAACTCTTGTAACGCCTTCACCTAACTTAGCATCTGAACCTTCTTTAGTAGCTATTGGTTGTACGTCCATTATAGTTTCACTATAAGTGTTGTATTTATCTGGAGTTATTATTTCTAATTTTATATCTTTAACTAATTGATCTACATTGAATGCATCTTCACAGATGTTTTCTCTTATATAAAGAGTTGTTCCTTCAATTTTAGTTTCTTTAGCTAATTCTACTTTGTCTATTTTGTAGTATTTTCTTGTAACTGATCTTACTACTTTTTCTTCTAATTTAACTTCTTTTTTAGCTTCTACTGCTACTGGAGCTGCAGTTACTGTGCCTTTTTCAGCTTTTACTGCTGGAACAGCTACTGATTTTCCTGCACCTACATTTCCATTTAAAGGAACTTCGATGTCAATCCCTTTTCCTTCAGCTATTCTGATTCTTAAAGTTCCACCACTTATTGTTGCTTGTGTATCAGCACTCATGTTTACTTCCTCCTCAAATCCTTCTAATATATCAGGTGTTACAGGAGTTAAAGCTGGCATATCAACTGATAAAGTTGCTCCAACTACTTCTTTTCTTGTAAGAACTCTTTCATCTAATGTTAGTAAAAGAGAATCTACAAGTTTAGGGAAGTGCATTGGATTTTCTAAATCACTAGCTTTTATAGTATCTCCTGCTTTTAAATTATATTTTAGAACTGCCTTTTCATCTTCTTCAGTTAATTCTTCTGAAATTTCTTCAGCCTTATCTTCTGAATCACCTATTGTTTTTGCTCCTTCAATTATATCTGGAGTTAATGGTGTTAATGAATCTACAGTTTTTAACAATTTAGCTCCTATTACTTCTCCAACTTTTAAACAATCAGCTGGTATAGTTAATAGACCTGAGTCTACCATATCTGGGAATATTTCTGGATCTTCTAAGTTGTCAGCAGTTAATACTGTTCCCTCTTCTGCTCTACAACATACTACTGCAGATTCATTCTTTAACGCCTCTGCATGCTCTGGTGTCATTGACATAAGACATAACCTCCTAATTTTTTTTATTTTTTTGTTATTCCTGTGGAAGTCTTCTTGTTAATGTGTAATCAATAGTTCTAAATATATGATCAGTATGATGATATACTGGAACCTTAGCTTTTGGAGCTATTTGCATAACTGTATTCGAACAATCACTACAGTTTGATATTAATATTCTTTCTGCTCCATCTTTTTTAAGCTGCATAACTGCAGCCGCTTGGCCTGGTCATTCACCAGGTGTTTTACATTTTCCTGGTCCATTTCCTTTACCCTTTGGGTATTCTATGTTTTTGCAGTCAACTACTCCTGCAATTTTTGCATTCATTTTAGTTGCTACATCTTTTAATCTTTCTTCGTTAGCTCCACAGGCACATACTAGTAGTCCTAATGGTCCATTATATTCTGGTAATGGTATTGTAACTATTGCTCCACCGGATATTTTAGTAACAGCATCCTTTTCTATATCTCCAGCTTTTCCAGTGTATGGTCCACCTATTACTAGTTCACCATATTCACCATCTATTCCACCAGATTTTTCTATTAAATCTTTAACTGGTGTTCCCACTGGTACTTGTAAGAATATATTTGGCTTATTACCTGATTTTAGTTTTCCTATTACAGTTATATCCTTATCTATAACTGGCTTTCCTTCTTCAACAGCTCTTGTAATATTTGCTAAAGTTTCAGCATTCATTACAATACATTTTGCTTCTATAGGAAGCTGAGTTACATCTAACCACTTATCAAATATTGCATTGATTATAGCTCTTTCTTCACCCATTGGATATAAGTCAGCAAGAGGTTTAACTTCTACATCAGTAGCTCCCTTTAAAGCTTTTTCTAATGAAGCTATAGCTTCAGGATGTTTAGCTTTTATAGCTATGTATCCTTTTGCAGAATTAGTGGCTTTCATTGCATATCTAACACCATTTATTATTAGTTCAGGCGTTTCTTCTATAACTTTTATGTTATGATGAAGTGCTGGTTCACATTCTACACAGTTTGCTATAATGTAGCCATCTTTGTTATCTGACTTTAGCTTTATGTGAGTTGGGAAACCTGCTCCGCCGGCTCCAACTATTCCTGCTTCAAATACAGTATCTACTAAATTATCGCATTTCTTTATCTTAACGAATTCTGTTGTTTGAGCTTCATCTGCTTTTATTATGATTTCTTTATCTGTAACTTTTTCTACTATACCGGACACACTAGTATGAATTTTAGCACCAAGTCCGTTTGGTTCTGCTATACATTCTCCTCTTTTAACCTTTTGTCCCTCTTTTACACAGGGAGCATCTGGTGCACCTACGTGCATCCTTAGAGGAAAACTAAACAATTTTTCCATGGTATCCCTCCTTGATCTATCTACACACACTTATATTATATAGCAATGTTTATGCCAAATCTATAATTTAAATAAAAAAAGTTAAAAAAAACACAAAATAATTAGTTTTTTATACCTTTTTACATGTTATTTTTTATAAAAAGCCCTTTTTTCGCATAAACTTCTTATAAATTTCAATATATTTTTGTCTTTTTTTTGACACTTTTACGGATAATGTGTCAGCTTTTAGACATTATTATTTTTTTTTATCAATTAAAGCCTTATCTATTTGTATTTTTAATAACATTGTTTGAATTATAGTGTAGTATTTTCTGACACCACGTTGTAAACATTCTCATTACTAATGTTTCTACAAAGATTTTTATTTAATTATAAGTAATTTTTAAATTCATATTTTATTTTAAACTATTTTTTTTATTTTATTCTTTTTAATTCATTTTCAATAAATAAGGCTACTAATTTTTATATAAAATGATAATTAGGTAAAATCTATATGTTATATATAAAAAGGAGAATACCTAAAATTCAAATCTATATTGAGTCCTCCTATTTGTAGCTCTATATTTATAACATAGAACTATTAAATACTTTAAATAAAAAAAATAAGAGTTTATACTAAAATTTTAGTACAAACTCTAAGTTCCAATTATAAAACCCAATTTTATATATCTTTTTATAAACAGAGTTCTTGGCTTCGGAGTGAGTTTTTACTCATTCTGAAGCTTAGAAATCGTTATCCAGGGACGTATCCGCTCTTTACTCCCACTTTGAAGAAGATGGGAGTATTAGAGCGGATAGTCATCGGATAAAAAATAAAAACCTACATTATTATATATATAATTTAATCACTATACTTTTTTTTATTTTTCTTTTAAAAATTTTATTTATATATACTATTAAGCTAATTCTTCTCTAGTTTCATAACTTTCTTTTTTAGAGTAATAAGCTTTAAACATAGTAATAGAAGTATACATTATTACACAAACAACCATCCAAGTTAAAGCTCTAACAGGAAGTTCTTTCACTATAAATGCTGCTATTAAAACTCCTACTACTCCAAATATACTTATGGATATAGATGCCTTTTTATCATAAGCATTATTTTTTACAAACTTTGTTGAAGACATAGGTAATAAAAATGCACAGGATCCCATCATTATTGGAAAAGCTACCTTCGGATTCATACCTAACACACACACTAAAGCCATGCACGGAGCATACAATCCTATACCCACTGTCATAAGTATACCTAAAATAAAATTACCTACTATAGCTATTATCAATTTAGTACCATGAAGACCTATATCATTACCACCTGCTGGCATTAAATTTAATTGTCCTGCTAAAATTATTAAAGCTACAATTAGAAGAGATACCCCCATGCAAAATTGCACTTTTTTTTCATCTAATTTTGATACTATTTCCGCACCAAATAAAGAGCCTATCATAGCAGCTATTATCATAGAAACTAATGTTACAGGTTCCACCTTTATGCCTGTCATAAATATAAAAGCTTGTAAAATCATAGGCACAGTGCATCCTACATTTAAAGTTCCTGGTATTACTTTATCCTCTGTTTGTTTAAAAAATTTAAGCATAGATGTTAGCGGCGCAAAGCTCCCTATACCTAATGTATCAAAAAAATTTACTACTAAACCTATAATTCCTACAATAAAAAAATTATTGTCTTCTAGATTACCTTTTTTTAATGATTTAAAGTAATCCTTTAAAAAGAAAAATAAAAAATAGCTTGTCAAAACTAGTAATACTGATAATAATAATTTTGTTATCATTGTTATTCCCCCTACCTTCTCCATAGTATTTTTTTAATTTACCAGTAAACCTTTTCATTAAGTGTAATTTTTTTTATAAAATAGATAAATGAATATTCCCCCAAAGAATAGTAACAACTTCTTTTTCAATGATGTTTGCACTACCCTTTTAAATGATATCTCGTACCTCTTATATTATAAGACATTTATTGCAAAATTACTATAGTTTTTATCTATTTTTGTAGATATTTCTAACAGATTTAATAAAAAAAGCTTATAATCTTTATTTTGTAAGATTATAAGCTTCCTATATAAATTACTTTTAATTCTATCTAGGATAATTTAAATTTATATACTGTATCCTTAAGTTTTTTAACTAATTCTTCTAATGTATAAGTTGAGTCTACAATTTGATGCATAAAAGCAATTTGCTCTTCATTTGATGCAGTGACTTCTTCTGTAGCTGATGAATTTTCTTCTGTTACAGATGCAACATTATTTATAATATCAGCTGTAACATTTACTTTCTTTTCCATTGTATTAGTAGACTCTGATACCTCTAATACAATATTATTAACTTCATTAAATACTTTCTCTATTTCTTCAAAATCATTACCAATTAATGTTGCCATTTTAACTCCATGCATAACTTCACTTGTTCCAGAATTCATTTTATTTGATATGATTTCAATTTGCTTTTGAATTCCATTAATAAGCTCTACTATCCTTTTTGAAGAATTACTTGATTGTTCTGCTAATTTTCTCACCTCATCTGCAACTACAGCAAATCCTCTACCTTGTGCACCAGCCCTAGCAGCTTCAATGGCTGCATTAAGTGATAAAAGATTAGTTTGTTCAGATATATCACTTATTACATCAACAATTTGTCCTATTTCTTTAGATTGATTTAATAAATTTTGAATTTCTTCAACATTATGTTTATTTGTTGTAGCTATGTTCTTTATACTATCTACAGTGTGTTGGACTCCCTGTGAAACTTTTGTGCTTCTATTAGTTGATTTTTCTACTATGTCAATCATATAGTTACATTTTTTAGATATTTCATTTATATCTTCAACTAATTCTCTTGTTACAATAGATGCTTTGCTTGCCCCTTCTGCCTGAGATACAGCCCCTGTGGCTATTTCTTGCATACTTCGTGAAACTTCTTCATTTCCCTTTAATGATTCACTTGTTGATAATGCTAAACCATTAGATATTACCATAACATCATTAGCCGAACTACTTATATCACCTATCATTTTCTTAAGCTTTGAAACTGTATTATTTAGTGCTTTTGTCACCTTAGAAATTTCGTCTTGCCCATGAACTTCTAATTTATTTGTAAGATTTCCTTCTGCTATTTCTTCTGCAAAATCAGATAACTTAGTTAATGGTAATGTGATTTGTTTTGCTACAAATACAATTACTGTTGCAACAATAAATACAATTACTATTGTTATTAAAATTAATGTTAACATTAATTTATTTAAAGGAGCAAACAATTCCTTTTCAGACACAACGCTTGCTACATTCCACCCTGATAGAGGAACTTTATTATAAAATACAATCGATTTATTATCTCCACTTCCAAATCTAAATACACCTGATTCATTTTTCATCATTTCTTTTCCTAATGATTGTATATTTTCATCTTTTATTTCTGATATCTTTTTCTGCATTACTAATGACTTATCTGGATGTTCAAGAATAGTTCCATCCTTTCCAATTAATAAACTATATCCTTTTTCACCAAATTTAAATTCCTTAACTTTTTCTTTAATATGTAAAAGATTCACAGCAGATATCATTGTTCCTATTGTTTTTTCTGATTTATTTTTAATTGGAACTCCTATTACAACCAAAGTTTTACCAGTCCCCTTTGATACTACAGGATTAGATATATTATATGGTACCCCACTCATTAAATCCTTGTACCATGTTTTTTCTGATACATCACCATTTACAAACTTTCCATTTGAATATTGAGCTCTAGATTTACCATCATTATTAAATAAAGTTGCTGCTGCATTGTCATATTCTCCTGGATAATTTTTTTCTAAAAATTTAATTCTTTCTGCATTAAAGTTATCTACAGCAGCAACATCTGTTTCTATTAGTTTTGCCGTAGGTGTATTAGCAGCACTTCTTACTTCTAAAAGTTTTCCTTCCAACCAATTGTTTATACTCTCAGTTAGTTTTTTCCCTTCCTCCAATTTATTGTTGACAAGTTCATTTTCAATATTTTTTCTAAATTCATAAAATGTTATAAAACTCAAAATTGACATTCCAATTATTACAACTGGTAAAATAGTAATTAATAATTTCATTTTAAAGGACAATTTTTTCAATATTTTTATCACTCCCATAATTCTATTTGTAATTTCATCTCCAACTGCACAAACAGTTATCTCTTTGTTATTTCTTCAGTTAATTCAGATAATATCTTAACTCTTCCAATATCTAATTCCTCTTCAAAGAAACCTTAAAAAACTCTTTCAATGCATTCATTATGGTAATTAATTAATTTGCAACAAATTATAAAATTATTTAGCAGATGTAACTTATGAA
This sequence comes from Clostridium sp. CTA-6, assembly GCF_054768115.1. Lineage (NCBI taxonomy): Bacteria > Bacillati > Bacillota > Clostridia > Eubacteriales > Clostridiaceae > Clostridium > Clostridium sp. CTA-6. The sequence goes on from NZ_BAAAAU010000006.1 coordinate 307,528, forward strand.
GTTACATCTATTATAAAAAAAATTGATTTACTTCTCATTTTTATCGCTTTCGTTGTAACTATTATAGTTTCATCAAGCATTAAAGTCAATAGTTCTTATAAATTTTTTTTAAGTAAACTAGTAAAATTAAATATATTAAATTTAAAATTAAAAATAAATAATTATTATATTTTAAATCAATATCTGTACAATAAAAAAGAGAATCTTTAAAAAGACTCTCTTTTTTACTAAAATTTAGTATACAGAAAAATTTTTTTAAGTTATTTAACTAATGCTTTAGCTATATTTGTAATAAAGTCTTGAGCATTTGTAACTAGAGTTTTAACTTCTAGAGTACCTCTATCTGATAGTTTATTAACAGAGAATTCTTGTATATCTATAGAATAGATATATACAGGTCTAACAACAC